>NZ_BAAAQI010000021.1:0-82841 GCF_039531585.1 Streptomonospora arabica | reverse complement strand
TCTTTGCGCCGATGGTACTGCCTTCATGGTGGGGGTGGGAGAGTAGGTTGCTGCCGCATTTTTTGTTGGTGGGGGTGTGGCCCGTTTGTTCGGGTTGCGCCCCCGCCTTTTTTTATGCCCGAAAACAACCGGCACTCGGCACTCTCGAACCGCGCCGGTCCGGTTACATGCGAACGCTGTATGAGTTCATGACTCGTGCATCGCGATGCAGAACCAGGAAACACGCGCGCCGGCTCGGACGTGGGTCCGAACCGGCGCGCGCGGTGTTCTGCGGACGGCCGACCGGAGCGGTGGGCCGATCTGAGTCGGCGTGCGGCCTCAGTCGGCCGCGACCTCCTCCGGGTCTGCGCCGCGGTCGGCGGCCTCGACCTCCTCGCGGGAGACGCCGAGGAGATAGACGATGGTGTCCAGATAGGGGACGCTGACCGAGGTGTCGGCCTGCTCGCGCACCACCGGCTTGGCGTTGAAC
Organism: Streptomonospora arabica; assembly: GCF_039531585.1. NCBI lineage: Bacteria > Bacillati > Actinomycetota > Actinomycetes > Streptosporangiales > Nocardiopsidaceae > Streptomonospora > Streptomonospora arabica. The sequence goes on along the minus strand of NZ_BAAAQI010000021.1, from coordinate 82,372 downwards.
GCCACGCCCAGCCCGGCCGCCTGCAGCATGTCCAGGTCGTTGGCTCCGTCGCCGATGGCTACCGTCTGGTTCAGCGGCACGCCCGCCTCGCCCGCGAAGCGGCGCAGCGCCTCGGCCTTGCCCTTCCGGTCGACGATGGGGCCCACCAGCTGCCCGGTGAGCTTGCCGTCGACGATCTCCAGCGTGTTGGCCATGGAGTAGTCGATCCCGAGCCGCTCCACCAGCGCATCGGTGACCTGCGCGAAGCCGCCGCTGACGATCGCGCACTCGTAACCCAGCCGCTTGAGTGTGCGAACCAGAGTGCGGGCGCCCGGTGCGAGTACCAGCTTCTCGCGCACCTCGTCCACCGCGGAGGCGTCCAGGCCCTTGAGCAGGGCGACGCGGCGGCGCAGCGAGTCCTCGAAGTCGAGCTCGCCGCGCATGGCCTCCTCGGTCACGCGGGCGACCTCTTCGGCACAGCCGGCGTGCTCGGCAAGAAGCTCGATCACCTCGCCCTGGATCAGTGTGGAGTCGACGTCCATCACGATCAGGTGCTTGCCCCGGCGGTGCAGGCCGCTGGGCTGGAGCGCCACGTCGATCGACTGGGTCGCGGCCTCCATCGACAGGTCGCCGCGCAGCCGCTCGGGGTCGGCACCCGAGATGTCCAGCTCGATGGAGGTGACGGGGTAGCTGGCGAGACGCTCGATGCGCTCGATGTTGGCTCCGGCGCGGGCGACGCACGACGCGATCGCACCGAGGGCGCCGGGGCGCAGCGGGTCGGCCAGGACGGTGACGTGCAGCTGCTCGGCGGACGCGGCGGTGACGCGCCCGTTTCCGTTCGAGAACTCGACGTCCATGTCGAGGTCGATGCAGGTCTTGTCGACGGCGCTGCGGATCTCGGTGAAGACCCGGTCGTGTCTGACGCCGGGGGCGACGCTTTCGTCGACGGTCACGAGTGCGCTGAGGACGAGACGTCCTCCCACGACGACCTGTTCGAGGTCGACGAGGATCACAGGGAACACGGACAGGGTGCTGAGCAACCGCGCGCTGACGCCTGGGCGGTCGCGGCCGGTCACCGTTACCAGGAGCGTGGTGTGATCATTCATGGCGTGCACCACGGTACTCGCCCGACTTTTCGGGCGGGCGGGCAGGGCCGCGCCCAGCGCCCGTACGTTCACCTGACGCTCACTATCCGGTAGACCTGCAGGTCACCGGATGTCACCGGTCCTTCTTCCGCTTGCGCTTGGGCCGCTTCGCCTTGACCTCGATGCCGCCGAGCATGCAGGTACCCGTAAGCCGGATAACGGGATGATTCGGATCGGTGACCGCGTCGGTGCCGTGCATGCTCGTCCCGCCGAGGATGCCTGCTGTGTTGTTCACCACACGCACCCCGTGGGGCACGGTGATCTGCAGGCCGCCCAGGATGACGGCGCACTGGATGGTGACCTCGCGCTGCGACAGCACGGCCTCGCGCAGGTCCAGCTCGACTCCGCCGCAGAGCACGGAGATGTTGGTGCGCGGCTCGACCAGCCAGCGCCCCTTGCGCTCGGCGCCCCCGAACACGGCGACGATGTTCTCGCGGCCGGTGCTCTCGGTCGCCATGCGCCGGGCCTCCTCGGTCGCGGCGGACATCGGGGAGTCCCGGTCGCCGCTGAGATCGGCCTCGCTGGGCAGGGGGAGGTCACGGGTGATCTCGGTGAGGTCGCCGACGGTCTTGGCCCGATACAGGGCGTCGATCCGCTCCTCGTGCTCGGCCTGTGTCAGCCGCCCTTCGGCGACCGCCTCGCGCAGCCGCTGGGACACGTGGTCGCGGTCGGCGTCGGAGGCGCGGATGTGTTCGGGTTCCATGGCGGATGGCCGTCCCTCTGCTGTCTTCCCTCGTCGTCTTCGCGTGGCCCGCCGTGCGGCCGTCCGCCCGGATCAGCGGCAGCCGTGCCGGCGTTTGCGCTTGGCGGGCTTGGGCTCCTTGGTCTTGGCCTTCATGGACGAGAGCCAGGATTTCCCGGTGATCACCACGGTAGGCGCACCGGGGTCGGCCGCCTGCTCGGTGCGCACGCTTGCGGCGCTCATGACCTCCGACGCCCGGTTGACCACGCGCACCCCCGGGGGCACGAGGACCTCCAGGCTGCCGAGCGCGAGGGCCACCTGGACGTTGACCTCTCCCGCGGAGAGCACAGCGGAGCGCATGTCCAGCACGGCGCTGCCCAGCAGCACGGTGACGTTGGTTCGCGGCTCGACCAGCCAGCGGCCCTTCCGCTCGGCATGGGCGAGGACGGTGCGGATGTTCTCGGTGCCGTCGGACGAGCGCGACAGGTCACCGGGTGCGTCCGCCGCGACGGCGCCCTCCGGCAAATCCGAGGTGAGCGGGGCGAGCTCGCCCAGGGTCCGCGCGGAGTAGGCGGTGTCCATGCGCTCGCTGTGCTCGTCGTGGCTGAGCCGGCCCTCGCTCAACGCCGTGGCGAGAAGCTCGGCTACGCGGTCGCGGTCGGCGTCTGAGGCCCGCAGGTGCTCCGTGCCCGCCGATGGTGGGGATGCCGTCTCGTTCATGGTCCGAGTATCGGCGCCGGGCCCCGCGGCGCGAATCCGGTGACGTCCCTGGCTTTCCCCTGATGTCCCGGGCGGCGGCCCCGGGGTCGTGGGGACGCGGCCCTGCCCCTGCTCGGCCGCACGCGGTTCACTCGGCGGCGGCGCCGTAGGCGGCGACCCGGGCCCGGCGCACCGCGCTGTCGAGCATGCGCAGCGCCTCGCGTCTGGACTGCATCTGCCCGGCGCTGAGGCCGCGCCCTTCGTCGTCGCTCGCCAGGCGCACCACGACGGCCAGCCGGTCGGCCTGAGCCGCGAGCCGGTGCGCGCGCTGCGGATGGCCGGGTGCCAGGCCGGGGGTGGGCGCGCGGTCGGCGTCGCGCAGGTCGGCCAGTGCGCGGGTGACCTCCGGGCCCCAGGAGGAGATGTCGTCGACCCGGCCGAACAGCGCCGCGGACTCGCGGATGGCCGACTGCAGCCCGTGCTCGGCGTCGGCCAGCGGGACGGGCTCGGGGTCGGCCGCTGCCGCCGGGTAGGGGGTCCAGGACACCCCAACGTAGGAGGACCCGCGCCGGTCCTCGCTGGGAACCAGGCCGATGCGCGTCTCCTCCAGCCGCAGCAGCACCGCCTCGCGCGCGTCGACGGCCGCCATGTTCAGCTCGTTGCCGCCGACCAGGCCCAGCGGGTCGCCGGGGACGGGCAGGCAGAGCCGGAAGGCGCTCAGCCCGCGGGGGCGCAGGCGAGCCAGCGCGGAGCGCAGCGCCGCGCCCTGCTCGAAGGGCAGGCCGTCGGCCACCCGGCCGACGACGTGCGGCCCGGTGTCCCTTTCGACCGCGCCGACGGCGTCGTCCAGCCCGGCCCGGCCCGCGAGCCAGGCGTTGCCCCACGCGACGAGCTGTGCGGATGAGAGTTCTCGCAGCATCGGGTTCAGCCTAGATGCCCTGGATCGGTGAGCGCAGCGTGAGCCGCGTCCAGTAGGTTCGCATCGGTGGGGCCCGCCGCCGCTGAGGCCCCGCATGCGCCGACGGGCCGTGCGGTCTGGGTCCCCGCGGCCGTACAGCGGCGGGCGGCTCGAATCCCCGATCCCCTGTATGACGACGGAGAGAGTGCGATGAACGGCCAGGTGCTGCGCATGCGCGGCGTGACGGTGCGCCGCGGCGATGCGGAACTGCTTCGCGACGTGGAGTGGACCGTCGAGGAGGACGAACGCTGGGTGGTGCTCGGTCCCAACGGCGCGGGCAAGACCTCGCTGCTGAGCGTGGCGGCCGCGCAGCTGGCGCCCGGCGCCGGTACAGCCGAGATCCTCGGCGAGCCGCTGGCCGAAGCCGGAGCGACCGAGCTGCGCAGCCTCGTGGGCTTCGCCGGCTCCGCGGTGGCCAACCGCGTCCCCGACTCGATGACGTCCCTCGACCTCGTCGTCAGCGCCGCCTACGGCTACCTGGGCCGCTTCGGCGAGGAGTACGGCACCGTCGACTACGGCCGCGGGCGGGCGCTGCTGGCGCGCTGGGGTGCGGGCCGCCTGGCCGACAGGCGCTACGGCACCCTGTCCGAGGGCGAGCGCAAGCGGGTGCTGATCGCCCGCTCGCTCATGGCCGACCCCGAGCTGCTGCTACTCGACGAGCCCGCCGCGGGCCTCGACCTGGGCGGTCGCGAGGACCTGCTCGGCCGGCTGGCCGCGCTGGCCGGCGACATCGACTCCCCGGCGCTGGTGATCGTGTCGCACCACGTCGAGGAGATCCCGGCGGGGTTCACCCACGTGCTGATGATGCGCGACGGAAGGGTGACGGCCTCCGGTCCGGTGGAGTACGCCATGACGGGAGAGAACCTGAGCGAGACGTTCGGGCTTTCCCTGAAGGTGGAGCGCGACGGCGAGCGGTGGAGCGCCCGCGCGGTCTGAGCCGCACCGCTGGGGCGGCGTCCGCCGCGTTAGCCGAACGGGACGGGGCTAATCGTCGGATCCGGATGGCCGCAAATGGGAGCGCTGTCCGCATGCGGCCAGGTGGTGCCGGTTTGGTGCATGGTCAACGGGCTCTTCCGGGGACGGGCGGGTACATCCGCCTTATGATCGCCGCGTGTGCCGGTGGCCGTGCCGCCCGCGCACAGGCCGCCGCCGGCCGGGTGCCACGGCGGCCGCGCAGTGACCGCCTGTGTCCCCCCTGACAGGAGAGCCGGAGCCGCCCCGATGGGAACCATCGTCATCATCCTGCTGATCTTCGTCGCCATCCTGGCCGTGATCGGCTGGCGAAGCGTCCGTATCGTCCCGCAGGCCATGGCCGACGTCGTGGAGCGGTTCGGCGGCTACCACCGCACCCTCAGCTCCGGATTCAACATCGTGGTCCCGTTCGTCGACCACGTCCGCGAGCGCATCGACCTGCGCGTCCAGGTGGTCAGCTTCCCGCCGCAGGCCGCCATCACCCAGGACAACCTGTCGGTCAACGTCGACACCGCGGTCTACGTCCGGGTCACCGACCCCTACAACGCCACCTACAAGGTCGCCAGCTTCATCCAGGCGGTCGAGCAGCTGGCCTCGGCGACACTGCGCAACGTCGTCGGCGGGATGGACCTGGAGCAGACCCTCACCTCGCGCGACCAGATCAACCGCGAGCTGCGCGCGGTACTGGACGAGGCCACGGCCGAGTGGGGCATCGAGGTCAGCCGGGTCGAGCTGAAGGCCATCGAGCCCCCGGAGTCCGTCCAAGAGGCGATGGAGAAGCAGATGCGCGCCGACCGAGACAAGCGCGCGGAGGTCCTCAGCGCCGAAGGCCAGAAGCAGTCGGCGATCCTGCGCGCCGAAGGCGAGCAGTCGGCCGCGGTGCTCAGCGCCCAGGGCGCCGCCGACGCCGAGAAGGTCCGCGCGAAGGCCGAGGCCGAGGCGATGACCGTGCGCGCCCGCGGTGAGGCGGACGCGATCACCATGGTCGCCAGGGCGCTGAAGGCCGGCGACGTGAGCCGGGAGGTCCTGGCCTACCAGTACCTGCAGAAGCTCCCGGAGATCGCGCGCGGCGACGCCAACAAGGTGTGGATCGTGCCCAGCGAGATGGGCAAGGCGCTGGAGGGCATCGGCGGCATGTTCGAGCGCGTCCGCGACGCGGGCGGTTCCCCCTCCGAGTCCCCTGCCGCCGAACCGGACGCCAACGGGACGGTGTCCAAGCGGCGCCTGCAGACCTGAGGCGCCCCGTGGCGCCGCTCAGGTGCGCTGTGGGCGGGCCCGGGAGGCGACCGGGCCCGGGGCCGCCTTCCGAGCGGCCCCGGGGCCCCGCCGCTCCTTCACGGCTTCGGTGGGAAGCTTCGCGGACCGGCCGGTGCCGGTTGCGGGTCCGCGCCTTCGCGGATGCGCCGCGAAGGCGCGGACGGCCGCCGCGGTGGGCGGCGAGCGCGCCGCGGGGTGCGGCGGGACGGATTCAGCCCTGCGGCCGAGCCGCCCGCCCTTCCCCGCCGCGCGGGGCCGGGCTCACCGCTCGGCCCCGGCCGGGGCACGGTCGGCGAACGCGGAGTCCTGGAGCCAGCCTTCCCCTGCCGTCTCCGAGTTCTCCCGCTCGTAGCGTGCCCGTGCGGCCGTCAGCAGATCCCACCACGAGGTGACGTCGGGCCGCCGCCGCAGCAGGGCCCGGCGCTCGCGTTCGGTCATCCCTCCCCATACCCCGAACTCGATGCGGCCGTCCAGGGCCTCGGCCAGGCACTCGGTGCGCACCGGGCAGCCGCGGCAGATCAGTTTGGCGCGGTTCTGCGCTGCGCCCTGGACGAAGAGCGCGTCGGGGTCGACCTCGCGGCACAGTGCGCGGGTCGTCATTTCTGCAGTCCACATGTTGCCCCACTCCCAAGATCACATGTGTGTCGGATGCGCCGGCGGGCGCGGTCGCCGGCGCGGGATTCGGTGGGGGCGGACACGGCCGGGAACGAGTCCCGCTCGCGGGTCCAAACAGGGGGTCGGCTCTTCGCGGCGGGCCGGGGTTCGGCTCGCTATGTCCTACCTCACCGCTGTGGTTGAAACTACGGACCGGCGGAGACGACCGACAGGCCCCATTGGGCCCATTTCTGATATAGCCCGAGTGGGCCATAGCCAAGTGGGCGAAAACTTGCAATACGTTCGGTCGCAAGTCCGATACTGAGCGGGATGATACGAGGTCGCAGGCGGCGCATGGTGTGGTTTGCGGCGGATGTCCGATGTGACGGAGGGCGCGTTCCGAACCGGCGCCCCGACGGGCGCGTGCCACGTAGACTGTATGCAGTGGACGTCGAGTCCGGCCAGGTCAGCGGCCTCGTCCGGCCGTCCACGCGGCGTGTGGAGCCGGTCCGCCGACAGTGTGCTCCCGCCGCTGCTCGCGCACTCGTCGTGAAAGGTGTCAATTGAGTCCGTGGGAGGCGCTTGCCATTCTGCTGGCGGGAATCGGCGCCGGCGGGGTCAACGCGGTCGTGGGTTCCGGGACCCTGTTCACCTTCCCCGTTCTGCTCGCCTTCGGCTACCCGCCGGTGACCGCGTCGATCTCCAACAGCATCGGCCTGGCGCCGGGCGCGCTCACCGGAACGTTCGGCTACCGGCGCGAGCTGCGCGGCCAGGGCCGCCGCGTCGTGCGGCTGGCCGCGATGTCCTGCCTGGGTGCAGTGACCGGCGGAGTGCTGCTGCTGAACCTGCCCTCCGAGGTCTTCGAGCGCGTGGTTCCCGTGCTCATCGGCCTCGCCTGCGTTCTCATCGTCGTCCAGCCGCGCATCGCCGCATGGCTGCGCAAGCGCAGGCACGCCGGTTCGAGGCGCGGCCCGCTGCTGCCGCTGGGCGTCTACGCCGCCGGCACCTACGGCGGCTACTTCGCCGCCGCGCAGGGGATCGTGCTGATCAGCATCCTGGGCACCGCCCTGGACGACGACATGCAGCGCGTCAACGCGCTGAAGAACGCGCTCGCCGCCACGGTCAACGCGACGGCGGCGGTCTTCTACATCACCTTCGGCTCGCCCTCGTGGCCGGCGGCGGCGCTGATCGCGGCCGGGTCGATCATCGGCGGCTACGCCGGCGCGCGCCTGGGCCGCAAGCTCAAGCCCTTCGCGCTGCGCGGGCTGGTCGTGGCCGTCGGACTGACAGCGGCCGCCCAGCTCGTCCTCGAGCAGTTCTGAGGCGCCCGGCGGCGGACGCACGCGGGTCTCCCGACCGCCGGGCGGGCGCACGGGCGGCGCACCGCCCTTCTGCGCCCCCTCAGCCGGAAGCCAGGTACCCGCGGCGCTCGGCGTCCTCGATCAGCGCCACCGCGTAGGCGCCCAACGCCTCCGAGCCTTCGGCGATGACCTTCACCTTCTCGGCGACCTGCGAGCGGGTCACCCCGTGGCGGACCCACGTGCCGCCCTCGGTGTGCCAGTTGGCCAGCATCGGCGCCAGCCGGTCGATCGCCTTGGCGAAGCGTGCCTCGGGGGTCGTGCGCTCCTCGAACTCCTCCCACAGCGCGCGTGTGCGCTGCGCCTGGTCGTCGGGCAGCAGCGCGAAGATGCGGTCGGCCGCGGCGCGCTCCCGCTCGGGCTGGGAGCCGGCCTGGTGTGTGTCGTAGATGAACGTGTCACCGGCGTCGATCTCGACGATGTCGTGCAGCACCAGCATCTCCACGACGCGGTCGATGTCGGTGCCCTCCGGTGCGTACTCGGCGAACACGCGGGCGGCCAGCGCGAGGTGCCAGGAGTGCTCGGCGTCGTTCTCGCGGCGCGAGCCGTCCACCAGCATGTTGCGCCGAAGGATGCGCTTCAGCTTGTCGGTCTCCAGGATGAACCGCAGCTGGGACGTGAGCCGTTCGTGATCGACGCCGCTGGCAAACACCGGTGCCGGTTCCGTCACGTAAGTCGCCCTCCTAGCAACAATGGATCGTCACGTTGAAACCAGGGAGTCTCCCGGCCGCCACGGGGATGATCCCATGCAACGGCGGCCGACTGACGCCGGAGCATCCGAAAGAGGAGACTGCATGGAGCGGCGAGTGAACGCACGGCCACGGCTCATCGTCATCGGCGGCGACGCGGCGGGAATGAGCGCCGCCTCGCAGGCACGGAGGCTGCGAGGCGTGGAGGATCTGGAGATCCTCGCCCTGGAGCGCGGACCCCACACATCGTACTCGGCATGCGGAATCCCCTATCTGGTCGGCAAGACAGTACCGAGTCCCGAGGAGCTGATCTCGCGTGACCCCGCGACTTTCCGCCGCGACCACGGGATCGACGTGCGCACGTCGACCGAGGCCGAGGAGATCGACCTCGACCGCCGCACGGTCAGGGTCCGCGGCGCCGGCGAGAAGGCGCGCGAGGAGCCGTTCGACCAGCTGATGGTGGCCACCGGCGCCGTCCCGGTGCGGCCCGACCTGCCGGGGATGGACGCGCCCGGCGTCTTCGGCGTGCAGACGCTCTCCGACGGCATCGCCGTGCGCGACGTCGTCGACACCGAGCGGCCGGGTACCGCCGTGGTGGTCGGCGGCGGCTACATCGGGCTGGAGATGGCCGAGGCGTTCGTGCAGCGCGGCATGCGGGTGCACCTCGTCGAGGCGGCGCCGGAGCCCATGACCACGCTGGACCCCGACATGGGGCGCCTGGTGCGCGACGCCCTGGTCAAGATGGGCGTGGAAGTGCACTTGGACGAGCCGGTCACAGGGATCGAGACGGCCTCCGACGGGCGCGCCCGAGCGGTGGTCACCGAGCGCGCGAGCTATCGGACCGACATCGTCGTACTCGGACTGGGCGTGCGGCCCGGCAGCGACCTGGCGCGCGCCGCCGGGATCGAGATCGGCCCCACCGGCGGCGTCGCCGTCGACGCCCGGATGCGCACCTCCGCCGAGGGGGTGTGGGCCGCCGGCGACTGCGTGCAGAGCCTGCACCGCGTCTCGCAGGAGTCCGTGTCCATCGCGCTGGGCACTCACGCCAACAAGCAGGGGCGCGTGGCCGGAACCAACATCGGCGGCGGCTACGCGCGCTTCGGCGGCGTGCTGGGCACGGCGATCAGCAAGGTGTGCGGACTGGAGGTGGCCAGAACCGGGCTGAACGAGCGCGAGGCCGAGCGAGCGGGGTTCGAGTTCGAGACCGCCGCGCTGGAGTCCACGACGCGGGCCGGCTACTACCCCGGAGCGGCGACCATGACGCTGAAGCTCCTGGCCGAGCGCCGCTCGCGGCGGCTGCTGGGCGCGCAGATCGTGGGGTGGGAGAACGCCGGCAAGCGCATCGACGTGCTGGCCGCCGCGCTGTGGAACAGCATGTCGGTGGAGGACGTGGCGGCGATGGACCTGGGCTACGCGCCGCCGTTCTCGCCGGTGTGGGACCCGGTGCTGATCACCGCGCGCAAGCTGGCCGAGAGCATGTGACCGCCTCCGCCGGGCCGGGCGTGGGCTCCGCCGGCACGCGCGCCCTGCCTGCCGTGCGCCGCCCTGCTCAGCTCAGCCGGACGGTCTCCCCGGTCGGCGAGGCGACCGGGAGGTGGGTGTGGAACCACTCGACCAGAGCGCGGTCGGCGAGCACGTTGCCCGGCGCCGGCGGCCCCGGCTGCAGGCCCGGCTCGGGTCCCATGGTGTGCGCGAGGTCGGGGACCTCGATGTGCCGCAGGGCCTGGTCGGGGTAGTGCGCGGCCAGCGCGTCGTGCAGGGCGCGGGTGCGCTCGGGCGCGATGACGTCGTCCTGCTGGCCGCTGACGATCAGCAGCGGCGGCTGGGGCCGGCGGGCGGCGATGTCGCCGGCGCGGGCCGAGAAGTCCAGCCAGGCGGCGACCTCGCGGGAGGTGTCGTTCCAGGTGTAGGGGATGCCCAGCCGCCGTTCGCGTGCCGAGAGCACGGCCCGGGGCTCGATGATCGGGTTGACGGCTCCGGCGGCGGCGATGGGCAGCCGGCTCTCCGCCAGCGCCAGCAGGGCCGCGGCGCCGCCCGCTCCCACACCCATCAGCCCGACGGAGGAGTCGGCGACGGGGAAGCGCTCCCGGAGGTCGCCGACCGCGCGGGGGATTTCGGCGGCGGCCTGCTCGACGACGGGGCCGTACAGCTCGATCAGGTAGTCGGCCTGTCCGCGCCGGTTGACCTCGGCGACACCGCCCTCGGGCAGGCGCGCGCCGAACATCGGCAGTCCGAGGTAGAAGCGCCAGGCGGGCAGGGAGGCCAGCGGCAGGGTGCCCGCCAGGGCGGCCTCACTGCGCGGCGGCTCGAACGCATGCAGCGCGATGACCATGGGGGCGTGGTCGGCGGCGACCGCGGGCGGCACCGCGACGAAGGGGATTCCGGCCGCTGTGCCGGTGGTCGGCTGGGTGGGGGTGCTGTCGGCTCGCACTGAAGGCTCCTCCCGTATTCGGATGCCGAAAGCCGTCGTGGCGATCTGGACCGGCCTCATTCGTGCTGAGCATGCATGTCGCAGCCTAGTTCAGCCGAAGTGATGGCCGAGGTAGTTCCGCAGCAGGATCTTGGCCTCCTCGATGAGGCGCGGGTCGCCGTCGGCGTCACTGCGGAACGCCAGCTTGAGGACCGCATCGGCCGCCTCCACGGCCACGGTCACCGCCCGGTCCAGGCCTTCGCTTTCTCCGGCGCCGCCCACCGAGGTGAGCAGGTGCCGGATGCGGGTGGCGATGACGCGATTGTTCTCGATCGCGGAGTCCAGCAGCCGAGTGTCGACCACGTCGCCGAAGTGCAGGCTGCGGAACCCGGGAACGGTGCGGTGCATCTCCAGGTACTCGTCGATGATCGCATCCGCCGCCCCGGTCCAGTGACCGTGGTCGCCCGTAGCGAGGCGTTCGCGTACCCGGGCGGTGAACAGGTCGAGGTAGCGCAGCCCCAGCGCCTGGGTAATGGCCCGCTTGTCCGGGAAGAACTGATAGACCGAGCCGATCGCCACCCCCGCGCGCTCGGCGATGCGGGTCGTCGACAGGTCGCTGTAGCCGCCCTCGTCGAGCAGTTCGGCGCAGGCGTCGAGCATCCGCTGCACCCGGACCATGCTGCGCTGCTGGGCCGGGAGCCTGCGCAGCGGGGCGCGGGACAGCGAGGTGGCCACAGAGTCGAGGGATCCGCGCTGGGCTCCGGCGGCCGCCTCGCCGTCGTCGGCGCGGCCGTTCGGCGATGGCGTGTGCGGGCAGGAGGCGCCGCGAGTGGAAGTGGTCATCACGCACCTTCTGACTCGGCCCTGTGGGGGCGCGGTTCCCATGGAACGCCGACATCGGGGCCGTGATCGTCTGTATGGCCGGATACGGCCAGCCGCGGGGGCGCGGTCGCATGTGACGGATCGTCGTCTGAAACGGCGGCCTCGACTTGGAGACGGGCCCGCGGCTGAGTAGCGTCTCCGGAATGGAGCTCCCCACACTCGCCTCCGACTTCGAGGCGTTCATCCAAGAACTCCCCAAAGTCGAACTGCACGTGCACCTGGAAGGGTCGATGCAGCCGGCCTCGCTGCTCGAGCTTGCCCGAAAGCACGGTGTCGCCGACGTCCCCGGCTCCCTGGAGGAGGTCCGCGACTGGTACGTCTTCCGGGACTTCCCGCACTTCATCGAGGTCTATCTGGCTTCGGTGCAGACCCTGGTCGACGAGGAGGACTTCGCGCTGCTGGCGGCCGACGTCGCCGCCCGGCTCGCGTCGCAGAACGTCCGCTATGCCGAGGTGCACGTCAGCCTCTACGCCCACCTGATGCGCGGCGTGCCCGCGCGCACCGTCTTCGCCGGGATCGAGGCGGCGCGTACCGAGGCCGAGCGTCGGCACGGCATCCGGCTCCGCTGGATCCCGGACTTCCCCGGCGACTACGGGGTGGACAAGGGCGAGCAGACGCTGGACGCCGTCCTGGCCGAGGGGCCCGAGAGCGTCGTCGGGTTCGGCGTGGGCGGCGTCGAGGTCCCCCTGGGGCCGATGACAGGGCTGTTCGCCCGGGCCCGGGCGGCCGGACTGCACAGCCTGCCGCACGCCGGCGAGATCGGGGGACCCGAGCGGGTGCACGAAGCCCTCGACCTGCTGCGCGCCGAGCGGATCGGCCACGGGATCACCAGCATGCGCGATCCCGCGCTCGTCGAACGGCTGCGCGAGGAGGGCGTTCCGCTGGACGTCGCCCCCACCTCCAACCTGCGGACCGGAGCCGTCGCCGAGATCTGGGACCACCCGCTGCCGCGCATGCTGGAGGCCGGGCTGGCGGTCACCCTGAACAGCGACGACCCCCCGATGTTCGGGACCGACCTGACCAACGAGTACCGCACCGCCGCGCAGCTGGGACTGGGCGCCGAGGGCCTCACCGCGCTGGCCCGCAACGGGGTGGCGGCCTCGTTCCTGGAGGAGCCGGCCAAGCGGGTGCTGATCGAGGAGATCGACACGGTGCTGGCCGGGCACAGCCACACCCTCTAGGCGCGGCGCCGCGCCGGTGCCCGACCGCGGCGCGTGTACGCGGTGGGCACCGGGGCGGCGGCGCTGCCGGGCGCTATCCGGCCTCGGCCTGCTCCTCCTCGCCCTCCTGGCCTTCGGGGGCCGGGGTGAGTCCCACGCCGCACTGGGAGCGGAACGACTCCCAGGTGGCGTGCGCGTCCTCGGCGGCGGCGCCTTCGTACAGCACCGGGACGCCGCCCTGGATCTGCCCGGGCTTCCATTCGTCGCCGACGACCTCGCCGTCCTGGAAAGTGAGGTTGAGCACCCCGGTCTCGGCGGTGGGTCCGCTGTAGTTGTAGAAGGCGAAGTTGCCCAGGCCGTAGTGGACGTAGGTGTCGCCCAGGTAGCCGCCGGGGGAGAGCACGTGGGCGTGACCGCCGACCACGGCGTCGGCGCCGGCGTCGGCGAGCTCCTGGGCCAGTCCGGGGGCGTGCGCCTTGGGGCAGTGGTCGCCTTCCAGGCCCCAGTGCAGATAGGTGATGACGGTGTCGGCCTCCTCGGCGGCAGCCGAGACCGCCTCGACCAGGCGGCTCCGCATCTCGTTCTTGGCCGAGGCGAGGCCGGGCTTGTCCGGTCCCGCGGTCCAGGCGGAGATGAGGTGGTTGTCGAGGACGTCGGCGGCGCCGATGACCGCCACCTTGCCGCCTTCGGTGTCGAAGACGTGCGGCGCGTAGGCCTCCTCCTCGTTCTGGCCGGCGCCCACGAGGGGGAACCCGGCGTCCTCAGCGCCGGCCAGGGTGTCCTGGAGCCCGGTGGCGCCGTAGTCCATTCCGTGGTTGTTGGCGACCGAGGCGACGTCGACTCCGGCGGACTCCAGCGCCGTGAAGGTGGTCTGCGGCGCGCGGAAGACGAACTGCTTGCCGGGCGCGGGCGTGCCGCCGTCGGTGACCGCGGTCTCCAGGTTCACCACGGCCAGGTCGGCCGCCGAGAGGGTCTCGGAGATCCCGCCGAGGGCGGTGGCGGGGTCGGAGTCCAGGCGCTGGCGGAGCTCGCCCTCGAAGTGCACGTCGCCGCCGATGGCCACGGTGATCGGCGCGCTCTTCTCGGGCTTCTGCGAGGGCGAGGCCTCCGGCGAGGACGGCGCGCCGTCACCGCTCGGCTGCCCGGAGTCGTCGGGCTCGGCCGAGCCCGACGAGCAGGCGGCCAGCAGCGCGAGCACGGCCACGGCGGCGCCGGCGCGAACCGAGGCGAGGACCGCCGGGGTAGGGGTCGAGGAGTCGTGGGGCATTCGGAGCTCCAAGTTGGGGGCGGCAGCGTATGCGGGGGGCGGGGGTGCCGTCACGGAGCGGGCGCGACCGCATGGCTGATTCCCGCTGTCCGGAGAAGGGAGCCACAGCGAGGATACGTGGAGGATACGTGGCGGGGGTCACGCCGCTGTATCCGTCTCCGGGAAACGGTTGTTACGCAGAGTTCCCTGATCCTTCTCCGGTGTGAAGCTCTGTAGTCGGCGTGTCGGGGAACACCAGGTCACAGACGGCTGTCTCGGTTGTCTGGAGTCTGTCATTTTCTTGAATCATTCCAGTTTGTGGCCTAGGGTGGTCGCATGGACAACGTCGCCGACGATCTCCGTTCGGCCGGACTCAGGGTCACCGCGGCACGGGTGGCCATCATGGATCAGGTCCGGTCCGGCAACCACCTCGACGCTGAGCGCATCGCGCGCGGCGTGCGGGGCTCGCTCGGCCACGTCTCGACCCAGGCGGTCTACGACGCGCTGCATGCGCTGACCAAGGCCGGCCTACTCCGCCGGATCGAGCCCGCGGGCTCGCCCGCGCGGTTCGAGTCGCGGGTCGGGGACAACCACCACCATCTGGTCTGCCGCTCCTGCGGCGAGGTCGCCGACATCGACTGCGTGGTGGGCGAGGCTCCCTGCGTGGAGCCGTCGAACACGCACGGCTACGCGGTCGACGAAGCCGAGGTGGTGTTCTGGGGCGTGTGTCCGCAATGCCAGGCACAGGCGGCGGGATCCGGGGGCGGGGAGCCCGCGCGGACCCAGTCCGGCGGCTGACCGCCCGAGCCGGGACCTGCGCCGCAGAGGGCGCGGCGGGCCCGGCCCAGCCGTATTTCGAGGCCTCTTCAAGCATTTTCGAAAGGTGCGAGCAGTTGAGCGTTCCCTACAGCACGGACGATGCCGGTCACCCGGCTCCCAGCGATGGTTTGTCGCAGTCGGTCGGCCCCAACGGGCCGCTGCTGCTCCAGGACCACTTCCTGATCCAGAAGATGGCCCACTTCAACCGCGAGCGCGTGCCCGAGCGCGTCGTGCACGCCAAGGGCGGCGGCGCCTTCGGCGAGATGGAGATCACCGAGGACGTCAGCCAGTACACCTCGGCCGACCTGTTCCAGAAGGGGAAGAAGACACCGCTGCTGCTGCGCTTCTCCACCGTGGCCGGCGAGCTGGGCAGCGCTGACAGCGCCCGCGACCCGCGCGGCTTCGCGCTGAAGTTCTACACCGAGCACGGCAACTACGACATCGTCGGCAACAACACGCCGATCTTCTTCATCCGCGACCCCTCGAAGTTCTCCGACTTCATCCACTCGCAGAAGCGCCGCGCCGACAACCAGCTGCGCGACAACAACATGCAGTGGGACTTCTGGACGCTCAACCCCGAGTCGGCCCACCAGGTGTCGTTCCTGATGACCGACCGCGGCACGCCCAAGACCTGGCGCCACATGCACGGCTTCGGCAGCCACACGTTCCTCTGGTACAACGCCAAGGGCGAGAAGTTCTGGGTCAAGTACCACTTCAAGACCGACCAGGGCGTCGAGAACCTCACTGCCGACAAGGCGAAGGAGCTTGAGGCCGCCGACCCGGACGCGCACCGCCGCGACCTGTGGGAGTCCATCCGAAAGGGCGACTTCCCGTCCTGGACCGTCAAGGTCCAGATCATGCCCTTCGACGACGCGGCGAACTACCGGTTCAACCCGTTCGACCTCACCAAGGTGTGGCCGCACGGCGACTACCCCGAGATCACCATCGGGAAGTTCACGCTGAACCGCAACCCCTCGAACTACTTCGCCGAGATCGAGCAGGCCGCGTTCGAGCCGTCCAACCTGGTGCCCGGAATCGGCGGCAGCCCGGACAAGATGCTCCAGGGTCGGCTGTTCTCCTACCCGGACACCCACCGCTACCGCATCGGCCCCAACTACCTGCAGCTGCCGGTCAACCAGCCCAAGGTCGCGACCCGCAGCTACAACTTCGACGGGCCGATGACCTACAGCAACAACGCCGACCCGGTCTACGCGCCCAACACCGCGGGCGGGGCGGTCTCGGCCAACGAGCTCTACGAGGGCGAGGGCTACCACGTCTCCGGAGACATGGTGCGCTCGGGCTATGAGCTGCACAAGGAGGACGACGACTTCGGCCAGGCGCGCACGCTCTGGGAGAAGGTCCTCACCGAGACCGAGCGCGCCAACATGGTGGGCAACATCGTCGGCCACGCCTCGGCCCCCGAGGTCACCGACGACATGAAGAAGCGCGTGGTCGAGTACTGGACCAACGTCCACCCCGACCTCGGCGCCGGCGTGGCCAAGGGCCTGGGCGTGCAGGCCTGAGCACCGTCCGGCTCGGGCCGTAGCGCCCACGGCCGCGGGCCCCGGTGGGAACCGGGACCCGCGGCACCCCCGCCCCGGGGCGGTCCGCGCGGTACCCGCAGGGTGCCGCCGGGTCCGTCCCGGGGCTTTGTGCTGTTCGGGCGATGCGGCTGTTCGGGCGGTGCGGGCTGGGCGGCTGGGCGGCTGGGCGTGCGGCGCCCGTGTGTTCCGGGCCGGGGCCGGGCGCTCGGACGTCCTGGGGAAAAGGGGCGGGGGCGGAGAGGCTGGAGCGCAGGGGGCTCGGGCCGGAGGACGGGCGAGAGCGTCGGTTCGCCATGGGTGGTTCGCGGCCTTTCGTCGTTTTCCTGCGCCGGTCGGATACGCGATATGGACGGAATTACCGTTTTCGTCGATGGCATCCGGTCGATGGGGCGATCGTCCGTCCGGGCGGCGGTGTGACGCTGATATCCGAGTTGCCGGGAATCGGGGTTTTTCTTGGGAGTCGTCGCTGGGACGCGTCGGATTTCCGGCTCATCGGCTGATGTTTATGGGCCGCAGTTCACGCGATATTCGGTCGTCTGAACTGGAGTTACTTCGGTGTGTAGTTGTGCGTGTGCGAAGTGCTTTCTGGTTTGGCCCTTTTTCCAGGAAAAACGCCTGGCAGGCGGAGGGAAGCTGTTAGCGTTGTCCATCGACGGCGCGACGAATCCGGCCCCGGAACTCATCGGGGCGGCGCTGTCCGGCTGCCATCGGCGCACGGGCGTACGCAATCCCCGTGCGGCCCGCTCCCTTCCGGTGGCGGCGGCACCCTGTTGTCCCCCTTCGGGTCGGCGGATCACTACCCCGCCTTAGGTGACGCCTCGCCCCCGAACGAACACCTTCCGTGTTCGCGTCTGCGAAAGGTCATGCCTGAACATGCGCAAGCATCTCTACACATCTGTGTCCGCCACCCTGCTGGCCGTCGGCCTGGTCGGTGCGGCCCCGGCGACCGCGTTCGCCGGACCTGAGACCGACGGCTCGGGCGGGGTCGCCTCCGGCAACCAGGTCAACGTTCCCGCCGACGTCAAGGCCGAGCTGTGCGGCAACGCCCTGTCCGTCCTGGGCATCTCGCAGGCCGACTGCACCCGCGTCTCCGAGATCCTCTACGCGGCCAGCGACGAAGGGCAGTCGTCGCCGCAGACCGACGGCTCCGGCGGCGTTGCCTCGGGCAACCAGATCAACATGCCGGTCGACGCGGCCGTCGACATCTGCGGCAACTCCGCCGCCGTCGGCGGACTCTCCAAGGCCGAGTGCACCACCGTGGTCAAGAAGCTGGCCGAGGAGTCGGAGGACGGGGAGTCCCCCCAGACCGACGGCTCGGGCGGTGTGGCCTCGGGCAACCAGATCAACATCCCTGTGGACATCGCGCTGGACGTCTGCGGCAACTCGATCGCCGTGCTGGGCGCCTCCAAGGCCGAGTGCACCACCGTGGTGAACGCCATCGAGAAGTCCTCCGACAACGAGGGCGGGGAGTCCCCGCAGACCGACGGCTCGGGCGGCGTGGGCTCCGGCAACCAGGTGAACATCCCCGTCGACGCGGCGGTGGACATCTGCGGCAACGCCGTCGCGGTGCTGGGGGTCGCCGAGGGCGACTGCCTGGAGAAGATCAGCCACGACGACGGCGGTGACAAGCCCGGTGACGACGGCGACAAGCCCGACAAGCCGGGCGACGACGGCGGCGACAAGCCGGGCGACGGTGACGACGGCGGCGACAAGCCCGGTGACGACGGCGACGAGTCTCCCTCGCCCGAGAAGCCCGCGGAGGAGCCGAGCAAGGACAGCACGCCCGACGCGAAGCCCGCTCCCGAGGACGGCGAGACCGGCGCTTCCGGCGGCCTGCCGCTGACCGGCCCGGCTCTGGGCGGCCTCGTCGCCGCCGCCGTGGCCGCCATCGGCGGCGGTGGCGCCGCCATGGCCTTCAGCCGCCGCCGCAAGGCCGCCGCCGCGGCCGGCGCCGGCGACGAGGGCGCGGGCACCGAAGAGTAGCGGCGGGCGGTCGCGGGCGTATCCGGCCCGAGCGGCCGCACGCGGCCGCCGCCCCGCCGTGAGCGGGGAGGCACAGCGAGCAGCCGAGGCGCTGCGCGGGAGGTCGGCGAACCCCCCGCGCAGCGCCTTCGCGCGTCGGGGCGGGGGCGGGCGTGCGGGGCAGGCGCGGGCGCCGCGGTGCGCGGGCGCGGGACCGTCCCGCGTCCGCCCGGCGGCGGGTTCGCGCGGTGGTGTGGGGCGGTGTGCGCCTGGTGGCGGGGTCGTGCGGCGGATACGCGCAGGTGGGCGACGGTGACCCGATGACCGAGGTCGCCACGGCTCCTATAGCCTCGAATGCGTGCTCCGCATCCTGCTGTCGCCGCGCATGCTGGCGTTCCACGCGCTGGTGGCGCTGATCGTGCCCAGCTTCATCTGGCTCGGGTTCTGGCAGCTGCACCGCTGGGAGGACAAGTCCGCCGCGGTGGCCCTGCAAGAGGCGAACATGGCGGCCGCACCCGTGCCGGTGGACCGGCTCGCCTCGCCGAGTGAGGAGGTTTCGGCCGCCGAGCAGTGGCGCCGGGTCACCGCCACCGGGCGCTACGACGCCGAGCACGAGCTGCTGGTGCGCAATCGCGACGGATCCGGGGGTGTGGGCCTGCACGTGCTGACACCGCTGGTCACCGGCGACGGCACCGCCCTGCTGGTCAACCGCGGCTGGATCGAGCAGCCGCCCACGGCCACGACCCGGCCGGACGTGCCCGCGCCCCCCGGAGGGCGGGTGACGGTCACCGGTCGGCTGCGGTCCGGCGAGTCCGAGGAGAGCACCGGCATCCGTGTGCGGGACGGTCTGCCGGAAGGGCAGATCATGCTCATCGACGTGGACCGGATCGCCGGCGACCTGCCCTATCCCGTCTACGGCGGCTACGCCGAGCTGACCGAGCAGCGCCCCGCAGCCTCCGACCGGCCCGAGCCGGTGTCGCCGCCCGAGCTGAACACGGGGATGAACCTCTCCTACGCCGTGCAGTGGTGGATCTTCACCGTGATCGCCATCGGCGGATGGGTCTTCCTCATGCGCCGGGAGGTGGCCGAGGCCCGCAGCGGCGGCGAGGGTCCGGAAGACCCCGGATCGGGCACGGGGGCCGAGGCTCCGAGTGGAGACGGCGCCGGAGGTGGCGGGCCGGGCGGTGGCACGCCAGACGAGGGGGGATCGGTCGGCGGCTCGGACGATGGCGGGTCCGGCGGTGGATCGGACGGCGGAGGAGCGGACGACGGCGCCCCGGGCCGGCCTCAGGGGGCGGGCAGCCGCGAGGCCGGAGCCGCGGCCGAGGCCGCGGCGAGGACCGCGCCGGATGCGCGGGAACAGGCCCGCCCGGACCGGCGGTCCCCGCACGCCGACGCCCGCACGTAGCGCCCGCCGCGGGTCCGCTCCGGTGCGCCGACCCCGCGCCGTGGCCGACCGGCCCATCGCGGGCAGGACTGCGCGCGGGTGCTGACTGAGCCGGTCGGCCGGTTCGACGGGCCGGGCCGAACCGGGCGTACCTGTACGTCCAGTCCCGGAGCCGAACCCGCGAACCGGAGCCAGGGGTTCTCCGCTCGAAGCAGGCCGGTCCTCGGCCGCGCGGCCTGAGTGGCGGACGGCGAGGGCGCGGCCCCGCGAGGGCGCGGCCAGCGGCCCGACGGCCTGTCGTCGAGGGAGCGCAGCGACCGGCTCGCTCAGCTCACGGAGGCGGGCATGGTCGACCGGTCCGCCGCGCCGGCCGGCCGCCCCGTGTGCGCTGTGTGCTTAGCGAGCGCGGCGCGGCCGGGCGCTCGGTCCACTCATGCAGGCGCTGTGGGACCGGGCGCGGTTCCCGGACGGACGGTGACGGGTGGCGGGCGAGAGGCGATGCGCGACGGGTGATGGATGACCGTTGATCGGTCACCGGTGGCCTGGCCGGTGGCCGTCGGTGCGGTCCGGGATGCCGCAGCGGTAGTCGGGTGGCGGGAGTCTGGCGCGGGAGACCGGCGGCGGGATGCGCTACCCCGGGGGACGCGGCGAGGGAGACCGGCGGCGGGATGCGCTACCCCGGGGGATGCCGCGAGGGCGACCGGCCAGAGGTCGTGCGGCCCGGGACCGCCGCTGACGCGTGCGCGGCGGCACTGGCAGGATCGGCGTATGAGCGACGACGGGGGAGCGCCCGGTGTCCACCGCGTGACACGGCGCACGGCCGACCGGGGCGAGAGCGCGCGGGCCAGCCGCCTGTGGTGGGAGCACGCGGCCGACGAGTACCAGGCCGAGCACGGCGCGTTCCTGCGCGACACCGGCTTCGTGTGGGGACCCGAAGGTGTCGACGAGGCCGACGCCCGCCTGCTCGGGCCGGTGGATGAGCTGCGCGGCGCCCGGGTGCTGGAGCTGGGCTGCGGCGCCGGGCAGTGCGCGCGGTGGTTGCGCACCCAAGGGGTCGAGCGCGTGGTGGGCGTCGACGTCTCCCGCCGCCAGCTCCAGCACGCCCGCCGCATCGACGAGGAGACCGGGGTCGGGGTACCCACCGCCCAGACCGACGTCCAGAACCTGCCGTTTGCAGCGGGCGCCTTCGACCTTGTGTGCTCCGCCTTCGGTGGGCTGCCGTTCGTGCCCGACGCCGGTGCGGCGCTGACCGATGCGGCCCGCGTGCTGCGGCCGGGCGGGCGGCTGGTGTTCTCGGTGAGCCACCCCATGCGCTGGTGCTTCCCCGACGACCCGGGCGAGCGCGGTCTGCTCGCCGAGCAGTCGTACTTCGACCGCCGCGCCTACGTCGAGGAGGACACCGCCGGCCGGGCAGTCTACGTCGAGCACCACCACACGATGGGCGACTGGATCCGCGGCATCGTGTCCGCCGGCCTGGTGCTGCGCGACCTCGTGGAGCCGGAGTGGCCCGAGTCCAACCAGCAGATCTGGGGAGGCTGGAGCCCTCTGCGCGGCCGCCTCTTCCCGGGCACCGCGATTTTCGTAGCAGCGAAACCGGCAGGCTAGGCGAGAGCTGTAGTCGGCCGCGCCCAACCTGAGCCCGGAGGGCGGCCCTGCGGAAGTCGGTTCGGGTGCGTGTCGGTTGCCCGCCCGACGTGGGCGGCGAGGGCGGCGACGGCGGTGGGTGGTTGGGCCCGCGGTCATCGGATTGGGTGCCCGCCGGTGCGGCGTGCAACGTGGGCAGCAAGGGCGGCGGACAGCCGGGCCCGTGATCATCGGTCCGGGCGCCCGCCAGCCGGGCACCCAACGAGGGCAGCAACGGCGGTGGGTGGTTGAGTCGGCGGTCATCGGTTCGGGTGCTCGCTGGTGCGGCGTGCAACGAGGGCAGCAAGGACAGCGGGTGGCCGAGCCCGCGCCCATCGGTTCGGGTGCTCGCCGGTTGACCCGCCCTGCCGGGGGGCGTTTCGGGCATTTCGTCCTTGGCGGAACCGCTGCGGGAGCACGAGTCCCGCTTGAATCAGCGCGACGGCGCCGCCACCCCATTTAGTTTTCGCAGTACGGAAAACACGGGGTTACTTTGTCTTGGTTTGCCCGTTTCTCCGGGCGGTGTGACCACCGCCGTGGCCACGAGACCGCCGAAAACCGCGGCCGGAGCCCCTTGAGAGGTGTATTCGGGGGGTCTCGTCGTCACCGGCGCCGCCCGAGGGCCCCCGAACCCGGGTAGAATCCGGACACGGAGGGAGGAATCGCCTCGCATGGCGGTGTGACACGGCACTTTGCGGCGCCGCCGGCTGCATCAGGCGGGTCTCGTCACCGTCCCCGCCCCACGCCTGCCCGCAATACCCGATCCTGCGCCCGCGGCCCCACCATCACAGGAAACCGCTCCCTTCCTCCCCGCCACCCCGGCCATTCGCCGCCGTTGCTGCCCTCGTCGGACGCCTGACCAGCGCTGACCCGATCCGATGGCCGCGCGCCCCACCACCCACCGCCCTCGCTGCGTCGTCGGGTGCGCAACCGGCGGGCTCCCGGACCGGTGGTCGCGGGCCCGGCCATTCGCCGCCGTTGCTGCCCTCGTCGGACGCCTGACCAGCGCTCACTGGAACCGATGGCCGCGCGCCCCACCACCCACCGCCCTTGCTGCCGTCGTCGGGTGCGCAACCGGCGGGCACCCGATCCGATGGCCGCGCGCTTGGCCGTCGGCAGCCGTTGCTGCCCTCGTCGGGTGGCCGACCAGCGCTCACCCGATCCGATGGCCGCGCGCACCCCAACCCCCCGCCCCATGCCTCCAAGTCAGCGCTCTGCTTGCGGCAGATCGCCGCAGGGCAGAAAGGGTCGATTCCGCACCATCACCGGCCGCAGGCTGGTGACGTCCGGACGATGTGGTGGCCACCCGTCGGGCTCCGGCCTTGGAACCGATCGAGGAGGAGAAGTGCTTTCAACTCACCCATCGGCGCTGCCGCGGCTTGCCGCCGACGGCGCCGCCGCGACGTTCGACGACCAGATCGCCAACCGGCTGCTGCACGGCCGGATGGTGGTGCTCGGCACCCAGGTCGACGAAGTCGTCGCCAACCGCGTCTGCACGGAGCTGCTGCTGCTCGCGGAGGAGGACCCCAAGCGGGACATCACGCTGATCATCAACAGCCCCGGCGGCTCGGTGCACGCCGGCATGGCGGTCTACGACACCATGCAGTTCATCCCCAACGACGTGGCCACCCTGGTCATGGGCTTCGCGGGAAGCATGGGCCAGTTCCTGCTGTGCACGGGCGCCGCAGGCAAGCGCTACAGCCTGCCCAACGCGCGCATCATGATGCACCAGCCCTCGGGCGGCGTGGGGGGCACGGCGGCCGACATCGCGATCCAGGCGGAGAACCTCGCCCACACCAAGAAGTCCCTGCAGGAGCTGACTGCTCGGCACACCGGCCAGCCGCTGGAGCGCATCGTCGAGGACCAGCGCCGCGACGCCTGGTTCACCGCCGAGCAGGCCCGTGAGTACGGGTTCGTCGACCAGGTCGTCAACAGCGTGGCCGAACTGGGCGGGGACACCGCGCGCCGGTTCGGCTTCGGCGCCGACAACGCTCCGGGGATCGCCCATGCCGCGGCCTCGGCGCGGGCCGAGCGGCGGCAGGAGCGGCAGGAGCAGGAGCAGGAGAAGAAGCACGGGGACGGCGCACAGAACGGCGGCGCCGACGGGTCGGACTCCGAGGAGGGGCGGAAATGAGCCAGTACACGGTTCCGGTGGTGGTCGAGCGCACGCCCTCGGGCGAGCGGTCCTACGACGTCTTCAGCCGGCTGCTCTCGGAGCGGATCATCTTCCTGGGCACGGCGATCGACGACGGCGTGGCCAACGTGACGATGGCCCAGCTTCTCCACCTCGACCACGAGAACGAGGAGCGCGACATCAGCCTCTACATCAACTCCCCCGGCGGCTCCACGTCCGCCGTGACGGCCATCTACGACACCATGCGGTTCGTCCGCTCCGATGTGGCGACGGTGTGCATGGGCCAGGCGGCCTCGGGCGCGGCGGTGCTGCTCGCGGCGGGCACGCCCGGCAAGCGGATGGCGCTGGGACACTCGCGGGTGCTGCTGCACCAGCCCTCCACCGAAGGCCAGGGCGAGGCCGCCGACCTGGAGATCCAGGCCGCCGAGGTGCTGCGGGTGCGCAGCGAGATCGAGGAGATCCTGTCGGCGCACACCGGCCACAGCGTCGAGCGGCTGCGCGCTGACACCGACCGCGACAAGATCTTCACGGCGTGGGAGGCCAAGGACTACGGACTGGTCGACGACGTGATCTCGGACCGGCCGGCGAGGAGGGCCGCCGTGGGCGCGGCCTGACACCGGCGGCGCCGTCCGCGACCTGCGGGCGGCGCCCCGGCCGGGCGCGGACCGCCCCGGTGCTCTCCGCCGGGCCGGGGGAGGCGTTCAGGCGGCGAGCAGCACCGCCTGGACGCCGCCGTCCGTTCGAGGGGCACCGACCAGCCCGCGGCCGATCGGCGCGGGGGCGGGCGCGAGCTCGGTGTGCAGCCCGCCGACCAGGTCGACCAGCTGCAACCCGAGCGCGCGGTAGACGGCGGCCAGCACCTCGGAGGAGGGCTCCTTGCGGCCGCGCTCGATCTCGGAGAGGTACTGCAGGGACACCTGCGCGTCCTCGGCGACGTCCTGCAGCGTACGCCCCTGCTCCAAGCGGGCTCGGCGGAGCACGCCCCCGATGAGGTCGCGCATCAGCGGCTCGTCGCCCTCTGCCGGCCGTTCGCCCATGGTTCCCTCCCCGAAGCGCACTCCTGACACCCCGACACTACGCCGACCGGACCGCACCGGCCATGGCGCCGGAAGGCCCAGCCTGCGCGTTCTGCGACGGGCAGAATCGTCACCGGCCGCGGGGATCACACGTCCAGCTCCTCCTCGATCGACTTCAGCCGGTGGCGGGCGAGCGCGAGGTTGCCCCGGGTGCGGTCCATCGCCAGGTAGAGGAACAGCCCCTGCCCCTTTCTGCTGGTGAGGGGGCGAATGATGTGGTATTGCGCGGAAAGTGTGATCAGGATGTCCTCGATCGACTCGTTGAGCCCGAGCTGCTCGGTGGTCCGGATTTTCGCGCGGACGACCTCGGTGTTTCCCGCGGCGGCCACATTGAGGTCGAGGGACTTGGTCGAGGAGAGCGTGCCCAGCGCCATCCCGCTGCTGTAGTCGACGACAGCAGCGCCGATCGCGCCTTCGATCTCCATCATTTCCTTGAGCCCGGAATCGATATTCGCCATATCCTTCTCTCTTCTGTGGTTGAGCCGGAGCAGCGCGGGCCGCTCGGCGATCCAGCGGCGCAGCCTTCCGCCACGGCCGCGCGGCCGCGTTCCACCGGTCAAGCGACCACCTCGGCCGTCCGGTCGCTGCCGGTGGACAACTCGCGCAGGGCGTTGAGGACGCGGAGGAGCACAGGGCGCTCGACGGTGGTGGGTGCGGCCGGCGCCGGGGTGCCCCGCCGCCTGCGGACGTCGGGAAGCTGCGGGCGGGCCTCCTCGGCGACCCGGCGCAACCGGTGCAGGACCAGGCCGAGACTGCCCTGGTCGCGGCCCATCCGGACCTGGAGGCACAGGCCGGGGCGGGCGAGCACGGTGTAGATCAGATGGTCTCCGCGCTCGGTGAGAACCACCTCCTCGACAGTGCGGCCCTGCTCGAGGGGCCCGTCCGCGACAGCCCGCACGACCGCCGCCGTCTGCGCCGCCAGCGCCCTGTCGTCCGCGCCGTGCCAGGCGACGGCGCGTTCCTCGTGCCAGTGGACGAGACAGACGCTGCGCACTCCGTCGAGGCGGAGAACCTCCCGCATCTGCTGATCCAGGTCGATCACGGCGCTCCTTCGCACGCGCGGACGGGCGGAAGCGAAGACACGGGTGATTCCGTTCCTCGCACCACCGATGAGCATAAAGGGCGACACGTGATTCGCGCGGCTTTTCTGGCGATTCGCCGTTCCTAATCCGGCCACTCCGTGATCTTTCCGACCGAATGCGCCGATCCGCCGGATACGCAGTGCGAATACGAAAGACCAGCGAATCGCATTGGTCATGCCGATCGCCCGGATTCGATTTCCGTGCGCGATTAGGGACCTTGTTCGGCGATACCGGGCCCGAAGGCCCCGGTTTCGTCTGAGTCGGGCGGGGCATCGCGCACGCGTGCGCCGGAAGAGCGTTCGAGGGGCGCGCGGACCCGTGTGCGCGGGGGACGCCCGTGTGCGCGGGCGGGGACACAGGCGCGCATCCGCCGTGGAGCGGGGCCGACTCCCAGGAGATGCGGGACCCGCCGGCGCCCGCCGCTGCGGGAGGCAGGGGTCGGAGCCCGCCGCGGCGCCGGCGACCGGGCTGCCGGCAGCGGGGGCCGGGCAGCCTCGGCGCCTCACGGCTTCAGTGCTGCAGCACCTCAGGCCCTCCGGGCCTCCGTGCCTGAGCCCGGGTGAACCGGCACACAGCATGACGCGAGGGCCGCCTCCGTGTCCCCCCTCAAAATCACGGATGCGGCCCTCGCCTTGGGAACGGTCGCCGACTCCTCCCCCCTGGAGTCGCGACCTTGAAAGCTCTATGTTGTGGCGGGAGAGCGGCGCCGATCGGCTTCGCCTCTCGCTCTGTTCCACAGACTACCGATGATGACCTGCCGTAACAACCCTCTGTCACAGTGAACTACTTAAAGTAATCTCCATCTCCACTCAACCCGCGAACCAAGGCACGGCGCCCAAGGTCAAGTCGGCGCTGTTCCGGGGGCGCAGCGAGTCCGCCGCAAGGCGGACATAGCCTGGGGTCGTGCGCTCCGACTTGGTCAAACCCCGCTGGCTCGGCACCCATCTGCTGGCCCTGCTCGCCGTGGCCGTATGCCTCGGCGCGGGGTACTGGCAGTTCGAGCGAGCCCAGGAGCCTTCGCGCGAGGTCGTGGACAGCCCTATCGAGCGGCTGTCCCGGGCCCGACCGCTGGAGAGCGTGTTGCAGCCGGGCGCCTACATGTCCGAGGACGAGGGCAACCAGGCGGTGCGGGTCACCGGCGTCTACGCGCCCGAGCGGCAGCGACTGGCGCCGGCGCTCTCCCCTGAGGGGGAGAAGGGCTACTACGTCGTCGTGCCGCTGGTCACCGGCGAGGACACCGCCGTCGCCGTCAGCCGCGGGTGGATACCCGAAAGCGCCGCCGACTCCGCGGACCGGCCGGCCGACGTGCCCGAGGGCGAGGTCTCGGTGACGGGATGGCTGCAGCCCCCGGACAAGGCCGAGGACGGATACATCCCCGTCGACACGCCCGAGGGCCACGTGGCCCGGATCGCGCCCTCGCTACTGGTCAACGAATGGCCCTACCGGCTCTACGAGGGCTACATCATCCTCGGCGAGCAGCGGCCCGCCGACGCGGCCGCCGGTTCCGGCCCGGGGCTGCGGCAGATTCCGCCGCCGGAGCCGCCCAAGGGCATCGTGTGGAACTGGCGCAATGTGAGCTACGCCGCGCAGTGGGGGGTCTTCGGCAGCGCGGTGGTCGTCTTCTGGCTGTCACTCATGCGCCGTGAGCTGCGGGAAAGCGGCTCAGCAAGCGGACAGGGCGGCCAGGAGGGGCCTGAGGGCGAGAACGGGCGGCCGGAGCCGGGAGGCGGCGGGGCGCCCTCCGCCGACGCGGGCGGCGGCGATCAGGAATCGGTGGCGCGGACCTGACCGGCGCCGCGCCCGTCCGCCGACGGCGCGGCCCCGCCGGAACCCGCCTTCTCCGCTGCCGCCAGCCGGTGCTCGATGATAAGCCCGGCGAAGGGGATCGTCCCGGCCAGGGCCACCCCCACCGTCCGCGGGGCGCTCCAGCGCCGGTCCAGAGCCAGCCACAGCACGACGAGAACGTAGGCCATGTAGACGTAGCCGTGCGGGATGGCCACGAGCGGCATCAGCACCGACTCGTCACCGAACAGGCTCTCGGCCCCCGCGGGCGCTGCGGCCAGCGAGAAGCGCGCGGTCTCGCCGATGAGGTACTTGGCCGGCATCGCAACGAACGTGAGCAGCAGAAGCAGGACACCCGTCACATAGGCCAGGACGCGGTACAGGACGAACGACAGACGCTTCTTCTCCACGGGGCACCTCGTGCTGTCGGCGGCGGACGGCGACCCGGAGGGCGCCGCGCGAGCGGCCGCGGGGCCCGCGGCCGCGCTGGACTTTCTGTGGTTCCGGTCCCTGCGGAGCCTGACCGCGGTAGGGACCTGAACCGAGCCTAATCGCCGCCGCGGGCACCCCGGATGCGGGTCGCCGCACACCGGTGCCGCCCGTCACCGGGGCGCGGACGCGCAGGTCGCAGCGCTCGCCTACAGCCGCCCCGACGCGCGGGTGGGGCTCTGCCAGCGGCCGTCGGACCGGGTGGTCCACGCCTGGGGAACGGTGCGCAGGGTGAGGTAGGCGTCGAGGAGCCGCATCGGCAGGAAGAACACCCCGTAGACCAGGTAGCTGGGCCGGCGCCGGACGGTCGCCAGCACGCAGGTCAGGATGTAGTCGGGCACGAACAGCCCGATCAGGATCGTGGTGAGCGGCAGCACCGAGGTGACGGCGGCGTACCCCGTCGCATAGGCGTCCACGTCCAGCACCGCGCCGCCGGTGGCCAGCGGGACGAGCGTGAAAAGGCCCAGCGCGGCGGTGGCCAGCAGCAGCACCGAGACGACCACCACCTCCAGGATGTAGAAGAACAGCGCGAACCAGAACAGGCTGGGCCACACGCCGTGCCGGCGCACCGTCTGCCAGAACCCCAGGGTCCAGCGCCGCACCTGCTTGACGTAGTCGCCCAGGGTGAACGGGTCCTGGCAGTAGGCCTTGGTGTCGGGCCGCATCGAGATCCGCCCGAGGCGCTTGTGGTGCACCTCGAAGGTCATGTTGAAGTCCTCGATCACCAGGCCCTTGGGGTTGATGTCGATGCTCTTCAGCGCGCTTGTGCGGTACACGCTGGCGAAGCCGGGGACGATGAACGAGGTGCTGGTGTGCCGCCAGGTCTGGCCGAAGCGCAGCAGGTACTGCAGCAGCCAGTAGAGGCGGTCGCGGTAGGCCGAGATGGTCCGGCCGGTGATGGTGCGCTCCTTGGGCTTCCACTCGGCGACCACGAAGCCCGCCACGGCGGCGACGGAGGGATCGCCGAGCTGGCGGCGGGCGCCCTCGACGTAGCCGCTGTCGAGTTCGGTGTCGGCGTCGAGGATCACCACCCCGGCGTAGTTCTCGGCCAGCTCGAACTCCTCGATGACCGCCTCGATCGCGCCGGCCTTGCCGCGGTTGGTCAGCAGTTCGAGGACGTTGACTCCGGTCTCGGCGGCGATGTCGGCGGTGGCGTCGTGCGAGCTGTCGGAGACCACGTAGATGTCCCAGCGGTTGAACAGGCGCAGCGCCGAGGTGATGGCGCCGTCGATCACCGGCTCCTCGTTGTGGGCGGGAATGACCACCGCCAGGTCGAGCCGCTCGGGGGCCTCGGGGCCGCGGGCGGCCGGGTCCGCCGGCGCCGCACTCGCGGGAACCGGCTGCGCGGCGGTGGGCGCCGTGTCGTCGGGTCCCGGAGCGACCGGCACCGTGCCGGCGTCTGCGCCGGGCGCCGCGGCACGCGAGCGCACCAGCACCCGGTCGCCGTCCGCCTCCGCGGCACCGACCGGGGCGGCGGCCTCGGCGCCGCCGCCGGCGGCGAGGGCCCGGCGCCGGGCCGCGGCGACGCGCCGCTCGCGCACCGACCGCGCGGAGTCGTCGCCCAGGCGCGCGACGCCCACCAGGCTCCACACGAACAGGTTGACGCCGAACGCCATGCCGAGCAGGAGCGGTAGCGGGGTGGTCTCGGCCGCGGAGTCGAGCGCGAACCTGAGCCACTGTACGAAGAGCGTCACGGCGAGCGCGAGGGCGATCGCCCCGGCGAGCCAACTTCCGATGAAACGTGCCGTACGCACGGGTTGTCCTCCTGGCGAGGTTCGAGAGGTTCGACCGATGTCGGCGCAAGAACCGGCGATAAGTTGACGCTCCCAGGAGGCGAGAAGTTCACCTGGTCGCGCGTCCTATCTAGGCCACACGAATCCTATGTATGTACTTGCGGTCGGGGGTGCCCGTTGATGCAATACCTTAGGTAGCCGTGGCCCGCGCGGCCGACGGCAGCACGCCCGATGTCCGTAGATTCTTCGTAATTCTGCACGCTCGAATCAGTCGATATCAGTCTTCCGACCCACACCCATGACCGGACCGGCCCAGCATCCGTGAGCAGGGCCGACGCCGCGGAATCCGTGCTGGTCACCAGCACTCCACGTGCCCCAGCCGCCTCGGAGAGGAACCGCAGTGCGCGTCGCCATGCACCAGCCGCATTATCTGCCGTGGTTGGGACTCATCGACAAGGCAGACCGGAGCGACCTCTTTGTCGTACTTGATCATGTTCAATACGAGCGCCGCGGCTGGCAAAACCGTAACTACGTCGCCACGAAGAGCGGTCCCGTCCTACTGACCGTTCCGGTAATACAACGCAACCGCGACGAACGAATCCTGGACAAAGAGCTCGACAACTCCCGTACCTGGCGCGAAAAACACCGCAGGACGCTGGAGGAACACTGCTACCGCGGGGCTCCGTTCTGGGCAGAGCTCCGCGAGCGCTTTCTCGGCGTCTACGACCGGGATTGGAACAGTCTGGCCGACCTCGCCCTGGCCACGATGCGCGACGCCCTCGACGGTTTCGGCGTCGCGACCCCGGTGGTGCGCGCAAGCGAGCTCGGCGAGTTCCCCGGCCAGAAGAGCGAGCTGCTCGCCCAGCTCGCGGCCAAGGTCGGCGCCACCACGATGCTCTCGGGCGAGGGCGCGCGCGACTACATCGACACCGAGGTCTTCCGCCGCTACGGAATCGCGGTGGAGTGGCAGCGCTTCCGGCACCCCCGGTATCCGCAGCACAACCGGGCCGAGGAGGACTTCCTTCCTCGGATGGCCGCGCTCGACCTGCTCGCCAACGTCGGCCCGGCCGCCGCGCTGCGCGCGCTACGGAGCACCCGAGCCCGGGACTCGGGCGGCTGACCGCCCGCGCACGGCCGGCTCCGGCCGCGCCGGCCGGGCACCGGGCCTTCGGCTCCCGACTCGGCGGAGCATCCCAGCACAGCCGAACCAGACCGCCGGTCTGCGCCTCGCGACACACCCGCTGCCGTCCGCAGACGCGTCGGCCCGCGCTACCCGCGCACCATCCGGATCCCCCCGCGAAGGACGCCGCATCATGTTCGACTGGTCCCAGCAGCGCCTCCTGGTCATCGCCCCGCACCCCGACGACGAAGTCCTGGGCTGCGGCGGGCTTCTCCACAAAGCCAAGTCCGCCGGCGCCGAGGTGTACGTGCAGTTCCTGACCGTCGGCGACACCGCCGACGTCTCCGACAAGGGGTTCTCCACTGCGAGCGAGCGCGTAGGCGAGATCAAGGAGGTGGCCGACCACTACCGCTGGGACGACTGGCACATCGCGTTCCCCGGCGACGACTACCACCTGCGGCTCGACACCCTCCCGCGCTTCGAGGTCGCCAACATCATCGAGCGGCAGAGCCCGATCTCCGTCACGTCGGTCCGGCCCACCGCGGTGCTCGCGCCGCACCGCCTCAGCTACAACCAGGACCACCAGGTCGCGGCCGAAGCGGTGCACACCGCGCTGCGTCCGTCCGACGCGCGGCGGCGCCACCACCCCTGCCTCGTGCTCTCCTACGAGGAGGCCGCCGACCAGTGGCGCCAGGAGCCGGCGCCCGCACCGAACATGCTGGTCGAGCTCGACGAGGCCGCGATCGAAGCGAAGATCGCCGCAATGCGCCTGTACGGCAGCCAGTTCCACGATCACCCGCACACGCGGTCAGAGCTCACTCTGCAGAGCCTGGCCGTGCTGCGCGGGATGCAGGGCGGGGTTGCGTTCGCAGAGGGCTATCACGCGACACGCATGCTGGCCTGAGTACGTCCTCCGGCCGGCACCGCCCCCGCCACACGGAATACCGCGTATCCCAGACCCTGATAGAGGGGGAGGCACCTTGAAAGCCGTTGTGACCGGCGGAGCCGGATTCATCGGGTCGCACCTGTGCGACCACCTGATCGCCGAGGGGCACCAGGTCGTGGCCCTGGACGACTTGTCGACCGGTTCCGAGTCCAACCTGGAGCAGCTCAGCGGGCACCCCGACTTCGAGCTGGTGAAAGGCTCGGTGCTGGACGAAGTGCTCGTGGACGATGTCGTCGCCGCCGGCGACACCGTCTTCCACCTGGCCGCGGCGGTGGGTGTGCACACCATTGTGGACAAGCCGCTGGAGTCGCTGCGCACCAACCTGCACGGCACCGAGAACGTCGTCGAGGCCGCCGTCCGGCGGCGGGCACGCTACCTCGTCGCCTCCACGAGCGAGGTCTACGGCAAGAACGACGCCGAAGGACTCACCGAGGACGCGGACAGGATCCTCGGCTCGCCCCTGAAGAGCCGATGGTCCTACGCCGCCGCCAAGGGGCTCGACGAGCTCGTCGCCTACGTCCACGGCGGAGCCTCGGGCCTGCCCTGCGTCATCACGAGGTTCTTCAACATCGTCGGGCCCCGCCAGACGGGCCGCTACGGCATGGTCGTGCCGCGGTTCGTCGACCAGGCGCTGGCCGGCGAGCCGGTCACCGTCTACGGCGAGGGAACCCAGCGCCGGTGCTTCGGCTCGGTCTTCGACGTCGTTCCGGCAATGGTGCGCCTGCTGGAGACCCCCGCCGCCTACAACCGCGCCGTGAACCTCGGCGGCAAGGAGGAGGTCTCCATCTCCGAACTCGCCCAGCGGGTGATCGATCTCACCGGATCGGACAGCGCGGTGCGCCACGTGCCCTACGAGGAGGCCTACGGCGAAGGCTACGAGGACATGCGGCGGCGCATGCCCGACACCTCGCTGGCTGCGGGCCTGATCGACTACGAGCCCCGGTGGAGGCTCGACGACATCGTCACATCCGTCCTCGACGACAAGCGGGCGGGCTCACCGGCCGCGCACGCCGCCCTGGCGTCCTGATTCCCGGGCGCTGATCCCGATCCTGCTGGGCGAAGGGCCGGATTCCCGCTGTCCGGCCCCGGGGCGCCCACCGTGAGCGGGCACGCGCGTCACGCCACCAGACCACCCACGGCGACCGCGATCGCCAGAAGGCAGGAGGAGGCGCTGACCAGCACCAGCGCCCACGGCCGGGCCACCGGCGCGGGCGGGCGGCCGGTCCGGTCGTCGTGCAGCCCGTGCTCCGTGGCGCGCCAGCGCCGGCGCAGGTGCACGATGAGCACACCCAGTGCCGCCAGCACGCCCAGGACAGGGAACAGCCGGTACAGCGGGTCGCCGCCGTGCTGCGCTCCGCCCGGTTCCAGCGGGTCGCGCAGGTAGAGCATCGCCACGACGATGACCACGATCACGGTCCGCTGCCAGGCGAGCAGCGTGCGCTCGGCCTGCAGGCCGGCGGAGCGCGGCTCGCGCTCGGGCCGCGGCGGTCGGGGCGGTCGGGGCCCGGTTCCGGAGCCGCCCTCGGAAGGTGCGCTCACGACCAGTAGTTCCCGAACAGCACGACCGCACAGACCAGGGCGACCCCGACCGCGGTCAGCACGGGCAGTGCGCTCATGGGCAGCGGCTGGTCGCGGCGCATCGCCTTCTGCACGTGCAGCCAGCGCAGCGGCGCGTAGACGGTGATCACGACGGCCAGGCCGGTGAGCGCGAACCCGACCGCCAGCTTCACTCCGGAGTGCCAGTCCAGCGGGACCAGGTGCAGCACGGCCACCGCCCCGGCGATGAGCGCGAGGGCCGTGCGGATCCAGGCCAGGAAGGTGCGCTCGTTGGCCAGCGTGAAGCGGTAGTCCGGTTCGGCGCCCCGCGAACCGCCGGAACGCCCTCCGCTCGAACCCGCCTCCCCCTCGCCCGAGGGGTCTCTACCCGCGGCCATTCCCGCCCTTCCGTCGGCGACCGCCCTCCGGGCGGCCGGTGCCGTTCCGATCATCCTGTCGCAATGACCCTAGTGACCTCGGCATATTCCTCCCAAACCGGTATTGAACCGGTGTTTTGTAGGGATCTGCGAGGGTGAACGGGCGGACCTTCGCGGGTAGCGGGCAACACGCGGCGCCGGGCCCGGCCGCCGATATGACGGCCGGCAAGGGGAGGGCATAGCGTCGCCCCCGGGCCCTGGAGGCTCGACACCGCGGGTGTGCCCTGATCTGTGGCCACGGCGAGGCTTGTGGAACAAAACAGCGGGCACGACCGCTCTACGAGGCAGCACGTAACCGACCCGTCAGCAGGAGACTTCGTGGCCACGAAAGAACTCACCAAGGACAACTTCAACGAGACCCTGACGGAGAACGAGTTCGTTCTCATCGACTTCTGGGCGTCCTGGTGCGGACCGTGCAAGCAGTTCGCCCCGGTCTACGAAGAGGCCTCGGAGAAGCACGACGACCTGCTCTTCGCCAAGGTCGACACCGAGGACCAGCAGGAGTTGGCCGCCAGCTTCGACATCCAGTCCATCCCCACGCTGATGGTGGTCCGGGACAAGACCGTGATCTACGCCCAGCCGGGCGCGCTGCCGAAGGAGAGCCTGGAAGACCTCATCCGCCAGGCCCGCGAGCTCGACATGGAAGAGGTCCGCAAGGAGATCGAGAAGCAGCAGGCCGACGGCGAGGCACCGGCCGAGTGAACGCACGCCGTGCCAGGGGGCGTACCCGTACGGGTGCGCCTCCTTCGTCGTATGGTCAGGCCGCGGGCGCGGGCCCCGTCCGCGCGAGATAGACCACGTCGGGCTCCCCCGCCCGTGCGGGGACCTCGATGGTCTCGACCGCGCCGAACTCGCGTTCCAGCAGTCCGGCGAAGTCCGGCGCGCGCATGGCGCTCCAGAAGGCCACGGCGCCGCCCGGCCGGAGCAGCCTCCGCAGCCGCTCGAGCGCGGCGGGCTCGTACAGCCGACCGTTGCCCTCGACCACTGTCCAGTCCGGCCCGTTGTCGGTGTCCAGGCAGACCACGTCGACCCAGGGCCCGGCGTCTTCGGCCTCCTCGGCGGCAGCGGCGAGCCACGCGCCGAAGTCGGCGCAGACCACCGCGCACCGCGGATCGGCGAGGACACCGCCCGCGGCGTCGCCCAGCGGGCCGCGGTGCCATTCGACGACCGCGGGTTCCAGCTCGACCACCCGTACACGCTCCACGCGCGGGTCGTCCAGCGCCTCGCGGACCGAGAAGCCCACGCCCAGACCGGCGATCAGCACCCGCGCGCCCGGTGCGCCGCGGCCGCCGTCGGGCAGCGCCGCAAGGCAGGCCCGCACCATCTCCCGCTCGGACGCGCCGTCGCGGGTGTCCATCAGGAACACCCCGTTGCTGATGATCTCGAAGTGGTCCCCGGAGCGCCGCAGCACCAGCTCCCCGCCGGTGGCCCCGACGGTGCGTTCGACGACCGCCGGTTCGGGCCCGAAGCCCGCGGGCGGTGCCGTTGCGCGGTCCACCGGTCCTCCTCGGCGTCGGCTGCTCCCGGGGTCGGAGGATCCGCCCCGGCCGCCGAGTCGGATCCTACCCACCTCGCCGCGAGCCGCCCTAGCCGGCGGGCCGCCCCGTCAGGACGCGCGCGCGTCGATCGCGTCGAGGGTCGTCGAGTCCAGCGACGGCAGAGGCGCGGTGGAGGCGAAGTCCTCCGGCGGCCCCTTCCGCACGCCCGACGCCCCGATCTGGAAGTAGATCTGGGTGGTGTGGACGCCGTTGCCCCGCTCGTACATCAACAGCAGGGGCTCGTATGGAGCGGGGAGGTCGGGCAGCTGCGCCGCGGACGCCTTGAGCGCCTCGAAGTGCAACGCGTTCAGGCAGGAGTCGACGACCTCCTTCGACTGGTCGAGCGGGAGCGCCTCGTCCACCCGCCGTACCAGCGCGTCGTCCGCGCGCACGGACGGGGCCAGGGCGGCGGCGAGGTCGCCGAACGGCCATGCCGCCCCGGGAACGGCGCGGAACCACAGCGCGGAGCGGCGGAGGTACTCCTCGAACAGCGCGATCTGCGACCGCTGCTTGCGCGGGTCCTCCACGAACGTGAACCCCGCGATCCGCTCCGCGAGTGCGCCGACGGTGTCACTCATGGCCGATCTCCCGCAGCACGTGGTCGACAAGCTGGTCGAGGTTCGACAGGTCCTCGCTGATCTCGAAGTCCGGCCGCCGGACGCCGATCCTATCCGTCACCGCCCACATGTTCCCGTTCTCGCCCGGAGCCAGGTCGTGGGCGCCGAAGTGGTGGGGACCGGCGTTCGGGCGTCCGTCGTCGTAGTAGCCGGGATGGGTCGAACGGTAGGGGATGTCGCGCTCCATCAGCGCACTCTCCACACCTTCGTGGATCATCAGCCTGCGGAACCGCACCGCCTCGCGAGGCGACAGCTCCCCCGAAGCGGCCTTCTGCCAGAGGGTGCCGACGTGGTCGACGGGGCTGAACAGCCCGGACCGGTGCTGTCCGGGGTCGGTGGCGATCACGTGCTCGCGGGTGAACAGGTGCTCCTTGATGCGGTCGAGGACCGACCGGTCGAAGCCGGTGTTGTCGGCGATCTGCGCGGTGTCGCCGTCGGTGCCGCGGATCTCCTGGTATCTGCGCAGCGCATCCAGGGAGTCGGGGGGCTCCACATAGGTGTTGCCCTGGCCGTCGTGGTAGTAGCCGTTGTCGTCCGTCCAGCCCACCCGGTACATGTCGCCGGTGCTGGTTCCGAGGAACCCCTTGCTGCGGTCTCCCCCCGGAGGCTGGTACGTCTCATCGAGCGGCGGGTCCGGTTGCGGGTCGGGTCGAGGGGAGTCGTCGGGAGGCGGGGAGTCGGAGCCGTCGGGTTCCGCGTCGGCGTCACCGTCGAGCGGCGGCCCCTCGCTTCCGCCCAGGCGCGGGCGCTGGGGTGTCGAGGGGGCGTCCTCGGACGGGTCGGAGTCGGCGTCGCCCGCCGGTTCGGTGTCGGCCGGATCCTCGGGCGCGCGGGATTCGCCGTCGGGCACGCCGTCGCCGTCGGGCGTGGAGTCGCCGCCCGAGCCGCCGCCCGAACCGCCTCCGCCGCCACCGGGCGCGTCGCCGCCGGTGTCGATCGGGTCGCCGCCGCCGACGGGGGCCGGCTGGGACTCGAAGCCCCTGGCCTCGTCCAGCGCGTCGTCGATGCCATCCATCCGGCTCTCGTCGACGCCGACGCCGTCCAACCTGTCCTGCAGGGCCTGGGTGTTCCCGGGACGGTCGCCGACCTGCTGGAACCCCTCCATGTCGACGTCCTGCCGAGAGCCGTCGGAATCGCCGTTGGAGCCGTCCGAGCCGTCGCCGCCGACCTTGCGCGCCCCCTTGGCCAGGGCCTTGACGATCCCGACGCCGCCCACCGCCATGCTGCCGATGTTGAGAACGCTCTGCGTGATCACGTAGCCCGGCCGGTCGCCCCATTCACGCCAGGGCACGATCGCGTGGGCGAACTCCTTCCAGCCGTTGCCGAGGTTGCCGCCCCACTCGCTCCACGAGCTGACGCCCCAGCCGTCCTCGCCGTAGAGCCCGACCAGGCTGCCCAGGCCGGCGAGGGTGTCGCCCCAGTTGGTCTTGAGGTTGTCCCACCACGTGCCCCAGTCGTTGAGGCCTTCCCAGCCGTTCTCACCGTAGAACCCCGCCATAGCGCCGAGGTCCTCGACGATGCCGACGCCGAAGTCCTTCACGCCGTTCCAGGCGTCCTCGTACCAGGGCGCGTCGTACTCCTGCGGCTTCGCCCACGGGGTCTCCACGCCCTCGGGGACCTCGGTGTAGCCGTGGGCCTGCTCGTCGGGGCCGAGCGACCCCTCCTCGCCCGGTGCCGCGGCCACGAACGCGGTGCCGCCGAACAGCGCCGTGATCTTGTTGGCGCATTCCCGCTCGGCGGCCATGTACTCGTTGAGGGCGGCGAGCACGTCGTCGTTCATGCCGTTGTGCTCGTTGACCTTGCCCTCGTCCTCGCGCCAGTCGTCGTCGTCCTCGACGTCGGCGACGAACGCCTCCGCGTCGGCCTTCAGCCCCTGCAGCCTGCCCTTGATCCGCTCGGCTTCGTCGGCGAAGGTCTCCAGCGCGTCGGCGGCCGTGGCGACCGCCTCGTCCACCTCGTCGCCCTTGGTCGCCACCGGGTCGATGGCCGAGAGGAGGAGGTCGTCCTCGGGGGCGGTGTAGATGCCCTCCAGGCCCTTCCACGAGGACTTGATGTCCTGGCCGAACTGGGAGATGTCGCCGCCGTCGGTTCTGAGCGCCGAAGCGGCTGTGCGCAGGTCCTCGGGCTTGACCTGCGGAATCGGAATCGCGCTCGGGTCGATCAGGCCTTCGGTCGCCACGGCACCACCTGGGGTCGGTCAGCGGTCCCGCCCACGGCCTCGGGGAGGCGGACCGATGAAGTCGTGCTCTGCCGGCTCGCCGCGCCGGCCGCGGACACGGTCTCCGCGGGGGCGGAGCGGGACCGGGACCGGCGGCCGGACAGGTGATCCGGGTTCCATGATGCGCGCGACCGGGCCGCTCGGCGAGCGCTTCGGCCCGTCCGGAACCGGACGCGGAGCGAGGACGCAGATGGGAGGTGTGTGACCGGAAGCGGAGGGAACCGCGGGCGGAGCGGGGGCGTCCGAACCGGGGGATGCGGGCGCGCCCGCCCGCGGACTCACCCGGACTCACGCGGACGGTGCAGGGGCCGGGTACGCGGGATATCGGCCGCGGCCGGGGACGTCGGCCGCCGGCCCTCCTTACAGGCGGCAGGCGTAGATGTCGGTGACCAGGATCGCGCGGGCGCCGAGCTCCCAGAGGTCGTCCATGATCCGCTGGGCGGACGAGCGGGGGACCATCGCGCGCACGGCCACCCACCCCTCGCGGTGCAGCGGCGAGACGGTGGGCCCCTCCATGCCGGGAGTCAGCGCCACCGCGTCGTCGAGCTGCTCGGCGTGGACGTCGTAGTCCATCATCACGTAGTCGCGCGCCACCAGCACGCCCCGCAGCCGGCGCAGCAGCTGCTCGATCTTGGGGTCCTCCGCGGCGCCGCGCGGGCGGATGACCACGCCTTCGGAGGTCAGGATCGGATCGCCGAACAGCTCCAGCCCGGCGTTGCGCAGCGTCGTCCCGGTCGAGACGACGTCGGCGACCGCGTCGGCCACGCCGAGCTGGATCGAGCTCTCGACCGCGCCGTCGAGGTGGATGACGCGCGCCTCGATCCCCTTCCCTTCGAGGTACTGCTCCAGCAGCCCCTCGAAGGACGTGGCGATCCGCTTGCCCTTGAGGTCGTCGACCGTCATCGCCGCGCCGCCCGGCGCGGCGAAGCGGAAGGTGGAGCCGCCGAAGCCGAGGGCGAGCGCCTCCTCCACCGGTGCACCGGAGTCGAGCAGCATGTCGCGGCCGGTGATGCCGGCCTGCAGGATGCCCTCGCCGACGTAGACGGCGATGTCCTTGGGGCGCAGGAAGAAGAACTCGGCGTCGTTCTCAGGGTCGACCATGACGAGGTCGCGGGAGTCCTTGCGCTGGCGGTAGCCGGCCTCGCGGAGCATGGCGCTGGCGGGTTCGGCGAGCTGGCCCTTGTTGGGCACGGCGATTCGGAGCTGGTCAGCCATGGTGCGGGTGTCCTCGTTGAGCATCGACTTTCGAGCAGGGGCACGGAGTCGGCCGATCGGGGGATGGCGTACCGCCCGGACCGGCCTACAGATGCCGGTAGACGTCTTCGAGGCGCAGCCCGCGGGCCAGCATCAGCACCTGGAGGTGGTAGAGCAGCTGGGAGATCTCCTCGGCCGCGGCGTCGTCCGACTCGTACTCGGCGGCCATCCACACCTCGGCGGCCTCTTCGACGACCTTCTTGCCGATGCCGTGCACGCCGGCGTCCAGCGCCGCGACCGTGCCCGAGCCCTCGGGACGCGTGCGCGCCTTCTCGGACAGCTCGGTGAACAGCTCATCGAAGGTCTTCATGATCACTTTCCTCAGGCGGCGTGCCCTCCCAGCCTAGGCGCACGCCGCCCCCGCTCGTGACTGCGCACGGGCCAACAGCGGGTGAAGGCGGCCCCGCGGTGCGCGCGGCAGGCGGCGGACGCGGCACGCGGCGGACGCGGCCTCCGCCTCACTCCAGTTCGCGCTGGACCTCCCGGTAGGCGCTGCGGCGCGCGAACGTCTTGAACAGGCTGCGCGGGATGAGCCGCAGCAGCCCGTCGGCGGTCTTGTACTGCTGACCGGGCACGACCGACGTGCGGCCGGCGGCCCAGGCCCGCAGGGACTCGGAGACGATGCGCTCCTTGGCCACGAACGCGATGTCGGGCAGGCTCCTCCGCTGGACGCCGCGCGTCATCTCGGTGCGCACGAAGCCGGGAAGCACGGCGCTGACGTGCACCCCGTGCCCTGCGACCTCCAGGGCCACGCTCTCGCTCCACAGCCGGACGAAGGACTTCGTGGCACCGTAGACCGCGCCGCCGGGGTTGGCGGCCAGCTCTCCGGCCATCGAGGAGACGTTGATGACGCCCATGCGCGGAAGGTCGCCCTCCCCGAGCCCGGCGCGGCGGCGGCGCGCGATCTGCACGGGCAGCACCGCGCGGGCGAGCCGCACGACGGCGCGGATGTTCAGGTCGAGCATGGCGTCGACGCTGTCGGGGTCCTGGCGGACGAACTCGCCGCCCCCGCCCGTGCCCGCGTTGTTGACGAGCAGGTCGATCGGCGCAGCATCGCCGGTCCCGTCGGCGCGCAGCCGCTCCTCCAGGCGGGCGACGTCGCCGGAGTCGGACAGGTCGGCCGGCAGAGCGGCGGCGGACACTCCGCACTGCTCGGCCAGGTCGTCGGCCAGCTCCTCGATGAGCTGGGCACGGCGCGCGACCAGGACTAGGTCGTAGCCGCGGCGGGCCAGTTGGCGGGCGTACTCCTCGCCGATGCCGGAAGAGGCGCCGGTCACGAGCGCGGTGCGGCGCGAGTGACTGCGGGGAGCGGTTCGCGCGGATTCGGTCGAAGGCTCGGTCTCGCTCACGTCTGTTCCTCTCCACCGGGCGGCGCGGCCCGGGATTCGCTGGGCTCCAGGGGCGGCGGCCCTGCCGTGCCCCTACCCGCAGCGGCGGCCGCCTGACGGCTTCGCGCCGATCCCGTCCGAACGTGCGCGCAACCGACCCCCGGATACGGATCGAGTCGCATTCGCCCCGCTCAGCCGCGGAGAGCGTCCACGGAGACCGGCGCTGCGTCCCATCCTGTCCGTTGCACAGCGTGTCCGCCGCCACACACGCCCACCGGCTAACCTGCGGCTTACGGTGATAAGCACTACCGTTCAGGCATGGCAGCGCCACAGAAACCACTGCAGTCAACCGGAATCGATTCGCGGCTCCGCGACGCCGGGCTCTTCGTCCGCCAAGCGGTCCGCACTTTTCGCGCGACGGGGGCGGTGGCTCCCAGCAGCCGCGCTCTCGGACACGCGCTGGCACGGTTCGTCGACGAACGCGAGGACCCCACCGCCCCCCTGACCATCCTGGAGGCGGGCGCAGGCACAGGGGCCGTCTCGCGGGTGATCGCCCAGCACATGCGCGCGGGCGACACCATCGACCTGGTCGAGTCCAACCCGGAGTTCGCCGGCCGCCTGGCCGAGCAGCTCACCTCCGACCCCGATCTCAGCGGGATCGCCGACAGCGCGACGGTGCACCAGAAGCTGGTCACCGACATGGGGCCGGACGTCAGCTACGACGTCATCATCTCGGGGCTCCCCTTCGCCAACTTCACGGCCGAAGAGGTCCGCGAGATCATGGAGTACTACTTCTCCGTGCTCCGCCCCGGCGGCCGCCTGTCCCTCTTCGGCTACCTCTACACCAAGCAGGTCAAGGCGGTCATCGCCCCTCGCGAGGACTTCCTGCGCCAGGCGCGGTCCGGCTGGGTGGTCGAGGAGTGGGTCAACCGCTACGGGGTCGGCACCGAGCGCGTGCTGGCCAACCTGCCCCCGGCCTGGATCCAGCACCTGCGCAGGCCCACGGAGGACTGACGCCCTTGCGCACGCATCCGCAGTCGGCGGCCCGGTTCCGCGGTCATCCGCTCCCGGAGCCGCCGACCGCGGCGGAGAGCGCGTCGGCGCCGGCCGCGGGCGCCCGCACGGCCGCCGGCTCCACCGCGCCCGCGGCGGCCGCCAGCTCGTCCAGCATCGCCGCGACGGCCGGGGGCTGCGGCCCCGCCGACACCGCAGCGTAGATCCGGCGCGCACCGAGTTCGGGCAGCGCGATCCGGGCAACGCCGGGCTCGCTGTGGCAGGCGAACGCCAGGTCCGGCAGCGCCGACACGGCCAGACCGCGGGCCACCAGCCGCTGCACGGCCACGTACTGGTCGGTCGCGAAGTCGACACGGGGCTCGAAGCCCGCGACCCGGCATCGGAACTCCAGGTGGTCGCGGCACCGCCGGCATCCCGAGGCCCACGCTTCGCCGGACAGGTCGGCCAGGCGCGGCGGCTCGCCGCGTGCCGCCGGGTGGTCATCGGGGACCGCGAGCACGACGGGGTCGCGCGTGAGCGGCACGAAGCGCAGCCGTGTGTCGGTGTCGCCGGAGGTCTCGGCGTAGTCGAAGGCGACCGCGATGTCGGTCTCACCGGCCCGCAGCGCCGCGAGGGCCTCGGCGGGCTCGGCCTCGGAGAGCGCGCCGCGCACGTCGCCGGTCCGGCTGCGCAGAGCCGCCAGCGCATCGGGCACGAACGAGGAAACGGCGGTCGGGAACGCGGCCAGGCGCACCCG
Source organism: Streptomonospora arabica (assembly GCF_039531585.1). Lineage (NCBI taxonomy): Bacteria > Bacillati > Actinomycetota > Actinomycetes > Streptosporangiales > Nocardiopsidaceae > Streptomonospora > Streptomonospora arabica. Next base: position 39,966 of record NZ_BAAAQI010000021.1, on the reverse strand, counting down.
CCCGGCGCGAAGGCCGGCGATGGCGGCGACCTTCTCGTCGGCTTCGGCCAGCGCCGCGAGCGCGCTGTCGGCGTGCTCCGCCAGGATCCGGCCCGCCTCGGTGAGCCGCACCCCTCGCGCGTGCCGGGCGACCAGCGGGGTCCCGGCCTCGGCCTCCAGCCGCGAGATGTGGTGGGAGATCGCGGGCTGGCTATAGGAGAGGGACGCGGCGGCCGCACTCATCGAGCCGAGGCGGGCGACCTCGCGCAGCACGCGCAACCGGTGGAGTTCGAACATACGGGCAAGGTATCAACCTCTTCTTGGGCTCCTGCGGAAAACCTCTGATTGTCCTTGGGGTCCACCGGGACCAGGATCGGTGGCATGGACACACACGACGCCGCCGACCCGGGCGGCTCCGCTGAGGACCTCCTGCCCGCGCACATCGCCGAGCACTTCGGTACGGCCGGCACCGGGACCGCCTTTCTGAACACCGGCACCTACGGCCTGCCGCCGCTCGCCGCACACGAGGAGGTCCTTCGGGCCGAGCGCGACCGGGCCGCGGGGCGGCTGGACCTGTCCGTTCTGGACGAGGCGGTGAGCGCCTCGCGCTCCGCGTTCGCCGAGCTGATGGGACTGACGCCCGAGCGCGTAGCGGTGGGATCGCAGGCCTCCCAGTTCGTCGGCCTGGCCGCCGCCTCCCTGCCCGACGGCGCCGAGGTGGTCGCGGTGGAGGGGGACTTCTCGTCGCTGCTGTTCCCGCTGCTGGCCCAGCGGGAGCGCGGGGTCAGCGTGCGCCTGGTGCCGCTGGCGGACCTGGCCGCCGCGGTGCGGCCGACGACGGACCTGGTCGCGGTCTCGGCGGTGCAGTCGGCCGACGGCGCCGTCGCACCGCTGGAGGACGTCCTCGCCGCCGCCGCTGCCAACGGCGCCCGGGCCCTGGTCGACGCCACCCAGGCCGCCGGCTGGCTGCCGATGCCGGCCGACCGGATCGACCTGCTGGTCTCCTGCGGCTATAAGTGGCTGCTCGCGCCCCGCGGCACGTGCTTCCTCGCGGGCACCCCGGAAGCCCTGGCCGATCTTCCTCCGCTGGCGGCGGGCTGGTACGCCGGGGCCGAGGTCTGGGACTCGGTCTACGGCGGCCCCCTGCGCCTGGCCGCCGACGCGCGGCGGCTGGACGTCTCGCCGGTGTGGACGTCGTGGGTCGGGCAGGCGCCGGCGCTGGAGTTCATCGCCGAGGTCGGCGTCGCGGCCGTCCACCGCCACAACCTGGCACTGGCGGCGCGCTTCAGGGCCGGACTCGGTCTGGAACGCGGTGACTCGGCGATCGTCTCCCTGGCGCTGCCGCCCGGAAGCGCAGAGCGGCTCGCCCGCGCCGGCGTCATCACCTCCGAGCGGGCCGGGCGCGTGCGGTTCTGCTTCCACCTGTCCACCACGTCTGCCGACGTGGACAAGGCGGTGGAGGCCGTGGAGGAGGTGAAGGCCTCGGGGGATGCGGGGGCCGGGGAGGCTGACGAGTCCGCCGAGGCCGTTTAGGGGGTTGGGCGCTGTCGGCGGATCAGGCGCGCGGTGCGACGAGGGGCGCGGGAGGCGGGGCGAGAAACTTAGGAGCATCCGCTTGTCAACTTCCATTGACACCGCGGTGGCGTCAACGTATGTTGACAACCGGGCGGGCGACACGGCCCGCCGAACCACGGTGTTGGAAAGGCAGGCGGAGGAGATGTTCGAGCGCTTCACCCGAGACGCACGGGACGTCGTGATACAGAGCCAGGAAGAGGTCCGGGCGGCCGGTTGCGACCGCATCGGCACAGAGCACCTCCTGCTTGGGATCCTCGCCGAGCCCACCGGAGCCGGACACCGCGCCCTGCACGAGCACGGTGCCGACTCGGAGTCTCTGCGCGGCGCCGTCCGACTCCTCGCCACACCGAAAGCGGACGGCACGGCGGCGACGCCCGGGGCGGGTTCCGGCCGGCGCGGGCGGGGGCTGCTCCGACGGCTGCGCGACAGCGTGAGCGGCGGGCACCTGCCGCTCTCCCAGCGGGCGAAGCAGGCCCTGGAGCAGTCGCTGCGCGCCGCCTTGGAGAACGACGCCAAGTCCATCAACAGCGGCCACATCCTCCTCGGAGTCCTCCGCGTCCCCGACGCGACCGCCCACCGCGTCCTCGCCGACGCCGCTATAGACCCGGGAGCCCTGCGCACCACGGCAACCGCGTTCGCCAGCGGAAGCGACTCGACGTCCTGAGCGGGATGTGGGGCGCGGGGATGTGGGGAGCAGGCATGTGGGGCGCGGGGATGTGGGGAGTGTGGGGGACGTGGGGGTGGACGGCGGGGAAGTCTCGGCAAGGAGTACGACCACCCCAACGAGAGGTCGGCGGGGTTGCCGACGGCTGCACACACGACGGGGGCGGCGACAGCGGTGGGCGGGGAGGTCTGCAGATTTCGGACCCCGTGTCCGCCGGTGACCCTGAATAACGAGGGCAGCGACGGCAGCGGACGGCCGAGACCCGCGATCACCGGTTCGGGTGCTCGCCGGTGGGGCGTCCGACGGGGGCGGCGAGGGCGGCGGATGGCGGGGCCTGCGGTATCGGTTGGGGTGAGCGCTGGTCGGCCACCCGACGGGGGCGGCGACGGCGGTGGGCGGCCGGGCAAGCGGTCATCGGTTCGGGTGTCCGCCGGTGGGGCGGCGACGGCGGTGGGCGGCCGGGCAAGCGGTCATCGGTTCGGGTGTCCGCCGGTGGGGCGTCCGACGGGGGCGGCGAGGGCGGCGGATGGCGGGGCCTGCGGTATCGGTTGGGGTGAGCGCTGGTCGGCCACCCGACGGGGGCGGCGAGGGCGGCGGACGGCCGGGCAAGCGGTCACCGGTCCCGGCGCCCGCCGGTTGGCCGCCCCGACGAGGGCGGCGAGGGCGGCGGATGGCGGGGCGCGCGGTCATCGGTTCGGGTGCTCGCCGGTGGGGCGTCCGACGGGGGCGGCGAGGGCGGTGGATGGCGGGGCCTGCGGTATCGGTTGGGGTGAGCGCTGGTCGGCCACCCGACGAGGGCGGCGAAGGCAGCGGACGGCCGGGCCAGCGGTCACCGGTCCCGGCGCCTGGCGGTTGGCCGCCCTGACGATGGCGGCGAGGGCGGCGGACGGCCGGGCAAGCGGTCACCGGTCCCGGCGCCCGCCGGTTGGCCGCCCCGACGAGGGCGGCGAGGGCGGCGGATGGCGGGGCGCGCGGCCATCGGATCGGGTGCTCGCCGGTGGGGCGTCCGACGGGGGCGGCGAGGGCAGCGGGTGGCCGGGGTGGCGGTGATGAAGGGGGCGGTTGCCTGTGATCGCAGGGCCGTGAGGCGGAGAATCGGGTATTTCGGGCAGGTGTGGGGGTTAGGGGCGGTGACGAGACCGCCTGATGCATTCGGCGGCGCCGCCAAGTGCCGCACCACCTCTCCACGCGGGGCGATTCCTCCCCAACTGTCCGGATTGTGCCCGGGTTCGAGGGCCCTCGGGGGCGCCGGTGGCGACGAGACCCGCCGAATGCACCTCTGGGGCGGCTCTGGCTGCGGTTTTCGGCGGTCTCGTGGTCCCGGCGGCGATCACACCGCCCGAAGAAACGGGCAAACCGGGGCGAAGCAACCCCATGTCTTCCGTATGGCGAAAGCTAGATGGGGTGGCGGCTCCGTCGCGCTGGTTCAAGCGGGACTCGTGCTCCCGCAGTGGTTCCCGCAAGGACGATCTGCCCGAAATGCCCTCCTTTGGGACGGGCCAACCTGTGGGCAGCCGGACCGACCGGCGCGAACTCGGGTGTCCGCTGCTGTTGCTAGCCTCGTCGCAATGCGTAACCGGCGGGCACAAGATCCGATGGGCGCGGGCTCGGTCGCCTGCTGCCGTCGCCGCCCCGTCAGGGCGGCCAACCGACAGGCATCCGATCCGACATCCGCGGGCTCAACCATCCACCGCCGTTGCTGTCCTCGTCGGGTGCCGCACCGGCGGGCACCCGGACCGACATCCGGGGGCCCGGCCATCCGCCGTCCTTGCTGTCCTCGTCGGGTGCCGCACCGGCGGGCACCCGGACCGACATCCGCGGGTCCAACCACCCGCCGCCCTCGCCGCCCTCGTCGCGGGCGTAACCGGCGGGCACAAGATCCGACGTCCGCGGGATCCTGCCGGTGCTGTTCGCGTCGGCTCGGTTCAGCTCTCGGTGTGGCGGCCGCCACCCGGTGGTGCTGTTGCTGTCCCGCGGCGGTGCCGGGCTGCGCGCACGGGTGCGCTCGGCGCAGCGCGGCGCCGCTGGAACGAGTCTGCACCGACTCCTCGGGGACATGCATGCGGGTGGCGGCCGCCGGGCGGCGGCGTGGTCAGCCGGTCTCGACGCCCGGACGCACGGCGCCGGGCGGAGTCTCAGGCGACTCGGCGCGCTCCCACGAAGTGCCGGTTGTAGTAGCCGGCCATCTTGGTGATCTGGACCCTTTTACCGGAACCCGGAGCGTGGATCATACGGCCCTTTCCGAGGTACATTCCCACGTGTCCGGGGCCGGGATAGAAGAAGACGAGGTCTCCGGGCTGGAGGTTCGACCGGGAAACCGAGCGCCCTTGGTCGAACTGGCTGTAGGTGGTGCGGCTGATGCTCTTTCCGGCCTTCTTGTAGGCGTACTGAACGAGTCCGGAGCAGTCGAAGGCCCGTGGGCCTTCGGCGCCGTATCGGTAAGGCTTTCCTTTCTGGTCCTTTGCGTGCTGGACCGCTGACCTGGCGACACTCGACGCTTGGTGCACCCTTTCTTCGGCCACCGCCACCGCGGCGGAACCGAGACCGAATGCGGCGAGTACCGCCAGGGACGATAAGGTCAGCGCCGCCCGGGTCATCGTCCCCGGTCTGCTTCCGCGCTTCGCCGACTCGAATCCTGCTGTCGCGTTCATCGTTCCCCCGTATTCTCGCTTCCCCGAATCGTCTGATCCGGGGCACAGTTCCACAGGGAAACACAGGGATCATCCGGGTTTGCTCTTATCCGTGCATTGGCGTGTCGCTGCGAATTCGCCTGCGGTGCAAGCGGACAGGGCACTCGGCGCGGCCGTTCGAACAGCGATTCCGGGCGGTACGCGAAGTTTGGCGGTTGCTGTCAGGACAATTCCGGTTCGCAGCCCGCTCTCCCCTCTCCCCGCGCCCCGCTCTCCCCGCTCCCTCCGGCCTACGCCCCTGCGAACGTGTGGCGGGGCGGTGGCCGCGGCCACCGCCCCGCTGTGGGACGCCGGAATTATCGGAGTCCCCCCGCTCGCCGGGCCGGCGCGGACCAGCGGACCGGCTTACCGTGGGTGCCTGTAGAACAGGCAATATGCAATGAACAGGAAATATCTTCGGAAAGGGCGTACCTGCAGAGGGGATGAGCCCCTCCCGCACCGCCTCTACAGTGCGCCGCTGCCCCAGGGCCCGGTGACCGCGTAGGTGACGCCCGGGCTCTGCACGTTGAAGAACAGCACCCTGCCGTCCGGGCTGAAGGTGGCGCCCGCCAGCTCACTGGTGTTGCTGCTGTTCAGCGCCGCGAAGTCGAAGATCTCTCCGCGGTCGGTGACGCCGCGCAGCATGTCGCCGCCCGAGCCGTCCTCGCACAGCACCAGCCCGCCGCTGTTGGGCGAGACGCAGATGTTGTCGGGACTCTGGAGCAGGTCCGGGTCCACCGACTCGTACACCAGGATGAGCTGGCCGCCCGAGCGCCCGCGCGGCCGGTACTCCCACACCTGGCCCAGCCCGGCGTCGCCGCCGCTGGTGGAGTTGACGTAGATGGCGCCGTCGCCGTACCAGGCGCCCTCCAGGCGGGCGAAGACCGCGCCGCCCTTCGCGCGGCCCTGGTTGAACACGGCCAGCGAGTCGCCGCTGTCGGGGTCGGGGTCGTCGATGTCCACCCACTCGACGGCCAGGGGCCTGCCGGCGCGCTGACCGGTGCGGGTGTCGTAGCGGGGGCTGTCCTTGATCGCGAGCATCTGCAGCCTGCCGCCCTCGCCCAGGCGCCCGGGGGTTTGCGGGACGAACCGGTAGAGGCCGGAGCTGCCGCGGTCCTCGGTCTCGTAGACGATGCCGGTGGCGGGGTCGACCGCGACCGCCTCGTGGGTGAAGCGGCCCATCGCCTTGTACGGCACGGGCTCCACCGGTCCGTCGGCGTCGACGGGCACCTCGAAGATGTAGCCGTGGGGGTTCTCGGTGTCCAGCCCGGTGAAGGTCTCCTCGCAGGTCAGCCAGCTGCCCCAGGGGGTCGGCCCGCCTGCGCAGTTGCGGATGGTCCCCGCGAGGCTGGGGAAGGAGTCGACCAGGCGCATCGCCTCGGGGTCGAAGGCCATGGTCGTGGTGCCGCCGGCCGCCTGCGGGTCGTAGCTGGGCGCGGCGAACGCTTCGCCGCCGCTCTGCTCGTGGTTGCGGACCAGGCGCAGCGTGCCGTCCTCGTCCTCGAACGCCGCCATGCCGTCGTGGCGGCCGGGGGTCGGCGAACCGTCGCGCATGGGAGTTCCGGTCTGGCCGAACGCGGTGTAGGTGAAGCCGGCGGGCAGCAGCAGCTCCCCGTCGGGGCCGGCCGGCTGCAGCGGTCCGTAGCCCCCGTTGTCGGGGGCGACGGTGCCGCGGTTGTTGCCGCGGCCGGGGCCGGCGGCGTGGGCGGCGGTCTGGCCCATGAGTCCCTGAAGGGCGGTCGCGGCGCCCACCAGGCCGGTCCCGGCCAGGAAGCGCCTGCGGTTCACGCCGGGCGTAGGTGCATCGGTTCTGTCGGGCATCTGCCCCTCCTTCGACGAGCGTGCGGGCAGGCTGAGCCAACCCGGTCGAAGTGACCCGCGCGTGATGTCCGCATCTCCGGCGGTTGACCTGGCAGGCAATACGCGTTGCCTGCGGAGCCGGCACAGGCTCGGCGACCGCCGCCCGGCTGGTAACTCGTCGGTCACTCGTCCAGGCAGCGCTCGATGATGCCCGTGAGACGCCGGGTCAGCGCCTCCGGATCCTCCTCGATCAGGGAGTCGGCACCGCCCATTCGGCGGACGTTGCCGATGCCGATCACGAGGCCGGCCACGAGCGTGGCGCGGGTGCGGGCGTCGGCGCCGCCGATGCAGTCGGTCAGTGGACCGATGATGGCGCTCTGCAGCCGCTCCTCGAACACCGACCGCAGGTCCGGGTCGCCGATCGAATGCATCAGCGCACGCTGCAGCGGCGTGCCCTCGCCCAGGGTGCGGTGGACGACGTGTTCGGCGACGCGCCGCGGCAGGGTGGCGCGGTCGCCCTCGAAGACCCCGGGGAAGGCGGCGTCCTCGGCGACGATCTCGGCGAGCAGGCCGCGCTTGGCCCCGAAGTAGCGGTTGATCAGGGCGACGTTGACCCCGGCCTCGGCGGCGATGCGCCGCGAGGACACCTGCGCGTAGCCCTCCTGGGTGAACAGTTCGCGGGCGCTGTCGAGGATGCGCTGGCGCGTTGCCTCGCGGTCGCGCACCCGCCCCGGGCAGGTGCCGTCGGCGGCGTCCGTGCGGTTCATCGGGCTCCCCTGCTGTAGCCGCGGAGTCCCTGCTCAGCGCGGCTGCTCGTGCGCGGTTCACCGCACTATAACGTTTCCGCTTGACAAGTCAACACTGTTTACTTATACCTGTAAGGGATTCCCAGCGGACCGCCCCGAACCTGTAGGGCGGTCCGTCGTGTCCGGTCCCGGTCGGCTTACGCGCGCACCTCGGTTCCCACGCGCCTGCGCCGGGGCCGCCGCAGCAGCACAAAACGGGGCGACGGACAGGAGATCCCGAACGTGGAGCAACGCTTAGGCGCAGTGGACCGGCGAACCGCGGACGTGCCGGGGGAGCACGACGCGGATGAGGCCGCCGAGGAGGCGCCGGCTAATTACTCGCGGCGCCAGATCATCGAGATCCTCGTCGGCTTGATGCTGGCCATGCTCACGTCGATGCTCACCACCTCGATCGTGGGCACCGCGCTGCCCACCATCGTCGGCTAGCTCGGCGGCCAGGACCGGCTGTCCTGGGTGGCCAGCGCCACCCTGCTCACGATGACCGCCTCCACACCCGTCTGGGGCAAGCTCTCCGACGTCTGGGGCCGCAAGCTGCTGTTCCAGATCGCGCTGGTGATCTTCATCGGCTCATCGGTCGCGGCCGGGTTCGCCGACGGCATGACGTGGCTGCTCGTCGCGCGGTTCTTCCAGGGCATCGGCACGGGCGGACTGGCCGCGCTGCCCCAAATCATCCTCGGCGACGTGGTGGCCCCGCGCGAGCGCGGCCGCTACTCCGGCTTTCTGGGCTCGGTGTTCGGCGTGGCCACGGTCGGCGGCCCACTGCTCGGCGGGTTCCTTGTCGACAGCCCGCTGGGCTGGCGCTGGTGCTTCTTCATCACCGTGCCGCTGGCGGTGGTGGCGTTCATCGTCATCCAGCGCCTGCTCAAGCTGCCCGCGCGGCCCCGCTCGGAGAACCGCATCGACTGGTGGGGCGCCACCTGCATCGTCGGCGCCGCCAGCGCGGTCATGCTGCTGCTGAGCCTGGGCGGGCAGGAGTTCGAGTGGCTGTCGACGCCCTCCTACGTGCTGGTCGCCGCCGCGGCGGTGCTGTTCCTCGGGGCCGTGCTGGTCGAGCGGCGCGCGCAGGCCCCCATCCTGCCGCCGCACCTGTTCCGCAACGGCACGTTCGTCCTCGGCTCGCTCGCCTCCGCCGCGGTGGGCATGAGCATGTTCGGCGTGATGATCTACCTGCCGCAGTACCTGCAGATCGTGCAGGGTCTCAGCCCCACGGCCTCGGGCCTGATGACGCTGCCGATGGTGCTCGGCCTGCTGACGGCCTCGGTCACCTCGGGCTTCCTCGTCAGCCGCACCGGCAAGTGGAAGATCTTCCCCGTCACCGGCACCGTGCTGATCGGTACCGGGTTCTTCACCCTGACGTTCCTGGATACCGGGTCCAGCCTGGTCCTGGTCGGCGTCGGCGTCTGCCAGATCGGCCTGGGCCTGGGGATGTGCATGCAGATCCTGATCCTGGCGACGCAGAACGCGGTCAAGCGGGCCGACCTGGCCTCGGCCACCTCGGCGGTCTCCTTCTTCCGCAACCTCGGCGGCGCCATGGGCGTGGCCGCCTTCGGCGCGGTGATGACCAACCGGCTGCATGACGAGATCGCCGAGCGCGCCGGCGGCTCCTCCGGCTTGTCGGACCTGTCGAGCGGGGTCAGCGGTTCGCCCGAGGCGATCCACGCGCTCCCGCCCGCGGTGCAGGACGCGGTGATCACCGCCTTCAGCAACGCCATGCACACCGTGTTCACATTGGGGATGCCGATCGCGGTGGTGGCCTTCGTGACCGTGCTCTTCTTCAGGCAGATCCCGCTGCGCTCGGGCCGCTGAGCCGGGCTCGGGCGCCGGCCGGCCTTGGGACGCTGAGCCGGTCTCGGGGCGCTGAAACCCGGCCACGGGCCGAACGCGCCGCAGCGGACGGAGGGCCGCGCCGCCCCCGCTTTCCGGGTGGAGGCACGATCCGCTTGCCCTACCTTCGCCCGGCGGCGCGCCGCGCGGCCGCCTGCCGGACGATCCGAGCGGCCTCCGGCGGGCGACCAGGCAGCAAGAGGCGGGGTCAGCGGGGAGGGGACTCAGAGGTAGCGCCGGAAGCCCTCAGCCGAGTTCTCGAAGCCGATCGCGGAGTAGAACGCATGCGCGCCGGTGCGGCTCTCGTGGGAGAGCAGTTCGACCTTGTAGCAGCCGGCCCGGGCGGCGCGGTCCACCGCCTCGTCCATCAGCGCCCGCCCTACGCCGCCGCGGCGGCACGCCGGGTCCACCACCAGGTTGTCGGCCACCGCCCAGGACTGCGCGTCGTGCGTGAGGTTGGCGACCACCAGTAAGTCCACGGTCCCGATGATCTGGCCGCGGCGCTCGGCGACCAGGACCTGGCGGTCGGGGTCGTTCTCCATCCGGGTCCATGCGCGTACGGCTGCGGAGGACATGCGGACGGTGCTGCTCTGCGTGGCGGTCGTGTCGCCCAGTTCGCGTAGAAGCCGCAGAATCGCACCGAGGTCAGACCGGATGGCCGAGCGGATAATCATGGCTTCCGGCATCGTAGCCGACACTCGGTCGAAGACCGACGTCGCCCCTCAGGCCTGGACAAACGGCACGGAGCGGGACGCTCTGGGCGCCCCGCTCCGGTTACGACATGAGCGAGTCCAGTCCGGTCCGGCCGACGTCGCGGTCCGCGCGGGCCGCGTGCGCACGCGATGGACACTCCGCCGGGTGCGCGGACCGCACCGGGTCACGGCCTGATGATGCGCACGCCCTCAGTGCCATCGGCGTCGTCGGGCTGGGCCGGCGCCGCGTCGGACCGCTGGTGCATCGCCGTGATACCCGGGTCGTGGGCCGGCTGCACAGGCTGCGCCTGCTGGGGCTGGCCGCTCTGGTTCGGTTGCTGTTGCGGTGGCTGCTGCTGTTGCGGCGGCTGCTGCACCTGCGGCTGGTGCTGCTGAGGTGCGGGGCCCGCATAGGGCGCCCCCTGCGGCCGCGGGGCCTGGCGCACCGGCTGCGAGGCTGCCGCCTCGCCCTGCTTTCCGGCCGGGGGCCCCGGGTTGAGACGGACGGTTGACTCGTCGGCCACGTCCAGCTGCTGCACAGCCGGCTCGGACTTTGCGGTGGCGTCGTCCGGCGCGGCCTGCGCGGACCCGGAATAGGCGGCCTGGGGCCCCGAAACCGGGGCCTGGGCCCCGGAGTCGCTGCGGGCCTCCGCCGGAGGCTGCTGCGGCGATGCGGCCTTGGCCTGCTGGTCGGCGGGCTGGCGGCCCTGCTTCTGCTGACCCTGACCCTGCTGCCCGGCCTGGGCCTGCTGCGGCTGACGACCCTGCTGACCCTGCGAGGGCTGCTGCCCCTGCTGCGCCTGTTGCCCCTTCTGGGCCGGCTGGGCCGGTTGGCCCTGCCGGTTCGGCTGCCCCTGCTGCGACTGCTTCGCCGCCTCGGTCGCCTCCTGGTCGGCCGCGACCTCGGCCTGGGACAGCCCGGCCTCCAGCGGCCCCGACTTCTTCTCGGCGTCGAGGAGCTCGGCCAGTGTGCCGTGCATGTCGTTGAGCCTGCGGACCGCCTCGTTGTGCGTGGCCGTCAGCGTGGCCAGGCGGCGGTCGGCGGTGTCGTTGATCTTCTGTGCCCGGGCCTCGGCGTCGGTGACGCGGCGCTGGGTCTCGTCCTCGACCTGCGCCCGGAGCTGCTCGCTCTCCTGCTTGGCCGCGGCGACCATCTCCTGGGCCTCGGAGCGCGCGCTGGAGACCACGCGCTCGGCGTGCTCCTCGGCGTCCTTGACCCGCTTGGCCGCCTCTTCCTCGGCCTTGCCCCGGATGGCGTCGACCTCGCTGTCGACCTTGCTGCGCTTCTCCTTCGCCTCTTCCTCTGCTATGCGAAGGATCGTGGACATGCGTTCGCTGATCTGTTCGTGCTCGGGCTTGACCGCGGCCTGCTCCTTGGCCTCGGCCAGCTCGCGGCGGAGCTGCTCCAGCTCGTCGTGGGCGCGCGCCAGCCGCTCCTGCAGATCGCGGGTCTGGTTGTGAGTGCGCACCACGTAGTCGTCGACCTGGCGCTTGCTGTAGCCCCGCTTCTCGGTCGGGAAGGCTTCCTCGCGTAGGAAGTTCGGCAAGATCTCTGCGCTGTGCTCGTTCATGTCCTAATCAACCAGGTTGGCTGCCAATGGGATGGTGGCCGGACTCCCTGCCTATCATTCCCATAACACCCGGAAAACACGTCAATGACATTCATTCCTCAAGCTTGGCGGTGTGATGGGAAACCGCAACAGAGACCCGTTTCGCGTGCGAAGTGTGACGTAGTGAACACGAGGGGAGGCGACTACGGTAATGCCGAGTACACCTCCTGCTCAATAGCCTGGGCGGATCGTGCGCGTGGGGGCGTGCCGCTGCGGCCGCCGTGCTCACCGCACTACTAAGGTATGCCCGTTCACGGCGGCGCGGGGCCGGTGTCCGCCTTTTCCGGCGCGCCTCGCCGGTCGGCCCGCGTCCAGGGAGGTGCATGTGTCCGCTCCGCTCGTCGGAGACGCCCCGTTCGGTGAGCCCGACATCCATCCCGACTCCTGGATCGCGCCGGGCGCCGTCGTCGTCGGGCGCGTCCGCCTCGGAGCTCGAAGCAGCGTCTGGTACGGGTCGGTCGTCCGCGCCGACACCGAGGACATCGTCATCGGCCGGATGTGCAACATCCAGGACCAGTGCGGGCTGCACTCCGACCCCGGGGAGCCCGCGGTGCTGGCCGACCGTGTGAGCCTCGGGCACAAGGCCATGGTGCACGGCGCGGAGATCGGTGAGGGCGCGCTGATCGGCATCGGCGCGATCGTGCTGGGCGGCGCCCGCGTGGGCGAGGGGGCCCTGGTGGCGGCTGGAGCGCTGGTACCGCCGGGCAAGGAGGTCCCGGCGGGAACCCTGTGGGCCGGGTTGCCGGGCAAGGTCGTGCGCGAGCTCACCGACGAGGACCGCGCGGGCTTCGCCGAGACGCCCGAGAAGTACGCCCGCTACGCCGACCGCCACCGCGAGGTCACCTGGCTCAGCGCCCCCCAGGGCGGCAGACGGGCTTGAACCTCTGATGACCTGAGCCGCCCTCGTCCGAGCGTCCTGCTCCAAGCTCCCGCGCCGCACTCGTCACCGCCGCTCGTGACCGGAGTCCGACACCTCCGCGCGGCTCCGGCGGCGCCGCGGCCGGCCGGCTCCGCCGCGTGCCGCCGCGACCGGCGCGCACACGCGCGCCCGGATTCCTTGCGCAGAACGCACATGCGCGACCGCATTCGGGTTAAGGGCGGAGGGAGGAACGAAGGGGGCGAGGCGTGATGCGGCCGTCGGAGAGGTCCGGGAGGCGCCCCGCGCCGCAGGGGCGCTGGGCTCGTATGGGGCAGTGGCTGCGCCGCGCCCGCCATGAGGGCCACGAGCGCAACACCCTGCTGCTCATCGCCAAGAGCACCCTGGCCGCGACCGTCGCCTGGATCATCTCCCACAGCCTCCTGCAGGCGGCGGCTCCCGCGTTCGCGCCGTTCTCGGCCGTGCTGATGATCCAGGTGACGATCTACCAGTCGGTCGCCCAGTCGGTGCGCTACCTCGGCGCGGTGGGGGCGGGCGTGGCCGTGCAGGGGCTGATCGGGTTCCTGGCCGGTCCGGGCCTGGTGACGTTCGCGGTCGTCACGATGGTCGCGCTGGTCATCGGGCGCTGGCCCCGGCTGGGATCGCAGGGCTCCCAGGTGGTCACGGCGGCGTTCTTCGCCTTCGCCATGTACGTCACGGCGACGAGCACCCTCGAGCGCGCCTCCCAGCTCGGCTGGATCCTCCTGCTGGTCCTCATCGGCTGCACCATCGGTGTGCTGGTCAACCTGGTCGTCGTACCACCCATGCGGTTCCGCAGCGCCGAGCACGGCGTCCGCGCGCTGGCCCACGCGATGTGCGACCTGCTTTCGGACATGCACCCCCCGCTGCGCGAAGGCGACCTGGACCAGGAGCGGACCGGCCAGTGGCGCCGGCGCGCGAGCCGGCTGGACTCCACCGTCGCCCAGGCGCACAGCTCGGTGCGAACGGCCGAGGAGAGCACCTACTACAACCCGCGGCGCTTTCTCCTGCGTCGCGGGATCCCCACGTTCTCCGGCTATGCGGGCGCCGTGGAAGCCCTGGACCGCATCACCTACCAGCTGGCCGCCGTCACCCGCACCCTCGACAAGGCCGCGTCCTCGGACGGCGAGCGGCCGGGGAACTCCGAATTCCTCGGGCGCTACGCGGACTTCCTCGCCGCGCTCGCCGAGATCACCGCGAAGCTGAGCGAGCTCGACGAAAACAGCCTCGCCGAACAGACCGAGGAGCTGACCTCCCTGGCCCGGCAGTCCCGGGAGTACGCCAACCTGCTGACCGAGGACGCCGAGGGCCACGAGTCCGTCAGGGTCAGCGTCACCGGCCGTTCGAGTCCTTACGCCACCCTCCTGGTCGAGGCCTCCCGCCTCCAGGAGGAGTTCGAGCACGCGTGCGACCTCCTCAAGCGCTCCGTGGAGCAGGACCCGTCGCAGTGACCGGGGCCGCCAGCGAGCCACCGGCGCCGACCGCGGGTCCGGCACGGAGGGGCCCGCCCGCCGCCGGTGCGGCCGCCGGCGTGAACGGAACGGACGTCGGCCCCGCCGGGTTCAGCCCCGGCGTCCGCCGCCAGGCGACCGGTCGGGCGTCGCACGCAGATGGGTGCGCGCCCCTTGGGGACCGAACAGGATGAGAAGCTCCACCACGCCCCCGTCGGAGCTGCCAAGCCAGTGCGGCAGGGACGTGTCGAACTCGGCCGCCTCGCCCGGCGACAGCACGAGGTCGCGGTCGCCGAGCAGCAGCCGCAGGCGCCCGCTGAGCACATAGAGCCATTCGAAGCCCGCGTGAGTCCGCGGATCCGGTTCGAGCGGCTCGGGCCGAGCGGGGATGACCATCTTGAACGCCTGCATGCCGCCCGGCCACCGGGACAGCGGAACCAGGACCATCCCGAACCGCCGCATGGGCTTCAGGTGGATCCGCGGGTCGCCGGTGCGCGGGGCGCCGACGAGGTCGTCCAGCGGAACGTTGTAGGTGCGGGCCAGCGGCAGCAGCAGCTCCAGGGTCGCCCGGCGCTGCCCGCTCTCCAGCCGGGACAGGGTGCTCTCCGAGACCCCGGTCACCGCGGCGAGGTCGGCGAGGGTGATACCGCGCTCGCGACGCAGCGCACGCAGGCGGGGCCCCACCGAGTCGAGTACCTCTTCGGATTCGCGGTCCACTCGGGCATCTTGCCAGAACCGCAAGATCGCGTGCCGGAACGCGGGGGGCGGGCCATTATCGGACCCGTACCCCGGATGAACCCGGCCGAAGGAGCCCCTGATGAGCACCGCCGATGCGGCCGCGTTCTGGGACGGAGCCCGCACGGCCCCGATCCGCACCCGGCGATCCGCGGCGGCCGCCGGTCGTCGGCCACGGACCGACCGGACCCGGCGGCGTGGACGGCATAGCGGGCCGGCGCTCCGTGCCGGATCGCGACCGGGCGGGGCGGGCTCGCCGCCGAGGTCGCCGGCCACGTCCAGCTCATCCGCCGCGCCGCTCGGCCCGGCACCGCCGCGAGGGCGTGCCGGATGGGTCGCTGTCCCCCTGTGCAGCCTGTGCAGCGCCCCGGCACCACTCCCGCTGCTTTCCGTCAGTCTCGTCGGTCAGCAGGGGACCCGACCCCGACTCCTTCCCGGCCGTGCGCGAGCGGCACCGGTCCCTGCCGCAGCGCCCCGCGCCGGAAAGGCGGCGCTTCGCGCCTGGGGCGCGCGGAGCGTACCCGGGTGCAGCGCTACGGACGGACCCATCAGCACGCCTTAGGAGGCACCATGTCCACCGCGCCCCGCCGCAACCGTCGCGGCGACACCCCGCCGCCCAGGACCGGAGGCAGCGAGACGGAAGTTCTGCGCGGCTTCCTCGACTACCTCCGGGACTCGGTCTCCGCGAAGGTCGAGGGCGCTCCCGAACCGCAGGTCCGAACGGCCGGCGTGCCGTCGGGCACGAACCTGCTCGGCCTGCTCAACCACCTCGCCTTCGTCGAGCGAGCGGTCTTCCTCGGGGACCGCGTCGCCGACTGGCAGGCGACCTTCCGCGCCGAACCGGCCGACGCCGCGGCCGATGTCGTCGCCCGTTACCGGCAGGCGGTCGCCCAGGCCAACGACGTACTCGACGGGTGCGGCGACCTCGGCGCGCCGGTGCCCCGACCGCGGCCGGACAGCCCGGCGCCCAGCGTCCGCTGGGCGCTCACCCACATGATCGAGGAGACCGGCCGCCACGCCGGCCACGCGGACATCCTCCGCGAGCTGATCGACGGCGCGACCGGACGCTGACGCCACCGCGCGCTCCGCAAGCGGGCACGCAGCATCCCGCCGCCGCGGCGCTCGTCGCACCGCTTGCTCCGTCTGCTCCGTGCGAGGCGGCCGCCGCCCTCCGCCTTCCTTCCGGCCGAGCGGCTCTCGGCCGCGCACGGCCGCGGGGCAGCGCCGCCGATCGGCGCGCTAGCCGCGCGTGCCGTCGAGGGGGCAGGGAGCCTCGCGGTCCCATTCGTTGGGGGAGCAGGCGACGACCGAGACGAAGGCGCGCTCGTCGCCGCCGACCTGGTACTGCCAGGTGACGTCGCGGCCGTCGGCGATGTCGCGCAGGGCCGCCGCGTAGCGGCTGTCATCGGGCGTCCAGTGGGCGGCGGTGTCGTCGATCTCGCGGCTCACCCGCTCGTACTGCGCGAGCATCCACTTCGCGGCGCCTTCGGGGTCGTCCCAGGTGCCCGAGACCATGTCGGCCGGTTTGCGCAGCCACCAGCACATCTTGGCGGGGGGCACCTCGGCGGTGGCGAACCGGGGGCCGTCGACGTGGGCGTCACGCGCCCGGCGCGAGCGCTCGTCGTCGGACCCGCGCCAGAAGTAGCCGTGGTAGTGCACGTGCCGATGTTCGCACGCGGTGGTCGGCGTGACCAGCGGGACACTCTGCGGCGCGCTCATCCGAGCGCGGCGGCGGAGTGAGGGGCCGGTGGACCGCGCCGCCCACCCCGCCCGTGCGGTCCGCGCGGGCGGCCGGGATCGGGGTGCCGAAGTGCCGGTCCTAGTCCTCCCGGCGCCCGGGGAGCGTGCGTGTATACCGCCGGATGACTACTCGAACGTGGTTCTGAGAATGGCCCGTCTGGGTCATGCGGCGGCGGCCTACCCGGACGTAACCTTCATCCAGCGGGATGTCTCCGGCGGGATCCCACGTAGGTCGGCGGTCCGACCCGGGGATACGTGTCGCCGGACGGTCGCCTCCCGCGTTCCTCTTGTCCCGGGCGGGGCGCGCCCCTGCGGTGTTCTCGATGGAGGTGGGCGCGGATGGATCCCGACGTACGCCTCCATGACCACGTGGCGCTGGCGGAGATCGAACTCTATTCCGAGCTGCTCACCGCGGTCGCCGGTGCGGACCGGCGGCTGACCTATGAGGAGATCGACCTCGTGCTCGGCGTGCGCGCGCCGGTACCCGAGCAGGCCAGGCGCTGCGTGTGCGGGCCCGCCGCCGAACCGAACCGCGCGGGCTGATCCGAAGCCGTGCCCCGACCGCCGCGCCGGCGGTCCGGCCGGCGCAGCGGGGCCGCGCCCCGGGCGGCGGCCTGCCCGGAGCGCGGTCCGGCCGTTCCGGCGGACCCGCGGCGCGGCGGGGACGGTCGGGCGGTCAGGCCTTCTCCTTCTCCTCCTCGCCCGCCGGGGCGGTCCCGCCCTTGACGGAGCGCAGCAGCAGCTGGGAGACGTCGACGACCTCCAGCGTCTCCTTGGCCTCGCCCGCCGACTTCTTCTCGTTGATGGCGTCGCCCAGCATCACCTGGCAGAAGGGGCAGGCGGTCGAGACGGTGTCGGGGTCGGTGGTCAGCGCCTCGTCCACGCGCTCGGTGTTGATGCGCTTGCCGATGCGCTCCTCCATCCACATGCGCGCGCCGCCGGCGCCGCAGCAGAAGCCCCGCTCCTTGTGCCGGTGCATCTCCTTGGTGGTGATGCCGGGCACCTGCGCCATGATGTCGCGCGGCGGCGTGTAGACCTTGTTGTGCCGGCCGAGGAAGCACGGGTCGTGGTAGGTGATGTTCTCCTCGATCGGCTGAACGGGGGTGAGCCGGCCGTCCTCGACCAGCTGGGCCAGCAGCTGGCTGTGGTGGACCACGTCGTACTCGCCGCCCAGCTGGGGGTACTCGTTGCCCAGGGTGTTGAAGCAGTGCGGGCAGCTGGCCACGATCTTGGTGACCCCGGCCTCGTTGAGGGTCTCGACGTTCTGCTGGGCGAGCATCTGGAAGACGTACTCCATGCCCAGCCGCCGCGCGGGGTCGCCGGTGCAGGCCTCCATGCCGCCCAGGACCGCGAACTTCACGCCGGCGGTGTGCAGCAGCTCGGCGATGGCCTTGGTGGTCTTCTTCGCGCGGTCCTCCAGGGCCCCGGCGCAGCCGACCCAGAACAGGTACTCGGTGCCCTCGGGCAGCGTGTCCTCGACCACCGGGACCTCGAAGTCGAGCTCGCCGATCCAGTCCATGCGCCGGTCCTCGGCCATGCCCCACGGGTTGCCCTTGTTCTCCAGGTTCTTCAGCAGCGAGTTGGCCTCGGAGGGGAAGCTCGACTCGATCATCACCTGGTAGCGGCGCATGTCCATGATGTGGTCGATGTGCTCGATGTCGACCGGGCACTGCTCGACGCAGGCGCCGCAGTTGGTGCAGGACCACAGCACGTCGGGGTGGATGACGCCGCCCTCCTCCTCGGTGCCCACCAGCGGCCGCTGCAGGAGCGTGAGCACGTCGGTGTCGGCGTGCGCGGCGTCCTCCTTGGCCTTCTCCTCCAGCGTCTCGGCGGTCAGGCCCTGCATGAGGTAGGGCGCCTTGGCGTAGGCGTGCTCGCGCAGGTCCATGACCAGCTTCTTGGGCGAGAGCGGCTTGCCGGTGTTCCAGGCGGGGCACTGCGACTGGCAGCGGCCGCACTCCGTGCAGGTGGAGAAGTCGAGCAGGCCCTTCCAGGTGAAGTCCTCGACCTTGCCGACGCCGAAGGGGTCCTCGTCGGGGTCGGCCTCCTCGAAGTCCAGCGGCTGCTTGCCGGTCTTGTCCATCATCGGCTTGACGGCGCCCAGCGCCGGAGCGCCCTCGGGGTCGCGCTTGAAGTAGATGTTGAACGGCGCGGTGAAGCGGTGCCAGCCGATGCCCATGGTCAGCACCGCGGCCAGGACCATGAAGAACATCCAGGAGATGACCAGCTTGAACGCGGCGACCAGGGCGAGGGCCGGTTCGCTCGCCGGAAGCACTGCGCCCAGCGCGTGCGAGACCGGCGTCGCCCAGACCGGGAACGGGAAGTCGTCCATGGCGACCTTGATCCCGCGGATCACGAAGATGGCGGCCAGCAGCGCGATGATGTAGGCCTCGACGTAGTAGGCCGTCCAGTGCACGGAGTTGGCGAAGCGGGAGTCGCGCCCGATCCGGCGGGGGCTCTTGATCTGGCGGTAGACGGCCAGCCCCGCGATGGAGACCAGGCCCAGCGCCGCGATGAGCTCGATGGCCAGGCCGTAGACGGTCCAGTCGTGGATCAGCGGCAGGTGGAAGTGGGGGTCCCACACCTCGCCGTGCGCCTCGGCCACGGTGAACACCAGCAGGGGGAAGGACACCATCACGAACCAGTGGGCCACTCCCACCCAGGGCCGCTTGAGCATCCGGTTGTGCCCGAGCACCTCGATCAGCGTGGTCGTCAGTCGCCGGCCGAAGGGCCCGGTGCGCCCGCTCTCCACCGGGCGGCCCAGACGCACGGTCTGCACCATCCGGCGGATGCCGTAGGCGAACACGGCGACCCCGACCACGGCGACGAGGGTCGTGATGATCCCCAGAACGATGTAGAGCATCGCCTGCGGCCTCCCATCCTGCTGTCCTGCTCCGATGCGCCACACACCGGCGGTCCACCAAATGTTACTAGCCAGTAATGCCGGGCGGGTCCATCACCCCCGGCTCAGGCGCATCGACGGCCGCGGGCTCCAACGGTAGAGGCCCGCGCGCCGCCGCGAATCGGCGGGTTCGCCTGCGCCGCCGTGCCGAGCTGCGGTGGGGCCCTCGTTCCCATCATCGCCCGCGCGCGGGGGCCCGCGGCCCGGGCGCGCCGGTGCGTGATGCGCGCGGGCCGCCGCGCGGCCGCGTCCGTCCGCGTTCGCGGAGATGCTGCGCACACTCGGCGGTCGGCCGCCCCCGCTCGTCCCCGGTGCGCCCCTGACGCGCCCCTGAGACCTGCCCGGGGCCCGCCCGGACTTCCCTCGGCGAGGTCCCGCCGCGGGAACAAAGGGCGCGCCCCCAGCCGTTATAGGGGCGGAACCAAGGATTGAGTCCGAGCGACTCAAGTGATTTGACAGCAGACGAACCGCGAAGCAAACTTACGTCTGTAAGACTCAACTCTGACGGAGGAACGAACTCATGGCACGTGCGGTCGGTATCGACCTGGGGACGACGAACTCGGTCGTCTCGGTCTTGGAGGGCGGCGAGCCCACGGTCATCGCCAACGCCGAAGGCGCCCGGACCACCCCGTCCGTCGTTGCCTTCGCCAAGAACGGCGAGGTGCTCGTCGGCGAGGTCGCCAAGCGCCAGGCGGTCACCAACGTTGACCGGACCATCCGCTCGGTGAAGCGCCACATCGGCACCGACTGGAAGACCGAGATCGACGAGAAGACGTTCAACTCGCAGCAGATCAGCGCGTTCGTGCTGCAGAAGCTCAAGCGCGACGCCGAGGCCTACCTGGGCGAGGAGGTCACCGACGCCGTCATCACGGTGCCGGCCTACTTCAGCGACTCCCAGCGCCAGTCCACCAAGGAAGCGGGCACGATCGCGGGCCTCAACGTCCTGCGCATCATCAACGAGCCCACCTCCGCGGCGCTGGCCTACCACCTGGAGAAGGAGGACGAGGCCACCATCCTGGTCTACGACCTCGGCGGCGGCACCTTCGACGTGTCCCTGCTGGAGGTCGGCGACGGCGTGGTCGAGGTGAAGGCCACCAACGGCGACAACCACCTCGGCGGCGACGACTGGGACCAGGCCGTCGTCGACTGGCTGGTCGAGCGCTTCAAGAACTCCAACGGCGTCGACCTGTCCAAGGACAAGATGGCGCTGCAGCGTCTGCGCGAGGCCGCCGAGAAGGCCAAGATCGAGCTGTCCAGCTCCAGCGAGTCGGCCATCAACCTGCCCTACATCACCGCCTCGTCCGAGGGCCCTCTGCACCTGGACGAGAAGCTGAGCCGGGCCGAGTTCCAGCGCCTGACCTCCGACCTGCTGGACCGCACCAAGTCGCCCTTCCACCAGGTCATCAAGGACGCCGGTATCAGCGTCGACAAGATCGACCACGTGGTCATGGTCGGCGGTTCCACCCGCATGCCCGCGGTCGTGGAGCTGGTCAAGGAGCTCACCGGGGGCAAGGAGCCCAACAAGGGCGTCAACCCCGACGAGGTCGTGGCCATCGGTGCCGCGCTCCAGGCCGGCGTGCTCAAGGGCGAGGTCAAGGACGTCCTGCTGCTGGACGTCACCCCGCTGTCGCTGGGCATCGAGACCAAGGGCGGCGTGTTCACCAAGCTGATCGAGAAGAACACGACCATCCCGACCAAGCGCTCGGAGATCTTCACCACCGCCGACGACAACCAGCCCTCGGTGCAGATCCAGGTCTACCAGGGCGAGCGCGAGATCGCGCAGTACAACAAGAAGCTCGGCGTCTTCGACCTGAGCGGCATCCCGCCGGCGCCCCGCGGCGTGCCCCAGATCGAGGTCACCTTCGACATCGACGCCAACGGCATCGTGAACGTGACCGCGAAGGACATGGGCACGGGCAAGGAGCAGTCGGTCACCATCTCCGGCGGCTCGGCCATGAGCAAGGACGACATCGACAAGATGGTCCGCGAGGCCGAGGAGTACGCCGAGGAGGACCGCAAGCGCCGCGAGGAGGCCGAGGTCCGCAACAACGCGGAGTCCCTCGTCTACCAGACCGAGAAGGTCATCAAGGACAACGAGGACAAGATCCCCGACGACGTCAAGTCCGAGACCGAGGGTGCCGTCGGCGAGCTGAAGACGGCGCTGGAGGGCACCGACATCGAGGCCATCCGGCAGGCGAGCGAGAAGGTCGCGCTGGCCAGCCAGAAGATCGGCTCCTCCATCTACGGCCAGGGCCAGCAGGGCGGCGGTGAGGACGCCTCGGCCGACGCCCAGGACCGGTCCGACGACGATGGAGACGTCGTGGACGCCGAGATCGTCGACGAGGACAAGAAGGACGGCAACGCCTGATCGGCCGAGAGGCAAGGCAAGGGAGGCGCAGCCAATGGCGCTGCCGGAGAACGAGAACGGCGAGGAGCAGCAGGGGCCGGTGATCCGCGACAAGCGGCGCATAGATCCCGAAACAGGTGAGCTCCGTACGCCCGAGGGGGCCGAGGGTGCCGCTCCCGACTCCCCCGAGGCCGCGGTCGAGGCCGAAGAGGAGCCCGTCGTCATCGACGGGACCGTCGAGGGGGGCGAGCTTCTCAAGGCCCGCGAGCAGGTCGTGGAACTGACCAACGACCTCAAGCGGATCCAGGCGGAGTACGCCAACTACCGCAAGCGCGTCGAGCGCGACCGGGTGGCCTTGCGCGAGCAGGCGACCGCCCAGGTGGTGGGCGACCTGCTGCCGATCCTGGACGACATCGGCCGGGCGCGTGAGCACGACGAGCTCGCGGGCGGGTTCAAGTCCGTGGGTGAGGCGCTGGAGGCGCTGGTCACCAGGCTGGGGCTGCAGAAGTACGGCGAATCGGGCGAGGAGTTCGACCCGAACGTCCACGAGGCCCTGACCATGGTGCCGTCGCCCGACGCCGAGGTGCCCACGGTAATCGAGGTCTTCCAGCCCGGCTACCTCATCGGCGAACGGGTCCTGCGCCCGGCACGCGTGGTGGTGGCCGGTCCCGGGGAGGATGCCGCTGAGGCTCCGGAGTCCGCCGGAACCGAACAGGAGGCCGAGCCGGGCGCCTCCGCAGAGGAGCCCGGCCCCGAGTCCTCCGGCGGGGCCGGTGAGGACAGGCAGTAGACCGTCGAGCCCCGGGCGCCGCGCGGCGCCCGGGGCACGCGGCCACCGGGCCGCACCCCCGCCGAATGCGGGGAAGCGGTCCCGGGGACAATCCGACTCACAGCGCGAAGCGGGAGAAGGCAGACGTCGATGAGCACGAAGGACTACCTGGAGAAGGACTATTACAAGGTCCTCGGAGTCTCAAAGACCGCCTCGCAGGACGAGATCAAGCAGTCCTATCGCAAGCTCGCGCGCGAGAACCACCCCGACGCCAACACCGGCGACGCGCAGGCCGAGGAGCGCTTCAAGGAGATCTCCGAGGCCTACAACGTGCTCAGTGACGAGAAGCGGCGCAAGGAGTACGACGACGCCCGCTCCCTCTTCGGCGGTTCCTACCGCCCCGGCGGGAACACCGGCGCGGGCGGGTTCGACCTGGGCGACCTGTTCGGCCAGGGCGGCGGCACCCAGACCAGCGGGGGCGGCGAGCGGCTGAGCGACCTGTTCGGCGGCCTGTTCGGCGGGCGCGGCCGGACCACGACCCAGCCCCGGCGCGGGGCCGACATCGAGACCGAGACCCGGCTGACGTTCAGCGAGGCGTCCGCCGGACTGACCCGGTCCTTCCAGCTCAGCAGCGACGCCGCGTGCCCCACCTGCAAGGGCACCGGCGCCCGCGCCGGCACCGCTCCCCGCGTGTGCCCGAACTGCTCGGGCACCGGTCACGAGAACCGCAACCTGGGCGGATTCTCGCTTTCCGAGCCGTGCGGCGAGTGCAAGGGGCGCGGCCTGGTGGTCGACGACCCCTGCCTGACGTGCAGCGGCAGCGGGCGCGGCAAGAGCACCCGAACGATCCAGGCCCGGATCCCCGCGGGTGTCTCCGACGGCCAGCGGATCCGGCTCAAGGGCAAAGGCGCGCCGGGCGAGCACGGTGGACCGGCCGGAGACCTCTATGTGGTGGTACATGTGCAGCCGCACCCCGTGTTCGGCAAGTCCGGCGACAACCTGACGATCACCGTTCCGGTGACCTTCCCCGAGGCCGCGCTCGGCGCCGACGTGCGGGTGCCCACCCTCAACGGCCTGCCCGTCACGGTCAAGATCCCACCGGGCACGCCCAACGGCCGGACCTTCCGGGTCCGCGGCAAGGGCACGGCCCGGCGCGACGGGACCGCGGGCGACATGCTGGTCACCGTCGAAGTGGCGGTACCCGACCGCCTCAACGAGGAGGCGCGCGAGGCGCTTGAGAAGTTCCGCGCCGCGACCGCGGACCAGGACCCGCGCAGCGGTCTGGAGACTCGCGCGAAGGGGATGTGAATGTCATGACCGATCCCGGACTGGGCGACGACATCCCGGTCTATGTGATCTCGGTGGCCGCTGAGCTGTCCGGACTGCATCCGCAGACGCTGCGCCAGTACGACCGGCTGGGCCTGGTCTCGCCGGGCCGGGCCTCCGGCCGGGGCAGGCGCTACTCGATGCGCGACATCCGGACGCTGCGCGAGG
The DNA here is from genome assembly GCF_039531585.1 of Streptomonospora arabica. Classification (NCBI taxonomy): domain Bacteria; kingdom Bacillati; phylum Actinomycetota; class Actinomycetes; order Streptosporangiales; family Nocardiopsidaceae; genus Streptomonospora; species Streptomonospora arabica. Next base: position 16,014 of record NZ_BAAAQI010000021.1, on the reverse strand, counting down.
TGCAGCGGCTCTCCCAGGAGGAGGGGATCAACCTCGCCGGGATCAAGCGCATCCTGGAACTGGAGATCGAGGTGGAGAAGCTGCGCGAGCACCTGTTCCACCTGCGCAACGAGCTGGACGCGGCCCGCTCTGCGGTGGCGCGGCGCTCGGCGGGCGAGACCGGCGGCGGCGAGCTGCTGCCGGTGCGGCGCGCCCGGGTGACGATCTTCAACACCTCCCCTCCGCCCGAGCAGGACCAGTAGCCGGTCCGGCCGGGCCGCGACGGCCGACCGGCACCGGGCGGGCGCCGAGGCGGCCGGCGGGGGCCGCCTGTGCCCGGAACGGGTGCGCGCCCCGCCGCTGATCCGGCGGGCCCACCACACACAACCGCATAGCGATCACGCGCGAAGGGGGCGGCGACGCATGAACTACAAACTCACCACGAAGAGCCAGGAAGCCGTGGCGGCGGCGATGCGGCGGGCCACCACGGACGGCAACCCGCAGGTCGAGCCGGTCCATCTGCTCGCCGCACTGCTCGACCAGGGCGAGGGGATCATCCGCCCGCTGCTCAAGGAGGTCGGTGCGGCGCCCGACGACCTCTCCGCCAAGCTCGGGCAGACGCTGACCGGCCTGCCCAAGGCCGCCGGCAGCACGGTGGGCGCTCCGCAGAGCTCCCGACAGCTGATCGTCTCGCTGAACACCGCGGCCCAGCGCGCCCAGAAGATGGAGGACGAGTTCGTCTCGACCGAGCACCTGCTGGTGGGGCTGGCCGCCGACGGCGGCGAGGCCAGTCGGCTGCTCAAGGACGCCGGCGCCACTCCCGAGGCGCTGCTCGAAGCGTTCGATCGGGTGCGCGGCCCCGGCCGGGTCACCACCGAGAACCCCGAGGACACCTACCAGGCGCTGGACAAGTACGGCGTCGACCTCACCGGCCGGGCGCGCTCGGGAGCGCTGGACCCGGTGATCGGCCGCGACTCCGAGATCCGCCGGGTGGTGCAGGTGCTCTCCCGGCGCACCAAGAACAACCCGGTGCTGATCGGCGAGCCCGGCGTCGGCAAGACCGCCGTGGTCGAAGGGCTCGCGCAGCGCATCGTGGCCGGCGACGTGCCCGAGTCCCTGCGCGACAAGCGGCTGATCGCCCTCGACCTGTCGTCGATGGTGGCCGGAGCCAAGTACCGCGGCGAGTTCGAGGAGCGCCTCAAAGCCGTGCTCACCGAGATCAAGGAGAGCGACGGCCAGATCATCACCTTCATCGACGAGCTGCACACCATGGTCGGCGCCGGCGCCGCCGAGGGCGCCATGGACGCGGGCAACATGCTCAAGCCGATGCTGGCCCGCGGCGAGCTGCGCATGGTCGGCGCCACCACGCTGGACGAGTACCGTGAGCGCATCGAGAAGGACCCGGCGCTGGAGCGCCGCTTCCAGCAGGTGCTGGTGGGCGAGCCGTCGGCCGCCGACACCATCGCGATCCTGCGCGGTCTCAAGGGCCGCTACGAGGCGCACCACAAGGTGCAGATCGCCGACGCGGCGCTGGTGGCCGCGGCCACGCTGTCGGACCGCTACATCACCGCCCGGTTCCTGCCGGACAAGGCCATCGACCTGATCGACGAGGCCGCCTCGCGCCTGCGCATGGAGATCGACTCCCGCCCGGTGGAGATCGACGAGCTGCAGCGCACCGTCGACCGGCTGAAGATGGAGGAGATGGCGCTGGAGAAGGAGTCCGACGCCGCCTCCCTGCAGCGGCTGGAGCGGCTGCGCGCCGACCTCGCCGACCGGCAGGAGGAGCTCAACGCGCTGGTAGCCCGCTGGGAGCAGGAGAAGGCCGGGCTGAACCGGGTCGGCGAGCTCAAGGAGCGCCTGGACGGGCTGCGCACGCAGGCCGAGCGCGCCCAGCGCGACGGGGACTTCACCGAGGCCTCCCGGCTCATGTACGGCGAGATTCCGCAGCTGGAGAAGCAGCTGGAGGAGGCGTCCCACGCCGAGGAGGAGCAGGGGTCGGCCTCCGCCGCGGAGCCGACGATGGTCAAGGAGGAGGTGGGCGCCGACGACGTCGCCGACGTGGTCTCCTCGTGGACGGGCATCCCCGTCGGTCGGCTGCTGGAGGGCGAGACCGCCAAGCTGCTGCGCATGGAGGAGGAGCTGGGCAAGCGGCTGGTCGGCCAGCACAAGGCGGTGGCCGCGGTCTCCGACGCGGTGCGCCGCGCGCGCACCGGCATCTCCGACCCGGACCGCCCCACCGGCTCGTTCCTGTTCCTGGGCCCCACGGGCGTCGGCAAGACCGAGCTGGCCAAGGCGCTGGCCGAGCTGCTGTTCGACGACGAGCGGGCGATCGTGCGCATCGACATGAGCGAGTACTCCGAGAAGCACTCGGTCTCGCGGCTGGTGGGCGCGCCCCCCGGCTACGTCGGCTACGAGGAGGGCGGCCAGCTCACCGAGGCGGTGCGCCGTCGGCCCTACACGGTGGTGCTGCTGGACGAGGTGGAGAAGGCGCACATCGAGGTCTTCGACACGCTGCTGCAGGTTCTCGACGACGGGCGGCTCACCGACGGCCAGGGGCGCAGCGTCGACTTCCGCAACACGCTGCTGGTCCTGACGTCCAACCTCGGCTCGCAGTTCCTCGTCGACCCCGCGCTGGCGAGCGAGGACCGGCGGGAGAAGGTGATGTCGGTCGTGCGCAGCACCTTCAAGCCGGAGTTCTTGAACCGGCTGGACGACCTGATCGTGTTCGAGGCGCTGTCCACCGACGAGCTGACCCGCATCGTCGACCTGCAGGTCGACCGCCTTGCCGCCCGGCTGAGCGAGCGGCGGCTGGAGCTGGAGGTCACACCGGCCGCCCGCGAGTGGCTGGCGCTGACCGGCTACGACCCGGTCTACGGTGCCCGGCCGCTGCGCCGGCTGGTGCAGGCCGCGATCGGCGACCCGCTGGCCAAGGCGATGCTGGCGGGGGAGCTCACCGAGGGCGACACGGTGGTCGTCGACCTCGACGAGGACGCCGACGCCCTCAGCGTCCGCCCCGCGGCCCGGCCCGAGCCCGCCTCGGCCTGACGCCGCGGCGCGGCGCCTCGACCCAAGCGCCGGCCCCGGCACCGTGTTCGCGGTGCCGGGGCCGTCGCCGTGTCAGGGGACGAGGGGGCGAGAGGCGCCGCCGCGCGGTGCCGCCGGGGGTGCCCGTTCGCGTCAGAGCACGTCGGAGTCGTCCTGGATCGACTGCCGGGTGCGGTCGCGGCGGACCATCATGAGGATGATGGTCAGGACGACCACCGCCACACCGGCGACCATGAAGATCATGCCGATGGCGTCCAGGTTGAGTCCGGCGATTTCCGCGGTGATGCCGTACGCGAGCACGGCCCCGATGACCACCAGGAAGATGCCGAGTCCGATTCCCATTCGCTGCCTCCGCGCCGCGTCTTTTGCGATCCCGTTGCCTACTACTACCCGTTCGTCGACGTGCCATCCCGCGCGCCCGGCCACGTATCGGCGGCGGTCGGGCGAGCGGGCAGCCGGCGGGGTGGCGCGGGTCGCGCGGCGCACGGCCCGGCGACGGGCGCTCAGCTGATCGCGGCCTTGCCGCGGCCGACCACGAGCCGGTATCCGGCCGCGCCGGCGGCGCTGAAGCCGGGGACGCCGATGCTCAGCAGGCCGCACGGGATGGCGGAGCACCGTGGGCCGTGGGCCGCGTGTCGGCGGGCTCCGGGCCGGGGGAGCCGAGGCTCTCGGCCCTAGCCGGTCGGGCGGCTCGCGGAGCCGGCGCGCCGCACCGGTCGGCGGTCGGCGGCGCTTCGGTGCGACCGCCGCAGGACGCGCGACGGCCCGGTGCGCAGGGGTCGTGCGCACCGGGCCCGAAGTCCGGGGCGGGCGTGCCGCTCCCGGGGCGGGTTCGGGGCGGGCCTCTAGAAGGCCGACTCCGGGAGCTCCATCAGGTCCAGGCCGACGTTCTCGGCCAGCGCGCGCTCGGTCGCCAGGCGCGGCAGCACCTGGTCGGCGAAGAAGCGGGCGGCGGCGACCTTGCCGGTGTAGAAGTCGCGGTCGGCCCCTTCGGCGCCGTCGAGGGCGGCCAGCGCCACCTCGGCCTGGCGCAGCAGCAACCAGCCGAGCACCAGATCGCCGGCGCTCATCAGCAGCCGGGTGGTGTTCAGCCCGACCTTGTAGAGCTCGTCGGTCTGCTCGGCGGAGCGCATCAGGTCGCCGACCATGGTCTCGACCATCTTCTCGACGTGCCCGGCGGCGTCGGCGAGCGCGCCGCGCTCCTCCTTGAGCCGGCCGTTGCCGGCCTCGCCCGCGGCGAACTCCTTGATCCCGCCGACGAGCCGGCCGAAGGCCTCGCCGTTGTTCTTGACGATCTTGCGGAAGAAGAAGTCCTGCGCCTGGATCGCGGTGGTGCCCTCGTAGAGGGTGTCGATCTTGGCGTCGCGGATGTACTGCTCGATCGGGTAGTCCTGCAGGTAGCCCGACCCGCCCAGGGTCTGCAGCGACTCGGCCAGCAGCGAGTAGGAGCGCTCGGAGCCCACGCCCTTGACGATGGGCAGCAGCAGGTCGTTGAGCGCGTCGGTCTCGCTGTAGTCGGCGCCCTCGTGCTGGGCGATCTGGACGGCGTCCTGCTGACTGGCGGTGTAGATGACCAGCGCGCGCAGCCCTTCGGCGTACGCCTTCTGGGTCATCAGGCTGCGCCGGACGTCGGGGTGGCGCGTGATGGGCACGCGCGGGGCGGTCTTGTCGGCCATCTGGGTGAGGTCGGCGCCCTGCTTGCGCTCCTTGGCGTACTCCAGCGCGTTGAGGTAGCCGGTCGAGAGCGTGGCGATGGCCTTGGTGCCCACCATCATCCGGGCGTGCTCGATGACGAGGAACATCTGCCGGATGCCGTCGTGCTTGTCGCCGACGAGGTAGCCCACGGCGGGGTGCTTGGCGCCGAAGGTCAGCTCGCAGGTGGTGGAGGCCTTCAGCCCCATCTTGTGCTCGACGTTGGTGGCGTAGACGCCGTTGCGCTCGCCGGGCGAGCCGTCCTCGTTGATGAGGAACTTGGGTACCAGGAACAGCGAGAGGCCCTTCGTGCCGGGCTTGGCGCCTTCGGGGCGCGCCAGGACCAGGTGGAAGATGTTCTCGGTCATGTCCTGCTCGCCGGAGGTGATGAAGCGCTTCACCCCGTCGATGTGCCAGGTGCCGTCGCCCTGGTCGACGGCCCGGGTGCGCCCGGCGCCGACGTCGGAGCCCGCGTCGGGCTCGGTGAGCACCATGGTGGCGCCCCAGCCCCGCTCGATCGCCTGGTGGGCGATGCGCTTCTGGGCGTCGTTGCCCTCCTGGTAGAGGACGTTGGCGAAGCCCGGGCCGGCGGCGTACATGTGCACGGCGGGGTTGGCGCCCAGGATCAGCTCGGAGGCGGCCCAGGCCAGCGAGCGGGGCGCGTTGAGGCCGCCGAGCTCCGGGGGCAGGTCGAGGTTGTACCAGCCGGCGTCGATGAAGGCCCGGTAGGACTTCTTCAGGCTCTCGGGCAGGGCGACGCTGTTGGTAGCCGGGTCGAACACCGGCGGGTTGCGGTCGGCGTCCTCGAAGGACTCGGCGACGACGCCGGTGGCGAGGCGGTTGACCTCGTCGAGGATGGTCCGGGCCGTGTCCTCGTCCAGCTCCTCGAACGGGCCGCCGCCCAGCACGTCCTGGCGCTTGAAGACCTCGAAGAGGTTGAACTCGAGGTCACGGAGATTGCTCTTGTAATGCGACATGGGCGCGCTCCGCTTGTCCGGGCCGCTGTGTGTCCACACGCGATCTACTGACTGGTAACAAATATAGGTTACTACCCAGTAGTAGAGATCTGCCAGCGGGAGGCCGCACTCGGCCGGAGAGAGTCCCGTCACCCCACCGAACCGCCGCCTCGGGACCTGCCGGATCCGCACGGCAACGGGGGCGCGGCGCTGTGCGCCGGGCCCCCGCCGAGCAGGAGGCCCGCCCTCAGCCGCCTCCGGCCCGCATGCGGTCGGCCGCGCGCTCGATGGCGGTCTCGACGGCCCCGACGCGGTCGGCCAGCAGGCCCATGGCGCCCACCGCCCGGTTCAGCGGGTCGTCGCCGTCACCGCCCAGCGCCTTGCCGCGCAGGGAAGGCTTTGACGCCCTCCCAGCGCCCGGCCTCCTCGGGCGTGAGCGTGCCGCGCAGCTCGCCCAGCTTGGGCAGGTCGGCCTCGGCCCCGAGGGGAGCGTCCGCGCCTCGCCCGGACAGGACGTTGCCTGTGCAGCGCCGGTGCCCCGCGGCACCCGGGCAGCGAGGGGACGGCGGCAGCCGTCGCAGGTCGTGGTTGTGGCCTGCGGCAGCGGTACCGCGGAGGCGGCGGTCGGATTCAGGCCTTCAGGCCGAGGACCCGTGGTCGGACGCGGAGTCGAACGGAGTGACGCGGTAGACGCCGGACTCGGAGTCGTAGTCGAAGATGAGCGCGGTGCTGCCCGCGCTCAGCCGCTCCTCGCCGATGGTGCGTACCTCGATCAGCGACGACGAGCCGTCGCCGCCGGAGATCTCGGCCTGGCCGAACGCGCTGTCGACCCTGCCGGTGCGCACGACGCAGGTCCGGCCGACGACGTCGGCGCCTCTGCTCCGCCGCTCCGCGGGCAGCAGCCTGCGCAGCCCCATGACGATCGCACTGGTTACACCCCAGGCGATGATCACCGCCGCCACCAGTATCACCAGTGCCAGGGCGATCATCAGGGGAGAGGAGCCGGCCGGCGAGCCGATCAGCACGGTTCCCACCAGGCTCACGAACCAGGCCACCGCGATCAGCAGCGACAGCGCCACGGTCACGGGCACGCCGCCGAGGCCGACGGCTCCGAGGGCGCCGCCGAACCCGCCGGCGGAGCGGGAGTCGGGACCGGCGGCGCCGTCGAGGACGTCGGCTTCGACAGCGCCGAGGATCACGAACAGCCAGTAGCCCGCGACCACCAGCAGCAGAACGCTGAACAGGACCGTGGGAAAGGACAGCGAGGCTTCGAGCAGACCACGCATAGCTCGCTGGAGCCCCCCGTCGCACACCGGACCGACCGCGCCAGCGGCATCCGGCACGTGCGCACCGACTTTACCGAAGGGGGTGCGCGCCCCTGCAGCCCCGGCCGGTGCATTGTCCTCAACCGGTCAGCAGGCCGCCCGCCCCGGCACCGGCGGTCGCGAAAGGGCCACCGGGCAGGGGGTTCGCCTGTCCCGCACGGCCGGGAGCCGGAGGCCGCCGACGCGCCGCTGCGGCCCCTCGGCGCCCCTCCCCGACCGCTTGCGTCGTCACCCGGGCCCGCCCCCTGGCGCGGTTCCCTCGCCAGTGGGCTCAGCCGTCGGCGACCGGGCGGGGCGGGCGCCTCCAGAGCATGGTCACGAGCGCGCCGCCCGCCAGTGCGGTGGTCACCGTCAGCGGCACGAACGCGGCCTGGAACCCGGCACCGGTCTCCAGCACCACGCCCGCCGCCACGGTCACCACGACCGTGGTGAGGAAGCCGCTCATGTTCACCAGCCCCGAGGCCACGCCGGTGCGCTCGGCGGGCAGGCCGTCGCGGGCGAAGTCGAACGACAGCGCGGGTGCCGCGACGGCCCCGGCCGCGCTGACCATGAGCACCGCCAGTACCACCCCGGTGGGCGGGAGGCCGCCGGGCCAGCCGACCACGGCCAGCCAGCCGACCGCGAACAGGCTCGCCAGGGTCGTGGCCAGCGGGCGCCGCACCCCCGGGTGGCGTCCGGCGAGCGCGCCGATGAGCGGGGAGACCCACAGCACGGCGGCGCCGATTCCGGAGAGCAGGGTGCCGGCCACGCCCGGGGCGAAGCCGACCCCCTCCACGAGGAAGGGGTAGCCCCACAGCACGCCGAGCGTCGTGTACGGAGGCATGATCGCGGCGTGGTGGACCATACCCAGCCGCGGTCCGCGGGTGCGCAGCGCCTCGGCGATGCTCTCCAGGGCGCGGACGCGGGGCCGCGTACCCGCGGGCAGCGGCCCGGTGGGGCGGTCGCGCACCACCAGCAGCACGAGCAGCGACATCACCAGGGTGACCGCGGAGAAGGCGAGGAAGGCGCCGGTCCAGCCCAGGCCGTGCAGCGCGAAGGACAGCGGGGCGACGCTGGCGGCCTGGCCGATGCCTCCGGCCACCCCGGTGAGCCCGCTGACGAGCGCGTAGCGGGAGCGGGGGAACCACAGCGCGGCGAGGCGGATGACGTTGAGGAAGGTGACGGCGTCGCCCATGCCGATCAGCACCCGGCCGGCAATGGCGGTTCCGAGGGAGGGCGCGACCGCGAAGAGCGCCACGCCCACCGCCATCAGCACCGCGCCCGCCGTAAGCGAGACCCGCGGGCCGACCCTGTCGGCGAGCAGGCCGGTGGGCACCTGCAGCACCACGTACACCAGCAGCTGCAGCATCGGGAGCATGGACAGCAGCGCCGGGCCCGCGTCGAAGCGCTCCTGGGCCTCCAGCGCGGCGGCGCCCAGCCCGTTGCGGTGGAACATCGCCAGGAAGTAGACGCTCACGCCGATTCCCCACACCAGCCAGGCGCGGGCGCCGCCGGCGGGTCCGGCGGGGACGGTGCGGGCCGCGGACGCGGCGGGGCCGGCCGGTGCGGTCGTGGTTGTCGCGGTGTGCGCGGCGGTTTCGGTCATGGCGGCAGCGGAGGCGGTCGACGGTGCGGAGGACGTCGCAGGTCGCGAGGACGAGGAGACGTCGGTCACCCGGTCACCGGATGAATCACGGCGCACCGGGCCCACCCGGCCCGGACGTCGCCCCCTCCGCGGGCCCGCCCTGCGGAAGGCGCCGCGAGTACCGGTGCCGGCGGAGGTGGAATCGCGCCCGGCGCCGCTCACGTTCGCGCCCCCAGCAGCTGTGCGGCCCCGTCCAGGTGGACCTGGACGGCGCGGCCCGCGGAAGGCGCGTCGCCCGCCTCGACGGCCGCGAGGATCGCGGCGTGCTCGTCGATGTTCCTGCACATCCGCGCCACGGTGCGGACCCCCTCTTCCATCATGCGCAGCTGCCGGTCCCGCAGTGAGTCGTACAGGCCGACCAGGATCGCGTTGCCTCCGGCGGTGACGATCTCGCGGTGGAAGCCGCGGTCGGCCAGGACGAACGCCTGGCGGTCGCCGTCGACCTCGGTGCGCATCCGGTCGAGCAGTTCGTTCAGCCGCACTGCGAGCGCGCCGCGTTCCCCGGCCTCGGCGGCGGCCGCCTTCTGCGCCGTGTGCCCTTCGACGAGCCGCCGCGTCTCGATCACGTCGTCGATCTCGTCCTGGGAGACGGGCACGACCAGGGCGCCCCGCTTGGGGTAGAGGCGCACGAGGCCTTCGGCCTCCAGGCGCAAGAGCGCTTCGCGGACGGGGGTGCGGGACACGCCCACCCCGGCGGCGATGTCGCCTTCGCTGATCAGATCGCCGCCGGCGTAGCGGCGGTCGAGGATCGCGTCCTTGGTGTGGCGGTAGGCGCGGTCGGTCGCCGAGGTCTTTGTATGCATCTTGTATCTATGCTAGCGGCGGCCTGCGGCTCTGTGGCGGCATACGCGGGAAGAAGAGGGGTGTGACCGGCCACGTCCGGCGGTGGCGCGGAGCACGCCGCGCCGGGGGCCCGGCGCAGCGGAAGCGGAGAAGGGGCGGGCCGCCGCAGTGAGCGGGCCGTAGCCTGAGCGGCTCCGCCGGCTCCGCGCGCGGATGAATGCGGATGAATGTAGGGACCGCGTGAGTCTCTGAGGGCCCCTCGCCCCCTCGCGCTCGCTCTCGCGTCCACGCGGGGGCTTGCAGGGAAGCGCGACGGCGTGCCGGACGGTGGGGAAGGCCTCTCGCACGCGCGCGAGGGGCGTCAGGAGGCGCACACCGGCGAGCGCGGGGCCGGCGCTCGGCCGCGGCTCCCGCGCCGCCCTGCGGGCGACCTGAGCGGCGCGGCGGGCCGGCCGCCCCGTCTTTCCCGGGCGCCGGGTGCACCGCCGGTGCGGAGGAGTCGAGTGGTCGCGAGGATCCTGTTGGTCCGGTTGGTCCCATGGGGGCGCAAAGACACGGTGATTCCGTCGCAAACCGGGGTCGAAACGCCGGGTCGGTACGAATGCGACGCGGCTCCAAGCACCTCTCCCGGATACCACGTTGGGTGACTGCTCGGGTACTCGGCGCCTACAGAACGGGGGGTGCGGCACCCGCTTCGCAGTCGACCGGCAGATTTGTACGGTTCAACAGGTTTTGAGCGGCGCGGAGCGCTCGAGGGGACCCCTTCCGGCCCCGGGATTGCCGCTCTTAGCTGGGATGACGCGATCGGTGCCCCTCCGTCGCGCCGGGTGACCCACCTGACGTCCCTGGGGGGTGGCGGGCGGCCAGCTGTGGCCACGAAACGCCGAAGAAGCTGTCGTGACCTGCAAAAACTTCCCGTCCACCCGCATGTCACCCCGTGCTTGCCTGTGGCATGGGTCACATTTTCGAGGGTCGACCCCTAGGGGGCGATTGCTGCTACTATCCGGAGCGCAAAGAATAACCAGGAGGTAACGACAGAGTTCGCTGCCTACCAACTTTGCGAAGATCGTGGATCTTTGACTGCCCGGCCCATGCTCGGACCGCGGTCGCGCCCCCTTGCGGATGGCGTTCCACGGCAACCGGACTGATCAGGAGACGTCGAAGTGAGTCACTGGCGGTTGAACAACCCGCGGGCCAACCGCGCGAAGGCGGCGCTGGCCAACCGCGTGAAGCACAGACCCCGGCACGCGTTCTGCGCCGAACGGGCCGTCACCGCACTCTGGGACGAACTCGTGGCGATCGCGGCAAGCCCGATGTACCGGGCCGGCACGTCGGAACTCGCGGTCATCTCGGTCATGCGCGGTATCAACGTCTGGTGCCGCGACGGCAAGTTCTTCTGGAACGACCTCTTCGGCAGCACCGTCACCCACCCGGCGAACGACCCCGCCGGCGCGGCGGCCCTGCTGAACTCCCTCTCCTTTCCCTTCACCAGCCCCTTCCAACGCGGCCGGCACCACGCTTCCTCCCTCTCGGCCGCTTGAAGAGGCGACGGCGTCGCTGAGCCTGCGTCAGAGCGCCCACTCGGCACCGGTCCGACGGTTCCCCCGCCCAGGTCGGCGAGTGCCGCTCCTACCCACTCAGACGCCGCATCGGCCCGTTGAGTTCCCCCCTTCCCGCGAAAATCTCGCACCATCCCGTCTGCTTCCCGACACTCCTGCGGCACAGGTGTGTCCGCATCACGCGCGGCGGCGCCCGCCGCCACCTCAGTCGGCGCCGCCGCGCTCCCTCATGAGGCCCTCGACGCCGTCGAGCATGCGCCGCAGGCCGAACTCGAAGACCTCGTCCGCACCCGGCGGCGCGCCGACGCCGAGCGCCGCGGCGAAATGCGGGTAGCGGCCGAAGTCCACATGCTCTTCCAGAAACGCGTCGCGCGTCGCACGCCAGGTCTTCGCGCTCTCGCCCGGCCCCTCGTCCGAGGCCGGATCGGTGGCGTTGCGCGCCATGCCGCGAACGAGGCCGTCGATCCCCTCGACCACGGTGAACCGCTCCGCGTCGGTGAGGCCGGTGCCTTCCAGCACGCTCAGCGCCGAGTCGAACCAGGCCATCAAGTTCGGTCCCGGCAGCGGGCGGTCCGAGGCGAGCTGCAGGATCCACGGGTGCCGGCGGAAGCCCTCCCAGTCTGAGCGGGCCGCGGCCTCCAGCTGCTCGCGCCATCCGCCCGGAAGGGTGTGCGGCAGCACGCCGTCGCCGATCATCGCGTCGAGCATGAGTGCGAGCAGTTCCGGCTTGCCCGGGACATAGGTGTACAGCGACGCCGTGCCCACCTCCAGGCGCTGGGCCACCCTGCGCATGGACAGCGCGGCAAGCCCCTCGGCCTCGGCGACCTCGATCGCGGCCTGTACCACCCGCTCGCGGGTGAGCCCCTGTCTCGGCCCGCGGCTGGGGTGCGGCTCGTCCACGCCCCACAGCAGCTTCAGCGCGGGCGTGGGGTCGTTGTCCGGCACGGCGGCGGCGTTGTCGTGAGTAGTCATCTTGCAGACAGCATAGAACTCCGTATACCGTTCGGAGAAATAATATCGAATGGTGTTCGGAGTTTCTGGCCATGGATGTCCGCACACGCCCCGCCGCGCGGGGCGGAGTACGCACCGGCGAGCGCGCTCTCGCCCCCGATCTGGCGCGCGGCGCCATGCTGCTGATGATCGTTCTGTCCAACACCGCCTTCTTCCTCTACGCCGCCGAGCACGGGCCGTCGGGCTGGCACCCCGTCGACGGCTCCGCGGCCGACCGGGCCGTGCAGTTCGCGATGATCACGGGCCTGGACCTGCGCGTGTTCCCGCTCTTCGCGTTCCTCTTCGGCTACGGCATGATGCAGGTCATGCAGCGGCAGACCGCCGCCGGCGGCACCGAGCGCGGCGCCGTCCGGGTGCTGCGCCGCCGCAGCCTGTGGCTGCTCGCCTTCGGCCTCCTGCACGGCGCGCTGCTGCTGGGCGGCGACATCCTCGGCGCCTACGGTGTGGCGAGCCTCGTGATCGGCGCGCTGTTCCTGCGCCGCCGCGACACCACCCTGCTGGTGTGGGCGGGGATCGCGGTCGCTCTCCTCGTGTTGGGCGAGGTCGGATCCGCGCTCGACGTCCTCGACGCCGGGAACGCCGCCGCCCGGGCTGTGGACCCCTCGACGCTCTACTACGCCTCCGGTGAGGAGAGCTATCCCGCCTCGGTCGCCACGCGGTTCTCCACGTGGCTGTTCGTCGCCTTCGGGGGCGGGCTGCTCGGCTTCTCCTTCCACGCGGCGATGCTGCTCGGGTTCTGGTGCGCTCGACGGCGCGTGCTGGAGGATCCGGGCCGGCACCTGCCGCTGCTGCGCACCACCGCGGTCGCCGGCCTGGCGATCGGATGGCTCGGCGGACTGCCCGCCGCCCTCGCCCACATCAACGCGGTGGACGCCCCGCCCGCGGTGCTGGCGGAGGCCGGGCCGCTGTACGCGGCGCAGTCGATCACGGGCCTGGCGGGCGGACTCGGCTACGTCGCGGTGTTCGCGCTCGTCGCCCGCGCCCTCTCCGCCCGTGCGCGGCGCAGCCTCCCGGTCGTCGCCGTGGCCGCGGTCGGCAGGCGGTCGCTGTCCTGCTACCTGGCGCACTCGCTGATCTTCGCCCCGCTGCTGGCGGCCTGGGGCCTGGGTTGGGGCGCGCATCTGACCAGCTGGAGCATGGCCCTCTTCGCGGTCGGCGTCTGGCTGGTCACCGTCGTCGGCGCCTGCGCCCTCGACCGCGCCCACCGCCGCGGCCCCGCGGAGGCGGTCCTACGACGGCTCATGTACGGCCGCCCCCCGGCGTCAGCGGAGGACAGGGAGGGCGGCACGCCCTGAGCCGGAGCCACCGGATCAGCGCTCCGGGCTGATTCCCCGGATGGCCAGGTCGAGCAGGCGGCGCAGTTGAGCCTCCCCAGTCGACTCAGTGGGAATGGTGGACGCACCGGGCGGCGTCGAAGGTCGTGTTCTCCACCGCGGTCAGTAGCGGTCGGGAATGCGTCCAATCGGGGTTGATCTGCCGCGCGAGCACGAGGACCGCGACCGTGGCCGCTCCTGCCTGCTTCAATCGATAGGCCGCCGACTGGGCCCGCGCGCCGGTCACCCAAGTGTCATCCACCAGCAGCACTGCAGGGGCCCCCGCGCCGCTCGCAGCCAGCGGGTCGGCGGTGAACCAATGGGGAGCGAATTCCCGGCTGTCAGGGGAGACACCGGCATTGACGCCTAAACGCACCAGAGAAAGCCTGGGAACCACTGGGGCGAGCAAGTCCTGCAGCGGATGGCTCTTCCTCGCGGTTTTCGTGCTGGGCACGAAGGCCACGTGGGTGAATCCGCCGACGCCCGCCTGCGCCTGCACGCATCGTGCGTGGTATTTGCTGAAGTGCCAGAAGAGGCAAAGCAGTCGCGTCTTGGCTGCTTCGGACGCATAGGCCGCTTTGTAGACCCGCAGATCATGGTCATGCTGATTACCGCGGACCCGATAAGTGACCGCTGTGACCACATCTGCGATTCCACCGTCCGCTGCAGCGCGGGTCTCTGCGCACTTGCTGCATTCTTCGCCGTCCGAATGCGGGACCGCGCCGAAGCAGACGTGACACATGCCCGGGACGCCGACACGGACAGGGCGGAGGTACCGGCTTTGGTTGGCGACTGTGCGCTCGACGAAATCCCAATCGGGTTTACCAGTCAACCTCGGCTGCCCTGGCCAGTTGGTCCGCCGAAGTCTCGGCTTCGCTGATGCGTTCGTTCACCACGTTCAGCAACTCGTCCATATGCGTGACGACGTATACACCCGGACGTCCGGCGAAGCCGCTGGCCCAGCCCGTGGTTTCGACCAGGCGGCCGAGCAGGATCAGGGGGCGACCATGCTCTAGAGCCATACGCGCCTGGATCCGGGCTCCGCTGTGCTCACCTGCCTCCACCACGACAGTGGCCGCGGCATACCCGCTCATCACCGCATTGCGCATCGGAAAGCTCTGTCGGGTGGGGGCGGAATCCGGCAAGAACTGGGAAAGCACCATGCCCCGATCGGCGATGGTCTCCTGCAGCTCATGATTCTGCGGCGGGTAGGTGCGGTTGATGCCTGTACCGAGCACCGCAACGGTACGCCCGCCGGCCTCTAGAGCCGCGGTGTGCGCTGCCGTGTCGATCCCGGAAGCCAAGCCGCTGACCACCGTGACGTGTTCTTTGGCGAGATTCGCCGCGATTTCGGAAGCGGCCGAGATACCCCGGTGAGAGGCGGAACGCGAGCCGACGACGGCGATTGCGCGCCGGTCGTGCGCCGATCGGCCTCGCGTCCACACCAGCAGCGGCATCTCGTGGATCTCTCGCAGCTGCTCCGGATACTCCTCGTCGAGGAAGCAGAACAGCCGACTGCCGCGCAGACCGCCCTCGGTGACGATAGCCCTCGCGTGTTCCACCTCGGACAGCTCATCGATCGTCTGCGGAAAAAGGGTGTCCTCACCGGCGGCCTGTCGCTGCAGGACGGTACGAGCGCTGCCCGCGTCCATCACGGCTTCTCTGATCGCGGACCGTTCAGCGCCGCTGCGCAGGACGAGAGCGAGCATGGCGGTCCGCTCGTCGATCGGCAGCATGCCCTCGATGGTAGGACCGGGGCCTCCGCCCGCCAACCCTGACATGACATCCCCCCTGCGGCGGTCGTCCTGCTCACACCCAGGATAGAACAAACGTTCGAACTAGGCTACCGTGGTGCAGCCGGATGCGAGGGTGCCCCTCTCGGCGCGCCTTCGAGCGTGAGCACGTACCGGCGTACGCGCGGGGGTCGGGAGGCTCGCGGCGTGCGGCGCTCACCGGGGAGGGGCGGCAGCCGCCACTGCTCGGCGAGCGGGTGTCCGCAGAAGCCGCAGATCCCGCCGAGGTTGGGACGGGTGCACAGGCGGCACGTCCATTTCCGTGTGGTCACCGGGCACCGCCTTCGTCGAGCGGGAAGCCGAACGGGTAGATGCAGGGGTCCCACGAGGCGCGGATGCGGTTGAACAGCCGGAGCTGGAAGTCCTCCGGATCGAGCGCCGCCGACCAGCAGCGTCGGCGGCAGCGGAGAGCGCGGCGCACGTAGACGTCGACGTGCTCGCCGCCGGGCGCCGTGCGCCACTCCATGACCACTGTCCCGGCCTCGGCGCCGACGGCGAAGACCGCACCGGAGCCGGGGATCTCCCGCCAGGACCGGGGGTGCTCGACGAGCCCCTTCGCGCCCCTCACGACGCCACCGGTCCCGGCTCGAACCGGACCCACCGGACCTGCGCGGCGTGCAGTCCGCGGGAAGGGCGTACCAATCGGGCGATAAGCGCCACGGGATCGAGCAGCGCCAGTTGGAAGATGAGGGATGAACTCTAATACCAAGTGGCACAAGAGCAGCTACAGTGGGAAGCGGGAGCCGAACTGCGTCGAGGTGGCTGAGTGACTGTTGGGTATGCGGGTAGCGGCGTTGGGTGACCAGCCATGCCGGATGCCCGAACATGACGCAGCCCCGGAATGATCGCGTGGTGTGTGCCAATGCAACGATTCCGGGGCCGCTGGTGCCCGATGCTACCCCTCCGACCTCTCCGACGCCGCCTGGGCGGTGAT
>NZ_BAAAQI010000020.1:16648-96274 GCF_039531585.1 Streptomonospora arabica | reverse complement strand
ATCACCGCCCAGGCGGCGTCGGAGAGGTCGGAGGGGTAGCATCGGGCACCAGCGGCCCCGGAATCGTTGCATTGGCACACACCACGCGATCATTCCGGGGCTGCGTCATGTTCGGGCATCCGGCATGACTGGTCACCCAACGCCGCTACCCGCATACCCAACAGTCACTTAGCCGGTGCGGGGCGGCGCCGGGCGACCGGGGCGGGGTGCCCTCTTCTGCGGAGTCGGCGGCGCCGTCTAGGGTGGCGGTCGTGGACACTGTGGACATCGGAGCCCCCGCTCCCGACTTCGAGCTGGACGACCAGGACGGCACGGCCCGCACGCTGCACGGGATGCTGGCCGAGGGCGGCCCGGTGGTGCTGTTCTTCTACCCCGCGGCCATGACGCGCGGGTGCACGGCCGAGAGCTGCCACTTCCGCGACCTCGCCGCCGAGTTCGCCGAACTGGGCGCCCAGCGCGTGGGGATCAGCGCCGACGACGTCGGCACCCAGCGCGCCTTCGCCGACGAGCACGGCTTCGGGTATCCGCTGCTGTCCGACCCCGACGGCGCGGTCGCCCGCGCTTACGGCGTCCGCCGCGGGGGACCGCTCGCCGCGCTGTCGCCGATCCGCCGCAGCACGTTCGTGATCGACACCGACGGGCGCATCCTGCACGTCGTGCGCAGCGAGCTGCGCATGCAGGCCCACGCCGACGGCGCCCTGCGCGCGCTGCGGGAGCTCCGCCGGCACGACGAGGCGCCGCGGGAGCGCGAGGACTGAGGCGGCGGCCGTACAGCGGGCCGCACTCCCGTCGGGACCCTCCACCGGGGGCCGACCGGGGGCGGGGCGCCGTCCCGCACGGCCGCGGCTGCGCAGGCACCGGCGAACCCGCCGGCAGGCACGGGTCAGCGAAACACGGAAGGGGCCGCCGGAACATGGCGGAGCAGAACGAGGCAGCGACCGGGTCCGCGGCGCAGGCGTCCAACGGCCCGGGAAGCGGAGGGGGCGCCGCAGGCGAACGGCCGCCGGTGCGCCGGTCCGCGGAGCGGGGCGTCGCGATGATCACCCTGGACTCCCCCGCCAACCGCAACGCGCTCTCCGCGCGGCTGCGGGCCGCCCTGGCGTCCGAGCTGGCGGCCGCGATGGCCGACGACACCGTGCGCGCGGTGCTGCTCACCGGCGAGGGGCCGGCCTTCTGCGCCGGCGCCGACCTCAAGGAGGTCGCCGCCGAACGCGCCGGAAACCCGCCGGCCGTCTCCGCGCCCGGCATGCCCGAGCTGTTCTCGGCGATCATGGATGCACCCAAGCCGGTGGTCGCCAAGCTCAACGGCCCCGCCCGCGCCGGCGGGATCGGGCTGGTCGCGGCGGCCGACATCGCCATCGCCCCCGAGGACGCCACCTTCGCGTTCACGGAGGTGCGCATCGGCGTCGTTCCGGCGATCATCTCGGTTCCCGTCGCCGCCCGCATGCACGACCGCCAGCTCGCCCGCTACTTCCTCACGGGCGAGGCGTTCGGCGCCGCCGCGGCGGCCGAAGCCGGTCTGGTGACCTCGGCGGTGCCCCGCGAGGGCCTCGACCAGGCGGCCGAGGCGGTGCTGGACGGCTTGCGCAGTGCGGCGCCCGGCGCGCTGAGCCGGACCAAGAGCCTGCTGGGCAGCGCCGGCCCGGTGGGACCGGACGAGCGCGCGGCCGCGTTCGCCCGCATGGGGGAGCTGTCGGCCGAGTACTTCGCGAGCGAGGACGCGGCCGAGGGCCGCGCAGCGTTCCTGGAGAAGAGATCGCCGAGTTGGGTGCTGTAATGGACGACGTGACTTACTCAGGAGATACGCGGGTCGGCGGACCCGCCGACGTACGTGAACTGCAGGAGCTCACCATCAGCAAGCTGGCGGTGGGGCCCATGGACAACAACGCCTACCTGCTCCGGTGCCGCCGCACCGGCGAGGCGGTGCTGATCGACGCGGCCGCCGAGGCCGACCGCATCCTGGAGATGCTCATCGGCGAGGGCGGCCTGGCCCGCGCCATCACCACCCACCGCCATCCCGACCACTGGGGCGCGCTGGCCGAGGTGGTCGGCACCACGGGCGCGCGCACCGTCGCCCACCCCGACGACGCCGACGAGCTCCCGATCTCGGTGGACGAGCCCGTCGAGCACGGCTCGCGCGTCCCCGTGGGGGAGTCCGAACTCCAGGTCGTCCACCTGCGCGGGCACACCCCCGGCTCGATCGCGCTGCGCTACGACGAGCCCGGCGGCCGGACGCACCTGTTCACCGGCGACAGCCTGTTCCCCGGCGGGGTCGGCAAGACCGCGGGCGCCCCCGAGTTCGGGTCCCTCATCGACGACGTCGAGGAGCGCGTCTTCGGCGTCCTCGGCGACGACACGTGGGTCTACCCGGGCCACGGCAAGGACACCGTCCTCGGCGCGGAGCGCCCCAGCCTCCCTGAATGGCGCGCCCGCGGCTGGTAGCGCAGGCGTGTATCGACTCGGTGCGGTCCCCGGCGCGCGCCGGGGACCCGCGGCCGCCCGGCGGGGCCCGTACGGGCAGGCGGCCGCACGGGGCCGGGGACCGCTACGGCAGCCCGCGGGGCTCCTCGGACTCGTCCTCCTCGTGCACCGCGCTCTCCTCGGCGCTGTAGGCGCGGCGGTCGGCTCCGGCGTCGCGCGCGACCATGGTGTCCTCGCTGTCCTCGCGGACGCCCTCGTCGGACTCGACGACGCGCACGCCGCCCGTCTCCTGCTCGGGACCCGGGGGCGGGAACTCGTCGGCCGTGCGGGCGGTGCTGCCGAGGGCACCGGGCACGTCGGGCTGCTCGCGGGCGAGCGCCTCGTCGAGCGGCTCACCCGATTCCTCGAACGGGACGCCCGACTCCTTCTCCGTGCCGGTCGAGCCGGACTCGTCGATCGCCGTGGGCACCCGGCCCGGCAGCGGCTGGTCCTCGGTGGTGTCCTCCTGGGCCGGCAGCCCGGCCTCCTCCCAGTCGGCGGCGGTCTCGTTGACCGGGTCGGCCGGGTGCTCGTTCTCCTCCGGGCGGTTCTCGCTCATGGCCGCCCACTATCCCCGCAGCGGGGGGTCTAATCGCTCGCTGACCTGGGGTGCGTACGCGCGCCGCCGGTCCGCGCGGTCCTCAGCGGGCCGCAGCTCAGAAGGGGGAGGCCCGGTCGGGCAGCGGCCGGCGGGCGACGAAGCCGAGGTCGGTGCGGTGGTACCAGCCGAGCTCGGCCTCGCCCTCCAGCCAGCACAGCCGCACCGAGACTCCGTCGAGCATGGCGGGGAAGTCGATCAGCAGCGGGGCGATGCCCTTGACCTCGATGCCGTTGTCGACGAACCAGCTCTGCAGCTCCATCAGCCGCGCTTCGGCGGCCTTCATCTCGGCGCGCCCGCCCAGCGCCGACTCGCCGCCGCGCAGGTCGGAGGCGAGCTCGGCGAGGTCGGCGCGCAGGGTGACCAGCTCACCGGCCTTGCGCCGGACCTCGGGCATCAGCTCGCGCGCCTCGGCGAGGGTGAACACGCGCGGCTCGTTGCCGGATCCGGAGAACGGGTCGGCGGGGGGCGGTGCGGCATCGTCCATACCCGCACGCTAGACCATTCCCGGACCGCGGTTCGCGGGGCGGGACCGGGCAGGACCGGGCGGGCCCGGCAGCGCCGGGTGGCGTCATCCCGCGCCGTAGCAGACGAACCCGGCCCCGGCGAGGTGGTCGGCCACGGCGCGCGCCGGGGGGACGCCCGCGCGCAGCGCCGCGTGGAAGGCCAGCATCGCCGGTCCGATCCCGTGGTCGCTGACCGGCAGGACACCGGCGACCACCACCCGGCCGCCCATCGCGAGCAGGGCAGCGGCCATGCCCAGAGGCGCACCGGAGGACGCCGGGGCCGACCCGCCGACCCAGCACGACGACAGAACGGTGACCCGCGGCGCCCGGGACAGGCGCTCGACATCGTAGGCGAACAGCGGGCCGTCCTCCAGCAGCATCGCCGAGAGCATCGGGGCCTGCGCCGACACCGAGCCGTGGGCGGCCAGGTGGGCGACGTCGGCCCGCTCCATACCGCGCAGCACGGCTGCCACGCGGACCGCCGGGCCGTGCAGCGCCTCGGCCGGCGGATACACCGGGGCGAGCGCGCGCACCTCGTCCGCCGCGCCCGCAGGCGCCCCGCCCGCGGCCAGCAGCGCGCGGGGGGCCGCTGCGAGCCGGCCGCCGCCGCGCTCGCCCGCGTCCTCGCCGCAGCGGGCCAGCCACGCGCGGCCGGACGGCGCCACGCTGACCTCCCGTCCCCGCAGGCTCGGCAGCAGGCCCCAGGGCAGCGCCTGCGCGGCCGGGGACGGCACGACGACCAGCGGACGGTCGCCGACGGCCTCGGCGACCGGCGCGAGCAGCAGGCGCTCGACCAGGTCGGCGGCCGGTGCGACGCCGTCGCGCGCCGCGCGGCCGCGCCGCCCTTCGGCCAGCACCCGCGCGCGGGCGGCGTAGGCGAGCTTCGCGGCCGCGTCCTCGACGGCCCCCGCACCCGGCAGCGGATGCAGGCGTGTGCGGCCGTCGACCACGGTGATCGCGGCGTCGGCGCCGTGCACGCGAACGTAGCGGACGAACGCGCGGTTCCCCAGCGGCTCCGCCAGCGCGTCCGCCGACGGAAGGCCGATGTCGGCGGCTCCGGCGTCGTCGGCGTCGTCGGCGGCCATGCAGGCGGCGTGCCATTGGGCGCCGGACAGGGCGTCGGCGAGCACGGACAGCTCGCGCCGGGCCCACGCCTCGCCGAGGCGGGCGCGGACGTGCGCTTCCCGGTAGCGGTCCAGCAGCCGCACCCACGCGGCGTCGCGGCACGGCCCCGCGGGTGCGGCCGGAGCGGATGCGAACTCGACCCACTCCAGCGCGGCGGCGGCGTCGCCCTCGCGGATGGCCACCCGCGCCCCCGCCGCGGCCACCTCGCGCCGGTGGGTGCGCGCATGCACCAGCAGCTCCAGGTGCCGGACGGGCCGGAGACCGGCGGTGCGGCCGGCAAGCCGCCCGCGCGCCGCACGGTGGTCGCCCGCCGCGAGCGTCCTCAGCGCCGCCGCCTCGCGCGCCGAGGGCAGCATCGACGACACCGGCCCCAGCGGGGCGCTGTGCACGCAGTGGGCCAGCGCCGTCGCGGTCTCGGCGGTGTCCGCGCAGCCGCTGGCGGCCCACGCCGGCGGCGGGCCGCCGACCGGGCCGTCGTCCTCGCGGCCGGCGCGCGGGAGCGGCACGGAGGTCCCGCCGGTCGGCCGTCCGGGGTGCGGCGTGCCGTCGCCGGAACGCGCCGCGGGACCCGCACCGCCGAACCCGCCGCGTTCGCCACGGCGGACCGCGCGACCCGCCGAGGAACGGGAGAACGGCCGCGCGGCCGGCCGCCGGGCGGGCGCCGCGCTGTGGCGTGCCGCCCATTCCACCAGGCCGGCCAGCTCGGCCCAGAGCGAGTCGGCCGGGAAGGCGCGCCGCAGCCTGCGGGCGATGTCGCGGGCCGCTCCGGTATCGCCGTCGGCCAGCAGCACCTTGGCCCGCAGCAGCCCCGAGGTGGCGGCCTCGGCGGTCGCGCGGCCGCCGCGGAACAGCCCGGCGGCGGCGCCCAGCTCGCCCAGGCCGCCCAGCGCACGCGCGGCCTCGCGGTGCATCCCCGCGGCGAGCAGCGCGTCGGCGTGGTCCATGCGCACCGAAGGGCGCCGACCCGGCGGAACCAGCCGCTCGGCCGCACCGAAGCACGAGACCGCGCGCGCGAGGTCGCCCGTGCGCACCGACAGGCAGCCGAGGTTCTGCAGCGCCACGCCCCGCAGGCACGCCTGCCCGTCCTCGGCGGCGCCGGCGAGCGCCCTCTCCAGATCGGCGGCGGCCTCGTCGAGCCGTCCGGCGTACATCAGCGCGAGGCCGCGGTTGCTGAGAACACCGGGGAGCAGGTGCCCCTCGGCGTCGCCGTCCAGTGCGGCCAGGGCGGCGTCGAACCGGGCGAGTGCGGCGCCGAAGCGCCCGCGCTGAGCGGCGGCGAGGCCGTGGTGGGTGAGCACCGTGGCGCGCGCCGAGGAGGTGTCGGCGCTCAGCCGCGCGAGCGCCTCGGCCGCCACGCCGCCGCTGCCGCGCAGCGCCAGCAGGCCGAGGCGGGACGCGCGGGCGTGGGCCGCGCTCTCGGCGTCGCCCGCCCGCGCGGCGACGGCGGCCGACTGGCGCAGCAGGCGCTCGGCGGCGGCCGGCTCGCCGAGCTCGCGGCGGGCCACACCCAGCATCCGCAGGGCGACCGAGCGCGTCGTGGGATCGCAGTCGCCGTCGAGCACCTCCTCGGCCCGGCGTCGGGCGAGGTCGGGGTCCCGGGCCACGAGTGTCACCGGGTGCGAGGCGCCGTCGAGCCGCCCAGAGGCCATGGGGGAGTGCCTTTCGCCGTGGGTGCGGGGGAGTGCGAAGAAGCGGATGAGGAGGACACGCGGCCGCCGCCCGCCGTTTCCGGTGCGGGGCGCCACAGACAGTACTAAGCCGGTTACGCGCGCGTGTAGGTCGAAGAGCGGACCTGTCGGATTCGCCCCATAGGCCGCCCGGCCGTGTCGCCGCCAACCGGGACATTCCACCCCGCAGGACCGCGCCCGGAACCACGCCCAGCGGCCCGCCGCAACACCCCGGCCCGGTGACCGCACCGCCGCCCCGTCCCGCCCCGCCTTGGGTTCGGGCGGGGGCTCATCGACGGGTGTGGCGTGTTCTCGGCGGCAGGCTTTTTCGCTCCTTGCGCGCTGCGCGCCCGACCGCCGTGGACCCGGGGCCCGCTTCGGGCGGCTTCCGAAGGGGCCGTGTCGCGCGGCGGTTCGGCGTTGAGCGCGGCCAGCGCGGTAAGCGCGGTAAGCGCGGACGGGTGCGGGGAGCCGGGTGGCGGTGCCCGGCGATGGCAGGCGGGAGCGCTCGCCCCGCCCCCTCGGCGCGGCTGCGGGTGGCGGAGGGTTCGCGGCGGCGCCCTCGCCGGGGCGGACCCGCTGAGGGACACGGTGTGCGCCATGCCCGGCTCGCAGGCCACGGCGGTCCCGCTCGCCTGCCGCTCTCGGCGGTGCCCCAACGGTGCGGGCGGAGGTCGGAGCCGGGTCGCGGGGACGGCGCCCGGGCGATGGGGCGGGTGCTCCGCGTGCGGGTCCGTGCGCCGCGGACGGCTTAGACGGTCAGCCAGGGTGTGGTTACCGGGGCTGCGCCGGGGCGGTGCAGCACGAGGCTGACCGGGCCCGCGGGGACCTCGGCGGCCACGAAGGCGCCGTGCTCGTCGACCGGGAAGAGCGCGCTGCCCCGAGCGGTGCGGACCTCAGCCGTGGTCGCGCCCGGAGGGTCGACGCTTCCGACGAGGGTGCGGTGGTCGTCGATGGACGTGACCTCCAGTCCCAGCGCGGCGCCGGGGGCGTCGAAGCGCAGGTAGCGGGGCGCCTCGGCGAGGGCGGCGTCGCGGACCGCGGTGGGCGGCGTATCCGCGGAGTCGTCGGTGATCTCCGTCATCACCGCGTCGTCGCGGCGCGCCGCGTAGGCCGCCCCGGCCGCCGCCCGCACCTGCGCGCCGACCCGGCCCGCGGGCCCGTGCTCGGCCTCCAACTCGGCG
Source organism: Streptomonospora arabica (assembly GCF_039531585.1). NCBI lineage: Bacteria > Bacillati > Actinomycetota > Actinomycetes > Streptosporangiales > Nocardiopsidaceae > Streptomonospora > Streptomonospora arabica. The sequence goes on along the minus strand of NZ_BAAAQI010000020.1, from coordinate 88,734 downwards.
ACGAGGCGGTCGAGATCGGGCTCGCCGCCATCGCCCTCGCGGTGCTGAGCGGGAAGCGGGCTGTCGGGCGCGTCGCTGCCGGTCATGCGGGGTACCTCCTGCCTGCCCTGAGGCCGTGCCGGCCCTGTGCCTACTGCCTGCCGGTGCCCGACCGGCGGGGCGCGGAGCTCTCGGGGGCCGCCGGCTCCGCTGGAGCCGCCCGGCCGGCCTTGCCGTCGCGCGCCCGTTCGCGGCCGGCCCCGCGGTCGTGCCCGTAGCCCTGTTCCGCGAGCGACCGCTGGAGCCGGCGGCGGACCCGGCGGCGCACCGCGGGCACCTCCGCGGGGCTCAGGCCCGCGAACTCGGCGATCTCGGCGGCCGGTGACCGCGGGGCGTGCAGTTCCAGCACCGCCACCGTCCGGTCGGGCTCTCCCAGCGCGGCGATGGCGCGGCGCACCAGCCGGTCGCGCTCGGCCGCGACGGCCGCCGCCTCCGGGCTGCGGTGGTCCACCGCGTGCAGCCGCTCGGGATCGGCGGGCGCCGCGCGCCGGGCGAGCCTGAGGAGTCGGCCGCACTCGCGCCGGGTGGCGGTGGCCAGCCAGGGACCGACGCTCTCCGGAGTGCGGATCCGGGACAGGTGCTCGGCCAGGTTGGACCACACGGTCTGCTCGGCGTCCTGGGCGTCGTGCGGAGACAGGCCGTGGCTGCGCACGACGGCGTGGACGCGTGCGGCGAACCGGTTCATCAGCGCCTCCCACGCCGTGTCGTCGTCGCACAGGGCGCGCTTCACCAGCTCGCCCGTCGAGACCTCGGCGTAGGACTGGTCAGCCACCCGCACCCCCAGTAGACTCACTGCTCCCGCCTCGCGCGCACGGCAACAGTAGCCGCTCGCCTGAGGGGAAGCGGGGGAAACACCGGATCCGCCCGTGGTGGACCTGGTGCCGATGGTGCCGATGGGGCACAATGGGCTCAGGAAAATCCAGGACGGACAGCTCCTCTTCGGGTACGAGGGCGTCGGGGAAGCGCACTCGTTCGTATCAGGAGGTTCGGTGTCCGCACGTGGCGTCTTGTACGTCCACTCCGCGCCTGCGGCGCTGTGCCCACACGTCGAGTGGGCGGTCGCGGGTGTGGTTGGCGTGCCTGTGAAACTCGACTGGAGCGCCCAGCCGGCGGCTCCCGGTGCTCATCGCGCCGAACTCAACTGGCAGGGGACTCCGGGCACCTCGGGTGCCATCGCCTCGGCGCTCAACGGTTGGCAGAAGCTGCGCTACGAGGTCACCGAGGAGGCCACCCCCGGCTGCGACGGCGTGCGCTACAGCTACACGCCGGCCCTGGGTATCTTCACCGCCGTCACCAGCGCCGCCGGCGAGGTGATGGTCTCCGAGTCGCGGCTGCGCAACGCCGTCGAGCGCGCCCAGGCCCAGGAGGGCATCGACCTCACGAACGAGCTGGACCGGCTCACCGGGCGGGTCTGGGACGAGGAGCTCGAACCGTTCCGCTACGCGGGCGACGGTGCCCCGGTCCGCTGGCTGCACGCCGCGGGCTGAGCGGCCCGCGTCCGTCGCAGGGACGCCCCGCCGCACGCGTGCGGGGCGCTCGGTCCGACGAAGCCCGCCGCCGCGACCGACCGCGGTCGGCCGGGCGGCGGCCTAGCAGCCGTCGCGGTGTCGGTCGCCCGCGGTGCCGGCGATCGCGCCCGCCAGGGTGAACAGGAACATGAACCCGATGGGGATCATCGGCCAGAACAGCAGCGGCTCGGCGGCGATGACGCTCGTGACGCCCCAGATCCCGATGAGGATCACCGATATGGCGGCCAGCCCGCGCCAGGGCTCCAGCCGGTCGTGCCATTCGGTGCTGCGCCCGTTGCGGACAGCGGGCTCGGCCGGCTCGGGAACCGCCGGAGGCTCCGGAAGGTCGCGGGTCAGCGGCCACAGCTCGCCCATGGTCTTCGCGCGGATCGCCGTGTTCAGGCGCTCCTGGTACTCGTCGAGGTCGAGCCGGCCCTCACGCAGCGCGACGGCCAGGCGCTCGGCGCAGGCGTCGCGGTCGGAGTCCGCGGCCCGCATCTGGTCCGGGGGCAAGTACTGATCGTCCATGCTCGTCGATCCCTCCAGCCGGAGTGGTGACGCTCATCTGCGCGACCCGGAGTTCTCATCGGGCCAGATGGCGGCGGCGACCAGGATCGCCGCCCAGATACCCAGCGGGACCAGCGGCCAGTACGGCAGCAGGTCGCCGCCCATTATGCTGGTGACCCCCCAGATGCCGCTCATGATGACCGCACCCCCGAGCCACCATCGCCACTCGTCTACCCAGTCTTTCCACGGAGATACCAGGGCAGAGCGGGATGAGCCGACGGGCACGGGTTCGGAGTCGTCGCGCTCGGCCGGAGGCGGAGGCTCCGGGAGGTCTGCTGTGAGCGCCCGCAACTGACCGACGACCACGGCGCCCATCGCCTCGTCCAGTCGGCGCTCGTATTCGTCGAGGTCGAGACGGCCTTCGGAGAGCGCCGTCGCGAGGCGTTCGGCGCAGGCATCGCGGTCGGCATCCGAAGCGCGCATCCGGCTCACCGGGACGCGTTCCTCGTCCAACGCCCACCCCCTGCCGCACGATGATGGGAATTTCACGATACGCCGCGCACGCGCGGGAGAAAAGCGGCAGAGCTGAGGGGCGGGTGCAGCGGGAGTGCGAGCGGCGGAGTGCGGGGCCTTCGGGTCAGCGGCGGCAGCCGCCGCCGGAGAAGAGAACCACGGCCCAGATGGCGAGCGGCATCGCCGGCCAGAAGTACTGCAGATCGCCCGAGGCGACGCTGGTGACCAGCCAGATGGCGATCATCAGCACGGCCCCGCCCGTCCAGGTCTGCCACCTGCCGGTGCGCTCCCGCCAGGAGGGCGGGGCGTTCTCCGCGCCGGTGCGGGCGAGGTCGACCGGGCCTTTGCCGGGGGTATCGGGGTCGGGGAGGTCGACGGTCAGCGGGACGAGGTCGCCCCTGGTGACGGCGCCCATCGCCGAGTCGAGCCGAGTCTGGTACTCGGCCATGTCCAGGCGGCCCTCCGACAGCGCAGTGGACAGCCGGCGCGCGACGGCGTCGCGGTCGGCGTCCGAAGCGCGGAGCTCATCGTGCGGCGTGAGATCGGCACTCACCTTTCACGCCTCCTCCCGGTCTCTCCGATTCCCTTTCGCCCACTTTAGACGCGGACACGGGCCCCGGGGATCCCTCCTGAGGCCGGGTTTTCCCCCCGGCGGGTGATACCTCGGTACCAGCCGCCGGGCCCGGTGGAGGAGGCCCCCTACCCCGCGCCCCCGCCTCGCCCGCGGTGCCAGGCCGCGACGCCGGCGCAGGTGGCGCCGTCCACCGCGCCGATCACACCGGTGCCCTCGAAGGAGCCGGTGTAGTCGAAGCGGCCGCCGTCCAGCCGCAGGACCGCGCCGCCGGCCTCCTCCAACACCAGCGCCGGTGCCGCGACGTCCCAGTCGCGAACCGCGACGTCCTTGACGAACAGGTGGGCGCCGCCGTCGGCGATGCGGCACAGCTTCAGCGCGATGCTGCCGGACTCCAGGTAGCCGGAGCAGCCGAAGCGCTCGTAGGCGGCGCGGGCGATGCCGCGCGGTTCGGGGGTGTTGTCGGTGAGCACCCCCGCTCCCGTGTCCGGTGCCGACACCCGCAGGCGCTCACCGTCCACCGCCGCGCCGCGGCCGCGCACCGCCGTGTAGCAGCGTCCGGACTCGGGCGCGAAGACGGCCGCGGCCACGGGCCGGCGGCCCTCGACCAGCGCCGCCTGGGTGACGTAGCCGCCGAACCCGTGCACGTAGCTGGCGGTGCCGTCGACGGGGTCGATCAGCCAGTAGCGCTCGGGGCGCCGCCCCGAGAGCCCGGCGGGGTCCTCCTCGCTGAGCACGGGCACGTCCGGCGCGGCGCGGCGCAGCCGGGCGCTCAGCTCGTCGTGGGCCATGGCGTCGGCGCGCGCCTTGAACTGGTCGCCCTCCCACACCCCCGACGTAACCCGGGGATCGCTGCGCCAGGCGCGCAGCAGCGCCCCCACCTCGCGGACCGCCCGCTCGGCGGGCGCCAGCAGCGCGGCCGCCCCCGCGGCGGCGCCTGCGGCCCGCCCCGCCTCGGCGCCGGCGCTCACGTGCCGACCGCGCCCACGGCCGGCTCGGCCGCGGCGGAGGGCGCAGGGGTGAGGCCGGCGCCGGCGAAGCGCGCCTCGTCGACGAAGTCGTCGGACCAGCGCCGGACCATGACCACTCCCTCGCGCCAGTCGTCGCTCAGGCGGGGGCCGCCCCGCGTGGCCTGGCCCAGCAGCCCGCCGACCTCGTCGACGCCGGCGGCCAGCGTGAGCGGCGCCGTGGAGGAGAAGCGCGGGTTGATCTCGAAGATCCGCGGCTCGCCGCCGGAGTCCAGGGCCAGCTGCACGTTGAAGGGCCCGTCGGCGCGCAGCTCCTGCTGCACCGCACGGCACACCTCGTCGATGCGCGCGTGCCGGCGGGTGACGGCGTACTTGGTGACGCCCACCTTGAGGACGACCTCCTTGGGCACCACGGCCTGCACCGAACCGTCGCGCCAGACCACCACCGAGACCGTGTACTCGGTGCCGCCGACGGCCTCCTGGGCGATCAGCTCGTCCGCGGGGCGGTCGCTCTCGGCCAGCAGCGCGCCCAGATCCTCGGCCGAGTCCAGGCGCACGACGCCGCGGCTGCCGCGCCCGGAGCGCGGCTTGACGATGATCGGCCGCCCGGGCGGGCCGGTCCACTCCGCGGCCCGCCGGGTGCGCGGCACCGGCAGGCCCGCATCGCCGAGGCGGTGCATCAGGGTGTACTTGTCCAGGCAGGTGGCCACGAACCCGGGACGCGGCAGCAGCACCGCGATGCCGTCGTCGGTGAGGCGCGAGACCGCCACCAGCTCCTCGTCGACCAGCGGGACGACGGCGCAGGCCCCCTCCTTGAGGCAGATGCCGCGGATCTCGGGCAGGTAGGCCTCGCTTGAGCCCGGCGGGACCAGGTAGCACCGGTCGGCCAGGTACAGGCCGGGGGCGGCGGGGTCGATGTCGGTGGCCACCACGCGGTAGCCCTGCCGCTGGAGGTGCTGGATGGTTCCGGGGGTCTGGGGAGCGCCTGCGGTGGTGACGACGACGGTGGGCTGGCGGGGCTCTTCTGCAGCGGACACCGATGGACCTTTCCGTTGGGGCCGGCTCTTGTGGTGCGTCGGTTCGGGGCTGCTGGGTGCGGTACGCGGCGAGGCCGGGCACCGCCCCCCGCGGGGCGGCGTCCCCAAGGCGGGCAAGGTGAGGTGGAGTGTCTCCGATCGGGCGGTGGCGGTGACGAGCGGATACGCGCCGTCCCCTCGAGCCTAGACCGCGAACGCCCTCTGAAACCGCAGGTGGCCGGTTCCGGTTCCCGGGACAACCGAACGGGGCCGCCCGGCGTAGTGGGCGGGCACCGGGCGTGCCGGGCGTGCCGGGCGCCGCGCTGGCCGTGCCGCCGCGGGCGCGCGGCGCCGATCGGCGTGTCGGCCGCGGGCCGCTACCGCGGTGTCGGCGCCCCGCTGTCGGAGGAGCCGAGCAGGCCGTGGCCGACCAGGAACGACACCAGGTCGCCGCCGCCCGCGTAGTGGTGGGCGGAGATCCCCAGGCGCTTGGCCGCGAGCACGTTCTCCTCGCGGTCGTCGACGAAGGCGGTGCGCTCGGGCGCGGTGCCCAGCGCCTCCAGCACGTGCTCGTAGATCGCGGCCTCGGGCTTGCACAGGCCCAGGTCGCAACTGAAGAACAGCGCCTCGAACCCCGACATCACCGGCGACTGCCGCAGCGCGGCGGCGATGCCGACCGGCGCGTTGGACAGCAGCGCCGAGCGCACGCCGCGCCGCGCCAGCAGGTCCAGGACGCGGGCGGTGTCCCCGCGCACGTGCAGCCAGGAGCCCACGTCCAGCGCCCACATCCCGTGCAGCGTGGCGGTGTCCCAGTCGGCGCCCACGCGCCGGGCGACGGCGCCCCAGTACTCCCGGGCGCTCACCCCCCGGTCGTAGGCGCGGCGCTCGCTCCAATAGGCCGACCACAGGTCGTCGGCCGGGACCCCGGCGAGCCGCTCCATCCGCGCCCGGTCCTCCGGCGGCGGAGACTGGGAGATGACGTCGCCGAAGTCGAAGACGACCGCCTCGATGTCCGAGACCCCGGTTTCCATGCCGGCAAGCACCCCATCCGTGTCGGAGATCCCCGTGTCCGCACGGAGACTATGCGAGGAACGTGAATACCGCCCCGACGCCGGGCCGGGGGCCCTTCGTGAAGCGCCCCCGGCGGGCCGCGGCCGTAGCCGCCGCTAAGCGCGGGGCTCGAAGGTCACTTCAGCTCGTAGACCGGTGCGACGAGGGCGCGCCCGATCGCGTGGAAGAAGAGGTTGAAGCCGAGGAACGCCGGGGTGGCGGACTCGTCGAGGCCGAGCGACTCCACGTCGACCGCGTGCACCGCGAACATGTAGCGGTGCGGGCCGTGGCCCCCGGGCGGGGCCGCGCCGATGTAGCGCCGGGCGCCGGCGTCGTTGCGCAGGGTGAGTGCGCCCGAGGGGAGTCCCGAGCCGTTCTCGTCGCCGGCTCCGGTGGGCAGTTCGGTGACGTTCGCGGGGATGTCGCAGACCACCCAGTGCCAGAAGCCGCTGGCGGTGGGTGCGTCGGGGTCGAAGCAGGTGACCGCGAAGCTGCGGGCGCCCTCGGGGTGGCCGGTCCACGACAGGTGCGGCGAGACGTCTCCGCCGCCCGCGCCCATGATGCCGCTGACCTGCGGCGTGGGCAGGGTCTTGCCGTCGGCGACGTCGTCGCTGGACACGGTGAACGCCGGGACGGCGGGGAGGAAATCGTAGGGGGAAGGCGGCTGTGGCACGTCGAACCTCCTGGAGTGGTCGGGTCGGCCGGGGCGGGGCGCCCCGTGCCCCTGCTAACCAACGGACACCCCAACAACTATCGCGTGTGCCGCGTGTTCGCTAACGCGTGTCGACGTGTTGGAAGGTCTCGGCCAGCCGCCCCTCGCCCAGACCGCCCGCCGCCGCGTTCTCGGCGAGCCACGGCCGCAGGAACCCGGCCAGCTCACCGATGTCGCCGATCTGGCTGGCGTGGCAGGACAGCGCGGCCAGCTTGCGGTCGAAGACGCCGGTGACGTCGGTGAAGCGGTCGGGCGACGGGCCGTGCGCCAGCCAGACCTCGGGCACCTTCCACGGCTCCAGGCCCTCCTCAGCGAGCAGCTCCGGGTGGGCGTGCGGGTTGCGGGCGTCGGGGTAGACCGCGTTGATCCCGGCCTCGCCGGTGGCCAGGTGGTCGGGATGGCTGGGCGCGATGCGCTTCCAGTCCCGTTCGGGGCTGGGGATGACCACGCGCTGCGGGCGGACCAGGCGGATGACCCGGGCGATGTCGCGGCGCAGCTCCAGGGTGGGCAGCACGCGGCCGTCGGCGTAGCCCAGGAACCGGACGTCGTGCACACCCACGGCCGCCGCGGCCTTGCGCTGCTCGTCGCGGCGCAGCGCCGCCATGGCGTCGGCGTCGACCGTGCGGTCGTCGCCGCCCGCCTCGCCGTCGGTCACCATCAGGTAGGTCACCTCGACCCCGGCGTCGGTCCACAGCGCCACCGTGCCGGCGCAGCCGAAGTCGACGTCGTCGGGGTGGGCCATGACGACGAGCGCCCGCTCGATCCCCTCGGTGTAGGCGGCATCGCCGCCCGCCTCGTTTCCGTTCGGCATTGGCGCCCTCCTTCGTCGCGTGCTGCAGGGTCGGCGGTCGGTCGGCCCCACACGGACAGCGTCGGAGGTGCCCGGACGATTCCGCGGCGCGCCGCGCCGACCGGATGCGGTCACCGCCGGCGCAGCGCCCCGGCCGCGGCGAGGTAGGGCAGCGCGGCCAGAGCGAACAGGGCGGCGGGGGCGAGCCACACCGATCCCAGAGCGTAGGCGCCGAAGGCGAGCACCGTCACCGACTCGGCGCCGAACCCGGCGAAGGAGGCGACCGTGGCCCGCGCCTCCTCGCCGACGCTGTCCTGGAGCCGCGCCTCGGCGGCCGCGCCGGCCCACTCGCTCACACCGAAGGCGACGGCGAGCAGCAGGAGTCCTGCGGGGTGGCCCGCTCCGGCGCCCGCGGCCATGCAGCAGGCGGCGGCGACCAGCGCCGGAGCGGTGTGGCGGGTGTGGCGGCCGGCCAGCCAGCCGCCCACCACCGCGCCCGCCGAGACGACGAGCAGCGCCAAGGGGACGGCGGGCGTGCTCAGACCGGTCGAGCGCGCCAGCAGCGGCACGTACTCGTCCAGCGCCCCGGACAGGCCGACCAGTACCGCGAGCAGCAGCAGCGCGCGGCGGGCCGGGCCGGAGGCGCGGATCTCGGCCGACGCGCGCCCGGCCACCCCGGCGGCCGAGGCGACCGCCGAGCGCAGCGGCCGTGAGGGGCGGCGGCCCCCGCCGGTGCGCCCGCCGCGCCGCGCCGCGCGGCGTCCGCGTTCGCCGCCCGCGGGCAGCGCCCGGCCCGCGGCCGCGCACAGCAGCGTCGCCAGGATGCTCGCCGCGCCCGCCGCGGTGTAGCCGCCCCAGGCCAGGACCGGGACCGCGGCCAGTGAGGCGACCATGATCGCGGTGGTGCCGGCTGCGCGGGAGCGCCCGATCAGCCGGGTGTAGGCCGCGGTCACCCACGCGGCGGCGGCCGCGCGTCCCGGCCCGGCCGCGTCGGGCGCCGCGGTGCGGGCGAGGTGCGTGAGCTCGGTGTAGACCAGCGCCTCAAGGGCGCCGGAGCGCATGGCCGACCCCGTGCCCCAGAGCACGAAGCCGGCGGCGAAGGCGGCGTAGGAGGGCGCGAACGTCCACAGCGCGAAGCCCGCTCCGCTGAGCAGGGGTGCGAGGGCGATCAGCGCGCGGCGGGAGCAGAGGTCGGCCAGTACGCCGGAGGGGATCTCCAGCAGGAGGCCGGTCGCCGACCACAGCGCGAACAGCGAGGAGATCTGCGCGGGGCCCAGCCCGGAGTCGGCGAACAGCAGCGCGTAGACCGGGTACAGGAGGACCAGGTCCTCCAGGAAGGTGTACGCGTACAGTGCGCGGGCGAGCCGCGCCTCGGATGCGGGTGAGGATCAATGTCGCTTGTGCATACCACCCAGCCTAGCGGCGGGGCGGCCGGGGCGCACGGGCGTTTCCACAGCACGCCGCCCGCCGGGAGCCGGCGGCGAGGCAGTAGGGCCGCCCCGGTGCGGGCGCCGCCGCGCGGAGCCGCGCTCGCGGTCCAGGAGGGGTCACGGCACGGCGACCGCGCGGCCCGTGACGGGTCCGGCCGCCGCCCGCTCGCAGACGCCGGGGCCTCGATGCCGTAGCGCTTCGCGTACACGCCCGCGGCAGCCTGCCCGGCCGGACCGGGCAGCTCGATCGGCTCGGAGCGGGCGCCCCGGCAGGCGGCCCGGCCCGAGCGGGATCGAACCGAAACCCGCCCCGACCGCGCCGCCGCCGGTCCCGTTCGGGCCCGGGCCGCCGTCCCGGCCGACCATGCGCCCGGTCGGCGGCGCCGTCGCCCCGGCGCCGACAGGGTCGGCGACCGTCGGCCGCCCCCGGACCGGTGCTGAGGCCGCGCACCGCCCCGGCCGGCGGCTCGTCGGAGGGCGACCGAGGGCCGGGCGCCGCTGCGCCGCGCGCAGCGCCGCGGGTGAGCGCGCCTCAGGCCGTCATCGGACGGGTCCGCGCTCCGAGCGCGCCGCAACGCCGAGGGCGGCCGCCGGCCTGGGCGGGCCCGGCGGCGGCGCCGCACCTCCCGGGCACGTGCGCAGCGGCACGGTACTGTGAAAAGGCCGTAACGCCTCGATCGACGCTGCCGACCGAAACCGCCGCCGAGCGCGGGCGTAGCGGCCGGCGGCACCGGCCGGGGGAGACTCCCGACTGGAGACAGCACGATGCCCCGTAAACGCATCCCGGTCGCCCGCGTGCTCCTGCGCACGCTGCTGGGCGCCCTGGGCGCCCAGCTCGCAGTGGTCCTGGGCCTCGTCGCCGTCAACCAGTGGCGCAAGCGGGTGCGCCCGCTGCGTGCCGACTTCCCGCGCACCGCCCCCAAGGCGCTGCCGGTCGGCGCGAACGAGCTCACCGTCTACACCTACGGCGAGGACCTCTACCGCGACATGCTGGAGGCGATCCGCGGCGCCCGCCACCGCATCATGTTCGAGTCCTTCATCGTCAAGGGCGACGCCACCGGGCGGCGGTTCAAGCGCGCGCTGATCGAGGCGGCCGAGCGCGGCGTCGAGGTCTTCGTCGTCTACGACGCCTTCGCCAACCTCGTCGTGCCGCGAAGGTTCCTCCGGTTCCCGCCCGGTATCCACACGCTGGCCTATCCGCTGCTGCGGCCGGGCGTGCTCCTGTTGGACGTGCGCAAGTCCGGGCGCGACCACCGCAAGATCCTCACGGTCGACGGCGAGGTCGGCTTCGTCGGCGGCTACAACGTGGGCTCGGTCTACGCCACCCAGTGGCGCGACACCCACCTGGGGGTGTCGGGGCCGTCGGTGTGGGAGCTGGAGAACGCGTTCCGCGACTTCTGGAACATGCTGCGCACCGAGGACCAGCCCGTCATCCCCGACACCGGCACACCGGAGTGGTCGCCCACGATCCGCGCCCACCGCAACGTCCCCGAGCTGCTGATCTACCCGATCCGCGGCATGTACCTGGAGGCCATCGACCGGGCGCGCGAGCACGTCTACATCACCCAGGCCTACTTCATCCCCGACAACGAGATCCTGCGCGCCCTGATCAGTGCCGCACAGCGCGGGGTGGACGTGCGCATCCTGGTGCCGGAGCACTCCAACCACGTCGTCGCCGACTGGCTCTCCCGGGGGTTCTACGGCGAGCTGCTGCGCGGCGGCGTGAAGCTGTGCCTGTACCAGGACGCCATGGTGCACGCCAAGACCGCCACCATCGACGGCCGCTGGTCGACGGTGGGCACGGCCAACGTCGACCGGCTCAGCCTCACGGGCAACTACGAGATCAACGTGGAGGTCTTCGACGACGATCTGGCCTCCCACCTGGAGCGGGTGTACGCCAAGGACGCCACCAACGCCCGGCTGCTCACCCTCGAGGAGTGGTCCGGGCGCCCGCTGGTGGCCAAGCTGTGCGAGCTGCTGCTCAAGCCGCTGCGCCCGCTGCTGTGACGGCGCCCGCCGGTGGGCGTCCGGTGCCACGTCCGGCAGGGGCGGACCACCCCTTTCGGCAGTGCCGCCGCGTGCGGCCCGCGCGGTAGCGTCGCGGCCATGGGACAGCCGGGGGCCGCCGCGCGCGCGGGCAGGGAGCTGCTGCGGCCGCTGAGCGGGCGGCCGACGCGGCGCACCGTCCTCGTCGACCTGCTGCTGTGGGCGGTGCTGTGCCTTCTGCCGGCCCTGAGCCTGGCCTCCGACGTCCAGGGTGTGGACCAGGTGTCTTCGGAGACCCCCGGCCAGGCGGTGGCGGCGATCGTGCTGTTCGGCGTCGCTGCGGCGGTGAGCCGGCCCTATCCGGTCGGCGCCGCGGTTCTGGCGCTCGCGGTGTCGGAGGCGCTGTCGCCCAACGGCGCGTTCGCCGCGGCCGTGCTGTGCTACCTGGCGGGGCGCCGCGACCCGCGTACGTGGCCGGCGGGCGCGGCCTTCGCGGCGGCCGCCGCGGCGCTCGCCGTCCGGGCGGCCCTCGATCCGCAGTTGCTGATCGAGGTGCCGGGCATGGTGATCACCTACGTGTTCACTCTCGTGCTTCCGTGGATGGGCGGCAGCTACCGGCGCCAGCGCAGGCACCTCAACGAGGCCGGCTGGGAGCGCGCCCGCCGGCTGCAGCACGAACAGCGCATCGCCGCCGAACAGGCCCGGCTGCGCGAGCGCTCGCGCATCGCGCAGGACATGCACGACTCGCTCGGGCACGAGCTCAGCCTCATCGCGCTGCGGGCGGGGGCGCTGGAGCTCGCCCCCGATATGGCCGAGCGGCACCGGGTCGCGGCGGGGGAGCTGCGCGAGAACGCCACGACGGCCACTGAGCGGCTGCGTGAGATCGTCGGCGTGCTGCGCGAGTCGGCCGGGGCCGCCGAGGCGGCGCCCACCGCTCCCGCGGGAGAGGACATCGCCGAGGTCGTGGAGCGCGCGCGGCGGTCGGGCCTGGACGTCGTCCTCGACCGCACGGGGACGTGGGAAGGCGTCGCGCCCATGGTCGACCGTGCCGCCTACCGGGTCGTCCAGGAAGGGCTGACCAACGCCGCCAAGCACGCCCCCGGTGCGGCGGTGCGGGTCCGGTTGGAGCGCTCGGCCGAGGAGACGGCCGTGACCGTCGCCAACGAACCGCCGCCCGGGGACGCGCTCCGCGAACCGGGCGCGCCGGACGGGCGCGGACTCATCGGGCTCGCCGAGCGCGTGCGGCTGGCCGGAGGGACGCTGGAGACCGGGGAGCGCTCCGGCGGCTTCGCGATCGCCGCGCGCTTTGCGGCGGAGGGCGGCCGGGCGGCCGCCGCCGAACCGGTCTGCGCACCCGAGCCCGACCCGCACGACGAGCACCGCCGCGCGGCGCGGCGCAGCCTGCGGCGGCGCACGGCCGCGATGGCGGCCGCTGCGGTGGCGCTGGTCGGGCTCGGCGTGCTGGCGGCGGCGGGCAGCGAGTACCTGCGCGCCACCGGCGCCGTACTGCCGCCGTCCGTCTACGGTTCCCTGCGTGTAGGCACCCCGGCCGCCGAGGTCGAGCCCCTGCTGCCCGGACGCCAGTACGCCTCCGCGGCGGAACGGGACGACAGCGAGGCGGCGGAGCGGTTCGACTGCCGCTACTACCGGACCCACGCCGACGTCTTCGTCGGAGAGTACGGTGCCTATCGGCTCTGCTTCGACGGCGGCGAGCTGGTGTCCAAGGACGCGCTGCCCGGGTCCGGTTCCGGTTCCGGTGCGTGAGGACCCCCGCGGGCGGGGGCGACGAGACACGCGGTGCGAGAAAGGACGAGTCCGGATGATCCGGGTGCTGCTGGCCGACGACGAGGCGATGATCCGGGCGGGAGTGCGGGCGATCCTGGAGACCGACGGCGGCGTCGAGGTCGTCGCCGAGGCCGCCGACGGACGGGAGGCGATCGAGCTGGTCCGCTCGCACCGCCCCGACGTCGCCCTGGTCGACATCCGCATGCCCCGCCTCGACGGCCTGAGCGCGGCCGCGGAGATCCGCCGCGAGGTCCCCGCCACCGCCGTGGTGATCCTGACGACCTTCGACGAGGACGCCTACATCTCGCGCGCGCTCACCGACGGCGCCGCAGGCTTCCTGCTGAAGGCGGGCGACCCGCGTGAGCTGGTCGCGGGGGTGCGCGCAGTCGCCGACGGCGCGGCCTACCTGGCGCCCCGGGTGGCCCGCCACGTCATCGACGAGCTCAGCGGCGGCCGGATGGGCCGCGGGGCCGAGGCCCGCGCGCGCATCGCCGAGCTGACGGAGCGGGAGCGCGACGTGCTGGCGCTGGTAGGCGCCGGGTTGTCCAACGCCGAGATCGCCCGGCGCCTGTACCTGGTGGAGGGGACCGTCAAGAGCTACGTCAGCGCCGTCTTGAACCGGCTGGGCATGCGCAACCGCGTGCAGGCGGCGATCCTGGCCTACGAGGCCGGCCTGGTCGAGACCGGCGCCCAGGGGCCGCCCGGCGGTCCGCCGCCATAAGCGCGCCTCCGCTGAGGGGCTCGGGTGTGCGGGCCGCCCTGCAACCGGCGTCCCCGGAGCCGGCGTCCTCCGAGCCGGAGGCCCGGGCACGCGAAGCCGGCGGCCCGCCTCCGTCCGGGCGGGCCGCCGGTCGTGCGCCGGGGTCAGGCGTCGCGCCTGGCCAGGGCCGTGTAGCCGGCGGCCAGGGCCAGGGCCGCCCACGCGGCCAGCAGCAGTGCGCCGGTGCCCCAGCCGTAGGGCTCCGTCGCCCCGGACATCAGCGAGGCGCCGGTCATGGGGGGCGTGTGGTCCACGAACGCGGTGACGGTTTCGTTGCCGACGATCTGGCTGATCGACGGGATCGCCAGCAGAACCCCGAACGCGATGCTGAGCGTGCCCGCGGTGCTGCGTACCAGCAGTCCCAGGCCCAGCGTGAACAGCGAGATCCCGAGGAAGTACCCGCCGGTGCCCGCGATCTCGTGCAGCACGTGTGCCGCCTCGAATTCCATCACGTCGCCGACCACCGCGGCGGCGCCCGCGATGACCGCCGCCCCGGCTACGCACCCGGTGGCGAAGGACGTCACCGCCAGCACCGCGACCTTGGCGATCACGACGCGGGCGCGGGCCGGAACGGTCGTCAGCGTGGTACGCACCGCCCCGGTGGCGTACTCGCCGGTGATGAGCAGCGAAGCGGCGGCCACCATCGCGAACTGGCTCAGCAGGGTCGAGGTGTATCCCAGCGCGTGGGCCGTCATGCCGTCGGCGGTGCCGTTCGCCTGCAGCGCCAGGGAGGCCAGCAGCGCGGTGCCCCCTGTGAGCAGCACCGCCATGCCCAGGCACAGCCAGGTGGAGCGCAGCCCCCACAGCTTGGTCCACTCCGCCGCGATCGCGCCGGGCAGTCCGCCGCCGCTCTGCTGCGGCGCGCCGCGCCGCTCCTGTGCCGTGGTCGCCATGGTCACACCCGCTCCCTGTCGTCGGTGCCCTCCGCCGGGGCCGCGCCCGAGGGGGCGCCGAACTCCACGCTGGAGGCGGTCAGCTCCATGTACGCCTGCTCCAGCGACGCCGCGCGCGGGCTGAGCTCGTTGAGCCGCACCCCCGCCTGGTGGGCGACGCCGCCGATGCGGTCCATCGTGCCGCCCGTGACGATCAGCTCGTCGCCGCCGTGCCGCTCCACGCGCATCCCGGCCACCAGCAGCTGCTGCTCCAGCTCGTCGGGCCGGGGCGTGCGCACGCGCACCGCCGTCAGCGAGCTGGCCTCGATGACCTCGGAGATCGGCGCGTCGGCGATCAGGCGGCCCTTGCCGATGACCACGAGCTGGTCGGCCGTCGTCTGCATCTCGCTCATCAGGTGGCTGGAGACGAACACCGTCCGGCCCTCGGCGGCCAGCGAGCGCATCAGCCCGCGGATCCACCGCACGCCGTCGGGGTCGAGTCCGTTGACCGGTTCGTCGAACATCAGGATCTCCGGATCGCCCAGCAGAGCTCCGGCGATGCCCAGCCGCTGGCCCATGCCCAGCGAGAACTTGCCGGCCCGCTGGTCGGCGACCCCGGTCAGGCCCACGGTCTCCAGTACCTCGCCGACCCGGCGCACCGGCAGCCCGTTGCTGCGCGCCATCGCGGTGAGGTGGTTGCGGGCGGTGCGGCCGGAATGGACCGCCTTGGCGTCCAGCAGTGCGCCGATCCGCCGCATGGGGTGGCGCAGCTCGGCGTAGGGCCGTCCGTCGACCAGGGCCTCGCCCGCTGTGGGGCGGTCCAGCCCCAGCACCATCCGCATCGTGGTCGACTTCCCGGCCCCGTTCGGACCGAGGAACCCCGTCACCTTGCCGGGGGCGAGGTCCACGGAGAGCCGGTCGACGACGACCTTGTCCCCGTAGCGTTTGGTCAGGTTCCGCAGGCTTATCACGGTGTCCTCGCTTCGCGTGCTCGTTGGGTTCTCGTTCCGTCGACGCCACGACACTAGGAACCGGGGGCCGGGCGCCGCAGTGCGCGAAGGGCACAGGCCGGCACCCACTTTCGGCAGGGGTGGGGCCGCCGACCCCCTGCCGAGGGAGGAGGCCGGTGCTGCCGGCCCCGGCCTAAGCTGGCGGCATGCGGAAGCGGTGGATGCGCCTGGTGGCCGTCGCGGACCGGTGGCGGGGTGCGGCTGCGGACTCCGCGCTGTGGGGCGGCTGCGTCGCGCTGGTCGCCTGGGAGGTCGGCGGCGTGCGGGCCGCGCCGACCATCGAGGTCGCGGCGGTGGCGGCGGTGCTGGCCGCCGCCTTCGCGCTGCGGCGCCGGCGGCCCTTCGCCGCGCTCGGGCTGGCGCTGGCGGCCCTGGTCGCCCAGGTCGTCGCCATCGCCCTGACCCTGACGTCGACGCTGGCCCTGAGCTACGCGGTGGCCTGCGCGGTGCTGGCGTTCTCGGCCGGGCGGCGCTCGGACCGGACCGCGCCCGTGGCCGCGATGTTCGCCACCGCGGCGCTGGCCACCCTTATGGCCTACGCGGTGAACTGGATCCGGGTGGGTGACGCCCGCGAGACGCTGACCGGCGTCACCGACTGGGCGGGCGGCCTGGCGGCGCTCGCCGCGATCATGCTCGCGCCCTGGCTGCTGGGCCGCTACCGGCGCCGCCACGCCGAGCTGCGCACGGCGGGCTGGGAGATCGCCGAGCGGATGGAGCGCGCCCGCGACCTGGACGCCGAGCGCGCCCGGCTGCGCGAGCGCGCCCGAATCGCCACGCAGATGCACGACTCCCTCGGCCACGACCTGGCGCTGATCGCGGTGCGCGCCGCCGCCGTGGAGATGGCGCCCGAGGACGGCGGCACCCGTGAGGCGGCGGCGGGGCTGCGCTCCGCCGCGCACGACGCCAACCTGCGGTTGCGCAAGATCATCGGGGTGCTGCACGAGGACGCGGACGCGGGTACCCGCAACGGGGCCGAGGGGGAGGGGGACCTCGCCGCGCTGGTCGACCGAGCGGTGCGCGCCGGGCTGGACGTGCGCCTGCTGCGGGAGGGCGCCGATCCCGACCCCGCCTCCCCCGCGGGGCGGGCGGCGCACCGCGTCGTCGAGGAGGCGCTGACCAACGCCGCCAGGTACGCCCCCGGCGCCGCCGTCACGGTGCGGCTCGTCCGTGCGAAGGGCGCGACCCGCGTGCGGGTGTCGGACACGGGATCCGCGGGTGCCGCCGCCCCCCGCGGGCCCGCGGTCCGCGACGGCTCGGGGCTGGCCGGGCTGCGCGAACTCGTCGAAGGAAGGGGCGGCGGCTTCAGCGCCGGCCCGGGCACGGCGACCGACGGCGGCGTGCGCGGCTTCGCCGTGGCCGCGGACATTCCCGACAGCGCCGAGCCGCCCCCCGGAACCGGACCTGAGGGCACCGAGACCGCGCGGCGGCTGAGCGGGGCGCGCCGCAGCGCCCGCCGGCGGCTGGCGGCGGCGCTGACCGTCCCGCCGGCCCTCGCCGCGACCGCCGTCGCCGCCGGGTTCGCCGTGCTCGCCTACGTCGGTACCCACACCGTCCTGCCTGCGGACGACTACGCGCGCCTGAGGGTCGGCCAGGACCGCGCCGCCGTCGAACGCGAGCTGCCCCGCTTCGACTACCCCGCCCGCGACCTGGTGGACCCGCCGCCCGCTCCGCCCGGTTCGACCTGCCGCTTCTACCTCGTGGAATGGGAGAACGGGCTGCCGCCGGTCTACCGGCTGTGCTTCGCAGAGGGGCGCCTCGCGGCCAAGGACCGCATAGCCCGCGGGTAGCGCGCGGTGTGGCCGGCCGTGTGCCGTGGCGGGCCGAGTGCGGCGCCGCCGCGCCGGGGCGCCGGTAAGCTGCCCGCGTCGCCCGGCCCGGGCGGGGGAGAGGAGGCTTCACCGGTGATCCGCGTCGTACTGGCCGACGACGAGACGATGATCCGCGCCGGCCTGCGCGCCATCCTCACGGCCGACCCCGGCATCGAGGTGGTCGGCGAGGCCGCCGACGGCGCCGAGGCGATCGCCCTGGTCGGCGAGCACCGGCCCGACATCGCCCTGCTCGACGTGCAGATGCCCGGCACCGGCGGCCTGGAGGCCACCGCCGCCATCATCGCGGGACACCCCGCCACGGCGGTGGTCATCCTCACCACCTTCTCCGAGGACGCCTACATCGCACGGGCGCTGAGCGGCGGCGCGAGCGGGTTCGTGCTCAAGACCGGCGACCCGCGGGACCTGGTCGCCGGACTGCACGCCGTGGCCAAGGGCGGCGCCTACCTGTCACCGGAGATCGCCCGGCGGCTGATCGCCGAACTGGGCGCCGTCGGCACCGCCGGGCGGATGTCGCGCGGCGCCGCCGCCCGCGAGCGCATCGACCGGCTCACCGAGCGGGAGCGGGACGTCCTCGCCCTGGTCGGCGAGGGCCTGTCCAACGAGGAGATCGCCGCCCGGCTGGGTATCGTGCCCGGCACCGTCAAGGTGCACGTCGGCTCCATCCTCACCCGCCTGGACGTGCGCAACCGGGTGCAGGCCGCGGTCCTCGCCTACGAGGCCGGGCTGGTGCGCGGCGGACCGCCGTCGGCCGCCGGATGAGCCCCCGGCCCGAAGAGGCGGCCCGCCGGGAGGGGCCGCCCGCTCCCGCCCTATGCCCAAATGGGTAGAGCACGGCCGACCTCCGGTCCATGCGGCCGCCGCCGCGGCGCGGCGAGGATTCCGGCATGCCGTCTTCAGGATTCTCACCGGGCCGCCGCCGCGCGGCCGCCTACACCGCGGCCGCCGCCGTCATCGCCGCGGGATGCGCGGTGCCCGCGGCCGTCGCGGCCGTCGCCGACCCCGGCCCCATCGCCCTCCACCCGCCCGAGCCCACCGGTCCCTACGCGGTGGGCCGCGCCTCCCTGCACCTGGTCGACGAAACCCGGGGCCACCCCTGGGTGGTGGGCGCGAAGCAGCGGGACGTCATGGCCTCGGTCTGGTACCCGGCCGAGGACTCCGGCGGCGAACCGGCCCCCTACATGCCCGCGTCCGTCGCCGACGTGATCTCCGGCGAGCTGGAGCAGCTGGGCATCTCCCGCGACGCGGTGGACATCGCCGGTTCGACGACCAACGCGCGCACCGGCGCCGACCTGGCCCGCGAGGCCGGAGAGCTCCCCGTGCTGCTCTACTCCCACGGGTTCAACCAGACCCGCCACCAGGCCACCGCGCAGCTGGAGGAGCTGGCCTCCCGGGGCTACGCGGTCTTCGCCGTGGACCACCCCTACGAGTCCTCGGCGGTGCGGCTGCCCGGCGGCCGCCTCATCCGGGACGCCATCCCCGATGCCGGCACGGACACCAAGCGGACGGCGATCGCCACACGCGTCGCCGACACCCGCTTCGTGCTGGACGCCGTCGAGGAGATCGCCGCCGGCGGCGACCCCTCCGAGGGCGGGCGCCGGCTGCCGGGCGGTCTGGGGGCGGCCCTGGACCCGTCGTCGGTCGGCATGTTCGGGCACTCCGCCGGCGGGTTCACCGCCGCGGAGGCGATGCTCGTCGACGACCGGATCGACGCGGGCGTGAACCTCGACGGCAGCATCGCCTACCACGTCGGCGACGAGGAGTGGGCCGACGCGACCCGCCGGGGCGCCGATGGGCCGTTCATGATCTTCAGCGGCGGACGCTCCGGCGCGAGCGGCGACCCGCACACGAGCGCGTACGCGCCGGACTGGCGGATGTTCCGCGCGGCCTCCACCGGTCCGTTCGTGGAACTGCACATGTCCGACGCCGAACACATGAGCTTCATCGACACCCAGTGGATGACCGCGCAGCTCGAAGCGGGCCTGGACCCCGGCGGTCCCGCCTGGAAGGACGGCGTCGCGTCGTCGGTGGGCACCGTCGACGCCCGGCAGAGCGTCGCGGCCCAGCGCGCCTACCTCGCCGCGTTCTTCGACGAGTACCTGCGGGGCCGGGAGCGGCCGCTGCTCGACGGCCCCTCCGCCGAGTACCCGGCGGTCGCGTTCGTCGAGTGACCGGCGGAGCCTGGTGGCGATGCGCGCGGCCGCGGCCCGGATGCCCGGGCCGCGGCCGCGCGCCGCTGCGGCGCCGCGCCCTCAGGCGTCGCGGACGCGCAGCTCGGTGCGGCCCGCGATCTGGGCGGCCACGGCCCAGCCGAGCACGGTGGCCAGGTTCACGGGGCCGTCGTGCGGCGCCGTGTAGAAGCCGACGTCCCCGGCGGCGTAGACCTCGACGGCGGCCGTGCCGGGCAGGTAGGCGGCGGCGTCGTTGAGCACCTGCATTCCGCTGAGCTGCAGCACCAGGGGGATGCCGAGGAGCAGCAGGAACCCGGCGCCGATGGTGCCCGCCGTGCCGCGCATCGCGGTGCCCAGGCCCACGAACAGCACCGCGAGCAGGGCCATGCACACGCCCGCGCCGAGCACCGTGGTGGCGGCGTAGCCGGCGTCGAGCGGGGCATAGGAGCCGACGACGGCCCACAGCACGCCGATGCCCAGCGCGGTCGTCGCCGAGCCCGCGGCGAAGGCCAGGCCGGCGGTGACGGCCGTGCGCGCCGCCAGGACCAGCCCGCGCCGGGGCACCGTCTGCAGGGTCGCGGCGATCGCGCGGGTGGCGTACTCGTTGGTGGCGGCGATCGCCGAAAGCGTCAGCACCACGAACTGCACCAGGTAGAACACGCCCTGGGAGGAGAGCTGCGTGTAGGAGAACTCGCTTGCGGCGACGGGGTCCTCCGCGAACCGCTCGACCATGGAGATGCCCATGAACAGCGCGAACGCGGCCATTACGGCGAAGCCCAGGCCCACGCACCACCACGTCGTGCGCAGCGAGGCGAGCTTGGTCCACTCCATGGCCACGGCGCGGGCGAGCACCCGCGCCGTCGACGGGGCCGCGGCCGGGGCCGCAGCGGCGGTCCGGGCGGAGGGCGCTGCGGCGGCGGTCATACTTTCTCCTTTGCTGCTGCTGCGTCCGGGCGGGCACCGGCGTCCCCGGTGCCCGCGGCGCCGCCGGTGAACTCGGCCGCCGTCTCGGTGAGCTCCAGGTAGGCCTGCTCCAGCGACGCCTCCTCGCGGTAGAGGGTGTGCACCCGCGCTCCGGCGGCGTGCGCGGCGTCGCCGACCTCCTCGGGCGTGAGCCCGCGGACCCGCAGCTCGCCGCCGCGGCCGGGCTCGACTTCCACCCTCCGGCGGGTCGCGCTGCGCGCCTCGTTCAGCCGCTCCGCCAGGAGCGAGGCGTCGGGTGTGCGCACGGTCGTCGTCGTGTGCGGCCACGCGGCGATCACGTCGGCCATCGGCTCGTCGACCAGCAGCCGCCCGGCACCGACGACCACCAGGTGGTCGGCCACCAGCTGCATCTCGCTCATCAGGTGGCTGGAGACGAAGACGGTGCGGCCCTGGGCCGCGAGGTCGCGCACCAGCCGGCGGACCCACAGCACGCCGTCCATGTCCAGCCCGTTGACCGGCTCGTCGAAGACGAGGGCGGCGGGCTCGCCCAGCAGCGCGGCGGCGATGCCCAACCGCTGGCGCATGCCCAGCGAGAACCCGCCGATCCGCTTGCGGGCGACGTCGGCGAGGCCGACCTCCTCCAGCACCTCGGCCACGCGCGTGCGCGCCACGCCACCGCCGCGCGCGAGCGCGAGCAGGTGTGCGCGGGCGCTGCGACCGGGGTGGACCGCCGAGGCGTCCAGCAGCGCACCGACCGCGCGCGTCGGTTCGGGGATCTCGGCGTAGGGGCGGCCGCCGACCAGGGCGGTGCCCGAGGTCGGCCGGTCCAGCCCCAGCAGCAGCCGCATCGTCGTCGACTTGCCCGCCCCGTTGGGGCCGAGAAAACCGGTCACGCGTGCGGGCGGGACCTCGAAGGTGAGGTCGTCCACGGCGGTGGTCCCGCCGTAGCGTTTCGTCAGATGGCGTACTGTCAGCACTCCCGCGCCTTTCGTGGTCGTCGTCGTGCGACAAGCGACGCTACGGACGGGCGCCCGGGAGCACATCGGTTGTTCGTCGCCGCGCAGCTATGCCCAAGGGCATAGCCCGACGCGGGACAGGCGGGACCGCGGGCTCAGCTGCCGCTTCTGCCGCTGCTGGCGCGCTGCTCGACGGGGCCGGGCATGCGGTGCAGGTGGATGGCGGTGTTGACCAGTGCGATGTGCGACAGCGCCTGCGGGTAGTTGCCGACGAGCAGGCCGGATGAGGCGTCGAACTCCTCCGACAGCAGCCCGACGTCGTTGCACAGGCTCAGCAGCTTCTCGAACAGCTTGCGGCCCTCCTCCACCCGGCCCTGCATGATCAGGTTGTCCGCCAGCCAGAACGAGCACGGCAGGAACGCGCCTTCTCCCGGAGGCAGCGCGTCGACCTCGGGGGCGTCGCCGCCCATCCGGTAGCGCTGCAGCAGCCCGTCGTGCTCCAGCTCCTCGCGGATCGCCTCGACCGTGCCGATCATCCGCTCGTCGTCGGCCGGCAGGAAGCCCACCGTGGGCAGGAGCAGCAGCGACGCGTCCGCCGCGGCGGATCCGTAGTACTGGGTGAACGCTCCGCGCCGGCGGTCGAAGCCGTTCTCGCACACGTCCTCGAAGATCTCCTGGCGCAACCGCCGCCAGCGGTCGGCCGGGCCGTCCAGCCCGAACTCCTCGACCGCCTTGACCGCGCGGTCCGCGGCCGTCCAGGCCATCACCTTGGAGTGGGTGAACTGCCGCGGACCGCCGCGCACCTCCCAGATCCCGTGGTCGGGGTCGCGCCAGTGCTCCTCCAGATAGCCCATCAGCGCCCGCTGCAGCTTCCAGACCGACTGCTCGGGCGGGATGCCGCGGTTGCGCGCCTGGTGCAGGGCGTCCATCAGCTCGCCGTAGACGTCGAGCTGCCAGTGCCGCGACGCCTTGTTGCCGGTGCGCACCGGGCGCGAGCCGGCATAACCCGGCAGCCAGTCCAGCTCGACCTCGGGCAGGTGCCGCTCGCCCTCGATGCCGTACATGATCCGCATCTGCGAGGGCTCACCGGCCACCGCACGCAGCACCCACTCCCGCCAATGGGCGGCTTCGACCTCGTAACCGGAGTTCAGCAGCGCCAGCAGGGTGAACGTGGCGTCGCGGATCCAGCAGTAGCGGTAGTCCCAGTTGCGCACGCCGCCGGGCTTCTCCGGCAGCGAGGTGGTGGGTGCGGCGACGGTGCCGCCGCTGGGGGAGTAGGTGAGCGCCTTGAGCGTGATGAGGGAGCGCACCACCTGGCCGCGGTACTCGCCGTCGTAGTCGCAGTGTGCCGCCCACTCGCTCCACCAGCCGGCGGTGCGCGAGATCGCCTCGCCGACGTCGACGCTCCGGGGCGCCGGTGCGCGCGGGGCGACCCAGGCCAGCCGGAAGTCGGCGCGCTCGCCCTCGGCGACGGTGAACTCGGCCCGGGGCGTGGCGTGGTCGCCGAGATCGAACTCGACGTCGGAGTCCAGGTAGAGGGTGTCGGGGCCGGCGACGTAGTGCAGGCGGCGGTCGTGCTTGCGGGTCCAGGGGATGATGCCGCCGTAGTCGGGCCGCACCACGGCCTCGGAGCGCATCCGCACCCGCCCCCGCAGGCACTCGACCCGGCGCACCAGGTCGGGGTGCTCGTCGCGGACGGGCATGCAGTCGGTGACGCGCACGGTGCCCTCGGCGCACTCGAACTCGGTCTCCAGCACGAGGGTGTCCGGCCGGTAGCGCCGCCCCAGCAGCCGGTGCTCGCCGGCCGGCGCCATGCTCCAGTAGCCGTTGCCGGAGTCGCCCAGCAGCGCGGCGAAGCAGGCGCCGGAGTCGAACCGGGGCAGGCACAGCCAGTCGATGCTGCCGTTGGACCCCACCAGCGCCGCCGTCTGGGTGTCGCCGATCAGTGCGTAGTCCTCGATGCGCAGGGACACGCGGGAGATCCCCCTTCCGTGGTCCTCGGTGTTGTGGCCTGTACCGATGAGTGTTCCCGCCGAAGCGGCCGAGTAGCGTCCCGCGACGCCCGCGCCCCGGGGGCGCCCGCCCTGCGCGGGCCTCCTCCGGGGCGGCCGGTACCGGCCACCCGCGTCGGCTCGCAGGCCGGGCGCGCCCGCCCTCTGCCCCTGCGGGCGGAACCGTACCGCCTGAAGCGCCGTCGAATAGGCGGTCGCCGCGGCGGAGGGGGCGGACCGGCTGCTCCCGGGGGAGGCGCGGGCCGTTCCCGGTCCGGGTGCGCAAAAGCCGAATCCTCCGTACTATCGGGTCGAATTTCCCGCCGCCCGCGCCGACCGACGACGCGGCCGCGACCGCCGCGGGGCGCGATCCGGAGAGGGGAATGTGAGACCGTGCGCAGGCGCATCATCGCGGCGTGGGCCCTGGCGCGGCGGTCCGCGTTCGCCGGGACCGCGCTGGCGCTGACGGTCGCGCTCGCGTGCACCCTGCTGGGCGCCGGCGCCCTCGGCCAGGCCGTGCGGCTCGCCGACGGCAACGTGTGGCTGTGGAACAGCCCGGACGGCCAGATCGCCCGCACCAACTCCCGAGACGGCCGCGTCGACCTGGTCACGCAGCTGCCCGAGTCCGCCGGTCACGACGTGCGCATCACCCAGACCGACGACCACCTCATCCTGCACGACCTCGACACCGGCCGGATGACCTCGATCGACCTGGCCACCCTCGCGTTCTCCGGACGCGCCGACCTGAGCCCCGAAGGCGACCTGTCGGTGGCGCTCGACGCCGGGCGCGGCGTCATCGTCGACCGGAAGGCCGGCGAGGTGCGCGCGGTCGACCCGGCGACGCTCACCGCCACCGGAGAGGCGCTGAAGCTTCCGGCGCCGCTGGTCGGGGGAAGGTTCGACGCGCAGGGGACGCTGTGGGTCGGCGCACCCAGCCAGGGAACGGTCACCGGAGTCCGGGTCGACGAGGGCGGTGCCCGCGCCGTCGAGACCGCCGAGGTCGCCGACCCGGGCGACGACGTCGCCATGACCGTGCGCGACCAGGGGCCGCTGGTCGCCAACCGCTCCGACGACACGATCGTGGAGGTGCGCGGCGGCGAGACCGCCGAGACCGACGCCCCGCTCGACCTCGCCGACGCGGTGCTGCCGCCCCGCACCCCCGGCGACCTCGTCGCCGTGACCCTGCCCGGCGCCGGCCGCATGCTGGCCCTGCCCGGCCCGCACGACGGCGGCGGGGCCGAGGTGCTCGACGCCGGGGACGTGGGCTCGGCCGTCGCGGTGCCCTATGAGGGCCGCGTGTACCTGCCGGATGAAGGCGGCCGGGTCCGCGTGTTCGAGGCCGACGGCGCCGTGGCGGACCCGATCAGCCTGGAGGGCGCCAGCGGGCCGCTCGGCTTGGAGGTGCGCGAGGGCTACCTGTTCGTCAACGCCCCCGAGTCCGGGACCGCCCTGGTCATCGGCCCCTCGGGCGACTCCGCGGAGGTCGACACCGCAGCGCCGCCCGGCCCCGGCGGCCCTGCCGAGTCCCCGGCACCGGACGACGGCGGCCCCGCCCCACTGCCGCCCGACGTCGACCCGGGCACCGAGCCCGAGCCCGGAACCGGCCCCGCACTGCCCGAGCCCTCGGCGCCCCCGGTCGCCCCGCTCGACCCCGGCGGCGCGGGCACGGACCCGCTCGGCGGACTGCACTCCGGCACCGGACAGACGGCGGCCGGCGCGCCGCCCGGCGCGCCGGTCCCGGTCTCGGCGTCGGTGGGCGAGGACGGCGTCACCGTCTCCTGGCAGCCGTCCTACTCCGCCTCTCCCGTCACCGAGTACGTCGTCAGCTGGGAGGACGGCAGCACCACGGTCTCCGGCGACCGGACCAGCGCGCTGCTGCCCGGGCTGGAGGACGGCGGTCCCTACCGGTTCCAGGTCCAGGCGGTCAACGCCTACGGCTACAGCGCGGCCGCCGCCTCACCGCAGGTCGCCGTCGGCGACGCGCCGCCCGCGCCCGGCGGGGTGTCCGCCGAGGCCACCGGCGCCCACACCGCCGAGCTCGAATGGGAGCCCGCGCCCGGCGCCGACGACTACGTCGTCTCCGCCGAGTCGGCGGACGGCGGGGTCGTCGTCCGCTCCACCTCCGAGACCGGGATCGAGCTCACCGGGCTGGCCGCCGGCCGGACCTACACCTTCTCGGTCGCGGCCCGCGGCGAGGACGGAGTGCGCGGCCTGCCCGCCGCGTCCGAGCCCGTCGCACTGCCGTTCCTGGACGCCCCCGAGGAGGTGTGGGCCGCCACCACCGAGCAGGGCGGCGTCAACGTCTACTGGAGCCCGGTGGAG
This sequence comes from Streptomonospora arabica, assembly GCF_039531585.1. Classification (NCBI taxonomy): domain Bacteria; kingdom Bacillati; phylum Actinomycetota; class Actinomycetes; order Streptosporangiales; family Nocardiopsidaceae; genus Streptomonospora; species Streptomonospora arabica. The sequence continues at coordinate 63,027 of NZ_BAAAQI010000020.1, read as the reverse complement.
GGGGCCGCCGAGTACGTCGTCGAGCCCTCCGCGCCCGGACTGCAGGAGCGGCGCGTGACCGCGGGGGAACCCGTGACGGTCGGCGGCGAGCCCTACCAGAGCACCGTCTACGGCGACGCCGCCGGCTGCAGCGCCTTCGCGGTGCGCGCCGTCGACTCCGACGGCAACACCAGCCTCCCGAGCACCCCCGACGACCAGGGCAGGTCCGCCTGCAGATCCAGCTGAGAGCCGGTCGGAGCAGACCGCACGAGCGACCCGAGGACGCGCCAGTGACCACCACCACGAGCACCGACGACACCGCAGGCCGCGGCACGCTCTCCTCCGCCGAGGCCTCCGAGCACGCCGCCGCGATCACGGCGCTGGCCAACACCGCCGGATCGGCGGTCCTCGGCGGTGCCGACACCGTGCGCATGGCCGCCGTGGCGCTGCTGTGCCAGGGACACCTGCTGCTGGAGGACGTGCCCGGAGTGGGCAAGACACGGCTGGCCCGCTCGCTCGCCGCCGCCGTGGGCGGCGAGCACCGGCGCGTCCAGTTCACCCCCGACCTGCTGCCGGCCGACCTCACCGGCGTCAACGTGTTCAACCAGGCCAGCGGCGCGTTCGACTTCCAGCCCGGGCCGATCTTCGCCAACGTGGTGGTCGCCGACGAGATCAACCGCGCCGCACCCAAGACCCAGGCGGCGCTGCTGGAGGTCATGGAGGAGCGGCTCGTCACCGTCGACGGGGTCCGCTACGTCGCGCCCGACCCGTTCCTGATCGTGGCCACCCAGAACCCCGTGGAGTTCGACGGAACCTACCCGCTGCCCGAGGCCCAGCTCGACCGCTTCCTCATGCGGCTGTCGCTGGGCTACCCGGACGAGGCCGCGGAGATCGCGATCATGCGGCGCCGGGGCCTGCCCGACCCCGACGACCTGCGCCCCGCCGCCGACGCCGCCGGGCTGGAGCGGCTGCGCGCGGCGGGCGAGCGGGTGCACGTGGGCGACGCCGTCTACGCCTACATCCGCGCGGTCGCCGACGCCACGCGCAACCACCCGCGGCTGCGGCTGGGCCTGTCGCCCCGCGCGACCGCCGCCCTCGCCCACGCGGCCCGCCACCTCGCGCTCGCGCTCGGGCGCCCCTACGTCATCCCCGAGGACGTCGAGCGCCTGGCCGCGCCGGTGTGGGCGCACCGCCTCGTCCTCACACCCGAGGCGCAGGTCGGCGGCGCGAACCCGGCCGACCTGCTCTCCGAGGTGCTGCGGCAGGTGCCCGCGCCCCAGCCCGAGGCAGTGGTGGGCGGCTGATGCCCACACAGCGGGGATGGGCCGTGGCCGCGGCCGGGCTGGCGCTGCCGGCCCTGGGCGCGCTGCTGCAGTACCGCGCCCTGGTGCTGCTGGGCGCGCTGGCCGCGGCCGCCGTCGCGTGGGGGGCGCTGACGGCCCTGTGGCGCCGGCCCGCCGGCGCGCGGGCGCACCGGGCGCCGGCCGTGGAACGCACGTCCCCCGGCGAGGACGTCGACGTGTCGGTCATCGTCGAGGCCGCCCGGATGCGCGGCCCGGTGCTGCTCGCCGAGCGGATCGGCCAGGACTCCGGCACCCGGTGGCTCGGCCTGGGTCCGGTCGCCCCCGCCCGCGGCGGCGGCGCCCTGCGCGCCGGCTACCGGCTGACACCCGCGCGCCGGGGCGTCATCGAGCTCGGGCCCCTGAGCGTCCGCGCAACCGACCCGCTCGGCCTCGCCACCGCCGGCACCAGGGCCGGAGGGAGCCGCCGGCTGTACGTCCACCCCCATTGGGAGCGGCTGCGCGCGCTGCCCGCCGGGCTGGAGACGGCCCCCGAGGGCGGCCTGGACAACGGGCGCAGCGGCACCCAGACGTTCCGCGGACTGCGCGACTACGCCCCGGGCGACGACATCCGCCACGTGCACTGGCGCCGCACCGCGCGCGCCGGTCGGCTGCTGGTGCGCCAGTACTCCGACACCGCCCAGACCCGGCTGGCGGTGCTGCTCGACGACCGCGCCGAAACCCAGGACACCGCGGGTCTGGACGCCGCCGCCGAGGCCGCCGCCTGCGTCGTGGCCACCGCGCTGCACCACCGGGTGGCCTGCACCCTCACCCTGGCCAGCGGCGCCGCCGCCCACGAGCGGCTCGGCCTGGCCGCCATGCTCGACCTGCTCGCCGCGGCCGCCCCCGTGCCCGGCGCCGACCTGGCCGCACGGGTGCGCGCCCTGGGCGAGGGGCCGGTCGGCGGCGCCGCCGTGCTGATCGGGTCGCGGCTGGCGGCGGCGGACCTGCGCCCCTTCGCGGCCTCCGGCGAGACGGCGCACCGCCGCGTCGCCGTCCACGTGGGAGAAGGCCCCGAACCCGAGCCCGTGGCCGGCGTGTCGTCGGTGGCGGCGCGGTCGGCGGCGGAGTTCCGGTCCGCGTGGAACGAGGCGCCATGGACACGCTGACGCTGCGCCGCACCGCCGATCCGGCCGGGCCCGGCGGCCGTGGCGGATCGCGTGTGCTCACCCGCACGGGCGCGGGAGCCGTCGCCGCGGCCTGCGCGGCAGGTGCGGTCGCCGCCGCTCCCGGCTACGCGTCGCCTCTCGGCGCCGCCGTCGCCCTCATCCCCTGGGCCCCGGCCGCGGTCGCGCTCACCCTGCTCCTGCTCCGGCGGCTGTCGCCCTTCGCCGCGCTGCTCACCGGCGCCGCCGCGGCCCTGGCGGCCACACTCCCGCTGGCGCTGGCGGCACCGGGCACCCGGGGCGACCCGCTCGCCGACGTGGTCGGCGCCCTGCCGAACGCGGGCGCGCGCATCCTCGGCAGCGTGCCGCCCCTGCCGGTGATGGTGGACACGCTGCTGCTGCCCGCGCTGGCCACCTGGCTGGGCGGGGCCGTCGCCGCCTTCGCCTGGGCCTCGGGCCGGACGCTGACCGCGCTGCTTCCCGGCGTGCTGCTGCTGACCGGCGGCACCGCGCTGAGCGCCTCCGCGCCCGCTGCGCTGTGGGCGGCCGCGCTGCTCGCCGCCTCGGCGGGCACGGTGCTCGCCCTGTCGGCGGCGGCCGCGGGCCCCGGAACCCTCGCGACGCCCGGGCTGTACGCCGAGGCGGCACCGTCGGCGCGCTCGGGGCCCGGCGGCGGCCGCTGGGCCATGCGCATCGGCGCCTGCGTCGCCGTTTGCGCCCTCGCCGCCGCTGCCGCGCCCGCCGCCTTCGCGCCCTGGCAGGCGCGGCCGCTCGACCCGCGGGCGGGAGTGCGTCCGCAGGCGGTCCCCGAGGCCGCGCCCAACCCGCTGGGCTACCTGTCGATCTGGGCGGCCAACCCCGACACCCCGCTGCTGGAGGTCGAGAGCAACCGCGCCACCGTGCTGCGCTGGGTGGCCCTGGCGGACTTCACCGGCACCACCTGGCTGCCCGAGAGCCGCTACCGCACCACCGGCCGCGTGCTGCCCGCGCCCGAGCCCGCCGCTCCGCACGCCACCCGCCAGGAGGCCGCCGTCACCGTCACCGGCCTGCCCGGGCCGTGGCTGCCCGTTGTCGGTGCGCCCCGCTCCCTCGACGCGCCGGGCGCCGCGTTCGACGCCGCGTCGGGCACCGCGGTCCTCGCGCGCGGCGACGCGTCGGGGTTCGCGTACACCGTCAGCGGCGACGTCGCCCAGTGGCGCGCCGCCACCCTGGCCGGGCGCGGCGTGCCCCGGTCGGCCGCGTTCGACGCGTACCGCTACCTGCCCGAGGAGCTGCCGGAGGAGATCGCCGGCATCGCCGCCCAGGCCTCGGCCGACGGCGGAGCCTACGACCGCGCCGTCCGCCTGGCGCGCTACCTGCGCACCGGCTACACCTTCGATCCGGGGGCGCCCAGCGGGCACGGGCTCGCCGACCTGCGGCGGCTGCTGGTCGAACCCGGCCGGCAGGGCGGGGGAGGCACCTCCGAGCAGTTCGCCTCCGCGTTCGCGGTCCTCGCCCGCGCGGCGGGGCTGCCCAGCCGCGTCGTCGTCGGCTTCGGGCCCGGACAGCGCGGCGACGGCGGCACGGCCACCGTGACCACCGGAGACGCCATCGCCTGGGGCGAGGTCTACTTCTCCGGGGTCGGCTGGGTGCCCTTCGACGTCACTCCGGGCGGCCGCGAGGAGGGCGGGGACCCCGAGGAGCCGGCCGCGGCCGAGGCCGAGGACCGCGGTCCGCACTCGGTGGGGACCGAACCGGAGGGCGGGGACTGGGCGCCGGCGCCGGACGCCTCGGCGCAGCGTCCCGACGACGCGGCCCGCGTGTGGCTCGCTCCCGGCACGGCCGCGGCGGCCGCGGCAGCGGCGGCGCTGCTCGTCCTCGCGCTGCGGATGCGCCGCTCGCGCCGCCGCCTGGCCGCCGGGCGCCCGCCCGGCGAGACGGTCCTGGGCGCGTGGCGCGAGTTGCGCGAGAACCTGCGGCTGGCCGGGACGGGCGGGCTGGCCGGAAGCACGGTCACCGGGGTGATCAGGGCGGCCGCGGGCGCCGACCCCACGGGGGAGGGCGTGCGCCGGCTGCGCTCGCTGCACCGGTGCGTCAACGACCTCGCCTTCGGCCCGACCGGGAGCGTCTCCCACGAGCGGGCCGGGCGGGCCGCGGAGGAGGTGCGCGGGTACGTACGCGACCTGCGCGCGGGACAGCCGCGGGCGCGGCGCTGGAGTTGGTGGCTGGATCCGCGACCGCTGTTCTGGCGCGGACGATAGAGGGGCGAAGGGGGCAGACGATGGCGGCCGACGAGTCCGCGCCCGAGGTACCGGGTTACCGGATCACCGGACTGGTGCGCGAGACCGAGCGCTGGCGGCTCTACCACGCCAGGTCCGAGCGGACCGGCGAGGCCGTCCTGGTGCGCGCGCTGCGCGGGGACGCCGGCGGTGACCAGCCGCCGTACGCCCTCTGGCGCGAGGAGCCGCCGGACTCCTATGCGGCCCTGGTCGAGCGGGAGGGGCCGCTCGCCCCGGAGCGCGTCGCCGACGTGGGACTTGCGGTCGCCGCCGAGCTGGAGCCGCTGCACGAGGCGGGCATGGTCCACGGGGACATCGCGCCGCACCGGCTGCTGTTCCGGGGGTCCAGCGCGGAGCTCGCCGCGAGCAGGACCGCCGGGCAGCGGGACGGGGCGCCGTTCCCGCCGCTGGCCCCGGAGGCGCGCCCGGCGGCGCACCTGCCGCCGGAGGCGTTCGCCGGAGGGCGCCAGTCGCCGCGCTCGGACGTCTACCTCCTGGCGTCGGCGCTGTGGACCCTGCTGACGGGCCGCCCGCCGCTCGCCTCCGGTGAGGGGGAGGACGGGCCGGGCGCCGGCGCCGAGGCGACGGGCGAGCGCCGGCGCCGAGCCGTTCCTCCGGAGCCTCCGCCGGCCGGGACGCCGACCGCGCTCGTCGAGGTCCTGGAGACCGCCCTGGCGGAGGACCCCGCCCAGCGGCACGCCGACGCCCGCGCCTTCGCCCGCGCACTCGAGGCCGCCCGCGGCCAGGCGCCCCCGCGCCCCCGCTCGGGCAGCGGCGCGGCGGCGATGGGGGCCGGGACGGCGGAAGCCGGTGTCGGAGCTGCAGAACGCGACGCCGCGCAGGCGGCGGCCGCTGCGGCGGAGGCGGGTGTCTCGGCCGAGGCGCCCGGTGCGGCCGGGGCGGCGGAGGAGGGCCTTGCGGAGGAGGCGGTCGGGGCGGCCGCGGAACCGGCGCCGGGCGATCCGAGCGCGGGTGACCCCGTGCACCCCCGATTCCCCCATGAGCCGGCCCGCTCTGAGCGGGACCGCGGCGCGTTCCCGGAGCCCGGGGGCCCGGCGGCCGAACAGCACACAACGGCCGAGCACACGACGGCCGAGTCACCCACCCCGCCGTGGGAGCCGAGCGGCGATGGGCCGGCCGAGGACCGGCCGGTGGCGTCCGAGCCGGGTCCGGCACACAGCCCCGAGCAGCCAGCGGAGGCCGAGGTGCTCGGGGAGGAGGCCGAGGCAGGCTCCGCCTTCGAGGGGCGGCATGAGACCGGCGTGGCGGGAGGCCGCGAGCGTCCGACCGACCGATACGCCGACGCCTGGTGGAACCGACCGGCCCAATCCGCCGAGGCCCCGAACCGTGGGGCTGAGTCCCGTGCCGGGTCGGGGACTCATACCGGACAGGACTCCTCGGAGTATGGCGACGGACGTGCCGCCGGTTCGGCGGGCGGTTCTGCGGCCGCCGCGTGGCCGCAGGAGCCGCCGTCCGAAGCAGCGGATCCGGTGAGCGGGGACCGTGAGTCCTTCGGCGCCTTTGGCCGCTGGAGCGACGGCGTCGGCTCGGGCGTTGGCGAAAGGGTCGCAGGCGGCGGCGTCGGTGATGGTGCCGGTGACGCCGCGCCGGGTGGTGTTCCGCGACCGGGTGGACCGGTCGTCTCGGAGTCTGGCGGAGGTACCGCTGAAGGTCCTGCGAGCGCTGTTGGGGGCGGTGCGCGGTCGGAGGAGGCGGCGGCGGGTGCGTCAGGGCTCGTGAGTGGGGGTGGTGAGTCCTTCGGTTCCTCGGGCCGCTCGGGCGAGCGATCGCCGACCGATTCGGCGGCCGCCGCCGGTGGGGTGGAAGGGGACTCCGGTCTCGCTGCGAGTGCGCAGGGTGGCGGAGGGGCGGTGCGCTCCGTTGCTCCGGCTTCGGTAGGCGCCGCCGGCGACGGGACCCTGCCGAGCAGTGTGCACCGCCCCGATGCGGAGCCCCGGGTTCCCGCCCACGCGCCGGACAGCGGTCCGACCGAACAGGGACACGGCGACGCGGCTCCGCCGGACGGGGGACGCCCGTCCGGCGACCGCTACGCCTTCGCCCGGGTGCTCGTCACCGCGGTCCTCGCCGCCGGGATCGCCGTCGCCCTCGTGGGCGGTGCGGCTCTGGGCGTGGCGTGGTGGATGGGCTCGGGTGCGGTCGGAGGCCGGCAGGCCACCGACCCCACCGCGCAGCCCCGCGGCGAGGCTTCCGCGCCGATCCCGCCGTCCCTGCCGCCGCAGGCGTCGGAGAACCCGGCGCTGGCGCCGACGGACGTGCGGATCGTCTCCGACGAGGGCGACACGGTCACCCTGTCCTGGGCCGACAACACCTCCGGCCGCGCCTCCTACCACGTGGTCGGGGGGCCGGTGGGCACCGCGCCGTCCACGCTCGCCGAGGGGGAGCCGCTGTCCACTCGGATCACGATCACCGGGCTCAACCCCTCGTTCGACTACTGCTTCACCGTCATGGCGGTGGCCAGCGTGGACGAGGTCGCCCCGTCCGAGAACGCCTGCACCCAGCGGGCGAGCGACGTCTGACCGGGCGGTGCGGGGCCTCGCTCCGCCGTCCGCCGGTTCGGCCGCCCCCACCCTCTCGCCCTCCCGGTCGAAGTCCCCGGGCCGGTGCTGCGGCGATTCCGGCGGCCGCCGGTCGGGCCCGGGGCGGCATGGGCAACGGAACCGGGGCGGCTCGTCACGGGCGGCTGCAACACCCCCCGGTTCGGGGCGCGACGCCCGGGCCCGGACGCGGTCCGTCCTGCGGGCGGTGCGTCCGGGCCCGGGGTGCGGTCACCGGGGCGCCGGGGTCAGCGCCGCGCCTTGCCCATCCTCAGGGTGCGGTGACTCGGACTGTCCATCGGCGACTCCGGGCCGCCGCCCTGGCCGGTGGTGGACATCTCCATCAGTTGTCCCACCAGCCCGAGCGGGTTGCCCCAGGCCAGCTCGAAACCGCCTCCGGCGGAGGCCCCTTGCTGCTGCCCCTGCCCTTGGTCGCCGTAGTACTCCAGGTCGTTGTCGAACCTGTAGGTGTTCCCGTTGTTCCTGCGGTCGTCGTTGTTTCCGTTCCCGTTCCGGTCGTTGTCGCCGTTGCTGTTGTCGTCGCCGCCCTTGTTGCCGCCACCGCGCTTCACCTGCACGATGCTGCCGGAGAAATCGGTCTTCCCCGCCGTGTCGGCCTGCACGACCGACGCGTCGGCCGTGCTCACCGTCGTGAAGGTGTCGTCGTATTCGCGTTCGTAGCGTTCGTTCAGATAGGGCTGGTTGAACTCGTCGAGGATGTTGGGCGCGGACTGCGCGGGTGTCACCATGCGGTTCTCCTCACGGCTCTCCTCACAACTCCTTCCCGCTTCCTTTCACGGACTCCTCCGGCGGCGGCCGGGCGGCCGCCGCGCAGCGCCCCTTCCGGCCGCGCGGGCGGTCACAGGGTCTGGAGCTGGACCGCCTGCAGCGCCAGCCCCTTGTCGTCGCCGGAATAGGCGGCCGTCACGGGGCTGAACCCGTCCGGGATCATCGCTGTGCGGCTGACGAACTGGGCGCCGGGGATCTCGTTCCCTTCCTTGGCGCGCAGCTCCCGGTCGGACTGGTCGGGGACGCGGCCGGCGTACTGCACGTCGCCCTGGCCCCTGTCGTTCGCGTCGGCCAGTGCCTGGATCGCCGCCACGAGCAAGCCGGCGATGGCGCCGAGAGGGCCGAAGTTCCCCAGGGCGCCCAGGATCGAGTTACCTTCGCTCGATTCGGCGGCCTGCTGCTCCTCCTGCTGCTGTTCTTCGTCGTCGCCGGACATCTCGTCGACCGCCCAGTCGACCGCCTGGTCGGTGACCGCTCCCGCGACAGCGCTGCCGATGGCTATGCCGGCGGCGGCGAGAAGTGGGAATGGCATGTCTCCTCCTTTCCGTCGTGCCTCGTCGTGCATTCGCACCTCCGGTGCTCCGGAGGGGTCTGGAAGGGCGTGTCGCGAGACGCGTGGTGATGGACGCGCGTCAGTAGCGGAAGGACACGTGCACGTGGTCGTAGTGGTTCTGGGTGTTGCTGCCGCGGTCCTCCATCGGCCTCCAGCAGCTCTGCGCGAAGGAGCCGGCGTCGGTCTCGCCCACGCACGTCGGGTCGCCCTGGGCCGGGTTCCAGATCCGCTGGTGCCAGATCACGTACTTCACGCCCATCTGCCGGTGGTTGCGCATGAGCCAGCGCGACAGCTCGAACCCGACCGCGTTCTGCGCCGCGGTGCCCCGGCTGCCGTCGACGTTGGTCATGTAGTCGCAGGCCTGACCGGTGCCGTGGTCGGGCGGCCCGGCGCGGTAGCAGCCGCGCCAGCCCGGCTTGTCGAACTCGGGGAAGGCCGCGAGCGTGGCCTTGTAGCCGTTGCAGGTCAGCTCCGTCACGCGGCCCGCCGAACCGCAGTCGACCAGGGCACCGCCGGGATCGATGTCGCCCGCCCTGTAGCCGATCTGCTGTGCGCGGTCTCCCCCCGTGCCGCCCTCCGTGCCCGCGCCGAAGGTGTCGATCGCCTGCACACCGGCCACGGCGGCGAACACCGCGGCGAATCCGAGGGTCAAACCGGCTCCGAGGCTCGCCCGTCCGGCCTCGGGGCCGCGCACGCGGGCGCGGCGGGTGCGGGCCACCTCAGATCAGCCCCTCGCCGCGCATCGCCTCGATGTCCTGGGTGTCGCTGACCCCCATGACCAGCCAGGCGCCGCCGTCGCGGCGCAGGGACACCTGGTAGGTGCCCAGCTCCAGCGGTTCGCCGCCGCTTCGGCCGCTCCCGCCGCCGGCCGGTTCGGCCGACAGCACGAGCTCCACGGTGATCGCCTCGGCGCTGACCATGGGCGCCACCCGCGCCTGGGCCGCACCCTCGGTCGGCTCCGCCCGTTCGGCCAGCCGGCGGTGGAGCGCGAAGGCCGCCGAGCCCTCGACGTCCAGGGTGCGGGCGTAGCCGGAGTCGGCGCCGGAGCGAAGACCGTCGAAGTAGGCGGCCTCGCCGGCGGAGGGGGCGAAGGTGCCCATCCGGCGGGCGTGCTCGGTCGCGGCGCGAAGCGCCCGCTGGAACTCCCGCTCGGACACCGGCATCAGCTCGTCCATCGAGGCCTCCGGCCCCGAACCGCCGGGCTCCGCGGCCGGCGGCGCGCCGGGCTCCGGTGCGCCGCCCAGCCGCGTCACCCCGAAACCCGCCACCAGCGCGAGCAGGACCACGATCAGGGCCACCGCCAGCCGGTCGCGGCTGAGCAGGGGGGTTCTCATGCTGGGCTACCTTCCTGTTCGCGGCCCGGTCGTTCGCGACGGGGTCCGCAGGGCTCGGGGACCGCTCTCAGACCTGCTCAACGGCGTCCTCCTCGGCGGAGTCGTCGGCGGGGAACAGGTGGCTGACGCGCACGATGGTGCGAAACTCCGGCTGGCTCCACACGCCGGAGTCGTACTCGTGCTCGTGGATCTGGGCCCACCGGTCGACGCTGGAGCTGTAGGCCTCGATCACCATCAGCCGGCCGTCGCGGCGCCCGGTGACCATGGAAACGTGCGTCGGCATGCCCGATCCGTTGCGGCCGGTGAGGATCATGTCGCCGGGCCGGATCTCGTCCCAGGTCACGCGCTTGGCTTCGGACATCCGGAACATGGTGTTCGTCGTCCAGCGGTGGTCGACATAGCGCTGCGGCAGCCCCGCCGCCTTGTAGGCCTCCCAGAGCAGGCCCGAGCAGTCGTAGCCGTTGGGGCCGACTCCGCCCCACACGTAGGGCTTGCCGCGCTGGTTCCGCGCGAACTGGATCACTTTCCCGACCGCTGTGCCGTTCAGCGCGCCGTCGGAGCAGTCCGTCCGGGTGCCGTTGGGCGGAGCGACGGTGAAGTCCCCGCCGCTGTACTGGGCGGCCTTGGCGCTGACCGCCTGCTGGTAGGCGCCGCCCTGCCCCGAGCCGTGGTAGCGCCCGACCGCCCACTCGATGCTGTGGCCGCGGTCCATCCAGTAGCGGAGGAAGCCCGCCGCCGAGTGCACCGCGTCGGCTGGATCCCACACGTTGATCCGGCCGTCGCCGTTGCCGTCGACGCCGAACCACTGCCCGTTGGTGCCGGGCGCGGCGGTGCGCTCGGACGCGGGCTGGTCCGCCTCGCCGCCCCAGGTGTTGCCGGCGTCGCCCAGCGGGCCGCCGGTCTTGTTCGTGACGGGGTGCTTGATGCCGAACTGGAGAGGGCCGGCCGCGCCGGCGGGGTTGGCGGTGCCGTAGACGATGCCGGTCGGCAGCCGGCCGAGTCCCGGGTAGGCGGCGTTGTCGGCGATGCGCCCGTGGTTGGTCTCGCGCCACGACAGCCCGGCCACGTACTCCCAGGGGACGTTGAAGTGGTCGCCCGCGTCGCGCGCGTACCCCAGGAAGTTCTCCGGGATGGAGTCCGCGGAGGCGTTGCCGGTGTAGCCGCCCAGCGAGGTCGAGCAGCCGCCGCCCGGTCCGCCGCCGAACCCCAGGTAGTCGAAGATCTCCGGGCCGCTGACCACGACCAGGGTCGAGCCCATGAACAGGCTCGCCCCCAGGCTGTAGGAGAGCGTGCTGCGGCCGAGGTCGCTCAGCCGCGCCCGGCGGATCCGGGCGAACCGGCTGCGCAGCGCCCGCGCGAGCGCGCCCGGCAGCGCCCGTGCCCGCGCGGCGGGCCGGGGCCCGCCCCTGCGCCGATCGCGCGCGCCCACCTCAGCGCGCTCCGGCGTCGCCCAGCGCGGCGTCGTGGAAACCGCTCACCCGCCAGCCGCCGCCGCGCTCGGCGACCGTGGCGGCGTACTCGAAGCGGCGCTCGGCGCCGCTGGACGCCGTGACGTCGGCGCGGACCACATAGGTGACGCTGCCTTCCGCCAGGTCGCGGATTGCGGTCACCTCGGTCTCGACGTCGGCCTCCTCGGCTGACGCGGTCGGCACCGGCTCGCCCTGCACCGGCGGGGCCGCGCCCTCCTGGGCGAGCATGTCGGCGAAGCCCGGGGTGGCCAGCTCCGCCAACCGGTCGCCGCGGTCGGCGGCGCCTCCGAAGTAGGCGGCGGTGAACTCACGGGCGACGCCGGCGGCCTCCTGGAGATCGGCCTCGGAGTCGGGCAGCAGCGCGGCGACGTCGACCTCGCCGCCGCGTCCGCCCGGGTCCGCGGCGGGGCCGCCCGGGTCGGCGGAGGGCGCGGGGCTTTCGGCGCCGCCGGAGGAGAGGCGCATCACGGCGAACCCGGCGGCCAGCGCGATGACGATCACCGCAGCCGCGGCAAGCGCGATCCGCCGGGAACCCTGGTTGTCGTCGTTCACGGTCGCCTTTCTTCCGCATTGCCGAAAATTTCTGAAGAACGGTGTGCGGTTTCTCGTGTTCCGTTATCCGGGACCGGGTCGAACGGAAATGAATCCGCACGGACCCGGATCCGGTTCCGCGGACACTTCGGACCCCCGGAAGGCGGTCGGGGGTTCCGGGGAAGGGTGTCCGCAGGCGGACACGAATTCCTCGGGAAAAGCGGGAACCATCCCCGCCTCCGCTGCGTCACGCGCACTCGCATGCGCCCGCGCGCAGAACGTGGAAGCGGGTTCCCGCAGGTGGCGAGGGTGCGGAAAAAATTCTTCGAGAATGCGGAACCGCAGAGGAATGGGAGTCCGTCTATCGCGGGTGACGACGGGCACCGGCGCCCGTCGCAGGTGATCTTCGAACGGTCCGCGAACAGCGGCGTGAACGAAAGGGGAGCGACGTGGCCGTGGAACTCGGTCGGCGCCTGGGCCGCGAGCCCGGCATCCGCGGCGCGCCGGCGGCGGAGGCGCCGCCGGTGGACGCGGTCGTCCTGGGCTGCCACGGCGGAGCCGGCGCCACCACGCTGGCGGAGCTGCTGCGAACGCCGTGGGACCTGGGCCGATACGAGTCGGGCACCCGGCGCATCGAGACGTTCGGCCGTCCGCTGGTGCTGGTGGCGCGCGACAGCGCACCCGCCTCGGCGCGGGCGGTCGAGGCGGTCACCGGAGTCGCCGAGTCCGGGGCGGCGATCGCCTGCCTGGTGGTCGTCGCCGACGGGTCCGGGCCCGAGCCGCGCGAGGCCGCGGCCCGGATCCGGCTGATCGAGGACCGGGTGGGCGAGATCGTCCGGCTGCCGTTCGCGGCCGGGATCCGCTACGCGGACGCCGCCGACGTGGGGAAGGTCGACCTGCCGAAGAAGGTCGAGCGGGCCCTGTCCAGAATCCGGTCCGCGTGCGGAACAGGCGGGTCTGGCGATTATGGGCACGAATGAGCGAGGAGTAGAAGTATGAACCTTTTTCTGGCGGGTTATGTCAAGGCCCAATCGGCGGCCATCATCGCGTTCAACACCACGCTTAAGGACTACGAATGGGGTGAGGGGATCAGCATCCCCTCGGGTGCGATGAGCTCGATCAACACCCTTTTCATGTGGGGGCGGGGCGTCGTCGTGGTCATCGGCATCATCGGCGTGCTGTTCTGCGCCGGGAAGATGGCGGTCGGCAAGTTCGGGCGTTCGGACCTCGCCGCCGAAGGCGTGGGCGGCCTCGTCTGGACGATTCTCGGTATCTCGCTGATGCTCATCGCCATTCCGGCGATCACCTTGCTGCTTCCGGCGCAGCAGGCGTGACCCGCGGCACCCGTCCGTGCGGCCCGCCCGGCGTTCTTCCGCCGCGCGCGGCGCGGCGCGCCCGATGACACCGCCGGCGGCCGTGCGCCCCGCCGCCGGCACCCATCCACTGCAACCAGCGCGGAGGACGGCGTGAACGCCCTGCTGTACACCTCCATCGCGGTCCACGGCGCCGCGCAGCGCGCGGTCGACGCCGCGGGACCGCTGCCCCTGACTTGGAACCCCGAGCCGCAGCTGCCCAGCCAGGTGCTCCCGGCCCTGGACCAGATCTTCGCCTGGGGCCGCGGAATCGTCGCGGTCATCGGGATCATCGGCGTCCTCTACTGCGCCGGGAAGATGGTCGTCGGCAAGAGCGGCCGCTCCGACCTCGCCGCCGAGGGCGTGGGCGGCCTGCTGTGGACGTTCATGGGGATCTTCCTCATGCTCGTCGCCGTCTCGGTGGTCACGATGCTGCTCTCCACCCCCGCGGACGAACCCGAGTACCCGATGCCGACCTACGAGCCCGACCCCGAGTTCACCGGAACCGTGTGATGCGACGGCCCGGAGGCCCTTTCGGCGCAGACGATCCTCACCGAGCAGCCAGGTGATGCCATGAACGACCGATCGGCCCCCGTACTCGCCGCCCGCGCCTGTCCCGAGGTGGACGGCCAGGAGCTGTGGATCTCCTGCGGCAACACGATCCTCGGCTGGGTCATGGGCCTGGGCGCGGCGATCGCGGTCATCGCGCTGCTGATCATCGCCGGGAAGATGGTGCAGGCCAACTTCACCGGCGACCCCTGGATCGCCGCCCGCGGCATGGGTGAGCTGCCGTGGGTGCTGCTGGGCGTCGTGCTGCTGATCGTGGCAGCCCCGATCGTGGCCGTTCTGCTCCAAGCCGGCGGAGGCGGCGGCGGGGACGGCGGGACGCGCTGGGTCGAGTACACGCGTGAACAGGATCCCGGCGAGCCGCCGGACGGCGGCGGCGGCGACAACAGCGACAGCGACGACCAGCCCCGGACCATCTAGTCCGCGCCACCGAGTCCGCGCCATCCGCGGCCCGCCCCAGCCCTCTCACGAGCCCCTGAGCAGGAAGTGCCATGTCCCTTCAGCAGATTTCCGAAGACGTCGGCGAGCTGATCGCGCCGGCCATCGAGGGCATCTTCAACATCCTCTGGGACAACCCGGCGGTCGACAACAACAACGACCTCGCCGGCAGCGACGGGATCTCCGCCTTTCAGGACCTCGTGTTCCCCCTGGTCACGCTGCTGGCCACCGCCGGACTGCTGGTCGCGGCGATCCGCCTGCTGTGGCACCGGCGCCTCGACCCGATGATGGACACCGTCAAGGCGCTGCTGGTGCTGGTGTTCACCACCTTCGCCGGGATCTTCGTGATCCAGGGCGTGGTCGACTTCTGCGACTCGCTGGCGGGGTACCTGCTCGCCAACGGGGTCGCGGCCAACTTCGGCGCCGAGCTCGGCAACGACCTGACGGACATCCCCGAAGGCGACGTGCTCAAGGGCGGCTTCCGCCTGCTGCTGGGCGTCCTCGTCGGCATCGCGGTGGTGGTCGGCGCCGTCATCCAGATCGTCGCGCTGTACTACACCCAGGGCGTCATCTACATCTGCGCCGCCGTGCTGCCCCTGGCCGCGGGTGCGGCGATGCTGCCCGGTCCCGGTACCAACATCTTCTCCAAGATCATGGGCTGGCTGATCGGCTCCATCCTGTACAAGCCGGTCATCGTCCTCATCTACGCGCTGGGCTTCGTCTTCTACGCCGAGTCGCGCGGCGACACCGACGGCGTCTTCCAGTACTTCCTCGGCGTGGCGCTGATCCTCATCGCAACCGGTGCGCTGCCGATGCTGTGGAGCCTGCTCGGCACGATGGCAACCAAGCTCACCGGCGGCGCCATGGCCTTCGGCGCCGGCGCGGGCGCCTCCTCCGCAGGAGCAGGAGGCGGCGCGCAGCCCTCCGGCGTACCGGGGTCCTCCAGTGGCGGGGTCTTCGGCGCGAGCACGGCGGGGCACGGTGCCGGGAGCCGGGCGGCCACCGTCGACCAGGGCCTGCCCTCGGCCTCGGCCATCTCCACGTCCGGCGGCGGCGGAGGAGGCGGACTGGCGGCGGGCGCCGCCACGACCGCTGTCAGCGCCGGAGCGGGGGCGGGCGGAGCGGGGACGGAAACGGTCGGCGCGGCCGGGGGCGGCGGCGCCGACGGCGGTGGAACCGGAGGCGGAAGCGGCGGTTCCGCGGACAGTGCGGCCTCGCCCGACGGCGCGCGCGACTCGGGCGCGGACACGCCGGGCGGCCAGGCAGGCCACGCCTCGGCACAGGACGGCCAGGGAGCCGACAGCCCGGGCGGCGCGGGCGACTCCGGCGGCTCCGCGCTGCCGTCGGGTGCCGGTACGACCGCGTCCGGCAGCGCCTCGGTCACCTCGGCGTCGAACTCGGGCGGCATCTCGGGCGGCGCGCCGTCCGGCGGCGCCGTCCCGGCGGGCGCCTCAGGAGGCTCGGCCACCTGGGGCGCGTCCGGCGCGGGCGGCGCCGACGGCACCGCACCGGCGTCGACTGCGGCCACACCCTCCGGCGCCGCCGACCCGGGCCAGTTCTCGGCGCCCGCCGCCGCCGGCGGCGGTTCGGCAGACACCGGTGGGTCGTCGTCGGTGCCGACGCCGTCGGGTGCGGGTCAGCCGGGGCACAGCGTCCAGTCGGCCTCCTACAGCGGCGGGGCGTCGGGCGGCGGGGCGGCCGCGGCTTCGGGCGGCGGTGCGCCGACGCCCTCGGGTGCGGGGCAGCCGGGGCACGGCTCGGCCCCCACCGCCGCCGGAGGCGCGCCCTCCAGCGGCTCCACCGGGGCGCCCACCCCCTCCGGCGCGGCGCAGCCCGGCGAGTCCGGCGGCACCACCACCGGCGCCCTCGGCCCCCCAGGGCCCTCCGGGGCGGCGGTGCCCGTATCCGGAGCGCCCGCCTCCGCACCGGCCTCCGACGCCCCGCCCGCGTCCGCCGACTCCGGCGCCGTCGCCGACGGGGCCTCCGGAACCGACGCCGACCAGCCGCCCTCCGGGGCGCTGTAGCCCGGGCCGCCAACACAGGACACGCACGATCCAGACCGAGGACGGGACACATGACACTGCGGACCTACGGCGGGTGGCGCCGCAAGCGCAGCATCGGCCTGCTGGGGCTGGGCTTCATCCCCACCATGATCCTGATGGGCTGCCTCATCGCGCTCATGCTCGTGGCCTTCGTCGACCAGCGCTACGCCGCCTACCTGGTGCCGCCGCTCGTGGTGGTCTTCGGCGTCGCGCTCGTGCCGGTCCAGGGCACCTCGCTGCTCGCCTTCATCCTCACCCGGCTGCGGTGGTGGTGGGCCACCGTCCGCGGACGCACCCGCTACCGCGCCGGCGTCCTGGTCGAGCACCCGCGCGCCCTGCAGCTGCCGGGCGTGCTCGCCCCCATCACGCTGCTCTCCGCCGAGGACGGGCGCGGCGGCCGCTTCGGCATCGCCTGGAACCGGCGCCTCGGACACATGACGGCCACCCTGAAGGTCTCCTCCAACTCCGTGTGGCTGGCCGAGACCGGCGACGTCGACACCTGGGTGGCCAACTGGCACAACTGGCTGGCCGGGTTCGGCTACATGCCCTGGGTCCCCTGGATCGCGGTGACCGTCGAGTCCAGCCCCGACCCCGGCGATACGCTGCGCGACCAGGTCGCGGCAGCGGTCGACCCCCAGTCGCCGCAGGCGGCCCGGCGCATCCTCGGTGAGCTGGTCGCGCTGGCGCCCGCCGTCAGCGCCGAGGTCGAGACCCGCATCTCCGTCACCTTCGACCCGCGCCGGTTCCCCACGCCGCCCAAGGGGCGCCTGGAGGCCGCCGCCGAGTTGAACAACCTGCTCAACCAGATCGAGAACGGGCTCGGCGGGTGCGGCGTCAGCGTCGTCGGGCGCGCTCGGCCCGAGGAGATCGTCGCCGTCGTCCGCAGCGCCTACGACCCCGCCGCCCGCGGCGCCGTGGCGCAGCTGCTGGAGTCCGGCGGCGCGATCGAGACCGACAACTGGTCGGAGGCCGGCCCCATCGCCGCCGAGACCCTGCACGACCGCTACGTCCACGACAGCGGCACCAGCGTGGCCTGGGTCTGGCAGCAGGCGCCGCGCACCCACGTCACCAGCACGGTGCTGTCCCAACTGCTCGCGCCCACCCGCTGGACCAAGCGCACCACCCTGCTGTTCCGGCACTGGCCGGCCTCCTCGGCGGCGCGTGCGCTGGAGGGCCAGAACACCGCAGCGCAGTACAAGAGTGAGATGTCGGCCCGGCTGCGCCACCGCGTCAGCGCCCGCGACAGCCAGGACCTCGCCTACGCGCGCCAGGCCGCCCAGGAGGAGACGCTGGGCGCGGGCCTGGTGCAGATGAGCCTCTACGCCTCGGTCACGGTCGAGAACCCCGACGAGCTCGACCGCGCGGTCTCCCACACCGAGTCGTCGGCCGAGACCTCCCGCATCCGCCTGCGGCGGGCCTGGGGCAGCCAGGACGTCGCCTTCGCCACCACTCTGCCGCTCGGGGTCTGCCCGCCCTACCTCGCCCAGCGCAACTGAACGAGTCCAGAGCCAGGAGACGCCCATGGCATCCAGCACCGACACGGCCGCGACCGAGCAGCCGCTCGCGCCTCCGGGCGCCGGCGACGACCGTGCCGAGCGCCGCCGCAGGCGCGCGCGGCGCAAGAACGAGCACCGGGAGCAGCGCGCCGCCGCCCGCACCGCGTCCCGGCCCGACCGCGGGCGCCGCCGCCCGGCCGGCGAGGAGGGCGCCGACGACGCGGCGCTCGGTCCGCTGCCTCCCGTGATGGGCTGGGGGCAGCGCGAGGGCGGCGCCTCGGTCAACATCCCGCACGTGCCCGAGTTCCAGGCCACCACCGCACAGGCCTGCGGCCTGTTCCCGTTCGTGACCAGCAGCAAGCCGCCGTCGGTGGGCACACCCATCGGGCGCGACCTGCTCTCCGGCGAGGTCGTGTGCCTGGACCCGCTGGCGTGGCTGCGCTCGGGCCTGGTGACCAACCCGGGCTGCTTCGTGCTCGGCCAACCCGGGACGGGGAAGTCCACCCTGGTCAAGCGACTGATCACCGGCGCGGTCGCGTTCGGCACCCGCGCCATCGTGCTGGGCGACACCAAGCCCGACTACACCAACCTCATCCGCTACCTCGGCGGCCAGGTCGTCGAGATCGGCCGGGGGATGGACCGCATCAACCCGCTGGACTCCGGGCCGCTGGGGTCGTCGCTGGAGCTGCTCGGCCCCGAGGAGCGGGCCCAGCTGCGCTGGGAGGTGCGTTCCCGCCGCATCTCGCTGCTGATGGCGCTGTGCACGCTGGTGCGCGAGGACCGCATCAGCAACGCCGAGGAGGTCGTGCTCGGCGCGGCGGTGGACCTGCTCGACGAGCGGCTGGGCGACGGTGTCCAGCCCACCGTGCCCGACGTGCTGCGGGTCATCGAGGAGGGGCCCGACGGGCTGCGCGCGCTGGCCCGCGCGGGCTCGGCCGACCGCTACGACGAGCGCGTCGACGACCTCGTCTTCACTCTGCGCCTGCTGTGCACGGGCTCCCTGGCGGGCGTCTTCGACGGTCCCACCACCAACCCCGTCGACCTCAACGCGCCCGGTATCAGCGTGGACATCTCCCGCGTGGGCGCGGCCGGCGACAAGCTGCTGACCGCGGCCATGCTGTGCACCTGGAGCTACGGCTTCGGGACGGTCGACGCGATGGGGCTGCTCGCCGAGCAGGGCGTCATGGCCCCCCGTTCCTACATCGGGGTGATGGACGAGCTGTGGCGCGCGCTGCGCGGCGCACCCGGCCTGGTGGAGTACGCCGACTCGCTCACCCGCCTCAACCGCAGCAAGGGGATGGCCTCGGTGATGGTCACCCACTCGCTCAGCGACCTGGAGGCGCTGGCCAACGAGGAGGACCGGGCCAAGGCGCGCGGATTCGTCGACCGGTCGGCCATCACCATCCTGGCCGGCCTGCCGCCCCGGGAGCTGTCGCGGGTCAACCAGATCACCCCGCTGACCGAACCGGAGCAGGGCCTGGTCTCGTCCTGGTCCTCCCCCGACTCGTGGCAGCCCGGCACCCTGCACCCGGGCCGGGGCCGCTACCTGATCAAGACCGGCGCCGAGCGGCTGGGCATCCCGGTGCAGATGACCCTCACCGGCGACGAGTTCGACCTCTACGACACCGATCAGGCGGTGAACAGGGCATGAGAGGCATGGCATGGCAGTCCGACAGGTTCCAGCCGCGCGGCGGCGCCATGGCGGCGGGCACCCCTCCGCTGCTGGCGGTGCTGGCGCTGTGGGGCGTGGTCGGCCTGGTAGGGCTGGTCTGGGTGGCGGCGTGGCTCGCCGCGCTGGTGACCTCGGGCGAGGTCGCGCCGTTCGGCGCCCGGTGGATCCTCTGGCTGGTAACCGGTGACACCGCCAAGGCCTGGCCGGGCACGCCCACCCTCGTGGTGGCCGCGTTCTGTGCCGTCCTGGCCGCGGGGCTGGGCTGGGGCGGGCGGACGGTGCTGCTGGCGCTGCGGGCGCGGCTGGGCAGCGAGGGCGACCCGGTCGCGGCGCTCAACGTCGGCAACGACGACGTGGGGGAGCTGTCGCGGCCCGCGGCCGCGCAGAAGTCGCTGCGGCTGCGCAAGACCACGCTCAGCGGTTCGCACAAGGAGCTGGGCGACCGCGACGTCGGGCTGGCTCTGGGCGAGGTGAAGCTGCCTGGCGGGCGCAGCGGCCCGAAGCTGTTCGCGTCCTGGGAGGACACGGTCCTGGCCTACATGGCGCCCCGGGCCGGCAAGACCACCGCGCTGGCCATCCCCTACGTCCTCAACGCCCCCGGCCCCGCCCTGGCGACCAGCAACAAGGGCGACGTGTGGTCGGCGACCGCCGCACTGCGCGAGCAGCGCACCGGCGAGCGCGTGTGGCTGTTCGACCCCCAGCACATCACCCACCAGAAGCAGGAGTTCTGGTGGAACCCGCTGCGCCACGTGCGCACCGTCGAGGACGCCTACCGGCTGGCCAGCCACTTCGTGCTGACCATCGACGACGACGATTCCAAGAAGGACATGTGGGGGCCCGCCGCCAAGGCGCTGCTGTCCCAGCTGATGCTGGCCGCGGCGCTGGCCGGCGAGTCCCTGGGCCGTGTGGGGGAGTGGCTGCACGACGCCAAGCAGCCGCGCCCCATCGAGGTCCTGTTCGACCACGGCTTCACCGCCTACGCCGAGGCGCTGCGCGAGACGCAGAACATCGTCAGCGAGACCCGCGACGGCATCTTCACCACCGCACGCACCGCCGCCCGCTGCCTGGACGACCCCGAGATCATGGAGTGGGTCACCCCGCCCCCGGCGGGCTCCGGAGCCGACGAGTTCGACCCGCGGGAGTTCGTGCGCTCCCGGCAGACCCTGCACCTGCTCAGCAAGTCCCGGGCCGCCTCCGCCCCGCTGATCGCGGCGATGACCGACGCCGTGTTCATCTCCGCCGAGGAGGCCTCGGAGGGGATGGGCGGACGGCTGGACCCGCCGCTGGTGGCGGTCCTGGACGAGGCCGCCAACATCTGCAAGATCGCCGACCTGCCCGACCTCTACTCCCACCTGGGCTCACGCGGGATCGTGCCGGTCACCATCCTGCAGAGCTACCGCCAGGGGGTGCGGGTCTGGACGGAGAACGGCATGGAGGCCATGTGGTCGGCCGCCACCGTCAAGCTCTTCGGCGCGGGACTGGACGACCAGAAGATCGTCGAGGCGCTGTCCAAGCTCATCGGGCAGCACGACGTGTCCACGACCTCGTTCAGCTACGGCGACGGTAAGGGCAACCACTCGGTGCAGCTGCGGCGCCAGGAGGTCATGGAGGGCGCCGACATCCGCCGCATCGGCAAGGGCGAGGCCCTGATGTTCGCCACCGCGGCGCAGGCGACGCTGCTGAAGATGTGCCCCTGGTACACCGGTCCCGACTCCGCCGCGATCGGCGCGGAGATCTCCCGCGCCGAGTCCTCGGTGACCGAAGGCGCTCAGCGCAGGTACGCCGTCGCCGACAGCCATGACGCCTAGACCCAGGGGCGGGCGCCGCGCGGGCCCCGCCGGAGCGCGCCGCCGCACGGTGGCCGCCGAGAGGAGTGGAGCAGGACATGAGTGAGGAACAGCGGCCCGCGGCCCCGGCACCCGCCCGCGGCGACGCCGGCCCGCGGCCGCCGCGCTTCGACACCACCGACGTGCGCGGCAGCGTGGGCACGCCGCTGGCCGACCAGCTGCAGCAGACCCCCTCGGCCATCGGCGAGGCCGTCATGGAGGCGCTCATGGCCTTCCTGCGCGGCAACTCTCGTACGAGCCGCAAGGCGGTGCGGGCGACCGGCAAGGGCGTCATGGTGGCCGGAGCCGTGCTGGCGCGGGCCCGCCGAAACCGGGCGGCCAAGAACGCCGAGGAGAACAACCGGGTCGTGCACCCGACCAACCGCACGCCCGCCAACAACCGCGACGTCGCGATCGCGCGCGCCGCACGCGACCACGCCGGCGACCGCGAACTGACTCAGCGCGTCAAGGCCGCCGTCGCCGCCAACCCCGACGTGTCCGAGGACGTCCGGCGCGCCGTCACCGGGCCCGACGGCGACGGCGCGGTCGAAGGTGTGCTCGCCTCGGTCGAGCACACCGACGTGGCGGCGGCGCTGGCCGTGCCCAAGCGCCAGGACGAGCTGATCGAGCGGGTGAGCCGGGAGTGGACCGAGACCCTAGGCTTCGACGGCGACTTCGCCGACGCCTGGCGCCACGCGGCGGCCAACCCGGAGATCGCCGAGAGGTCGGGCGTGGACGCGGGCGAGCCCGCGCAGGGCTCCTGGGCCCGGTTCGCCGCCTGGGACTCCCGGACCGCGCCCGGCGACGAGGAGCTGGCCATGCTCAACGGCGCGTGGCTGAGCGCCGTCGCGTCCCTGGAGCCCGAGTCGGCCGACGTGCGCCGCGCCGTCGAGCGGGTGGTCGCCCGCTGGGAGCCGCTGGTCGCCGAAAGCTACCGGCGCAACCTCATCGGCCAAGGACTCGCCACCGGTCGGCGCGACCTCCAGTCGGGGGAGATGGACCGCATCAGCGCGATCGAGGCGGCCATGGTGCACGTCGACGACCCCGGACGCGGGCACGACGGCGGCCGCCCGCTGACGCTGCCCGAGGCCTGGGAGCGGGCGCTGGAGGACCCGCAGGCACTGCGGGACCGGGACGACCGCCAATTGCGCGACCTCGTGGAGTCGTGGAGCTTCAACGCCCTGCGCAGAGGCGGGCGCGCGATGCGCTTCGCCGACGAGGCCGACGCGGCCCTGGCCCGGTTCGCGGGGCACCTGGAGGCGGCCAACCCCGAACTGGGCGCGGAGTACCGGCGGCGGCTGGAGCAGGGCGGGCCGCCGGTCCAGGCCTACACCGAGGTCTCGCGCGCCGCCATCGGCCATCCCTTCGACCCCGCCTCCCGCCTGGCCGAGCCGGACGGCGGGAGCGGCGGCGACGAGGAGCCGCCCGTGCGGTCGCAGCAGGGCGAGCGCGTCCGCGAGGGAGCCGTTCAGGTGGCCGACGCGACCGCGGACCGCGCCGCCCAGCCGGCGTCGGGCCTGGTGGCGACGGTGCAGGCGGGAGCGCAGCCGAGTCACGGCGACTTCACGGAGGCCGACTTCGCACGGAAGGAGACCCTCGACCCGCCGGCGGGCCTGGCGACCCTGGGCGGCAGGTACGCCCTCAACCGCCGCAGGGCCGCCGCGAAGAGCCGGGAGGCGCGCAGCGGTTCGGCGTCGCTGTGACCGCGGCCGCAAGTACCGGCGGAGCAGGGCGGAGGAGTGGCGCGGCGAACCGGATACGGGGCGGGCGGCAGGCGGCACGCGGTAGAGCGGCGGGCGGCACGAGGTAAAGCGGCAACGCGGTAAAGCAGCAAGGCGGCAACGCGGTAAAGCGGCAACGCAGCAAGGCAGCAGCGAAAGGACGGCAGCGACGATGACCACAACCCCCGAAACGACCGCCCAGGCGCCGGAGCCCGGAAGCGGCGAACGCGAATACGACGCCTATCCGCAGTCCGGCGCCCAGCAGAACACCCCGGTATTCCGAAACGTCGAGGAATTCGTCACTTACCGCTTCCTGCCGATGTACACCCGCGCCGAAGGCGGCCAGTTCCGCTGGTGTAAGGAATGGTGGCGCCACCCCGAGGCCGTTTCGCGCTTCCACGCCCTTTGGCACGCCTGGGAGGTGCTGCGCTGGGAACCGGGAACGGGAATGGCGGTGTGGTACCGCGACCACCTCGACTACCAGATGGCGTTCCTGCTCGCCGACACCGGCCCGTTCCGCGAATGCACCTCCCGCCGCCACCAGGACCCCCGCCCCCTCCCGGCCGACCCGGCCCCGGAGGGCTGGTTCGAGAACGAGTGGTAACCACCGGCCTGCGCTCGGCCGCGCCGGGCGAGGGCCGGTGCGGCCGCAACGCCCCCGCCCCCGCCCGGCTCCGGCTGGGGCGTCACCGGCCGGAGCGGGGGCGGCGGGGGTAGCCGGGATCGGGACGGGCAGCGCTGTCCTGGTGCGGGCGGCGGCCGGGGCCGGGACTGCGCGGACCGGCCTCCGAGGCCGGCTTCGGTCCCGGAAGGCCGGGGACCGGGTTGTCCAAGGTGCTGAAGTCGCCGCGCACCGCGATCGCCCTCGCCCCCTTCTGTTCGGCCTCTCCCCGCGGTATCCACGCCCGGCGCTGCGGGTCCCAGTCAGCCTGCGGCGCCTCGTCGGCCAGCAGGGGGTCGAGGAAGGCGCGTGCGGCCGGTACCGCCTCGTCGAGAGCGGAGTAGCCCAGGCCCGGCGTCGAGGCCGCGTACCGGGCGAACCCCTCGTGCCACGCGGGGTTGGGCACCTCGAACCGGTCGGAGACGATCAACCGGTCGTTGAGAGTGCGCTGGTAGGCGAACTCCTCGCGAAGCACCGCGTGTGCCTCGGGGCCGTCCAGCGGCAGCCGTTCGGACAGGAAGAGGGTGTCCACGAGGTCTTGGACCCGGACCGGAGCCTCGCCGCGCCACGTCTTGATGAACATCCCCGAGACCTTGTGCGCGAGCGTGTCGTAAGGGGAGATCATCCGCAGGTCCGGGTTCTCGCCTGCGACCCCCGACGCGAGGATGTGCTCGGGGAAGCGCACCATCTCCTTGCCGCGCCACTCCGGGCGGTCGTCGGGCGGGACGATGTCGGTCTGGATCTCCATCAGCGGCCGGTCGCCGAGGCGGGCGGAGTGCGTGATCCGTGCGGCGGTGCCGGTGCCCATGATGCCGTCGTCGACCTCCACCGGGGTGAAGCGCAGGTGGTCGCCGAAATCCTGGTCGAGGGCGGAGTTGTAGTGCTCGATCATGGTCGCGACCGGGGTGGGCCGCGTGGTCACCACATCGACGTCGCTCGTCGCGCGTGCTTCGGGCCAGCGGGCCAGCAGGGTCTGACCGCCCTTGATGGTCCAGTCGTCCGGGTAGGCGCCGAACAGCCGCACCATCGTGCGCTGCAGCACCCACTGCAGCATTTCGTCGCGCGGCGACGTGCCGCGGCCGTGCGCGTGATCGCGGACCCTGGCGTTCAGCTCGCGCCAGAAGCCGTCGGCGGAGTGCAGGTCAGGCATCGGCTCCGCTCCTCCCGACGATCTCGGCCGCGATTGCCCGGACCAGTTCGGGGTCGGCGCTGATCGCGGCGAGATCGGCGGCGTCGTCGCCCTCGCCGAGCCGCCGCAGCAAGGCGGTCACGCGGGTGACGCGGGCCGGAGCGCGCAGCTCCGCGAGTGCGCGGACGTTGCGCGGAGACAGCTCCGACCGGGCGGCGACGCGGTCCGCCCGGAAGTGCTCGGCGAACAGGGGCCCCTCGGCCGGGAAACCGCAGCGGTTGGCGAGGGGAACGAGCTCGGTGTGCAGCGCGGCGAGATCGACCAGGTCGCGTCGGAGAGCGCCGTCCAGTACGGCGGCGACCTCGTCGTGGCTGGTCCCGCTGCGTACAAGGTCGACGAGGGTGCGCTGCGGCGCGGTGACGGGCACGCCGCCCTGGATCGTGGCCTCGTGCGCGGCGAGGGGAGTGTGGTGGATGCGTACCGCGCGCGGCGCTTGAAGGGACTCGGGCGCGGTGATGTCGACCCCCGCGACCGAGACCGGGCCCAGCCCGAACAGCCGCGCCGCGGACTCGTGGGAGAGGACGGCGCCCCTGTGCGCCTCGACCGGGCGCTCCCAGGCGAACCTGTCGGGTTCGACGGCCAGCCAGGCGGCGTAGGCATAGGCCGAGGTCGGATCGGTCGGGCTGCTCGCCAGCTGGTAGACGGACCAGTCGAGCTCCCAGAGCATTCCGGTCTCCTGGAAGCGGTCGAGTCCGGCCGCCCCCACGCCGGCGCGCTCCGCCTGCGCCCGCGTAACGAGGCCCAGCTGCCGAGCCGCAGTGACCGACAGGTCGTAGAACGATGATTCCCAATCCATTTCTGTATTGTATTCAACCGCCCCGGGCGGGGGAAGGTCCGAATCCACGAAGCCCGGCGTCGGATTCGCTTTCCGCGGAGTGACCGGTGCGGCTGTGAATTACGTGGGAAAATTCTCATGTTCCGGGATTCGGTTCCCCAGCAATTTGAGGATGTGTGAAATATCCGTGTCCGGAACCGGTCGCGACCGATCTCGTGTACGGCGGAATTTCGCCGCTAGCATGAGCCGGTACGTAACCGCACTGCGGTCTTCTCGCGTATTCGGAATAGAGGATGTCCGACCGTGCCGTCCGAACTTGACGAACACCATCAGCGGCTTTACTCGGCTTCCGCCCGCATGATGTGGGAGCAGGGGCCTCCCGCCTGGCGCGGCGACCGCTGGCCGACCGCTCGCCGCGACGCCTGGCGCGATCTGGAGGCGGCGCTCTCGGCGTCGCCGCCTGCGCCCGTCGCCGACGTGCCGGCCGACCCCGCCCGGTACCTCGTGTCGGGGCGCGCACCGGACGCCCGAGCGGTGCCCCTGGCTGCGGCGGTCGGGACATGGGAGGCACGCTTCGACGCCGACCCGGTGCCGCCCGAGCCCGGCACAGGCGTCCCCGCGGAAGGTGCCGTAGCGATCGCGGCGGTGTGGCAGACGCTGATCTGCGACCTGCTCGACGAGCTCGCCCAGCGGCTCGCTCCCGGCCGCCCTCCGTGCGTGATCACCGGCGACTCCGCCGAGCTGGCCGACGAGATCCGCGCCCTCGGCGGGGCCCTGCGTACAGCAGCCGAAGGCGCCGCCGCGCCGTCGCCGGCCGCCGCGCCCGCCCCGGCCGGCGACGGTGGAGACCGGGAGCCGGAGAGGCCCGTAACGGGCGAGGGATTTGCCCGGCTGCGGGCCGTTGCCCTGGCGGCCGCCCGTTCGATGCCCACCCGCGCCGAAGCCGAACGGGCAGGCGACTTCACCGTGCGGGCCGCCGCCTGCGCCGCCGCCGAGGACCTCACGCGCGTCGCCGAAGGCGGCACCGCTCCCCAATGGCGCGAGCGCCGAGCCGGGATCGACCCCTCCCGGCACCTGGTGCAGGGATACCGGTGGAGTGGCGGAGCCGCCCGCCCCACGTCCTTCGGCCAGGCCGCCGCGGGACTGCGCGCCGACCGCGCGGGACCGTCCGCTCGGCCGCTGGACCCCGCGGACGCCCCAGCGTGGCGCACCGCAGCCGCGGAGGGGACGTCCGTCCTGCTCTCGCCGACCGCCGCCCTCATCGCTGCGGAACTGCTCGCCGAGCTCGCCGCCCGGCTCACCCCCGGTACCCGGAGCGGGACCGTGCCCCTGACCGGACTCGCTGTGCACGACTTCGTGAAAGGACGGTTCCGCCGTGCCTTCATCGTCGCCTGAGCGCGGAACCGAACGCCCGCTGGAGGTCCTGTTCGTCGCCGATCTGAGCGGACGGAGCAAGGGCATGGGCGGTGTGCCGGTCGTCAGCGGCGAGATCACCAGAGCCATGGCCGAGCAGCCCGGCGTCAATGTCAGCCTGCTGACCGTCGGAGACACCGAGGACCACGGCCAGGCGCGGATTCTGCGGATCCCGCCGACCGGCGACTGGGAGGCGGTCCGCCTGCGCGACATCGCCGAGAACGGGACACCCGCCGACGTCCCGGGCATGCCCGACCCGGATACCTGGCGGCCCGACTGGATCTACGGGCACTCCCGGTACTCGGGGCCGGCTGCCATGAACCTGCGCCGGCGCTGGTACCCCGAGGCCAACCTCGGCCACTACGTGCACATGCCCATCGAACGCTACGCCGAGATCCAGGGGCGACCGCCGGAGGACATCGCGCGCCTCGTCGCATTCGAACGCGAGGTCGTTGCGGAGGCGCAGCACGTCGTGGGGATCGGACCGCTGCTGACCTCGGTCGGTCGGGACCTGGCCGCCGGCAGCGACCCCGTGCCCGCCCTCCACGAGGCGATTCCGGGGCATCCGCGGGGTGGTGAGGCACTCACGCCCGCCGCACCCGGCGGCCGCCCGCTGCACATCCTCTTCACCGGGCGCAGGGACGACATCAAGGGATACGAGGACCTGCTGGCCGCGCTTCGCGAGCTCAACGAGCGCGGCGTCGACTTCCGGCTCCGGGTACGCGGATTCCCCGAAGACGCCATCGCCGCCGAATCCCCGAGCGCAGCCGCGGCGATCGGCGCCGAGGGCATGACGGAGCACCTGCCCTATACGACCCGCCAGGCCGAGCTCGACGCCGACGACGCGTGGGCGGACATGAAAGTGGGGCCGTCGAAAGCGGAGGGGTACGGAGTCACCCAGGCCGACGGCCTGTGGCGCGGACTCCCCACGCTCGTCAACGCGGAAAGCGGGATCGCGATGTTCATGTCGGACCCGCACCGGGTCCCCGCGGACATCGGTTCCGCCTTCATCGTCGCCGATCTCGGGCTGACCGGTGCAGACCGCGCCGGCGCGTGGAGCGCGGCCATCGCCCGGGTCGCGGCCGACCACGGCCGTCACGCCGAACTGGCCGCCAGGATGCGCGAGGTGATGAGCGACTATTCCTGGCAGCACACAGCGTCAGCGCAGCTCGAGTCGATGCGGCGCTTCGAGCTGGGCTCCCGGGGGCACACGATTCAGGGCCCCGGCGGGGTGCTTCTGGGCGAGGACGGGCGGCGCCTGCCCACGGCACGCGAGATGCGGGCGAGCCGGGCGATGGGGCCCGGAGCGCTGGCCGCCGACTACCCGGCCGGCCCTCGCCCGCCGGCGCCCGGCACGGGCGCGGCGGATTCCGCCGCATCGGGCCGCGCACCGGCGCCTGGCCAGGCGGCCAGGCGCAAGCTGTGACGCGGACGGGCCGATCGCCGTAGTGGTGCGGTCCGCGGCGGGGGCCGCGGACCGCGGTGCGCGGTGCTACCCGTGCCGTCTGTGCAGGGCGCGCCAGGCGAGGGTGCCGGCTGCGGCGGTGGCGGCGATCGCGGCGGCGGTGAGGCGGCCGGTGCGGCGGGAGGCCCACTGCTGGACGCTGAACGCGCGGCCGCTCTCGTCGAAGGAGCCGTGGGCGCCGAAGTCGCGGCCGCCCGACCGGTCGGCCGGATGCCAGAGGTTGGCCGTCTGGTCGGGCAGGTGCGGTTTGTCGGTCTGCTGGGAGGAGTAGCCGGAGCGGGCGAGTATCCGGTCGAGCAGTCCCGGCACCAGCCGGTTTCCCAGGATCGTCTGGACGGCCGAGCCGCCCACCCAGTACTCGCGCGGCCGCGGGCGGTCGGCCGCGCGGACGATCGCGCGGGCGGCCACCTCGGGCTGGTAGATCGGCGGCACCGGCTGGGCGTGCTTCGGCAGCCGCGACAGCACCCATTCGAACTGCGGCGTGTTGACAGCGGGCAGGTGCACCATCGTGGTGCCGACCCCGGACCCGTCGTGCATCAGCTCGCAGCGCAGTGACTCGTGGAAGCCCTGGATCGCGTGCTTGGCGGCGCAGTAGGCCGACTGCAGCGGAATCCCGCGGTAGGCCAGGGCCGAGCCCACCTGCACGATCGTGCCGCGGTCGCGCGGCAGCATGCGCGACAGCGCGGCCTTGGTGCCGTAAACGCAGCCCAGGTAGGTCACCTCGGTCACCCGCCGGAACTCCTCCGGAGCGATCCGGCTCACCGGCGCGAACACGCCGGTGAAGGCGTCGTTGACCCAGACGTCGATCGGACCGAGCTCCTCCTCGGCGCGCTCGGCCGCACGGTCCACCGCGTCGGCGTCGGCCACGTCGACCGAGATCTCCAGCGGGGTACCGCCCGCCTGGCGGACGTCCTCGGCCGCTCCGGCGAGTCCCTTCTCGCCGCGGGCCAGCAGCGCGACCCGGTCCCCGCGGGCGGCGAACTCCCGCGCGGTGGCGCGGCCGACCCCGCCGCTGGCGCCCGTGATCACCACGACCCTGGCTCGTTCAGCCATCGCCGGATACCCTCCGCTTCCGTCGTCCTCCGGTCCGTCCGGTCCGTCCGGTCCGGGCGTTCGATCCGCCGCCCCGTACGGCCCGTTGTGTCCCGCGTGCTTCGGTCCCGCTCCGCCGCGGCCCGCTGCGGCCGCCGGGACCGCCGCCGCGTCCGCTACCCCGGCGCCCGTCGACCATGCTCCCGGGCCGCGCACCCGGTCACACGCCCTGCAGCGGTCCCGGCGCCGCGTCGGTGCCCGTCAGCGCCGCGAGCAGGTCGTCGATGAGCGGAGAGCGCCCGCGTGCGGCGGCCGCGGTCCACCCGGTGCGGGTGCGGGCGGCCGGGGACCGGCACCACACCCACAGCTCGTCCAACCGGTCGCGGAAGCCGGTCCCGTCGTCCGCGCCGATCCCGGGACCGCCGCGCACCGCGACCGCCGGCCAGCCCAGTGCGCGCGCCTGCGCGCTGACCTTGGCCCCGCCGGAGACCGGGTCGACGGCGATGGCCGGGACCCCGTTGCGCAGCGCCAGCACCAGGCCGTGCAGCCGGGTGGTGACCACCAGGTCCACGCGGCGCACGAGGGCGTCGAACTGCCCGTAGGTTGCGCAGTGCGCGGAGTCGGCGGCGTCCAGCCGGGTGTCCAGCGGGACGCGGGCGCAGTCCTTGGCCGCCAGCCAGCGGTCCAGCTCGGCGTGCGCCTCGGCGTGCTCCCCCCGGTCGCCGTACTCGGGCTGGTCCGGCGCCCGCGTGACCCCCACCACGGGCACCTCCGGCTGTGCCGGCGCGACCGCCGCCAGGTCGGGACGCGGCGGGTCGGCGGCGCCGTCGCGCGGGATCACGGTGTGGAAGCCGCGCACCGCCGGGTCGGCCGGGTCGACCACGGACACGCCGACCGCGGTGCGGCGGCAGTGGGCGAAGCGCCGGTGCAGGTCACGCACCTGTCGCCCGTGCGCCGGTCCGCAGACGAAGACCAGGTGGTCGTAGTCGCCGGGGTGGACGTCGTCCAGGACCGGGCCGTCGATGAGGGTGTGGGGGCTGCGGCCGATGTCGTGCGGGACGCCCGCCCCGGCCAGCGCCGCGCTCACGGCGGCCGCCGCCCCCACGTCGCCCGCGGTCGCCTCGCCGTGCAGGAAGCCGAACCAGCCTGTAACCAGTGTTCGCATGGCCGCCCCGCTACCCTGACGGCCGCTGGGTAGGCGGGTGAAAGCGGGCGGGCACACGCCGCGGACCACCACACCGGCGCTGCCGGGGCGCGCCCGCGGGTGGACCGCCTCTTCTACGCTTGCCGAACAGGCGCAGGGGCGGACGTGCCGACGTGACACCGGAGGAGGAACAACGCGGTGACCCGACAGGGCGAGGCCGGCGACCGAGGCCTGTACCTGCGCGAGCTGCGGCTCGCGCTGCGCAACAACTCGGGTGCCTACGGGTACTCCGTGATGATCACCGGGACGCTGGCGGTGCTGACCGCCGTCAACCGCAGCCCGCAGGTCGGCCAGGTCTTCCTGTTCCTGCTGGGCGCCGTCCTGAGCTTCGCGGCGGTCGAGGTCCTGGCAACCCGGGTCTTCACCAAGCCGATGAACGAGGACGAGGCGACGAAGGTCATCGCCCTCGGCAGTTCGCTGAACTTCGCCTCCATCGCCGTCGCCGTCGGCGCCGCCGCACTCGTCGCCCTGGTGCTGCCGAGCACCCTGTCGTGGACCGCGGGGGGCTTCGTCGCGTCGCTCGTGTACCTGCTCACGGCGGCGGTGGAGATGGCCGTCGCCCGCCGGATCGAGGAGTACCGCAACCTGGAGTGAACGGGTACGGGTGAGCCGTCGCCGGGGCAGCGCGCGGCTGCGCCGCGGACCGCCCCGCCTGCGCCGCGCGCAGTCGCGCCGAACCGGTGTCTCCGGTTGCCCCGCTGCCCCGGTGAACCGGCGAACGGCGGCGCCGATGACTCCGCCGACCCGCCCTCCCGGCGATGCGGGATCCCTGCTGCTCACAGGATCAATCGCGGACCGCTGCGTCGGCCGCGGCGGCATGGCACCCGTGCGGACCGGCGTGTCATCGGGGGATCGCGTGCGGACCGGGGCACGATCGGTGGGATAACCGGCGCCCTGTGCGGATAGGAGCGCCTGTGGCGCCGGAGCACGGCGCCGCCGGAGCCGCGTGTGCGTCGCGGTCCCCCTCGCGCCGGTGCGGCCGGCGCGCACGCCGAGACGGACGGGAGGTGCGAACCGGGTGGGCTCCTTCTGGCCCGCGCTTGCGCTGCTCGGGGTCTCCCTCGCCGGGGTCCTCGGCGTGTACGGCGCCGCCGCGCTGGTCCGCGGCGGCGGCGGACCGCTGGAGCGCGAACCGTACATGGGAGGCGGCGCCGTCACCGAGCACGCCGTGTCGCGGTTCCACGTCCGGTGGTACGCGGTGACGCTGCTGTTCCTCGCCTTCGACATGGAGATGGTCTTCATGTACCCGTGGGTGCTCGTCGTGGCGGAGAAGGGCGTGCACGCGGTCGCGGAGATGTTCGGCTTTCTGGCGGTGCTGCTGGCCGCCGTCGTCTACGCCTGGCGGGAGGGGGCCTTCCGGTGGACCTGACGGCGGGGGAGGCCGGCGCAAGCACGGGCGCGAGCGGGTTCGCGCGGTGGCTTGCGCGCTTCTCGGCGCAGCGGCCGCTGCTGGTGACCGCGGTCGGCGGTACCGGATGCCGCCTGGCCGTGGAGCGGGTCGTGCGGGAACGCGGCCTGCGCAGCGCGCTGGCCCCGAGCGAGGCCGACACGCTGGTGGAGTGCGGTCCCGCGGGTTCGGCTGCCGACGCGGCCGCCGACCGGGTCTGGGACCAGATGGGCGAGCCGCGGGCCCGCGTCCGGGTGCGGACGGCGGAGGAGGCCGCGGCCCGGCTCGACGAGGCCCGCGCCGCGCTGCTCGACCTCCCCGCCCAGCGCCGCGCCGCGCAGCACCGGTCCGGCGCGGACCGCGCCGAAGGGCCGGACCAGGCGGCCGAAAGCGGACACAGCGAGCAGGGCGACCAGGGCGGCGGAGACGGCGGCGGGTCCGCGGACCGGGAGGCTGAGCCCGGACACGAGGAGGCGGGCGCTCCCGAAGGCGGCGATCGCGGCGACAGCGCGGACCGTTTCGGCCGTGCCGATTACGGCGGCCCTGCGGACCAAGGCGACCAGGACGACCAGAACGACCAGAGCGGACACGGCGACCACGGCAGCCACTCCCACGGCCACCACGGGCACGGCGCCATGGAGCTTCCCGGCGGAATGCAGATGGCCGATCGCGGGGACGACCGCGACGGGCTGAAGCTGGACCGGCTGCACATCGAATTCGGCCCCGCGCAGGCCGACTGGCCCGCCGGGCTGGTGGCGGAGCTGACAGTGCAGGGCGACGTGGTGCAGGAGGCCCGCCTGCACACCTACGCGCCCGCTCCCGGAGGCGCGGCGGTCTTCTGGGACTACGAAGCGCGCGAGGTCCTCGACCCGGCGGCCGCCCGGTTCCGCGCCGCGGCCGCCGCCGACTCCCTCCAGCGGTTCCTCGCCGTCGCCGGCTGGGCCCCGGCAGCGGCGACCGGGCGGCTCCTGCGCGATCACCTGCTCGACCCCGAGGAGGGGGTGACGGGGCGGCTGCGGTTCACCCGCTGGCTGCGCCGGGTGCGGGCCTCGCGGACGCTCCGGTGGTCGATACGCGGCCTCGGCCGCGCTCCGGACCGCCTGCCGGACGACCCCTCCGGACGCCGTGCCGCCGGCGGGGAGGGCGGCGTCCGCCGGCCTGCCTCCGGCTTCCTCAGCAGCGGCTCCTTGCTCCCGCCCCGCCTGCGCGGCGACGTCGCCCACCGCATCGGACACTGGATCGACGACATCGCCGCCGTGGTCATGCCCGACACCTCCGACACCTTCCTCGCGCCGCCGATCCAGCGGGAGCCCGGCGGTCCGCCCTCGGGCGGCCCGCCCTCCGCGCCCCCGTTCCCGCCGCTGGGCCGGGAGCGCGCCGAGTGCGCGCTGGCCGCCGCGGCGGTGCTGCCCGGCATGCTCGTCGGCCGGGACCTGGCGGCGGCGCGGCTCGTGGTCGCGTCGTTCGACCCCGATCTGGAGGCGCTCTCCGCCTACGGGGGTGGGGCCCACCATGGCTGACACGGCCGGCATCACGAACTGGTGGGGTCTGCTCGCCGCCCCCGCGCTGCTCGCCGCCCTGGCCTACGCCGCTGCCGCCGGCTCCGCCGCGCTGACCCTGCGCGCCTCCGGAGGGCCGGTCTCATCGGCTCCGGCCGCGCCCGCCCGCGAGGCGGCCGGGCTGCTGCTGCGCCGCCCGCGCACGGTTCCCGGCGCCGACACGCTGCTGTGGCGCGCGGGGATCGCGACGGTGCCCGTTGCGGCGGTGATGGCGGTGCTCGTCGTCCCGCTCGGCGGCCGGGCGGTCGCCGACCTGTCCATCGGCGTCGTGTGGTTCAACGCCATGGAGGTCCTGCTGTGGGGCGGGATGTGGCTGGCCGGATGGGGCGCGAACTCGGTCTGGGGACTGGTCGGGGGCTACCGGTACCTCGCCCAGGGGCTCTCGCACGAGCTTCCGCACATGTTCGCGCTGACCACCGCCGCGCTGGGGGCCGGATCGCTGCGCGTGAGCGACATCGCCGCGGCGCAGCAGGATGCGTGGTTCGTGCTCGTGATGCCGGTCGCCTTCGCCGTCTACCTGGTCTCGGCCCTGGCGATGTCCGTGCGCCCGCCGTTCGACCACCCCGCGGGCGCCGACGCCGCCGGCGGCGCCGCGGCCGAGCCCGCCGGCCCGGACCGGCTCGTGCTCCTGGCCGGGCGCCATCTGATGCTGGCCGCCGCCGCGGCGATGGCGGTGCCGCTGTTCCTCGGCGGCGGTGCCGGCCCGCTGCTGCCGGGGTGGACGTGGTCGCTGCTCAAGACCGCCGCCGTGCTCGCCCTGCTGGTGTGGGTCGGCGGCCGGCTGCCGACGGTGCGCATGGACCGGTTCGCCGAGGTGGGCTGGGTGGTGCTGCTTCCGCTGGTGCTGCTGCAGGCGCTGGCGGTCTCCGTCTTCGTCGTCGCGGGATGGATGTGATCGCGCATGGCACAGGTGGCAGAGTGGACCGTCTTCGCCGTCTGCGCGGTGGCGGCGGTGGCCGCGGGCGCCGCCGTCTTCCGGGTGGACTCCATGGCGCGGGCCACCTTCGCGCTGCTGGCGTCGTTCGTCTTCACCGCCGTGCCGGTGCTCCTGCTCGGACTCGCGTACCTCGGTGTGCTGATTGTGCTGATGATGACCATGGAGATGCTGGTCATGGCCGTCTTCATGATCATGTTCATGATGAACCCGGCCGGGCTGGCGCCGATGACGATGGTGCACAACACCAAGGGCGCCCTGGCCGTCTCCGGGGGCGTTTTCTGCGCCCTGGCCGCCGGAATCCTGCTGGTGCCCTGGCCGCGCGAGCCGGCGCCCCCGCCGCCCGCCGACCCCGCCCTGCAGCTCGGCCACGCGATCATGGGCGAGCACATGCTCGTGATGATGGCGGCCGGCCTGGTGCTGTTCGCGACCATGGTCTCCGGGGTGGTGCTGGCCACGAACCGGGGCCGCTACGACCGCTACGGCGACGACCTGCGCGGCGGCCCCGACGACCCGATCCGCGGGGGTGTGGGCCGGTGACGCTTGAGGCGTTCCTGCTGCTGGCCGCCGCGCTGCTGGCGGTGGGCCTGTACGGCGCGCTGAGCCAGCAGTCCGTCGTCATGGTCATGATGGGCCTGGAGCTGATGGTCAACGCGGTGATGGTCGCCGCTGCCGCCGTCTGGTTCTTCGCCTCGCCGCAGCTTCCCGACGGCCAGGTCCTGGTGCTGGCGGCGATGGTCGCCATGGCCGTGGAGATGGCGATGGGCTTCGCGGTGACGATCGCGATCTTTCGTGCGCGCGACGTGGACGTGACCGACTCCGCCGGCGACCTGCGGGGCTGAGCCGATGAGCGCGGCGATTGCGGCGGATGCGGCGCTGTGGGCACTGGTGGGGCTGCCCGCGCTGGCCGGGGCCGTCCTGCTGCTGGGCGGGCGGGCCGCCGAGCGCGCCGCCGCTCCGGCGGCCGTGGCGGTCTCCGCCGCGCTGGCCGTGCCGGCCGTGCTCGCGGTGGTCCACCGCCCGGCGGTCACGGCGCCGGGGCTGCCCGGCATCGGCTTCGGGCTGGCCGTGGACGGCCTGGCGGCGGTCGGCGTGTGCACCCTCGTCGCCGTCCTTTCGGCCGTGGCCCTGTTCTCCGCGGGCGAGCGCGAGGGCGAGGGCGGGCGCTCCCGCTACTACGGGCTGCTGCTGGTCTTCGCCGCCGCCATGCTGGCCGCGGTCACGGCCACCGACCTGCTCACCCTCCTGATGGCCTGGGAGGTCATGGGCGCGACATCCTACGGGCTGATCGCCTTCCACTGGCGCGACCCGCGCACCGGCTCCTCGGCGGCCGTCTCCTTCCTCACCACCCGCACCGCCGACCTGGGCATGTACGCGGCCGCGGGGGCCGCGCTGGCCGCCGGCGCCGGCGGGCTGGACCTGGCCGCGCTGGACCGGCTGAGCGCGCCGTGGGACCACGTGGCCGCGGGCGGGCTGCTGCTCGCCGCCCTGGGCAAGTCCGCACAGCTGCCGTTCAGCTTCTGGCTCTCGCGCGCCATGGACGGACCCGGTCCGGTCTCGGCGCTGCTGCACTCGGCGACGATGGTGGCCGCGGGCGGCTACCTGCTGCTGCGGGTCGAGCCGGCACTGGCCGCGGCGGGGTGGCCGGCCGCCGCTGCCGCCTGGATCGGCGTGCTGACCGCGCTGGCGATGGGCGCCGTCGCCTGCTTCCAGCGCGATCTCAAGCAGCTGCTGGCCGCATCGACCAGCGCCCAGCTCGGCTTCGTCGTGCTCGCCGCCGGTGTCGGCGGGGTAACCGGGGGAGCGGCGCAGTTCGCCGCGCACGCCGCCGTCAAGAGCCTGCTGTTCCTGGCCGCCGGCGCCTGGCTGGTCCGGCTCGGCACCAAGGATCTGGAGGGTCTGCGCGGGGCCGCCCGCAGGCATCCCGTGGTCGGGGTGTGCTTCACGGCGGGCGCGCTCGCCCTGGGCGGTACGCCGCCGCTGTCGGTGTGGGCGGCCAAGGACCTGGTGCTGGCGGCCGCGCACCCGCCGGGCCTGCACGCCGCCGGACTCGCGGCGTCGGCGCTGGCGGCGGCCTACGCGGGCGTGGCGCTGGCGGCGGTGTGGGCCCGCCCCCGCTCCGGTGCGGAGGCCGGTGGCACCGGCACGGGTGCGGGCGCGGCCGCGCGGGGCGGAGCTGGAGCGGGGCACCGGCTGGCCGAGCTGCTGCCCCTGGCGGCGCTCGCCGCCGCGGCGGCCGCGCTGGGCGTGTTGGCGCTTCCGAGCGTCGAGCACTGGTGGAGCGTCCTGCTGGGCCGTCCCGGCGCGCCCGTGCCCGGTCCCGGCTCGATGGCGGCCTCGGCGCTGATCGCGGTGGCTGCGCTGTCCGCGGCGGTGTGGGCGGTCGCCCGCTGGGGGCTCCCGGCGGCATCCCGGGGGCGCTGGGCGGCCGGCCCGGGCGATTGGCTCGGGCTGGAGCGCGCCGCGCGCATCCTCGTCGCGGCGCCGGTGCTGGCGGCCGCCCGCGGCCTGGCGGCCTTCGACGACCGGGTGCTCGACCGCGCGGTCACGGGCGCGGCTGCGGGCGTCCCGCGCTTGGCCCGCGTCGTGGGCGGGCGCGTGGAGCCGGCAGTCGACGCGGTGGTCGCGGCCGCCGCCGCCGGGGCCCGCCGACTGGGCGCGCTGGCGCGCCGCCCGCAGACGGGGCTGGTCCACCAGTACTACGCCCAGGCCGTCACGGTCCTCGCCGCGGCGGCGCTGGTCTTCGCGCTGGCAAGCGCGGTGGTGTGACCCGTGGCCCCGGACACAGCAGAACCCGCCGACCGCGCGGAGCATGCCGGCGACCGGGGCGCGGCGGCCGTTCGGCTTCCGCCGCTTTGGAGCGCGCCGCAGTCCGTGAACGCGACGAGACCGCAGAGGTGATCCGTGCTTTCCGCCGTCGTCTTCCTCCCCTTGCTGACCGCGGGTGTGCTCATGGCTCTGCCCGCGCTCCCGCGGCGGACGGTGCTGGTGGTGTGGGTCGCCGCGACCGCCGTGGACCTGGCGCTGGTGGCGGTGGTGTGGGCCGGCTACCTCGGCGCGCCCGCCGCCGGTGCGGGCGCCGCCGGCTTCGCCGGCCCGATCGCCTACGAGACCCGCCTAGCGTGGATTCCCAGCGTCGGCTCCGGCTACCACATCGGCGTCGACGGCCTCTCCCTGCCGCTGGTGGCGATGACCGCCGTCCTGTTCCTGGCCTGCGCGCTCGCCTCGCTGCGCGCCCGGCATCCGCGGCCGCGCGCCTATGCGGCGCTGTTCCTCGCGCTGCAGACCGTCTCCACCGGGCTGTTCGCGGCCCTCGACCTGCTGCTCTTCTTCGTCTTCTTCGACCTGTCCATCGCGCTGATGTACTTCGTCATCGCCGGATGGGGCCACGGCGATCCCGCGCGCTCGGCGCTGCGCTTCTTCCTCTACACCTTCGTCGGCTCGCTGGCGCTGCTGGTCGGGTTCATCGCCCTCTACCTGGCCGCCGACCCGCACACCTTCGACATGGTGGAGCTGGCGCGCCAGACCCCGCTGAACGGCCGCGCCGCGGCCGGCGGCGCCGTACTGCTGGCCGTCGGCGTCGGCCTGGCGGTGAAGACCCCCCTCGTGCCCTTCCACACCTGGCTGCCGCCCGCGCACACCGACGCCCCCGCGGCCGGCTCGGCGATCCTCGCCGGTGTGCTGCTGAAGATGGGCGCCTACGGTTTCGCGCGCATCGCGCTGCCGATCCTGCCCGAGGCCTGGCGCGCGTGGGCACCCGCCATCGCGGTGCTCGGCACGGTCTCGGTCCTCTACGGAGCCCTCGTCGCCCTGGCCCAGAACGACTTCAAGCGCATGGTCGCCTACACGTCGGTCAACCACATGGGCTATGTGGTGCTCGGCCTGGGTGCGGCGGGCACCGCCGCGGCGGGGACCGCGTCCGCGGGCGCCGAGCTCGCCGTCAGCGGCGCGGCGGTGCAGCTGGTCAGCCACGGGCTGCTGACCGGCGCGCTGTTCCTGCTCGCCGGGGTGCTGCACGAGCGCGGCGGGACCTACGACATGGGCGCCTACAGCGGGCTGGCCGCTCCGGCGCCCCGCTTCGCCGCCCTGCTGACCGTGGCCGCGTTCGGCTCGCTGGGACTGCCGGGCCTGTCGGGCTTCATCGCCGAGTTCCAGGTCTTCACCGGCGGGCTCGGCCTGGCACCGGCGGCCACGGCGCCGGCGCTGCTCGGCATCCTCATCACCGCCGCGCTGCTGCTGCGGGCGCTGCAGCGGATCCTGCTGGGCGGCCTCCGGCTGCCGGGCGGCACCGGGTTCGGCGACCTGCGCGCCGAGGAGAGCGCGGCGATCGTGCCGCTGCTGGCGCTGTCCGTGCTGATCGGGCTGGTGCCGCGCACCCTGCTCGACGTCCTCGCGCCGGCGGCCGAGGCGCTGGCCGGCCTCGTGCTGCGGTAGGGGGAGCCACGACATGACCACGACGACGCTCATCGCGCTCGCTCCCGAGACGGCCCTGGCCCTGGCCGCGGTCGCCGGGCTGCTGCTGGGCAGCTGGCTGCCGCGCCGCCGCCAGTGGGCGGTGCGCGCGCTCGCGCTCGCCGCCGTCGCCGCGGGCCTGGTCGCCACGGGCTTGGCCGCCGCGAATCCGGCGCACACGGCCGCGTCGGGCTCCTACGCGGTCGACATCGGGCTGCACGCCGCCCGCGCCGCCGTGCTGGCGGGAACGGGCCTGGTGGTGCTGGCCGCCTCCGACGGCCTCGCGGGCGACCGCCGCGAGAGCGAGGCCTACGTCCTGCTGCTGCTCTCAGCGGCGGGCGCACTGGTGATGGCCGGTGCGAACGGGCTCCTGGTCCTGGTGATGGGCTACCTGCTGGCGAGCGTCCCGCTCTACGCCATGGTCGCCTTCGCCAAGGACGCCCGCGGCACCGAGGCCGGGCTGAAGTTCTTCCTGCTGGGCGCCTTGTTCAGCGTGGTGCTGTTGGGCGGGACGACCGTGCTGCTGGCCGCCGGCGGCGCGACCGGCTACCCGCTGCTGGCCGCCGGGCTGCCCGATGCGCCGCCCGCGGCCGCCGCCGTCGGGGCGGTCGCGGTGCTGGCGGCGCTGCTGTTCAAGGCGGGGGCCGTGCCCGCCCACTTCTGGGTGCCCGACGCCACCGAGGGCGCACCCGCGCCGGTGGCCGCGTTCATCACCACGGTGCCCAAGATCGGCGCGCTGGTGGCCGTCTACCGGCTGGGCGCCGCGCTGCCGCTGGAGGCGGCGGGGAACTGGTCGCTGCTGGTGGCGGCGGTGTCGGCCGCGACCATGGTGCTGGGCAACCTGGCCGCCTTCGCCCAGGACGGCGTCCGCCGGCTGCTCGCCTACTCCACCGTCGGCCAGGTGGGGTTCCTGCTGATGGCGGTCGCCGCCTACGGGCGGGCGCAGGAGGCGCTGCCGGCGCTGCTGTACTACCTGGCCGCCTACACCCTCGCCAACGTCGGCGCGTTCGCGGCGGTGTGCGCGCTGCCGCGCGCCGAGCGCCTCGGGCAGTGGCGGGGGCTGTTCGGCCGCCGCCCCTGGCTCGCGCTCAGCCTGGTGGTGTGCCTGCTCGGCTTGGTCGGCACCCCGCCAACCGCGGTGTTCGTCGGCAAGCTGACCGTGTTCACCGCCGCGTTCGACGCGGGGTTGGTGTGGCTGGTGGTGCTGGCCGCCGCGACGACCGCGGCCAGCCTGTTCTACTACCTGCGCTGGATCCTGCCGCTGTTCCGGCCGCCGGAGGAGGGCGACGCGGACGCCGCGGCGTCCGGTCCGGCCGGACGGTGGGGCTCGGCGGTGGCGGTCGCAGCGGCGGCGCTGTCGCTGCTGCTGGGCGTGGCGGCGGGTCCGGTGCTGGACTGGCTGGACAGCGGCGTCCTGGCGGGCTGAGCCCACTCGGCGGCCGTGGCGGGCCGTGCGGCCTCTGGGTGGTGGGTCCGCGGCGGTATTCGTGTGGGGGTGGTTGTGGTGCGGGGTGTAGCGGGTGTGCGGCTCTTGTCGGTGCGGATCGGCTTGCCGCTGCCCGTGGGGGCGGGCGCGGCCTTTATCCGGTGCCTGCGGGCGGAGTAGCGGCCCACCGGCCCCGCGGACCCCGCCGGAAGCGGGGGCGGCCCGGGGCCGCGCCGCGCGACTCCGCCCCGCCCGCGCCTGACGCGCGGGCGGGGCGGTTCGGCGGCTTTGCCGGTCAGGCCCCGGACGGGCCCTGCGCGGCCTGCTCCCCGCCGTCGGCGCCGCCCTGCTCGGCGGCCCGCTCGCGGTCGCGGATGCGCTGCCGCTGCGGGACGACGGTGTACTTGGGGTCGGCGGCCGAGGCCTGCCCGGCCTTGAAGACGCCGAAGCGGGTGCAGGCCGAGCCCGCCACCAGGGCGGCCCCCGCCACCGCGGATACCGCCCGGCTGCGGCCGCCGAACAGCGCCCCGACGGCGCCGGCGACCGTCAGCGCCTTGGCCGCGCGCATCAGCGTCCCGCCGGGCCCCTGTTTGTAGGGCTCGGCGACCATGCCCATGCGCTTCTCCATGACCGCCAGCGCCGCGTTCTCCAGCGCCGCCCCGGCGATGCCCGCGCGCCGCGCCGGGCCCGCCTGGCCCAGCGGTGCCGCGATCATGCCCGCGCCCCCGGCTGCGGCCGCGCCCGAGCCGACGAACACGAACGGCATCTCCCGGTAGCCGTCATGCCAGGCGGGCACCGCGGTGTTGCAGATCAGCGGGGCGGTGTAGGCCGCAACGGCCGGTCCGACCACGCCGGCGCCGAGCCCGGCCAGGCGGCCCGGACCCGGCAGCAGTCCGGTGGCCTGCGAGGCCGCGGCCGCGGCCGCCAGCGGGCCGTAGCCGGCGAGGATCCACGACCCCACGCTCATCGGCGAGGTCCACTTCACCACCCGCAGCATGTTCAAAAAGCGCTCGGGGCGGCCCAGGTCGTGGATGAGCGCCGCAAGCGATCCGGACACGGCCGCCAGCGCGGTGTAGCGCAGCGGCCGCGCGAGGTCCGGCCGCCCGGTGAGGTCGGCGCCGGCCGCCAGCGCCGACGAGCCGCCGGCCAGCCCGCCCAGGAACAGGTAGCCCGCGATGTCGCGGGCCTGCCAGGTGATCTGGTTGAGCACCGGCCGGTCGTAGTAGGACCGGAACTCCGCGCCGTCGCCGCGGCCGTCGCCCGCCGGCCGCTCGCGCCGGTGCCCGTCGAGGGTGGAGACCGCCCCCGTCACCGCGTCGCGCGCGGGCCGGGCCCCGCGGATGCCCTCCTTGGTCACGTCCGATGTGCTCATTGCCGCCCTCCCAGGAACGTCGCGGTGATTCCGGCCAGCAGCGCCGCCGCCGCGACGCCCGCGTGGCGCCACATCGACGGCAGGTCGCGGGTGGTCACCACCGGGTCCGGCGGCAGCCCGTAGACCTCGGGCTCGTCCAGCAGCAGGAAGAACGCGCCGTCGCCGCCGACCCCGTCGCCGGGGTCGCGGCCGTAGAGCTGCGCGGACTCGATGCCCGCCTCGTGCAGTCCGCGCAGCCGCTCGTCGGCGCGCTCGCGCAGTTCGTCCAGGTCGCCGAACTGGATGGAGTCCGTCGGGCACGCCTTGGCGCACGCCGGCTCCATCCCGTCGCCCATCCGGTCGTAGCACAGCGTGCACTTGAACACGCGGCCGTCGTCCTTGCGCTGGTCGATGACCCCGTAGGGGCAGGCCGGCACGCAGTAGCCGCACCCGTTGCAGATGTCCTCCTGCACCACCACCGTGCCGTACTCGGTGCGGAACAGCGAGCCGGTGGGGCACACGTCCAGGCAGGCGGCGTGCGTGCAGTGCTTGCACACGTCCGAGGACATCAGCCAGCGGAACTCGCCGCGCTCGTCCTCGCCGGAGGAGGAGCCGGGCAGCTCGAAGGAGGGCATGCCCAGGTCGACCGGGTCGGGAGCCCCCTCGGGCCTGTCCACCCCCGTCTCCTGCACGCCGATGGGCTTGCGCTGCTCGATGAAGGCCACGTGGCGCCAGGTGTCGGCGCTGAGGCCGCCGCTGTTGTCGAAGGACATGCCGGTGAAGTCCAGGCCGTCCTCGGGGACCAGGTTCCACTCCTTGCACGCGACCTCGCAGGCCTTGCACCCGATGCACACG
Organism: Streptomonospora arabica; assembly: GCF_039531585.1. Lineage (NCBI taxonomy): Bacteria > Bacillati > Actinomycetota > Actinomycetes > Streptosporangiales > Nocardiopsidaceae > Streptomonospora > Streptomonospora arabica. Next base: position 20,296 of record NZ_BAAAQI010000020.1, on the reverse strand, counting down.
CTGGTGTCGGTGAAGAAGCCCATGCGGGGGCGGGCGTCCTCGGGTCCCGGGTCCTCGGCGCTTTCGGCGGCGCCGGTGCGCACTCCGGACTGCTCGTCCAGGGCCATGCCTCATACCTCCGTTCCGGTCCGGTCGTCGACACCCGCGCGGCGCTGGTAGTCCAGGACCAGCCGGCGACGGTCGGCGCCGCGCGGTCGCCGCCCCGGGCGGATGTCGACGGTCAGCGCCTTGACCTCCTGGATGTGCACGTTGGCGTCCAGCGCGATCGACGAGAGCTCGTTGAACGCGTCGCCGGTGGTGTAGCCGTTGGGGCCCCAGTGGTAGGGCATCCCGATCTGGTGCACGGTGCGGTCGTGCACCCGCAGCGGCACCATCCGGTCGGTGACCAGCACCCGCGCCTCGATCGCGTTGCGCGCCGAGACGACGGTGGCCCACCCGCCGTGGGTCAGGCCGCGCTCGCGGGCCAGCTCAGGCGAGACCTCGCAGAAGAACTCGGGCTGCAGCTCGGCCAGGTAGGGCGTCCACCGGCTCATGCCGCCCGCGGTGAAGTGCTCGGTGAGCCGGTAGGTGGTCACCACGTAGGGATAGACCTCCGCCCCCGGTGTTCCCGGGTCGGGGTGGTAGCGGTTCTCCGGGTGCGGGTAGACCAGCCGCGCCGGGTTGCGGCTCTGCCCGTAGAGCAGGTTGGAGAACGGCGAGTCCTGGGGCTCGTAGTGGGTGGGCATCGGCCCGTCGGTGAGCCCGGCCGGAGCGTACAGCCAGCCCTTGCCGTCGCCCTGCATGATGAAGGCGTCCGTGCCGCTGAGGGCCTCCACGCCGGCGGCGCCCTCGGGCGGCGTGTAGTCGGGGCTCTTGCCGGCCTCGAAGTCGGGGATGTCGTGGCCGGTCCACCGCCGGTTCGCGCCGTCCCACCACACCAGCGCCTTGCGGTCGCTCCAGGGCGCGCCGTCGGCGTCGGCCGAGGCCCGGTTGTAGAGCACGCGCCGGTTGCTGGGCCAGGACCAGGCCCACTCCGCGGCGATCCAGTCCTGCTCGGTGTGCGGCTTGCGGCGGGCCGCCTGGTTGACGCCGTCGGCGTAGACCCCGCAGTAGATCCAGCAGCCGCAGCTGGTCGAGCCGTCGGCGCGCAGCTCCGTGTAGTCGGAGAGGTGCTCGCCGCCGGGGCCGTAGCCGTTGATCTCGGCCAGGACCGCGGCCGCGTCCGGCTCGGCGCCCTCCTCCAGCGGGTAGTCCCAGGTCAGCTCCAGGATGGGTCGGTCGCGCGGGTCGCTGGAGTCCGCCAGCTTCTCCCGGATGATGCGGCCCAGGTGGTACATGAACCACAGGTCGCTGCGGGCGTCGCCCTGGGGCAGCACCGCGCGGTCGTGCCACTGCAGGGTCCGGTTGGTGTTGGTGAAGGTGCCCGACTTCTCGGTGTGGGCGGCGGCGGGGAAGAAGAACACCTCGGTGCCGATGTCCTCGGTGCGCATCTCGCCCGACTCGATCTCCGGGCCGTCCTGCCACCAGGTGGCGCTCTCGATCAGTGAGAAGTCGCGTACCACCAGCCAGTCCAGGTTGGCCATGCCCAGCCGCTGCGCGCGGGCGTTGGCCGAGCCCACGGCCGGGTTCTCGCCCATCAGGAAGTAGCCCTTGCACACCCCCCGCATCTGCTCCATGACCGTGTCGTAGGTGCTGTGCGAGTCGCCGATGCGCGGCAGGTAGGAGAAGGCGTAGTCGTTTTCGGATGTGGCGTGCTCGCCCCACCAGGCCTTCAGCAGGCTGACGATGTAGGCGTCCATGTTCGCCCAGAAGCCGTTGACCGCGGCGTCGGCGACGCAGAAGTCCTCCAGCGTCTGGTCCTCGTGCGCGTGCGGCATCGGGATGTAGCCGGGGAGCAGGTTGAACAGGGTGGGCACGTCGCTGGAGCCCTGGATGCTGGCGTGGCCGCGCAGCGCCTGGATGCCCCCGCCCGGCCGGCCGATGTTGCCCAGCAGCAGCTGCAGCACCGAGGCCGCGCGGATGTACTGGGCGCCCACCGTGTGCTGGGTCCAGCCCACCGCGTAGCAGAAGGCGGAGGTGCGGTCGCGGCCGGAGTTCTCGATCAGCAGGTCGCCCACCCGTTCGAAGACGTCGCGGGGGATGCCGCAGATCTTCTCGACCGCCTCGGGCGTGTAGCGGGAGTAGTGGCGCTTGAGGATCTGGAAGACGCACCGCGGATGCTGCAGGGTCGGGTCGGTCTCGGGCGTGCCGCCCACCGCGGCGCCGCCTGCGCCCTGCTGCTCGGGCCGGCCGGCGCTGCCGGACTCCTGCGGCTGCTGGACGCGGAACTCGTACTCCTGGTCGCGCTTGCCCGATGCGGGCGCGATGTCGGCGCCCTCGTAGTGCCAGGTGTGCACGTTGTACCGGCGCTTGTCCTCGTCGAAGCCGGAGAACAGCCCGTCCAGGTCCTCGGTGTCGCGGAAGCCCCCGTTGACGATCGTGGCGGCGTTGGTGAAGGCCAGCAGGTAGTCGCGGAAGTAGTGCTCCTCGTTGATGACCCGGTTGATGATCCCGCCGAGGAAGGCGATGTCGGTGCCGGCGCGGATAGGCACGTGCATGTCGGCCAGGGCGCTGGTGCGGCTGTAGTGCGGGTCGACGTGGATCACCGCGGCGCCGCGGGCCTTGGCCTCCATCACCCACTGGAACCCGACCGGGTGCGCCTCGGCGTAGTTGGAGCCCTCGATGACGATGCAGTCGGAGTTCTGCAGGTCCTGCATGAACGTGGTGGCACCGCCGCGCCCGAACGAGGTCCCCAGCCCCGCGACGGTCGAGCTGTGGCAGACGCGCGCCTGGTTCTCGATCTGCACCACGCCCAGCGCTGTCAGCAGCTTCTTGATGAGGTAGTTCTCCTCGTTGTCCAGCGTGGCGCCGCCGAGGCTGGCGAGCCCCAGGGTGCGCGCGGTCGTGACGCCGTCCTGCTCGTCCTGCCAGCCCTCGCGCCGCGCCTCGATCACCCGGTCGGCGACCATGTGCATGGCGTCCCACAGGCCGATCTCCTGCCAGTCGGCGCCGTGCGGCGGCCGGTACAGCACGGTGTGGCGGCGCGAGGACCCGGTGGTGAGCTGCAGGCTCGCCGAGCCCTTGGGGCAGAGCCGGCCCCTGCTGATCGGCGAGTCGGGGTCGCCCTCGATCTGGACGACCTGCTCGTCGCGGACATAGACGTTCTGCGCGCAGCCCACCGCGCAGTAGGGGCAGACCGACTTCACCACCCGGTCGGCCTCGGCCGTGCGCGCTCGCAGCGCGCCGGTGGCCGCCGACTTGGCCGCGGCGCCGCGGCCGGACGGGTCGGCTCCGGTGAGCTGCCGGTAGACCGGCCATGACTCGATCAGCGTGCGAACGCCCATCGCCTCTCCTCCGCCTGGTGCACTGGTCGGGCCGACGGGCACGCGGATGCCACCGCTGTGCTCGTGGGGCGCACGGCCGCTACCCGGCGGGTGTGACGCCAAACACCCTGCGCGGGCGCCTGAGCGGGCAAGGGTCGGGGCCGGGCGGTCGGTGCCGGCGCCGCGCGGCCGCGGTGGTGCGCGGGCTCAGCTCTGGCCCTCGGACTCCTCGCCGGAGCCCTCGGACGCCTTCAGCGGGCTCAACAGGACCCAGCCGCCCATCAGGCCGCTGAACACCAGCATGCCC
>NZ_BAAAQI010000020.1:0-16550 GCF_039531585.1 Streptomonospora arabica | reverse complement strand
GCGCCGCGCGGCCGCGGTGGTGCGCGGGCTCAGCTCTGGCCCTCGGACTCCTCGCCGGAGCCCTCGGACGCCTTCAGCGGGCTCAACAGGACCCAGCCGCCCATCAGGCCGCTGAACACCAGCATGCCCAGGCCTGACCACAGGTTGAGGTTGGCGCCGTCGCGGTGGGCCTCGTCGGGGGGCAGCACGAAGCCCATCACGACCAGGACCGCGCCGTAGATGACGAACAGCAGCGCGATGACCGTCCGGACGTCGAAGGCCTTGACGGATCGTCGCTGACCCGAACCGGAGTCGTCAGCACTCATCGGATTGCCTCCTCGGCAGCGTTTCTAGCGGTTGTCCGCCCGGCGTCGGCTCAGGCGAAGATGAAGTTCAGGGCGATGGTGATCACCAGGACGATGGCCGCCAGCACGGCCGGCCGGCGGTACCACCCGGCGTCCTCGCCGGTGTGGGAGGGGCGGCGCGATTCGCGGGGGGTGAGCGCGTGGACCAGTCCGACGAGCTCGGAGTCGGGCTTGGGCCGGGTGAACAGGCTGACCACGACGCTGACGATGATGTCGACCACGAACGCCGCGCCGGCACCGACGAAGCTCGCACCCTGCGCGGACAGCCCGAGCACGCCCGTCTCACCGAGGATGAACACGGCCACGGCCGCCGCGGTACCGCTGACCAGACCGCTCCAGCCCGCGTGCGGCGTCATCCGCTTCCAGTACATGCCCAGGATGAACGTCGCGAACAGCGGCGCGTTGAAGAACGAGAACAGCTGCTGCAGGTAGTCCATCAGGTTGGAGTAGCTCGAGGCGATGTAGGCGGTGCCCACGGCGCCGACGGTGGCGCCCATGGTCACCCAGCGGCCCATGTTCAGGTAGTAGTGGTCCGGCCGGTCCCGGACGATGTAGGACTGCCAGATGTCGTAGGTGAAGACCGTGTTGAAGGAGCTCAGGTTGGCGGCCATGCCCGCCATGAACGAGGCGAGCAGCCCGGCCAGCGCGATGCCCAGCAGCCCGTTGGGCAGCAGGTCGCGCATCAGCAGCAGGATGGCGTCGTTGTAGGTCACATTGGTCTGCTCGCCGGCCTTGAGCGCTACCATCTCGGAGGCGGCGACGCCCGCGATCATGCCGGGGATGACCACCAGGAACGGGATGAACAGCTTGGGGAACGCGCCGATGATGGGCGTGCGCATCGCCGCCGACATGCTCTTGGAGGCCATGGCGCGCTGGACCTCGACGAAGTTGGTGGTCCAGTAACCGAAGGCCAGGACGAAGCCCAGGCCCAGCACGATGCCGAAGACGCTGAGGATGTCGTTCTCGAAGCCGGTGAGCGCGTTGCCCGGCCACGCCGAGGCCTGCTCGGTACCCAGGTCGGTCTGGCCGAGCTGGTCGACGAGGCCGGACCAGCCGCCGACGCGGTTCAGTCCTGCCAGGGTCAGCGGCAGCAGCGCGGCCACGATGACGAAGAACTGCAGCACCTCGTTGTAGATGGCCGCGGAGAGCCCGCCGAGCGTGATGTAGCTGAGCACGATGACCGCGGCCAGGATCAGCGACAGCCACAGCGGCCAGCCCAGCAGCGCGTCGACGATGGTGGCCAGCAAGAACAGGTTGATGCCGGCGATCAGGATCTGGGCGAGCGCGAAGCTGATGCCGTTGACCAGGTGCGCCGCCTTGCCGAAGCGGCGGTTCATGAACTCGGGGACGCTGCGGACCTTCGAGCCGTAGTAGAACGGCATCATGACCAGGCCCAGGAACAGCATCGCCGGAATGGCGCCGACCCAGAAGTAGTGCATGGTCGCCATGCCGTAGCGGGCGCCGTTGGCCGACATGCCGATGATCTCGATGGCGCCGAGGTTGGCCGCGATGAAGGCCAGACCCGTCACCCAGGCCGGCAGCGACCGCCCGGACAGGAAGAAGTCAAGGCTGGTCGAGACCGAGCGTTTCGCCAGGAAGCCGATGCCCAGCACGAACGCGAAGTACAGCGCGAGCAGGGTGTAGTCGACTGCGTTGGCGTCCAGCCGCAGTGGCTCTTGTGCTAGGGCGATCACTTCGGCCAGTCCTCTCTGAACACGATGGTCCTCGTTCCGTTGGGGGTTGGTCCGCGAGCCCGCCGGCCCGCGACCGGGAAGGGCGCCGGGCTGTGCGGACGGCCCGGCGCCGCCACCCGTGGTCGCGGGCCGGCGGAACCTGCGCGGTATCGGGGGCACTGCCCGCGGTCCACGTGCGGCCGGAAGCGGTGCCGGGCGCGGCGATGCGGCCGGCACCGTGTCGCGGTCGCAGTGGGGCGGGAGCGGCGGACGGCGCGCCTGCTACCCCGATCCCTGTTCAGTTGTCATGCGGTTACCGCCTCAATTTCTCACGAAATCGAACATTAACCCACATTCGATGCGACCATCGTGCACGGGTCCGGGTGTGTCAAGACTGGCACGGCCCTCGTTCGGGCATCGGGTCTGACACGCCAGCTCCACTGCAGGCGGCGGCCCTGAGCCGTCTCGGCGCCACCCCGGGCCGTCGCGTGGTCTGCCGGATCTTGACATGAATGTGTGTAATGTCGTTATCATCCCAACACTTTCCAACACCGTCGCGCGGCGGGTCGGACCTGGTGCGGGAGCCGTCCGGGCTCCGCCGGCGTGCCGCGGCGACCGGGCGACGACGGGGGACGCGATGCTGGCCGCTCAGCGACAGGCACTGATCCTCGAACAGGTACGGCGCTCCGGCGGCGTCCGGGTCACCGAGCTCGTCGAGAGCCTCGACGTCTCCGACATGACGGTGCGGCGCGACCTCGACGCGCTGGAGGCGCGGGGCCTGCTGCGCAAGGTCCACGGCGGTGCGCTGGCCCCGCACAGGCACAGCACCGAGGAACCCGGCTTCGAGGCCAACGCGACCTGCCAGGAGGCCGAGAAGCGGGCCATCGCCGCGGCCGCCGCCCGGCTGGTCGAACCCGGCAGCGCCATCGGCGTCTCCGCGGGCACCACCACCTGCGCCCTCGCCCACCACCTGCGCGAGATCCCCGGACTGACCGTGATCACCAACTGCCTGCGCGTCGCCGACGTCTTCTACCGCTCGCCCCGCTCCGACCAGACCGTCGTACTCGTCGGCGGACTGCGCACGCCCTCCGACGCGCTCGTGGGCCCGCTCGCGGTCGCGGCCGTGCGCAGCCTGCACCTGGACACCCTGCTGCTGGGCGTGCACGGCATCGACCCGCAGGCCGGTCTGACCACGCCCAACCTGATGGAGGGCGAGACCGACCAGGCCCTGGTCGAGGCCGCGCGCAAGCTGATCGTCGTGGCCGACCACACCAAGTGGGAGACCGTGGGCCTGTGCACCATCGCGCCGCTGGAGCGCTGCGACGTGCTGGTCACCGACGCCGGCCTGCATGCGGAGGCGCGCAGACAGGTCTCCGAGCGTGTGGGCGGGCTGATCGTCGCCGAGGAGGTCGAGGAGGCGCGGCCCGAACCGCCGGAGGCGGGCGCCGGAGGCCGGGTCCCCCCGTCCCGCAGGGGAGGCTGAGTCCTGCCGGGTGCGGGCGGGGCGGCTGTGCGGCGCCCCCGTGCTCGCCGGAGGCGGCGGGTCCCGGGGCCCCGGGACCGCGCGGAACCGCTCAGTCGGCCGCTGATCGGGGGGTCCGCGCGCGCCGGCGGTGGGCGCGCCCGCGTGCGCCCGGAAGCGCCACGTGGCCGTTGGTGACCTGGTGGAAGCGCTCCAGACCCGGGCACTGCACCTGCACCAGCGTGGTGCCCAGCTCCAGGCGGCGCAGCACGTGGTAGCCGACCCGGTGGCCCGCTGCCGCCATCCGCGCCACCGCTTCCGCGCGCTGCGCGGCCACTCCCGTGCCCGCCGGCACGGTCTCGTCGGGCGTAGCGACCGGCGGGCACTCGGTGATGCGCTCGGCGAAGTCAAGCTGCGCACAGGCAAGCAGCCTGGGGTGGCCGCTCAGCCGGCGGCTCACCGCCGCCGCGGTGTCGTGCTCGGCCACCACCTCGTCGAAGGTGGGGTACTCGCCGTCGCCGGCACCGTCGCCGGCGGCTCTGCTCCCGGGGGAGTCGCCTTCGCGGGCCGTGTGCTCGTCCACCACCCGCGCCAGCAGCTCACCCTGGACGAACTCGGTCAGCGCCCGCTCGCAGGCGATCCGTCCCGACAGCGAGGCCCCCATGGCGTAGTAGCGCGCGGAGGCACCGGCCGGCTCGGGCGCATAGGCCATGACCACGGGAACACCCAGGTCGGTGGTGAGGTCCAGCAGTGCGACCTCGGAGCCCACCAGGTCGCGGGCGCGCCCCAGCAGGTCCGCGAGCGGGGCGGGCAGTGTGGCCGGGTCGATGCGCCCGGGCATCGGCCCGCGGTCGTAGACCGAGCACAGCAGGAACAGGGAGAAGGCGTCGCGCTCGGCCCATTCGTTGAGCGCATGCAGCAGCGCCTCGTCGCGGGTGGCACCGATGGCGCAGCCGGTGTTGACCGTGTAGGCGACCAGCGGCCGATACTGGGCGGTGTCGCCGAGCGCGGCGCGCCGCCGCGCCATCCCGCCGGTCGGCACCGGGTACCAGGGCGCCCACAGGCACAACGGGGCGGCGAACGGCGCGCCGCCGTCCAGCGGCTCGTAGTCCAGGCAGGCGAGCCGCGCTTCGGGCTGCTCGGCCAGACCGCCGAGCGCGCGGTCCGCGCGGAACGGCCCTTCGGCCAGCTCGGCGGCAGGCCGGCACCGCACGGCCAGGCCGTCCAACGCCACGGGCCCGCTCAGCGCGTGCTCCAGCGCCTCGAAGCGGGCGCCCGTCCGCGCCGGTTCCAGCGGGCCCTTGCCCGAACCCAGTCCATAGGGCACCTCGGTGCCGTCGGCGTAGCGGAGCTCGCACTGCACGGCGGTGGGCTGGGCGGGGTCCAGCACGCGGTGGCGCGCCCGCCAGCCCAGACCCGCGATGTCGCCGAGCACCAGCCGCTCGGCCTCGGCCACGGGCAACTCGCGTTCGCCGGCACCCGACCAGGGCGGCCCGGAGGCCCCGGCGGGCCCGTCCGCCCGGCGCGCGGCCGGGCGGACGGGCGCGGCGATCCAGTCGGACCGCGGCAACGGCCTACTGCTCCGCGGCCTCGTCGAGCTCCTGCACGGCGTCGTCGATCTCGTCGGCGTGGTCGAGCGTGACGTTCCATTCGTAAGCGACACAAGCCATTGTCAGCTCCACAGGGTGTTCGGCTCATGAGGTCTTTCGCGCCCCATGTGTCAACCTTTTGTAGCGGAGGGGGGCCAACCTGTCACCCCCTTGGCCGGAACCGGCGCCTGCGTTCACATCGCGGGCACGGCTTCGACCGGGGCGCCGAGCCGCCGGGTCGCGCGGCCGTGGCAGACTCCCCGCATGTCCGCCACCGACGCCGACCCGGCCCGCCGGGTCGACGACCTGCTCCGCGGCGCGTGGGTGCTCGCCGCGCTGGCGCGCGCAGCCGACACCGGCGACCCGCTCGAACCCGAACTGGGAGAGGCCCTGGGCGCCGCCGGATGCGCCGAGCGCTCCGCAGGCCGCTGGCGGCTGCTGCCGGAGTACCGCTCGCTGGTCGATGCCTCGCGGCCCGCCGGGCGCGCCGCCTTGCCCGACCGCATCGGCCGCATGCTGCACTGGGCCGGCGACGCCGCCGAGGGCCTGCCCGCCGATGCCCGCGAGCACAGCGACGCGGAACTGCGCGACGAGGGCGACGAGTCCGGCCGCCGGTTCACGGCCCTGCTGGACACGCTCGCCGAAGCCGACGGCGCCCTGCGGGACCTGCTGGGCTCGCCCGGGCTGCGCTTTCTGGACGTCGGTACCGGGACCGGTGCCGTCGCCGCGGCCGTGGTCGGGCGCGTGCCGAGCGCCGTCGCTGTCGGCGTGGACCGCGACGCGCGCGTCCTCGGCCTGGCTGCCGAGCGCGTCGAGCGCGGCGGACTCGGCGACCGTGTCCGGCTGCGCCGCCAGGACGCGTCCGAGATCGCCGACTCCGGCGCCTTCGACCTGGCGTGGCTGCCGCTCTCGGTGCTCGCGCCCGGGGCCGCGCGCGCGGCCCTGCCCCGGGTGCGCGCTGCGCTGCGCCCCGGCGGCGTCCTCATCGCAGCCACGGCGCTGAAGGAGGAGTCCCGCGAGGGGCCGGGGACCGGGCACGACGGCGCCGACCGCGACCGGCTCGCCCAGGCCCTGACACGCTGGCGCATGGCCCGCGCCGGCATCGCCGCATGGCCCCCCGGCGAGGCGGCCGACCACCTGCGCGAGGCCGGCTTCACCGCGGTGCGCCGCCCCGGCGCGCACGGCCACCCGGTGGCCGCCCTCCTCGCCTGCGCACCGGAGACCCGGTCGGCCCGACCGCACGACGGGCCGGGGACAGGCGCGGAGAACGGGGCAGGTGACAGGTGAACCGTGACGACTGCGGCCGGTTCCGCGGAACGGGGTGAAGGGCGAGGATCGGCGCCGGGGGCCGCGGAAACGCGCTGGTTCCCCCGCATGAGTGCGACCCTTGGACTCCACGCCGCGCCCGTGCCCGGTGATCCTCTGGGCGCACCGCCTCACCGCGGCGGTCGTGACCGCGGTGCTCCTCGCGCTGCCGCTGTGGCCGGAGTACACGAACGGGGCGTGAAGCCGGGAGCCGGGTTAGCGGCGGTACCGGACCGGCCGGTCGGCGCCGCGGCGTCCCGCGTGCTGCGGGCGCCGGGCGCCTACCGGCGGGCCCTCGCCTCAGGGGCGCGGCTCGGGCGGTTCGGTGCCGGTGCCGCCCGTCCGCTCGGGGGCGTCTTCGGAGCCCTCGGCGCCGCGCAGGTGCGTGCCCACGTCCAGCGCGGCCCGCTCCTCGGCCAGCAGCCGCAGCGCCTCCTCGCGGGTGACGTGGGACCTCGGCGTGACGAGGCTGACCGCCACGCCGGCCACCAGGGCCGCCGCGATCGACGGGATGACCGGGTTGCCCCAGAACTCCGACCACGCCGGAATGTTCTGCACGGCGAGCGCCACCGCCGAACCGCCGACCATCGCGGCCAGCCCGCCCTGCCAGGTGGCCCGCGGCCAGAACTTGCCCAGCAGCGACGCGACGAGCAGGCCGGTCAGCACCGTGGAGATCATCAGCGTGATGTAGTCGATGATCGTGTCGGCGATCAGCGCGCCCGCCAGCGCGAGGACGAGCACGCCCACCAGCGCGATCCGCGAGTAGCGCACCATGTGCTCGGCGCGCGGCAGCCGCCCGGTGACCAGCTGCACCACGTCGCGCAGCAGGATCGTCACACCCGCGACGGCGTCGGAGTCGCCGGAGGACATCGTCGCCGACAGCCCCGCGATCAGCAGGAAGGCGCCCAGCCACACGGGGAAGACGGTGGTCGCCAGCATCGGGAAGGCGGCGTCCGGGTTCGCCAGACCGGGGTCGATCGCGCGGGCGGCGAGCCCGGCCACGGCCGGGAGCACCGCGAAGGCGGCGAACAGCAGCGCCACCCAGCTGAAGCTGCGCCGCACGGTGCCGACGTCGGCCGCGGAGTAGATGCGCTGGCGATAGGACGGAGTGGCCAGCACGCCGACGGCGATGACCAGCGCCAGAGAGAGAGCGGGAAGCGCGCCCAGGGCCTCGATCCCCAGCATGGAGGTCGCCTCCTCGGGAGCGCCCTCCTGGATGCCGCTGAAGCCGCCGGTGTAGACCAGGGAGACGACGGCGAGCACGGTGAAGCCGACGAAGAGGATCGTGCCCTGGAGCGCGTCGGTGACCACCACGGCGAGGTAACCGCCGACAACCGTGTAGAGGCCGAAGCCGAGCGCGACGACGACCTTGGCGAGGGCGGGATCCATGCCGGTGAGGAAGGACAGGTACAGGGCTCCGCCCATGATGTGCGCGCCCAGCCAGCCCACCGAGGCGAGGAGGAGGACGATCGACACCACGGCCTTGATCAGCCGGTTGGCGCCGAAGTAGTAGCTCATCTCCTCGGCGAAGGTCATGAACCCGTGGCGGCGGACGTCGGAGAACAGCCAGACCAGCGCGAGGACTCCGGCAGCGCCGCCGATGCCGTAGAGGGCGCCGGCCCAGCCGTTCTCATAGGCGAAGCCCACCGCGCCCAGGCTGGATCCGGTCCCGACCAGGGTGGCCAGCGTGGTCCCCATGAGCAGGGGGGTGCCGAGCTTGCGCCCGGCCAGCAGGAAGTCCTCGCCGCTGCGGTTGCGGCGGGACACCCACACGCCGATGCCGAGCATGACGATCAGGGTGCCGACGAATGCGATCAGATAGACGGGACTGTTGTCGTTCATTGTTGCCTCCGTTGCCGGAAGCCCGGCCGCGACGGCCGGGGACAGGGGATGGGGAGGGTGCCGCGCGGGGCGGCGGGTGGCGGTCCGGGACCGGGGCGCAGGGCCCGCGGTACGGCGGCCCGCACAGTGGGTGGGTAGTGGGTGGTGAGTGGTGGACGGCCGGTGGCCGGTGGCCGCCGGACCGGGGAACCGGACCGGCGGTGCGTGCGTCCGTTATCCGAGGCCCCGTGCCGCGCACCGCGGCGCGGCGCAGCCGCAGAGGAGCTGAGCGCCCATGGACGCCGGACGGCTGTTCGTCATCGTGCTGATGCTGGTGTTCGCCGGCGTCTTCGCCGCGGTCGTGGTCAAGCCCGAGCTGGTGCCGCGCCGGACGAACCTGCACGGCAAGCCCCGCCTGCGCGCGGCCGTGCTGGCGGGCGACCGCATCACCGCCGCGCTCTTGCTGGCGATGATCCTCTTCGCGCTGTTCTCGCCGAGCACGTGGAACCCGGACGCCTAGCCCGCGGCCGGCCCGCGCCTTCCCGTACGCGACGGCCGGGAAGGCCCGAGGGCCCGCGGGGCCGCGCAGCGCCCGCGGTCCGGCGGCGGGGCACCGGCGGACGACCCCGCGGCTAGGCCGGCCGGTAGAGCACCGCGTCGACCTCGATGGCGAAGCCGGGCAGGTCGGCCTGCAGCGTGGTACGGGCCGGCGGCTCGCCGCCGAAGTACTCCGCGAACAGCTCGTTCATCGCGGCGAAGTCCTCCAGGTCGCGGAGGTAGACGCCCACGCGGACCGCGTCCGCGAGGCTCGCGCCCGCCGCCTCGGCCACCGCCGCGAGATTGTCGAACGTCGCCCGGGCCTGGTCGACGAAGGGCCCCTCGACGAGCGAGCGGTCGAGGCGGTGCGGGGTCGCCCCGGAGAGGTAGACGAAGTCGCCGGCCACCACGGCCGGGGAGTAGGGGCCGCCGGGAGGGGCGGCTTTGGGTGCCTGGATCGTGCGCTTGGCCATGATGGGACGGACCTTTCCGGTGGTGTGCATCGTGTCGTGCGTTGTGCCGTGTGTTGTGTGCCGTGTTGTGCCCCGAGCGCCGTGCGGCACGCGGTCCACGGCGGCGCGCGGTCGGCGGTCGGACGCCGAACCGCAGGTCAGAATAGGGTGCGGACGGCGTCGACCACCCGGTCCCGGGAGTCCAGGACGGGGATCAGCGGCCACTTGTCGAAAACGGTGCAGGCGTGCGACAGGCCGAGCTCGACCACGTCGCCGACCCGCGGCGCCGCCTCGCCCGCGCCCTCATCGACGTCGAGGAAGCCGTGGTGGTCGTTGAGCTCGACCACGCGGACTTCGTCCTCCAGCGGGACCCGCCCGCCGTCGCGCAGGAGGGCGCGGGGGCGGGGCAGGTCGATGTCGAAGGACACGTCGCGCTTGCCGACGCCGAGCAGGGCCCGGCCCGGCTCCGGGCACGAGAGCACCCGGGCGTAGCAGGTCAGCGCCGGCCGCAGCGGATCGGGATCGGCGCCGCTGCGCAGCGGCGACGCGCGCTCCATGAACATGTCGTCGTGGGTGATGTAGCACCCCGAGCGGATGACGGGCCGAAGCGGGCGCGAGAGGTCCGGCAGCGCCGCGAGCGCCTCGGCGGCCAGGTCGGGGTAGGCGCTGCCGCCCGCGGTGACGACGACCTCGTCGGCGGCGGAGAACAGCCCTTCGGCGTCGGCGCGGGCGGTGAACTCGGCCAGGCCGGCCAGCCACGCGCGGACGCGCTCGGGCGCGTCGCCGTCGCGGCGCTGGGGGAGCACCCCCTCGTAGCCTTCGACACCGGCCAGGCGCAGTCGATCGGCGGCCGCGATCCGGCGGGCGAGGTCCAGGGCCTCCTCGGTGCCGCGCACCCCCGTGCGGCGCCCGGACACGCCCAGTTCCAGCAGCACCGCGAGCGGGCGGGGCGCGTCCGCCATCGCGGCCTCCAGCGCCGCCGCCCCGGCGGCGGAGTCGACCAGGCACATCGGGGTGAAGCCGGGGTCGGCCAGCTCTTGCGCCAGCCAGGCGAGCTGAGCCGGTTCGACCACCTCGTTGGCGATCAGGACGCGGCGGGCGCCGAACCGGCGCATCACGCGGGCCTGGGCGACGGTGGCGGCGGTCAGCCCCCACGCCCCCCGGTCCAGTTGTGCCGACCACAGGTGCGGCGACATCGTGGTCTTGCCGTGCGGGGCGAGGTCGGCGCCGCGGTCGGCGCACCAGCGGGCGAAGCGGTCGAGATTGTGGCGCAGCGCGTCCTCGCGCAGCACGACCGCGGGCAGCCACAGGTCGTGGAGCGTAAGCCCGGCCGCGCGCACATCGGCGGCGCTTGCGGGGCTCGCGGGCAGCGACCGGGCCTCGACGGGTTCGGAGTCGAGGGCGGCCAGCTCTCCGGCGGGCAGGCCGGAGGCGGCGAGGGCGGACGGCGGGCCGCCGCGCGGCGGGGCGGATGCGGGTTCGGTCATCGGGTGTGCGGCGCGCCGTCCCGGCCTGCTTCGTGCGGGGCGCGCGCCGCCTCCCTCCCTTCAGGACGGGCTGGTTGTTCGGCGGTCGGCGGCTGCTGTGCGGGTGCGGCGGTCATGCGCCGTCCCGGGGGAAGGGCTCGTCGAAGTCCTCGGGGCGCTCCAGGCGCCGCACCGCCGACCGGGTGCGCCGTACGCGCTCGTCCTCGGCGCCGCTCTGCGCCGGGCTGAGCGGCACCCACGGCGCCGGGGGCTCGGCCGCGCACGGGGGCAGCGGGCGGCCGCCGACGTAGGTCGCCGTGTTGGTGAGCCGGACCGGCGCATCCCGGACGGTGCCGTGCACGTCGACCACGGGGAAGCGGCCCTCCTCCAGGTCGAAGACGGCGATGTCGGCCGCGGCGCCCGGCGTGAGCGTGCCCGCGTCCAGCCCGAGGGCTCGCGCGGGGCGCACGGTCGCGGCCGCGACCGCCTCGGACAGGCCCACCCCGGCGGCCGTCAGCTTGGCCATGACCGTGGGCAGGTCGAACGCGGGGCCGTGCACCGAGCGCGCGTGCAGGTCGGAGGAGGCGGTCGGACGCACCCCCTCGGCCACCTCGGTCTCCAGCACGTCGAACGCCAGGGCGCCGGATCCGTGGCCGAGGTCGAAGACCGCGCCGGCGTCCAGGGCGCGGCGCGCGGGGTCGGTCAGGCGGCCGCCGGAGACCAGGTCCGAGGGGCAGCCGGAGGCGCAGTGGGTGAGGATGTCGCCTTCGGCCAGCACGGGCGCGATGTCGGCGATCGTCGGCGGCCCGTAGCCGACGTGCACCATCAGCGGGCGCTCCAGCCGCCGGGCGAGCGCGGCGGCGCGGTGCAGCGGCTCCAGGCCGTGCCGGCCGACCGTTCGGGCGTCGATGCGCGCCTTGACCCCGCGCACGAAGTCGCCGTGGCGGGCGGCGACCGCGGCCGCGGTGTCGATGTCGAGGTTGTCCAGCGCGTGGTGCTCGCCGGTCTCGGCCACCAGGCCGAGGGCCGAGACGTTGATCAGCGCGTGTACGCGCACCCGCGCCGGTTCGGCGGCGAACCGGCGCAGGCCGTCCATGCTGTAGGCGCCGGCGGAGCCCGCGTCGACCCAGGTGGTGACGCCGGTGCGCCAGGCGACCGGATCGGGGTCGACGCCCCAGTAGGTGGCGCCGTGCCAGACGTGGGTGTGCATGTCGACCAGGCCGGGCGTTACCAGGCGGCCGTCGGCGTCGACGACCTCGGCCGCCGCGTCGGCGGCGGGTGCCGGGCCGCTGCCGGCGCCGTGCGGCCGCACCTCGGCGATGCGGCCACCGCGGACGGCGACGTCGGCGACCGCGTCGAGTCCTGACGCGGGGTCGACGACGCGGCCTCCGCGCAGCAGCAGATCCCACATTCCCGCCTCCGAGAGCCGATCGGTGTCGCAGTGACTGCGCCGGGGTGTGTTGCGGCCTGCGCAGCAATGTTGCGTATGTGTCAGCAAGTGCTTAGCATTTCGCCGAGACAATGGTCAACAAGCGGCGGTTCAAAAACGGCCGACGGGGAGGTCCCGCGTGAGCAGTGATCACCAGCCGGAGGCAGGGGCCGCGCCCGGCGGCGCCGAGGCGGTGTGCGTCGGGGAGACCATGGCGCTGCTGGTGCCCGAGCCCGGTACGCCCGAGCCCGGCACCTCCCGGTTGCTGGGCGATCCCGCACCCGGCTACCGGCTGGAGATCGGCGGTGCGGAGTCCAACGTCGCGGTCTATCTGGCCCGGGCGGGCCACCGCGTCGCCTGGCACAGCGCCCTGGGCGACGACCCGTTCGGCCGCCACGTGCTGGCGCGGCTCGGGGCCGAGGGCGTGCACTGCGCCGTGCGCACCGACCCGCAGCGCCGCACCGGCCTCTACGTCAAGGAGCCCGACGGCGCCGGCGGCACGCGCGTGCGCTACTACCGCACCGACTCGGCCGCCTCGGCCCTCGGCGCCGCCGACGCCGCGCGGGTGCGCGCCGCGCAGCCGCGGCTGGTGCACACCACGGGGATCACGGCCGTGCTCTCCGACAGCTGCCGCGAGCTGGTCGACGGCCTGCTGGACGGGCTGATGCCGGGTACCCTGCGCAGCTTCGACGTCAACTACCGGCCCGCCCTGCACGGGCCCGCCGAGGCGGAGCTCGTGCTCCAGGCGGCACGCCGCGCCGACGTGGTGTTCTGCGGCCTCGACGAGGCGGCCGCGCTGTGGGGCGCGACCGAACCCCACGAGGTGCGCGACCTCCTGGACGGTCCCGGTGGCGACCGCGGCGGCGGGACCCGCGGCGGCCCCGGCCTGGTGGTCGTCAAGCAGGGAGGGCGGGGAGCGACCGCTTTCCGCGGTGGCGAATACTGGTACGAGCCCGCGCCGGCGGTCACCGTCGTCGAGCCCACCGGCGCCGGCGACGCCTTCGCGGCGGGCGTGCTGCACGGACTGCTCACGGGAGCGGGGGTGCAGGAGTGCCTGGCCGGGGGAGCGCGGCTGGCCGGAGCGGTGCTGCTGGTGCCCGGCGACATCCCGCCGCGGTCGGACACCGGTGACGGCGGGTTGGCGGAGGGCGGCGACGGGGTGTCGTCGGCAGGTGGCGGGTTGTCGGCAGAAGGCGGTGCCGAGCAGGGGTTGTCGCCGCAGTGGGACCGCGCGGCCCGTGGGGCGAAAGCGCGGCCGAGCGAGTAAGGAAGGGGCCCGGATGTCCAGCAGTGTGGAACGAGCCCTGCGAATACTCGTCGAGCTGGCCTCGGGGCCGGCGACCATCAGCGACCTCGGACGGCGGCTGGACGTGCACCGCACGACGTCCCTGCGCCTGCTGCGCACGCTGGAGGAGGAGCGGTTCGTGCGGCGCATGGAGGACGGCCGCTACCGGATCGGACCGCGCATGACCAGCCTCGCGCAGGTCGCGCTGGAGGGCTTGGACGTGCGCGCCGCGGCGGCCGGCCACCTGCGTGAGCTGGGCACCGCTTGCGGGCACACCGTGCACCTGGCGGCGCGCGAGGGCCGCGCCATGGTCTACCTGGACAAGGTGGAGTCGAGCCACGCGGTGCGCATGTACTCCCGCATCGGAGCCCCCGCTCCGCTGCACGCGACGGGCGTGGGCAAGGCGGTCCTGGCCGCGATGCCGCAAGACGAGCGCGACGGGCTGCTGGGCGAGCCGCCCTACGACCGCTGCACCCCCAACACCCGCACGACCCGCGAAGAGCTGGCCGCCGACCTCGCCGAGGTCGCCGATCGGGGATGGGCACTCGACGACTTCGAGCACGAGGAGTTCATCCACTGCGTGGCCGCCCCGATCCGCGACGCCGCGGGAACGGTCACGGCGGCGGTCTCGGTCTCGGCGCCGAACATGGTCCTCGACCGTCCGCAGCTTCTTGATCTGGTACGGCCCTTGCAGCGGACCGCCGCCGCCATCAGCGAGGAACTGGGGTGGAGCCCCGACGTGAGCGGCTCGGGCGCGCACTGAGCCCTCAGCCGAGCAGCCGTGCGCGCAGCGCCGCAATGTGGGCGCCGAACACCCCGGCCAACCGGCCTATCCCACGTGGCCGCGGCGCCGACCTCGGCGAGAGAGGGCAGGAGCATGGCGACCAGCCCATGCGGTCGCGCCCCGCGGCGCCGTGGAAGAGCACGTCCCGGGGCGCTGCGGCCGAGAGTCGAAGACCGCGCCGCAGCGGGTCGCGCCGCCGCTGCGCGTCGGCAGCCGGCTGAGACCGCGCGTTTTGTGGAAGCCGTGCCAGTAGGCGCGTCCACGTGTCCGGTCCACGTGTCCGATGGTGCCCCGCGCGACGGGGTCGGTGAGGGTGGTGGGTGGCTCAGCCCGCGGGGATCGGTTCGGGTGCTTGCTGGTTGAGCAGGCGACGAGGGCGGCGAGGGCGGTGCACGTCGCGGCCGCGCCCGGGCGGATGGGCGCGGCCGCGACGTGGGCTGGGCCCCGGTACCGGCGGGAGCCTCAGGGCAGGCGGAGCTCGCCGTCGATGCGGCGGGGGATGCCGAGAGGATTGCCGTCGCGCAGGGCCTCGGGCAGGTGGTGCTGGGGGATCTGCTGGTAGCACACCGGCCGCAGGAAGCGGCGGATCGCCGTGCTGCCCACCGATGTGTGCAGCACCGACGTGGTCGCGGGGTAGGGGCCGCCGTGGTGCATGGCGTGGGTGACCGAGACCCCGGTGGGCCAGCCGTTCCACAGCACGCGGCCCGCGCGGCGGCGCAGGCGGTCCAGCAGCGGCCCCGACTGGTCGTCGCTGTCCTCGCCGTGCACGGTGGCGGTGAGCTGGCCCGGCAGGGCGTCGGCGACGCCGAGCGCCTCGGCTGGGTCGGTGTAGGTGACCACCAGCGAGACCGGGCCGAAGCGCTCCTCCAGCAGGTCCTCGGAGTTCTCCAGGAACCGCGTGGCCGTGGTGCGCACCAGCGACGGCGTCCACACCGACGTCCCGTCCGCGTCGTCGTGCCGGCCGCCCTCGACCAGGACCTCGACCGCGTCGTGGCCGGCCAGCGACCGGTAGCCCTCGGCGTAGCCGTGCTCGATCCGCTCGTTGAGCATCGGCGCGCCCGGGCGCTCCCGGACGGACTCGGCCAGGGAGTCCATCGGGGTCCCCTCGGGCACCAGCAGTACGCCTGGCTTGGTGCAGAACTGGCCCGTGCCCAGGGTGAACGAGTCGGCGTAGCCGCTGAGGATCTCGTCGGCGCGCGCCTTTGCCGCTGCGCGGGTGACGAAGACGGGGTTGAGGCTGCCCAGCTCGCCGTAGAAGGGGATCGGGTCGGGACGGCCGACCGCGAGGTCGTGCAGCGCCCGGCCGCCGGGGATCGACCCGGTGAACCCGACGGCGCGGGTGAGCGGGTGCAGCACCGCGCTGCGGCCGGTCTCCTGGCCGAGGACCACGGAGAAGACGCCGTCGGGCGCGCCGGCGGCGCGCAGCGCGGCCGTGACGACCTCGCCGGTGCGCACCGACAGCTCCGGGTGGCCGGGGTGGGCCTTGACGACGACGGGGTTGCCCGCAGCCAGGGCCGAGGCGCTGTCGCCGCCGATCACGCTGAAGGCGAAGGGGAAGTTGCTGGCGCCGAACACCACCACCGGTCCCAGCGGCTCCAGGATGCGGCGCACGTCGGGCCGCGGGCCCACCGGCCATTCGGGGTCGGGGTGGTCGACGGCGGCCTCCAGGTAGGCGCCGTCCTCCAGCACCTCGGCGAACAGCCGCAGCTGGAACGTCGTGCGTGCCAGCTCGCCTTTGAGCCGTGCCTCGGGCAGGCGGCTCTCGCGCCGGGCGATCGGCACGAGATCGTCGGCCGCCGCGTCGACGGCGTCGCCGACGGCGCGCAGCATGGCGGCGCGCTCGCGCGGTGCCAGGGCGCCGAACGCCTCGGCCGCCTCGGCCGCGGACTCCAGGATGCGGTCCAGCTCCGCGTCGGTGGTGTCACGAATACCGGTCTGGGTCATCGTCTGCTTCCTCGCGTTGGCGTGCGGTCGGATGGAATGCGCTTTCCGTTGTTGTTCCTACCACGGCTGCGCCGCGACCGGGGCGACCGGAGCCGTCCCGTTCACGCCCGGCCCGCCCGGGACCGCAGGGCGGCCGGCGGCGTCGGGGGACCGATCGGCGGGCGCCTCCTCATCCCGGCCTGCCCCGCTGTCGGCCCCGTCACCCGTGCGCCCGCTGACCGGGGGTTTGTCGCCGATCGCCATTCTGCCGCGCGGGGCGCCGAGAGCGGCAGGCGGCCTGCGGGAGCCCCGCTCCCGCCGCGTCGTCGGAGCCCCGGCGGGGCGCGGTGCGCAGCCGCCGGTCGGGGCCGGTCGGGCAGGTCAGGCCGGTCGGGCAGGTGGGCGCAGGCTCGCCGGTGGCGACGCTGCACGAGTATGCCGCACCCCGCTGGGCCCGCCGGGCGGGGGCACCCGTCGGGC
>NZ_BAAAQI010000019.1:0-100281 GCF_039531585.1 Streptomonospora arabica | reverse complement strand
CGCCGATGGTACTGCCTTCATGGTGGGGGTGGGAGAGTAGGTTGCTGCCGCATTTTTTGTTGGTGGGGGTGTGGCCCGTTTGTTCGGGTTGCGCCCCCGCCTTTTTTTATGCCCGAAAACAGCGGGCAGGTCCAGCGGAGACGAACGGCTCCTGACAGAGCACTACTCCCCCGGCTCCTCCTCCGCGGCGCTCAGATACTCCTCCCAGGTCTGCCGTCCGTCAGCATGGCCCGCCGCCAGGCTGGCGCCGCTGCGGAACGCGCCCGCGATCTCTCCCGGGAACGGGATCCTCTTCACCGGCCGCCCCCGGCCCCGGATGTGCTCGTACGACTCGGCGAGGCTTTCGATCGAGCGGACCTCGGGGCCTCCCATGTCGACCGCACGCCCCGCGGGTTCCTGACGCGCGATCCCGACGAGGCGCTCGGCCACCTCGTCGGCGGCGACCGGCTGGAACCAGAAACCCGCCGGCACGGGCACGACGGGCAGTCTGCCCGCTTGCCCGAACAGCCAGTCGAGAAGCTCGTGGAACTGAGTGGCGCGCAGAATCGTCGACGGAAGACCCGACTCCTCGATCAGCTCCTCCACCGCGAGCTTGCCTTTGTAGTAGCCCAGTGGCACGTAGTCGATGCCGACGATCGATATATAGATGAAGTGGCTTACCCCTGCCCGCGCCGCCGCGGTGATGACGTTCGCGCCGGCCGAGACCTCTCCGACGGGCGAGTCGGCTACGTGTGCGCAGTGCACCACGGTGTCGACTCCCTCGAGGGCGCGGTCGAGCCCTCGGTCCGCGGCGAGGTCGCCGGTGATCCACTTGGCGCCGTCCCCCTGCGCGGGTGCCGCCCGGCGGCTGAGGACGCGGACCTCCGTGTCCTCGTCGTCCGCCAGGCGGCGGACGATGAGGCGCCCGAGCGTCCCTGTTCCGCCCGTGACCAGTGTCTGTGTCGGTTTGTTGGCCATGGCAGTGATTCTCCTCCGCAGTCGCCTGTCCGGCTCCGCCGCCGCGCCGGATCGGCGCGCCACGTTCGCCGCTTTCCGCGCGTCCGTCGCACCGCTCCCCCGGCCCTCGACCGCCGTGTTCGGCGCCTGAGCGCGCGGCCGCGATGAGCCGTCGGCCCGCCGCCGGCGGGAGGCAGGCAACGATACCCGGCTCTTCCCCCTCGCCCTACCCGCTTCGGCACAGATGTGTGTCCTCACCCTGTGAATAGGCGCAACGGACTGTTAACTCCTGGCATGGTTGTCGTTACGTCGACACGTCCAGGAAGTCCAGGAGGGATTGCGCGATGCCGCTCACCGTGGACGATGGCCGGCTGCGCGCTGCGCGGATGCACGCGCAGCTGCTCATGGGGCCGCCTGCCGCGGGCGTCGTCGGTGCGGTGCGGGGCGCGGCCGCGCTGCAGGCGCAGGACGCGCAGGCGCTGCGGTTGGCGGTTCGCGCCCGGACCTCCGGGCTGACCACCGCCGATGTGCGCAGCGCGGTGGCCGAAGAGCGGTCGATCGTGCGCACGTGGGCGATGCGCGGCACCCTGCACGCGCTGCCGGCGTCGGACGCCGGCTGGATCGTCGACCTGCTGGGCCCCGTCTTCGTGCGCAGGTTCCGCAGGCGGCGCCTCGAACTGGGCCTGGACGACGCGTTGTGCGAGCGGGCCGAGCGCGCGATCCGCGAGGTGCTCGCCGGCGGCACGTGCCTCCCCCGCGAGCGGCTGGTCGAGCAGCTGAACAAGGCCGACGTGCCCGTCCCGGCCGAAGGCCAGGCGCCCGCTCACCTTATGGCCTACGCGGCGATGCGGGGCGTGGTCTGCCGCGGTCCGGACACCGCGGGCGGCGACGGCGGCGAACCCACCTATGTCCTCATGCGGGAATGGGTCGGTGAGTGGGAGGCGCGCGATACCGGTTCGGCGCTGGCGAAGCTGGCGCGGCGGTACCTGTGGGGCTACGGACCGGCTGCGCTCGAGGACTTCGCGGCCTGGTCAGGGCTGCCGGCCCCGATGGCGCGCCGCGGATGGGAACTGGTCGCATCCGAGGTCGCCGAAGTGGCCACGAGCCGCGGGCCCGTCTGGGCGCCGCGGGAGTTCGCCGAAGCGCTGCCCACCGCCGGGCCGACACCCGCCGTCCGGCTGGTCGGCGCCTTCGACGCGTGCCTTCTGGGCTACAAGGGACGCGACCTCGCTGTGCCGCAGCAGTACGGGGGGCGGATCGCGCCTGGCGGCGGGCTCGTGCATCCGGCGGTCCTGGTGGACGGTCGGGCCGTTGCGCGGTGGAGCTGGGGGCGCGGGCGCGAGTCGGTGGTCGTCGAGCCGTTCGCGCACCTGCCGGCGGTGCTGCGCGGACCGCTGGAGGCGGAGGCGGCCGACATCGGCCGATTCCTGGGCCACGGCCGGACGCGGCTGGATGTGCGGGAGGCGGCGGGGGTCCACTGACCGGGGCGTCGGCTTCGCCGATGCGGAACCGGGGCCGCCGGAGCCCTCACTGGATCGGCGCCGAACCGGCGCAGGACCGCGCCAAACCGCGCCAAATCGAGGGCGGACCGCGCCGGATCGACTGCGGATCCGCAGGGGAGGATTGCCGGCACGCGCGTGCCGCACGGCCGGCGTCCGCGGCCGGACACAGTCGGCCGTGCGACGGGAGCGGGGCGGATCGGGTGCGGAACAGTTGCCACTGAGGCCTATCGGGGCCCGACACGCGCCACCGCACGCGGGAGGTAAAACCGCGCCCGCGCGTTACCGAATCAGGCTTCGAGGGGTTGGGGGCTGAGGGCTAGTCGTCGTCGGGATCGGCACCCGCGGGGGTCTCCATAAGCTGGCGCACCAGCGCCATGAACTCTTCGTCGCTCATCGCGGCCCAGTCCACACGCTCGTTCATGGTGGCCGGATTCCCCGGATTCAAGATCAATAAGCCTGAATCAGACCTTCCGCGGGCTAATTCCCGGTAAACGATTGTGGCGTGCGATGTCTGCCGAGCGCACAGGTACAAAAGAGGCCTGAGCTCGTCGCCTCGGGTCCGACCGGGTGCGGCCACCGCGGTGCGCTACGGCCGGCGGGCGTCAGAACCGGCGGTTCACCGCGCCGCGGCACTGGGGGCAGCGGCAGCGCTTGTTGTAACCGGTCAGGGTTCCGTGGGGAATGTCGGGGTCGCGTTCAGCGGTGAGGGTTGCGTCGAGCTGCTCGCCGAAGGTGGTGAGGATTCGCGCCGCGGAGAACACGCGCTGTGGGCTGACACCGAGGTCGCGCGCCGCGTCGTCGATGTGGACACCCTTGCGCAGCTTGGCTATGAGGCGCGAACGCGTCGACGGGGGAAGCTCCTCCTCGGCGTTCGCGATCAGCTGCTCGGTGTCGTCGATCGGTTGGCTCATTGAGTTCCTTCACCTGTGCACGGGTGCATGCTCCCGTCGGTCCTTCTGCATCGTACGCGGTCCCTGCGACGGTTCGGCGCAGGGCCGTGGCCGACCGTGACAGCGCGGTCACGGCGAAGAGGCGTCGAGAACAGGGCCGGAAAAAGGGGGGAATAGGGACGGGTTCCGGCATGGTTCCACCGGTTCGGAGAGGCCGTCCCGGTCCCCCCGGACGAGGTGCGCCGTACCCGGTCAGCGACAAGACGGCGCGGTTCGGAGGGGTCATGGCCTGGCTGCTGCTCGTTCTGTCCGGTCTGTTGGAGAGCGTCTGGGCGACCGCGCTCGCCGCGTCGAACGGCTTCACCCGTTTGTGGCCGTCCGCCGTGTTCGCTGTGGCGCTCGCGTTGAGCATGTCCGGCCTCGCGCTCGCGCTGCGCTCGATCCCGGTGGGTACCGGGTACGCCGTCTGGGTCGGCATAGGCGCGGTGGGAACGGCGATCGCGGGCATGGTGTGGTTCGGGGAGGCGGCGAGTGCCGCACGGATCGTGTGCCTGCTGCTGATCGTCGGCGGGATCGTCGGGTTGAAGCTGCTGCACTGAGCCGGGGCGGGCGGGAGCAGTGGGGAGAGGGGTACCGAGCGTCTCCGCCCGGGACCCCTGCGGGCTGCGGCGGACCGGTACGGGCTGCCGCGCGTGCTCGGGCGGTCGCACCGTCGCCGTCCGGGGCGTCCCGAAGACGTCCGGTCGCGGCGGCTCGGGCGGGCACACCGTTCCCTACCGCATTCGGCTGTGCCATGGAACGCGATCCGGGCAGCACGAATCCGCGTGTCACGATCCGGTCATCGCTCGCCGGCAGTCCGCTCCGACGGCCATGCTGTCCTGCAATTTTCCCTGGTCGCACACTGTCACTTCCGAAACGCCCGCGAGCAGGTGCGCGGCGACTTCCGCCGGCGGATATCCCGTGGTCGGACGCTGATTTCTAGAAACGCATTGCTAGAGGCTAGACCGAGTGCTTCTCTGGAGCCACGTAGCCAGTACTCAGCGTGTACGGGACGGGCGCCATGACCAGCCCCACTGTTCGCCGCCGGCGACTCTCCGCGGAATTGCGCCGCCGCCGCGTCGAAGCGGGAATGACCCTCAGCGATGTGGCCGATGTCCTCGAATGGTCTCCCGCCAAGCTCGGGCACATAGAGACCGGCATCCGGAAATGGCCGTCCGTGATGGAGGTGTCTGCGCTGCTGAAGCTGTACGGGGTCACCGGCGGCCAGCGCGAGGCCATCCTCACCATGGTCCGCGAGTCGCGGCTGCGCCCCTGGTGGACGGAGTACGAGGACGTCATCTCCTCCGCCTACGTCGGCAACGAGGCCGGAGCCGTCGCGATCGAGACCTACGGCGGGATGCTCGTGCCGGACCTGCTGCAGGTGCCCGAGTACACGGCGGCGCTCGCCCGCTCGCAGGGGCACGGCGCCCTCGGTACCGAACGCATGGTGGCCGCGTTCCTCAAGCGCCAGGAGGTGCTCGAACGCGACACCCTGGAGCGCTACCACGCGATCGTGGAGGAGGACGCGCTGCGCAGGGTGAGCGGCGACTCCGCCCTGCTGCACGCCCAACTGCGCCGCCTGATCGACCTCGGCCGCCGCCACGACCGGGTCGTCATCCGGCTGCTGCCCAGCTCCGCGGGCCTGCACCCGGGCAGCGCCGGCCCGTTCACCGTGCTGGAGTTCGACGAGGGCGAGGCGTCCCTGGCGTTCGTCGAGGCGACCCACGGCGGCGGGATCGTGGAGTCCGAGGACGGCGTCGCGGCGTGCCAAGACGTGTGGTGCCGCCTGGTCGCGGCGACCAGTACGCCCGAGGCCACAGTCACGACGCTCAACCGGCTCGCCCTGCTGACATGAAGCCCCGGCCGCATCGGGCGGGAACGCGCCGACGGGTTGCTAGTCTGCGGGGGAGACAACCCCATAAAGTTCTCTAGTGGCGCCTTCCGCACAGCGGACGGGAGCCCGGCAAGGGAGCACCCGGCCGCGCTCCCCGACCGGCGGTGGGCTACACGTCCCGTTATCACTATCCGAGACCAAGAAGGGGTGCACACCATGAAGAAGATCATCGTTCTGGTGCTGGTGGCGCTCGGTGCGTTCGCCGTCTACCGCAAGATCCAGGCGGACCGCGCCGAGCTCGACCTGTGGACCGAGGCCACGGCCGGCGACAACTAGCCGGTATCGGTCCCACCGGCCACGGCGCGGTACACGCGCCGGTGGCTACTTCGGCGTACCCGGAGTCGTGGGCGGACGTCGTCCCCTGCGGCCCCCACGCTTCTGGGACCGCCTGCGAGTGGTGCCTCCTCCACCCCGAGCGCTACGCCGGAAAAGAGCGACCGGCACTGCCCGCCACACGGTATGATCGACACTGATCAAACCGGGGCCATAGCTCAGCTGGCAGAGCGCCGGTTTTGCATACCGGAGGTCAGGGGTTCGACTCCCCTTGGCTCCACACCTTTCCTCGCAGGTCAAGCGAGCAACGACGGCCGCCCGGGTCCAGCACCCGGGCGGCCGTCGTGTGTCTGATGCACATTTAATGCACATGGCTTGGGTCTACCCCGCGCGCTTGCGGGTCCGGCGAGTGGCCGAGCGCGCCTTGCGGAGCGCGGCCGCGCGCTGGTCGCTCATCTGCTTGGCCACCTCGTCCAAGCGGTCCGGGCGAAGAGACGGGCATATGGGTGACGATGCGGCCCGGCTCGGTCAGGGTCAGTGAGACGGTCCGCACACCCGCGAGCGCGCGGCCGGTGGGAAGGCCGTTACCACGGCGACCGGCCGCGCGGGCGTGACCTACTCGGGCGGTAGGAAGTCGTTCCAGTACACGCCCTCGCTCACCTCGAAGAGCTGTTCGGCGACCCACGGCGAGGACAGCAGGGACCGCGACGAGCGCCCGGCGCGGGAGGGTGGATCCTCCAACTGCCGTACGAACCGCTCGACGTCGGGTTCGATCAGCGTCGGGGCGTGCGCGGCGTCGCGGTCAACAGCCGTGGCGAGCCACAGGTGTTCAGTGCGCCGGATGCTCCAGCGCTCGCCATAGCGCGACCGCAGCAGCGCCAGCAGCGCGTCATTCGCGGTGCTCATATCAGCACCCCCGACCCCGCCCCGGCCAGGGCCACGGCACTCGCGCGGCGGCGTTCCTCGCGCCGAGCCCGTTCGGCCGCTTCGCGTTCGCGCATGCGCCGCTCATGGGCGAGCACATAGGGGCGGACGTAGGACGCCCGCGCATGGCG
Organism: Streptomonospora arabica; assembly: GCF_039531585.1. Lineage (NCBI taxonomy): Bacteria > Bacillati > Actinomycetota > Actinomycetes > Streptosporangiales > Nocardiopsidaceae > Streptomonospora > Streptomonospora arabica. The sequence goes on along the minus strand of NZ_BAAAQI010000019.1, from coordinate 93,692 downwards.
GGGCGGGTAATAGGACTGGGGGTGCGGCGTTAGCCTTGTCATCGTTCCACCTGTCTCAGTCAGGTCGGGACCACGCCCCCGGACGGCGCCCACCGTCGCGGGGGTCTTCGCTGCCGGAGCAGCCGGACGGATGCGAAGCCGCAGGCGAAGGACAGAACGCCGGCTGTTCAGCGCGCCGAGCAGTCGTTCCGCCGGAGGCTTGTTGCGCGGGAGTCACGCGGCAGACGAGACGCCCGTGCCACGACAGGCCACGCACACGACGAGCCGCACGGGGATACCGGTGACGCCGGACCCGACGACGACCAGCTTCCGCGGTCGCACCGTCTTGCGGCCCCGCCCGCGGCGGGAGCGGCACTTGGGGGTTGCTCGCGTGTCTCCCATAGGACTCAGCATCCCGAGCAGTAAGGGACGATCAAAGGTCCTCCATAGGTCTCATTGAGGACTCTCATAGGACTTTCTCTGGATTTTCTCGGGCCAAGAGTCCATTCGGTGCCCTATTGAGCGCTATGGTCGAAGGACGGGACGAGCCCAACCGGAGGTAAGAGGACATGGCCCGCTCGGCTGGCAACACTCGACTGAAAGCAGCCCGGCAACACGCCGGTTACGCGTCTCAACAGGCCCTCGCTGATGCGATGACCGCAGCCGCACCCATGCTCGGTATCCGCAACATGCAGGTCAGCGCCCGTCAGATCCGGCGTTGGGAGTCGGCGAATCCACCGTGGCCGCGTAACGACCATCAGCGCCTCTTGGTTCACCTGCTCCAGCTCCCGGTCGAGGAGTTGGGATTCACGTCCCCGTGGAGTGGAGCGGAGGCCGAAGGGTCGCCGGCACGGGCTACTCCTCCGGTGCCCTACATGCCCGCCAACTCAGGCGGATCGGCCTTGCCTCTCCCGCATGCCAACGTCGCCGTCCAACCGGCGACGGCGGGATCCGACTTCGCCGCGATCAACGCGGCATACCGGCGCTTGTACTTCACAGTTCAGCCCGCCCAGCTCCACCCGGCCGTCTCCGAACACACGCGATTGGGCACGCAGCTTCTCGCCGAAACCACCGGCGTGCCGCGCCGCATTCTGGCGGCAGCTCTGGCCGAGTCGCTGCTGCTGGTGGGGCGCATCGAGTTCTTCGACTTGCGCCAGGAGTCCGACGCCGACGCGACTTATGTCCGCGCCCTCCAGGCAGCGGGAGAGGCCGACGACCCGCTCATGGGTTCGGCGATCCTGGCTCACGCGGCGTTCATCCCCGGTTGGGACGGCGACCGCGAGAAGGCAGCCGAGCGCACGCGTGCAGCACGCACCTACGCGCGGCGCGGTCAGCCCTCGGCCGAGTTCCTGGCGTGGCTGGACGCCGTCGAGGCCGAGTGCGAGACCCTGTGCGGCTACCCGCGCGAAGCGTTGCGCCTGATCAACCACGCCGAGGCGGTGTTGGCCGAGGCGGGCGACGAGCCGTCGCCGGAGTGGTTCAACTGGTTCTCGCCGGTGCGCTTGGCGGCGTTCAAGGGCAACACCCAGCTCAAGGCCGGACAGCCCGCCCAGGCGAAGGAGACGCTTTTGGGCGCGCTGGAGGTGATCGGCGGGGAGAGCGGCAAACAGCGCTCGGTCGTTCTCGGCGATCTGGCGGCGGCCGCAGTCGCACAGAAGGCCCCCGAGGAGGCGTGCGCGTACGCCGAGCAGGCGTTGAACCAGCTCGCAACGGCGTGGTACGCGACCGGCATGGACCGCATCAGCGAGGTCCGCCGGTCGTTGCAGCCGTGGGCGGACACCGATTGCGTCCGCCGCCTCGACGACCGGCTGTACGGTTGGGAGGCGACGCTCAGCGCGCTCCGGCGTTGACGTCGGCGACGTGGCCCGGCAGCTCGGAAAGGGCAGCGATCCGCATCGTGGGGATGCGGTCAGCGTCCGGGTCGCCCTGCTGAATGGTGCCCCACGGCCCCCGCCGTATGAGCGCAGTATGAAGCCCGACCGCAGCAGCCGGCATGACGTCGTTGTCCAAGCGGTCGCCCACATACAGAATCTCGTCGGCCGCACACGGCGCTTCCTGCACCAGGCGCCGGAAGAACCCCTCATCGGGCTTGGACACGCCCCAATCGTCGGACGTGGCGATCATGTCGTTGGGCAGGTCGAGCGAGCGCAGGATGCCCCCGGCCCGCACGGTCTGATTGCCCGCGATGCCGACCCACAGCCCTTGCTCCCGCAGCCTCGCCAGCGACGGCCGCACGTCGGAGTAGAGGTCAGCTTCACCGAATGTCTCGGGTTGACCGGCATCGGCCCGCTTCTGCCGCTGGTCGGCCAAGTCGAAACCCGGCTGGAAGACCTGGAACGTCTCCCGGTAGTCGAGCCCCCGAGCGATGACGGCTCCGAACATCGCCGAGAACGTATGACGCGGCACCCCGAGCCAGTCAGCCCACGTCCCGTACTCGGTCGACTCGTCCACCAGGCACTCACCGACATCGAACACCACAGCACGGATCATGTCCGCCAGCCTAGGACGGTGCCGGGCGACGAGCAGACAGCGCCCCAGCATTGCCGAATCCGGCTATATGAGATCAAGGCGACGGCGCTCCGCGCCGTCGCTCCCGGCTTGCCGTCCGCCGCTCGGGCTGCGGGCTGCCGCCCGGTCCCGAGCGCGCGGACGACCGCCGGGGCCGCAGCACCGCGCGCCCGCATCAACCCCATCCGCCCCTTGCGGTCGTGCCGTCGCCGGAGCACGGCCAGTCAGAGCGCCGACAGGTTCACATCGGAATCCGCCCTATGGTCGCTGGCGTTCTAGGTCCCGAGGCACTCGGTCGCGCGACCCTGTCTGTCTTCGGTGGCCGGCACCGGCGCGACCGAGCACCTCGGACCGGATCGTGGTCGCCGTGGGGGATGAAGAAGCGCTGGTGTAACTCTTCGACGCTGCGACCGACCGCACGCCTCATAGCGCACGCACAGGCTCAAGCGATGCGTGCTGCCAGCTCATCCAACCCAAGGAAGTAGCGGCCATGGCTCAATGTCATGGCCTCTCGGGTTCGCGCACCCAGTACCACAACCTCTACAGAGGCCCGATCTCGGTACTCTCGCTCCAGAGCGAACCGAGCCTCCAGGGCGTCCCTGCGGCGCTCGTACTCTTGTTCGCGCAGCACAGCGCCGGACGAGCGGTCGTAGACTACGAGAACATTGGTCATGCTCATACGATACCTCACGAGGGGCTAGCTGTCGCTGAAGGGTTCCATCTCTCGGATCGCTTCGCGTAGATCGGCCAAATCATTATGAACCGTCAGCCACAAACTTTGAATTTCTTCGGGTTCGCTTTCGTTCTGTGACTCTTCATTCTCAAGGCCAGCGATGAGGTCACTGATGGCCAAGGCGAGTTCCACGAGAGACTCACGGTAGGCGTAGGCGGCGTCGTAGACGCGATCAAGGTGGTATTCCTGTTCAGGTGTTAGATCTGCTGATCGCTCTATCTCATGCCACCAATGTCGCGGCGGATATCCATATCGGATATCTCGGCCTACTAGGTCCGCCAACTTCTCGAACATTTCAGCCCATTCATGCTGCCAGCGAGTTCTTACCTGGATCTCCACTGGAAGGCCGTTAGGGTAGACGATAACGTGCACGGCGCGGTACCCATGGCTGGGATTTGTGCGTCGATCTATGACTCGTGGTTCTCGCGGGAAATCACTGAAGGCGGCTGCGATTTTTCCTGTTGCGCGATCCTGCTCATTTCTCGTGGTTGGTAGTACTATTCGAAGTCCTGCGAGGTCTTGGATGCTTTTTAGCCAAGAACCCCCATGTCGATCCAGCTTTTCGAGAATTGTTCCGGTGTTCTTTATGCGACTGGTGCACGAATAGCCGAGTTCCTCAATTTTTTCTGTAGTTAATTCCAAAGTTTCGTCATAGGTCAGCAAAATCTGACTCAGGTTATTCAAGTCCTCTTCGCGGGGAGGTTTGTATTTTACTAGGTTTTCTCCTATTCGGGTGATTTTTGACTTGCTGAAAGGTAGGGTCATGGCGTGATTGTACATCGCGATGGGCTGTGGCTCGGCAGTAATATGAAAAGCTGCCTCTGATTCATGCGCGTGCACCATCACTCAAAATAAAGTAAGTAGTAGGTCCCTGGCAGGAGCGGGTGTAGTCGTCCTGCCGGCTACCTTTGGTTTGGACTGACGTTGGCGTGACAACGTGGCTCGAACTCGAGGCAGTCTCGCTGCACGAGAGCTGAGGACTGAGTGGCTCGTGAGCGAGGGCGGGGTGGGGCAGGTGATGCACATTTAATGCACATGGCGTCGGGAGAACCGGGGAAAGCGCGGGAACCGGCGGGATGCATCCGCCCAGGCAGAGAGCCAATCCGCTTGATCATCCCAGGTGCCACAGTCACCCCCAGGCGATTTGCATACCGGAGGTCAGGGGTTCGACTCCCCTTGGCTCCACACCTTTCCTCGCAGGTCAAGCGAGCAACGACGGCCGCCCGGGTCCAGGATCCGGGCGGCCGTCGCGTGTTCGGGTGCCTTTGCGCGCCCGGCGTTGTCGGCGGTGACCCCTTGGCCGCCGCTCGGGCGCGCGGTGTGCCGACCCCTCGGCTTGTGTGGATTGCCGGTCGGAGCCGTCGGTATCGGGGCACCTCATCCCGGGGGCGGGAGCAGACCTTGAAGCGGTCGCGCGGCGCCTGGGCATCGTGACCGGGCTTTGTTCGCGGTTGCGGCGAGCAGCCTCTCCCCCGTGAGTCGCTGACGTGCACCGCGGGATGCACATGCTGTTGCGTCGGCGTGATCGGGTCGGCGGGGGTGTGGCCGGCGGTCCGCGCTCGCGGCGTCGAAGGCGATCCTGAGCGTGCGGACGGCGCCGGGGCGCAGATGCTAGGCGGGCTGCTCGGGGCGCGCGGTAGCGGGGGCGGGGGTGTGGACGCGCGGGAGCGGGCGCGGGGCGGGGGACGTGCGCGGGCGGGGGCGGAGGGCGGTGCGCGAGCACATCCGGCAGGGGCAGGCGGGGTGCTGTGCGTTCATCATGGTCCGATTGTGGCGGCTTCCGGTGACAATACTGATGAGTAGCCGTACCCGGATCCCCCGCATGGCCGAACGCGGTCACCAGGGAATACGGGAGCACGGCCGCGCTCGGTGCCGGGCCGGTGCCGATGATGCCGCCGGGCGCGGGCCGGGCGCCGTCGTCGAGGAGCGGGCAGCGATCGGCACGGCCCTTCTGCTTCCCTGAAACCGCCGTGAAGCGCCGCGGCACGCCGTAGGGGCCCCGCTCCGGCTACCCGCCCCCTGCTCCTCCGCCGACGCGAACCGGGCGGTTCGCGGGTGCGTGGTTCAGGGTGGTCATCCGCCGGCGAGCGGGGCGGCGGTGCGTGCGGGTGCCGGAGCGGGGCCGCCGGGTGCGGCCGATCAGCTTTCGGCGTCGCGGACCAGGTAGGCGAGCTCGACGGAGCAGGCCGCCCCCAGGTTGCGCACGGGGCTGGTCAGGTAGAACTCGAACCGGCCGCTCCAGACCTCGCTGTCGCCCTGGCCGCGCTTCATCCAGGTCAGGTCGTGCTCAGCCGCCCAGGACCGCAGTTGGGCGTGGGCGGCGTCGAGGCGCTCGGGGTCGCCGATGTGGGACAGCAGCGCGTACTCGCCCCCCGGGATCACCCCCGGCACCACGCGTCCGTCCCCGGCCACCGGCTCGCCGATCGGCGTTCCCACTTCCAGGATGTGCTCGCGCTCGCCGCCGCCGACCACCCAGTAGCGGAAGAACGGCGGCCCCGCGGCCGGTATCCCATTGCCCCGCAGCCAGTCCCGGACCTCGGTGACGAGCGCGGCGGCCTTGCCCCACTCGCGCGTCGTCACCTTGGTCGGAATGGCCACATAGGGCTGCTCGGTAAGTACTTCGTGTCTTGGCACATCGGTCATCGGTTCCCCCCGGTTCCGCTCACCGCCACCGCCGCCGCACGGCGCCCTGCGGCCGCGGTGGCTCCGCGACTGCATCTGCTCGGGACTACGTGCCAAACTCTCCCTGTTCAGGCGGCCGATGGCCCGTAGGCACACGGCGGAATGCCCCGAGAATGCTCAGGCGGTGTTTTCGCGGAGCCGCAGGTCGCAGGCTCGGTGCCGGGGCGCCGGCGGCCGGTTCGCCCGTCCGGCGCGGCATCCGTGCCCCACCCGCGCCCGACCTGCGCCCGCGCCCCACACCCGCGCCCGACCTGCGCCCGCGCGCCCCGCCCCCGCCCCGCCGTCCGGCCGGACGCATTCGTCGAACGGGCGCAACCGCACCCGGCGGACGGGCCGTAGACCGCATAGTCTGGAAACCCGAAGGGGCCCCCGAAGCCGCTGAACCAGGGAACGGTCAGGGGCTTCCCCCATACACCGCGCGCGGTCGGCGGAGCATGATGGAGGCGGGAAGTTATCCGCGGTGCCGCCGGCGGCGGCCGAGCGTCGAGGAGTGAGGGTGGCTGTGTACGAACCTCCGTCTCCACCGCCCGCGGGCGGCAGCCGGGACCCCGTCCCGCAGCGCCGCCGCAGCGGGGGCCAGGAGCTGCGGCTGACCCACGCCGACCGCGACACCGCGGTCGAGACCCTGCGGGAGTGCTACGCCGCCGGCCAGTTGGACGAGGACGAGTTCGAGGAGCGCCTCGGGCTGGCCATCAACGCCAAGTTCCCCTCCGAGCTGGAACCCCTGCTGACGGATCTGGTGCCGTCGCAGCAGCGAAAGGTCGGGCGGATCGCCTCGGACAAGGAGGACAAGGAGAAGGAGGGGCCGCGCTCCGCCTCCGACCGGATGCACGCCAGCCTGGGCCACTTCTCCGGGTACTTCACCTTCATCGGCCCCCTGCTGCTGCTGGCGACCAGCCGGGACGTCTCGCCGTTCGTCCGCAGGCACCTCACCGAGGCGCTGAACTACCAGATCACCGTCGCGGTCGCCTCGATCGCGGCGATGGCGCTGGGCTTCCTCATCCTGCCGCTCGTGCTGTGGGGCTTCATGATGCTCGGCTGGATGTTCATGCCGGCCGTCGCCGGCATCACCGCCCTGATGGGCGGCGAGATGCGCTACCTCTTCACCTGGCGTCCCGTGCGCGACAAATCCGAGCAGGGAGCCTGACCCCCCGGACCCGAGCGTGACCGCTCCCTGACCCCGGCGCCGCGCGCCGCCGCCGCGCGCCCGCCGCTACCGGACCGCGCCGCGGTCCGGAAGGCGGCAGGAAGCAGCAGGGGCGACGCACCGAGCCGCGGCGGCCGTCTCGAACACACGAAGGCCCCGCCGACATCGCGGCGGGGCCCGTTTCGTGCGACTCGGGTGTCACCCCTGCGGTCACGGGGTTACGCGTCCGTTGAGGTCGCTCGCGGCCTGCTTGGCCCCGGAAGCCGTGGTGTCCTTCGCCTCCTGGGCGTCCTCCTTGAGCTCGGCTCCGGTGCCGGCCACCTTCTCCTTGGCGCTCTTGGCCTTGGCGGCGAGCTGGTCGCGGGTCTCGCGGACCTGTTCGCGCGCCTGGTCGAGGTTCTCCTGCCAGCGGGCGTCCTGGGCGGCCTGGCGCAGCCGGACCACGCCGTACACAGCGGCTGCACCGGCAACGGCCGCGCCGGCGATGAACAGGGTGCGCGGCACGCGGCGGCCGCCGCGGCGCGCCAGGATTCCGCTGCGCTTGGCCTTGCGGGGCTCGACCCGGCCCGCCGCGTAGCTGAGGAGGTCGGCCACGCGGGGAGCGACGGTGTCCTCGACACGGTGGGCCGCGGTCTCCAAGCGGGGCGCCGTCCATCCGCGGGCCTGGTAGAGGCGCTCGGCAGCGGTCTGCCTGGCCTGGTCGGCGTAGGGGCCGAACCGGTCGGACTGTTCGCGTGCGAGCTGCTGCAGTCGGGCCATTGCCGCCTCAGTCTCGAAGCCGCCCTTCTGGCGCTTCAGCGTTCTGGGCACGGTGACCTCCTTTTCCATTCGTCTCCGTGTGCCCCTGCCCTATGGCGGAGCACCTATGCGCGCGGTGTCGGCGACGTGGGTCACCGCCCGGGCCGCCCGTCGTGGAACCGCCTCCGTATCCAGGGACGACGCGGAGCTCGGCATTCCGATTCCGGCGTTATCCCCGTGTTATCCCAACATACTGCGGATCGGTCGGATGGCCGCATGTTCAACACGCTTACCCGCGACCTGGCCGCAGGTGGCCTCCGGAGTCCGCCGCGGGCGGCGGGCGGGCGGCGGCGTGTACGGGCGGCGCCGCGGCCGCCGGCCCCGCGCGCAGGGCCGGAACGCGGTCGGGCCACTGCGGGTAACGTGGATCGGGCAAGCGAAAACTACGGAAAGGCGTACCCAGGTGTCCGAGGTCATAGCGCGGTTGAACACCAACCAGGGGACGATCGTCGCCAAGCTCTTCGCGGAGCAGGCCCCCGAGACGGTCGAGAACTTCGTCGGACTCGCCGAGGGGACGAAGCAGTGGATCGACCCCACCACCGGCAAGCCCAGCACCGCGCCGCTGTACAACGGTACGATCTTCCACCGGATCATCGACGGCTTCATGGTCCAGGGCGGTGACCCGCTGGGCAACGGCCGCGGCGGCCCCGGCTACAAGTTCAAGGACGAGTTCGACCCGTCGCTGAAGTTCGACCGCCCCTACCTGCTGGCGATGGCCAACGCCGGGCCCAACACCAACGGCTCGCAGTTCTTCATCACGGTGGGTACCCCCGACTGGCTGAACCGCAAGCACACCATCTTCGGCGAGGTCGTCTCGGGCACCGAGATCGTCGACACGATCTCCAAGGTCGCCACGAACGCGCAGGACCGTCCGCTGGAGGACGTCACCGTCGAGTCCGTCGAGATCGAGCGGTCCTAGGCGGCGGCTGCACCCATGGACTCCTCCCCCGTTGACGGCTCGGGACCGGGCGCCGCGGAAGTTCCCACCTGCTACCGGCACCGCGATCGCGAGACCTATCTGCGGTGCTCCCGCTGCGACCGGCCGATCTGCCCCGACTGCATCCGCGAGGCGCCGGTCGGCCAGCACTGCCCGCAGTGCGTCTCCGAGGGAAACCGGGACGTGCGGCGCTCGCGCACCGTCTTCGGCGGCCGCGTCGCCGCCCGGCCGGTCGTCACCTGGGCGCTGCTGGCCCTGATCGGTGCGGGGTTTGTGGCCCAGTTCGCCTCGCCCGGCCAGTGGCTGTCCTCCCAGTTCGGCATGAACGGCCAGGCCGTCGTGTTCGGAGGGCAGTGGTACCGGCTGGTCACCTCGGCGTTCCTGCACGTCGGGGTGATGCACCTGCTGTTCAACGGGCTGGCGCTGTACATCGTGGGCCAGCAGGTCGAGACCGCGCTCGGCCACGCGCGCTACACGGCGCTGTGGGTGCTCAGCGCCGTGGGCGGTTCCGTACTGAGCCTGCTGCTCGCGCCGGAGTCCTGGTCGGTCGGCGCCTCGGGCGCGATCTTCGGGCTGTTCGGCGCCGTGTTCGTGATCGGCCGCCGGCTGCGGCTGGACATCCGGTTCATCGTCGGACTGCTGGTGGTGAACCTGCTCATCACGTTCCTCGTGCCCAACATCGCCTGGGCCGGGCACATCGGCGGTCTGGCGGTCGGCCTGCTGCTGGGCGCCGCCTACGCCTACCTGCCGCTGGGCACCGAGAGCGCCGGTGCGGACCGGCAGCGCCGGCAGGCGCTCACACACTGGCTGGCCACCGCGGGAGTCGCGGTGCTGCTGGCGGTGGTGGGGGGCGCCGGAGTGGCGCTGCTCAACGCGGGAATCGTCCTGCTGCCCGCCTGACGCGGAGGGCTTCGCCGTGTGTCTCCGGGCGGGGTGCCCGGAGACACACGGGCATACGAAAAACAGCTACCCACAGCTTGTGGATAACTCTGTGGACGGCTGACTGTCCGGTTGTCGGTGAATACGCGGCGCGACGCGCCGTTCTGCACGCGGCGTCGGCCGGACGGGCCGCGGCGGTGTGTGCCTTCGCCGGAAGCGGCGAGCGGAGACGTCCGGCGCATCGCGGCGCCGGGGCCCTGCTCGCAGAGGCCGCCGCGGGACGGCGGGCCCTGCGTGCGGGCGGGTCTCCATCGGGTGGACGGTGGAGGTGGGCGGGCTCCGAAGAGCCCCGGCCACCAGGACGCTCAGCGCGTCAGTGCCAGCGCGTGCCCAGGATGAGGGCGAGGATGATCCCGCCGAAGCCGATGGCCAGGTTCCAGTTCCCCAGGTCGCTCATGTAGGGGATCATCGAGCCGGCGATGTAGTACACCGCGATCCACAGAACGCCGAGCACCATCAGCGTGACCAGCGTCGGCAGTACCCAGCGGGGACTGACCTTCGGCTTGGCGGCCGACGGCGGCGGCGTGTAAACGGCCTTCTTCTTGCGATCGCTGCGGGACTTGGGCACGGTCGCTGCTCCAAATACGAATCGGCCGGGAACTACGGATCTCGGTTCCTATCAGTCTACGCCCAACAGAGCCTCCACGGGACGTCCGCGGCGGCCGCTCTACCGGCTGGAACGCCTGCGGCCTGCGCGGAAACCGTTCCAGCCGGGCCCAGAACCTTCGGCTCCCGATCCGGCCGGAACGGTGCACCGGCGCGCCCCATCGGGCGGATCAGCCCTCGTTGGGCGGCCACGGAAGCCCGCTGGGCCACCCTTCCGGCGTCTCGGACTCGCCGCCGCCCGGCGGGGTCGGGGTATCGCTCGGTGTGGGCTGCTCCGGCTCCTCGGATTCGGTGGCCAGCACCACGGTGACCGTGGATCCGGGGTCGACCTCGGTGCCGGCACTGGGGTCCTGGCGGATCACCCGGCCCGGGTCGACGGAGTCGCTCGCCTCCTCCTGGAAGCTGGCGGTCAGCCCGGCGTCATCGAGGGCGCTCTGCGCCTCCTCCTGGGTCATGTTGGCCATGTCGGGTACGGCGACCTGCTCCGGTCCTGTGGAGATGACCAGGTCGACGGTGCTGCCGGGGTCGGCGGACTGGCCGCCGCGCGGACTGGTCCGTACCACCTGCCCCTCGGCATAGGACGCCGACGCCTCCTCGCTGGTGTCGCCGATCTCGAACCCGGCGTCCTGGAGCGTCTGCTCGGCGCTCTGCTGGTCCTGCCCGACCACGTCAGGAACCTGCTTGGAGCCCGGACCGGCGGATATCTGCAGCTCGATCTCGTTGCCGGCGGTGCTCATCTCGCCGGCGGGCGGATCGGTGCCGATCGCGTTGCCCTCTTCGACGTCGTCGCTGTTCTGCTCGTCGACGGTGACGTTGGTGAAGCCCGCCTGCTCCAGCTCCTGCTGCGCCTCGGACCTCGACATCCCCGACACATCGGGGATCTCCATGCGCTCCGCGGGCTCCTGGGTGAACAGCCAGACGGCGAAGCCCAGGGCGGCCACGACGGCGACGGCGAGCAGGATCCACAGGGCGGTGCGCCCCCCGCGGCGCTCGTCGCGGCCGTAGTAGTCGTCATCGTCGTAGTCGTCGCGCCGGTCGCGGTCGTCCACGGGGGGAAGCGCGGACGTGGCGCCCGCAGGCGCGATCGCCATCGTGCTCGCCTCGGTGGGCATGCCCTGCAGACCGCGCTGGATGTCCTGGCGCATCTCCTCGGCGGTCTGGTACCGCTGGTCGCGGTCCTTGGTCATCGCGCGCAGCGTGACCTCTTCGAGCCAGGCCGGGATCTCCGGGTCGACCTGGGAGGGCGGCACCGGCTCCTCGCGCACGTGCTGGTAGGCGATCGAGACGGGGGAGTCGCCGGTGAAGGGCGGCTGACCGGTGAGCAGCTCGTAGAGGACGCACCCGGTCGAGTAGATGTCGCTGCGAGGGTCGACCCGCTCGCCGCGGGCCTGCTCCGGCGAAAGGTACTGCGCGGTGCCGATGACCTGCGACGTCTGGGTCATCGTGGCCTGGTTGTCGTTCATCGCGCGGGCGATGCCGAAGTCCATCACCTTGGCTTCGGCCTGGCGCGTCAGCATGACGTTGGCCGGCTTGATGTCGCGGTGCACGATGCCGTTCTGGTGGCTGTACTCCAGCGCGCGCAGAATCCCGTCGGTCACCTCGGCGCAGCGCTCGGGCAGCAGCCGGCGGTCGTCGTCGAGCAGCTCCTTGAGGGTGCGGCCCTCGACGTACTCCATGATGATGAACGGGATCGCCAGCCCGTCGACCATGTCCTCGCCGGTGTCGTAGACGGCGATGATCGAGGGGTGGTTCAGTGACGCCGCCGACTGCGCCTCGCGCCGGAACCGGGTCTGGAACGTGTGGTCGCGAGCGAGATCGTGGCGCAGTGTCTTGACGGCCACCATGCGGTCCAGCCGCAGATCACGGGCGCGGTAGACCTCGGCCATGCCGCCGCGCCCGATGACTTGGTCGAGCTCGTAGCGGCCGCCGAGTAGCCGTGGCTGTGACATGTCGTGAACTGTTCCTCGTAATCCGCGCTTCGGGCGTCAGCCCCGCGCCTGGCGAGTGTCGGTCGCGTCGTTGCCGGTCAACCTGTCTCCGAGCCGCCCCCTGAGGAGTCGCCGGTATCTCCGCCGTTGCCCGTCTCAGGGGTGCTCCCGCCGTTCGCGGGCGGGGTGCCGCCGCCTCCGGGGTCGCCGGTCGAGGGCGGCTCGTCGTCGCCGGTGGGCTCGACGGGTTCGTCCGTCGCTCCGTCCCCGCCGGTGGGCTGGCTCGTCGGCTGAGTCGAGGGTGTTTCAGAAGGCTGCGACCCGTAGTCCGTCTCGTCGCCCTCGGGCGGCGGGTAGTCCTCTACGCCGGAGCCCTCGTCCGACGTCTCCTCCTGCGTGTTCGACGGCTGAGGCTCCGATGCGCTCTCCGACGTGTTCGGCTGCTGGTTGCCCACGTTGTTGCCCTCGGCCTCGGGCGTACCGAAGTAGCGGCCCGCCCAGACCACGCCGAGCACGAGGACGGCCGCGGCCGCCACGGCGGCCAGCACCAGCGGGAGGCTCGCCCGGCGCCTCGGCGACGAGGCCTCGGCAAGACTATCGTCTCCGTATCGGCCGGTCGCAGGCCCCATCCCACCGGCCTGCGCGCCCCCGGCCACGGTGGACATCGCGTCCGGCGAGGTCGTCGGGGCGACACCGGCGACCATCGTGTGCGCCGGGTCGGGCAGGTCCATGGCCGTGGTGGAGCCGCCGAGCGCGGCGTCCATGCCGTTGCGCAGGCGCTGGGCCGCGGCGGCCACATCGCCGGCCGACGCGGGCCGGGCCTCGGGCGACTTCTCCAGCAGGCGCTCCACGAGCGCGGCGGCCTGGGGCGGCACGTCGGCGGGCAGCGGAGGCGGCGGTTCGCGGGTGTGGGCCAGGGCCAGGGCCAGCGGCGTGTCGGCGGTGAAGGGCGGCTGGCCGGCCAGGCACTCGTAGGCGACCACGCCCAGCGCGTAGATGTCGGAGGCGTGGGTGGCCGGGCGGCCGGACGCCTGCTCCGGCGAGATGTACTGGGCGGTGCCCATCACCATGCCGGTCTGGGTGAGGGTGACCGACTCGTTGCCGCGGGCGATGCCGAAGTCGGTCAGCTTGACGGTGCCGTTCTCGGTGACCAGCAGGTTGCCGGGCTTGATGTCGCGGTGGACCACGCCGCGGGCGTGCGCCGCCGCCAGCGCGGCCGCCGCCTGGCCGACGATGTCCAGCGTGACGCTGGGCTCCAGGCCGTCGTTGCGGCGCAGGATCGACGCCAGCGGCTCGCCCGGGACGAGCTCCATGATCAGGTAGGCGTGGCCGTCCTGTTCGCCGTAGTCGTAGACCTGGGCTATGCCGGGGTGCGACAGGCCGGCGGTGATGCGGCCCTCGGTGCGGAACCGCTCGCGCGAGGTGGGCTCGGCCATCTGCGCGGGATGCAGCAGCTTCACCGCGACCTCGCGGTTGAGCAGGGAGTCCTCGGCCCGCCAGACGGTCCCCATGCCGCCGGAGCCGATCTGCTCCTGGAGCCGGTAGCGGCCGCTGAGCACGGTGCCCGCCAGGGAGCCCGGGCCGGGGGAGCCGGCGTCGTTCTCGCTCACTCGTTGATCACAGCCTCCATCATGTCCTGCGCGATCGGAGCGGCCAGCGTTCCGCCGCTCGCCCCGCCGTGCTCGACGACCACCGCGATGGCGACCTGGGGGTCCTCGGCCGGTGCGAAGGAGATGAACCAGTTGTGTGTGGGACCGCTCGCGGTCTCGGCGGTACCGGTCTTGCCGGCGACGTGGATACCGGAGATCGCGCCGGCGGGGCCTGAAGCCTCATCGCCCTCGGTGACGCCGATCATCATCTCGGTCAGGTCGTCGGCGGTGCCGGAGCTGATGGCGTCGGGGAAGGCGACCTCGGGCTGGGCGGCCTTGACCTCCTCCAGATTGGAGTTCTGCACGGACTCGACCAGGTAGGGCTTCATGACGTCGCCGTCGTTGGCGACACCGGCGGCGACCATGGCCATCTGCAGCGGAGTGGCCTGGATGTTGGCCTGGCCGATGCCGGCACGGCCCAGGATATTGGGATCGGTCTCCACAGGTGCCGCACTCTCGGTCACTTCCAGCGGGATCTCCATCGGGCCCTGGTTGAAGCCGAACGCGGACGCCTGCTCGCTGAGCGCCTGGCCGCCGAGGTCGATCGCCCAGTTGGCCATCGACGTGTTGCAGGAGATCTCGATGGAGTGCGCCAGGGAGTCGGGGGCGCCGTCGTTGCACGGCCCGCCCCAGGCGTTGGGCAGCGGAGCACCCAGATCCAGGCTGGCCGGCGCCTCCTGCGTCGACTCCGGGGTTGCGCCGTTCTCCAGCGCGGTGGCCGCCGTGACCACCTTGAAGGTCGACCCGGGCGGGTAGACCTGGTTGAAGGCGCGGTTGAGCAGCGGCTGCTGCTCGCTGGCCTCCAGCTCGGTCCAGTTCTTGGCCGCCTGGTCGGTCTCGGTTACGCTGGCGACGCTGTTGGGGTCGAAGGTGGGCGAGGAGTAGGAGGCCAGGACCGCCCCGGTCTTGGGGTCGAGCGCGACCGCGGCCCCGTTCTTGCCCAGTGCCTGCAGCCCGTCCATGGCGGCCTGCTGCGCCTTGGCGTCGAGAGTGAGGTAGACGTCGGCGCCCTCGGGCTCCTCGCCGGTCAGCATGTCGCGGAAGTTGTTCACCGCCAGCAGCTCGTTCGAGCCGTCCAGGAACGAGTTCTCGGCCCGCTCGATGCCGGTGGCCGAGCCCGCGCGGAACGCGCCCACGACGGGGGCGTACTTCTGACCGTTCTCGTAGTGGCGCTGGTACTGCTCGCTGTCGCCGCCCACCGGCTTGGAGTAGGCGACCTCCTGGCTGCCGACGAGGATGGAGCCCCGGTGCTGAGTGAGGCTCTCGATGAACTGGCGCCGGTTGTAGGGGTGTTCGCGCAGGTGCTCGGCCTGGAACGTCTGGATCCAGGACACGTTGAGGAGCAGCACACCGAAGAGTGCCATGGTGAAGATCGCGAGGCGGCGGATTGGCTTGTTCATCGTGAGATCACCTGTGTCGCGCCTTCGTCCTGGATGGCCTGCGGGGCCGGCTTGCGTGCGTTGTTGCTCATCCGCATCAGCAGCGCCAGCATGATCCAGCTCGACAGGAGGGCGGAACCGCCCTTGGCGACGAAGGGGATGGTCGCACCCGTCATCGGGATCACCCGGGTGACGCCGCCGATGACGACGAACGTCTGGAAGGCGATCAGGAACGAGATGCCCGAGGCGAACATCTTGATGAAGAGCTCCTTGGAGGCGAGCGCGATGCGCATGCCGCGCTCGACCAGCAGGGCGAGGGCCAGCAGCATCACCATGACGCCGGCCAGCCCCAGCTCCTCTCCGAAGGCGGTGAAGATGAAGTCGTTCTGCACCTCGGGCACGTAGCCGGGCTTGCCGCCGCCCAGGCCGGTCCCCGTCATGCCGCCTTCAGCCAGCGCGAACAGGCCCTGGACGAGCTGCTGGCTGTTGCCGGAGACGTTGCAGAAGGAGTCGGGGTTGGCCATCGCCTCGTCGGTGCAGTACACGTCCGGGCGGAACGCGTCGAGCCAGGTGACCATGCGTACCCGGAAGTGCGAGACGAACGGGTAGATCAGGGCGCAGGCGCCGAAGAACGCGGTGAGCCCGATCACCAGCCAGTTGGCGCGGTGGGTGGCGACGTAGATCATCGCCAGGAATGTGCCGAACAGCATCAGCGAGGTGCCCAGGTCGTTCATCAGGATGACCAGGACGATGATGCAGAAGCCCCACATGACGGCCATCGGCGCGGTGTCGCGGGCCCGGGGGAGGTCCAGCACCTTCAGCGGACCGATCTTGACCTGTCGCGACGCCAGGGCGAGCACGTCGCGCTTGGTGACCATGTAGCCGGCCAGGAACACGACCAGGGCGATCTTGGCGAACTCCGAGGGCTGCAGCGTCGTGACCCCGAGGTCGACCCACTGGCGGGCGCCGTTGATCGTCTGGCCGATGCCCGGGATGAGCGGCATGAGCAGCAGAACCACCGCGCCCAGCGCCATGATGTAGGGATAGCGCTGCAGGGTGCGGGGCTCTTTGAGGAAGAAGACGATCGCCGCGAACACGGCCATGCTGGCCGCCGTGAGGATCAGCTGGTCCAGCGCACTGCCCTTGCTGGTGTCGCCGGTGGCCTCGAACAGGCGCCAGAGCATGGCGATGCCCAGGCCGTTGAGCAGGGTCGCCAGCGGCAGCAGCAGCGGGTCCGACCACGGCGCGAAGAAGCGGATGAAGAAGTGCGCGAGGAGCGCCAGGCCGCCGAAGAGCACGCCGAAGACGAAGAGGCTGGCCGGCATCTCCCCGTTGCGGGTGAGGCCGGCCTCGATCATCGCGAACAGCGTCGTGCCGACCGCGATCAGCGTCATCACCAGTTCGGCGTTGCGCCGCTTGACCGGTGGCAGCTGCGTAGGGGCCTCGGTCGCCAACTCACTCCCCTCCTGTTGAGTTCTCGACGGCGTCGCCGCTCAGCGTGTTCTGCGCGGTGCCGCGGTTCTGCTGCTGGGACTCCTGGCCGTCCTGGCCCTGCTGTCCGGAGTCGCCGGACTCCAGGCCGCAGGACTCGGGGTCGGAGGCGCAGGCGTCCGCCTGCTCGCGCAGTTCGCTGATGCGGCCGTCGACGTCGCCGCGGTCGAGGGGGATGGTGGCGTTGACGGAGCTGCGCTGGTTCTCGGGCAGCCCGTCGAGGGGGATGTCGGTCTTCTGGATCTGCTCGGCCAGTTCGTAGCCGGCGACGTCGGTGTTGAGGCCCTGGTAGACGGCGACGGTGGACCCGTCCTCCGAGGGGCCGATGAAGTACTGGTTGCTCAGGTACTGCGAGCCGAAGTAGAAGCCGGCCGCGGCGATTGCGACGACGATGACCAGGAACGTGACGACCATCGGCCACCACCGGCGGGTGCGCCGCTCGGGCCCGGGCTCGGGGGCGGCGGCCTCGCGGACGTCCTCGGCGGGCGGGATGCGGTCCATCTCGGCGGTGTCGCCGGCGGAGCGGTTCAGTCCCTGGGCGCGGCCGGCCGGGGTGTCGGGGGTCATCACCGGCTCGCGGCGCTGGTCGGCGGCGCCGACGACCGCGGGCTCCTGAGTGGGGCCGCCGGGGTCGGTGGCGGTGTCGATGACGTCGGCGACCACGGCCGTGATGTTGTCGGGCCCGCCGCCCCGGTTGGCCAGGTCGATCAGCCGGCGCGCGGCGGCGTCGGGGTTCGGCTCCGACTCCAGCGTCTGGCGGATGGTGTCGGTGCTGACGACACCGGACAGGCCGTCGGAGCACAGCAGGTAGCGGTCGCCGACCCGGGCCTCGCTGACGGACACATCGGGGTCGACCTGGCTGCGGCCGTCGAGCGCGCGCAGCAGCAGGGAGCGCTGGGGGTGGGTGGCGACCTCGTCCTCGGTGATCTTGCCTTCGTCGACGAGGGTCTGCACCAGGGTGTGGTCGTGCGTGATCTGGCCGAACTCCTCGCCGCGCAGCAGGTAGGCGCGGGAGTCGCCGACGTGGATCATGGCGACGCGAGCCCCCGACCAGAGCATGGCCGTTAGGGTTGTGCCCATGTTCTCCAGGCGGGGCTCGTCCTTCACCCGCTGGGCGAGGGTGGAGTTGGCGTTCTCGACCGCCTGCTGGAGGGAGCCGACCATCTCGTCGGTGGTGGGGACGTCCTCGTCCAGCGCCCGCAGAGTCGAGACGGCGATGGCGCTGGCGATCTCGCCGCCGGCATGACCGCCCATTCCGTCGGCGACCGCGAGGAGGTACGGGCCGGCGTAGGCGGAGTCTTCGTTGCCTTCGCGGAGGCATCCTACGTCGGAGTACGCCGCGTATCGGAGAGCGATTGTCATTTGCGCAGTTCCAGGACGGTTTTGCCGATGCGGATGGGTTGTCCGACCGTAATGGGCTGAGGGCGGGTCAGCCGCTGCTGACCGAGGTAGGTGCCGTTCGTCGACCCGAGGTCCTCGACGATCCAGCGGCCCTGGTCGGAGAAGATGCGGGCGTGCCGACCGGACGCGTAGTCGTCGTTGATGACGAGTGTGGCGTCGTTGGCCCGGCCGATGACGATCGGCTGTGACGTGAGGTTGAGCGAGGTGCCGGCGAGCGGTCCCTTGGTCACGACCAGGGCGCGCGGCTCGTTGCGGCGGCCCTTGGGGGCGCGGGCCGGCCGTGCGGGGCCGGAGGACCGGCCCTCCTCGCTGCGTTTGCTGCGCTTGGACTTGCTCTTGGCGGGGCCGAGGAGGTCGGTGCGGATGACGCCGACCGCCATGATCACGAACAGCCACAGCACGCAGAGGAACGTGATCCTGATCAGCATGAGGGTCAAGTCGGACATTGAACTGCTCTTCAGCCCCTGTCGTGCTCCGGCGAGGTGGCGATCATCGGAGCCGCCACCGCGTCTAGTCGGCGTCGGACCCTAGGAGATCGTGGCGGAAAAGCCGAACGAACTCAATGGAAGGGGATCCTAGGGGCCGTCGCCGGTGATTCGGCCGCCGCCCGCCTCGCCAGCGGGTGGCGTCTGTTTGGGTGGAGACCTCTCACCGTCTGAGACGCGGCGAGAGTCCGTTTGGTTGCGGGCGTTCGGGCCGGGGGAAGCCCGAACGGGGGTCGAGGTGGCGGTTGTCGTGTCAGTCGCGGCGGAAGGTCATGGTGGTGCGGCCCAGGCTGACGCGGCTGCCGTCGATCAGTCGAGCGCGCTTGACCTGCTCGCCGTTGACGAAGGTGCCGTTGGTCGAGCCGAGGTCGACGAGGACCGCTTCGTCGCCCTCCACGCGGATCTCGGCATGGTGGCGGGATACGCCGTTGTCCACCAGGCGCAGGTGGCAGTCGGTGCCCCGGCCCAGCAGGGTCACCTGGGTGTTCAGCACGAACGACTGCTGCATGCCGTGGCTCTCGACCGAGCCCTCGGCGGTCGCGCCGCCCGGCGAGATCAGCAGGCGCGGCTGGCCCTGGACATCGGCGGAGCTGCGCGGCTGGTCGCTGACCGGCTGGCGGATCTCGCCGCTCTCGACGGTGGAGCCGCGGATCACCCCGGAGCGGATGCGGAAGCGGCCGATCTGCAGGTCGGCCTCCGCCTTGAAGTGCACCCGCACGGGGCCGACGAAGGAGTACCCCTGCTCGGTCGCGTAGTCGCGCGCGAGTTTTGCCAGCTCCTGCCCGATCGTGTCGGCCAGGGCGTCCATCTGTTCGGCGTCCTCGCCTGAGAGCTCCACGACGAAGTCGTTCGGCACCAGGGTCCGGCCCTGGGCGACGATTGCGGCGCGCTCGTCCATCTCCCGCTGGACGGCGCTGGCGATCTCGACCGGTTCGAGCTTCGACTTGAAGGCCCGAGCGAAGGTGCCTTCGATCATGCCTCCAAGCCTGCGCTCGAAGCGTTGGAGCACTCCCACGAGGTACCTCCCTTACTCCACTCCGGATGTACTGACGATCGTAACCGGGTAACAGCACCCTTGGACTCACGCGCGCCATCCGGAGGGCGATCCGGTAGGGCACGGCGTCCCGCCGTTTCGCGGGGTGGAGTGCCGCGAGGGAGGAGGGAAAGCGTGCACAGACCACCCGGCGTCCGTGCTAATCTTGTTTCCGTCGCCGAGCGGAGACGGAACCGGACCCCCAGGTCGGAATCGGCCCCGGCGAACCCACTCTATATGTGTGCAATCATATATGTGTCACTCGGGCGGGTGGCGGAACGGTAGACGCGCACGGTTCAGGTCCGTGTGTCCGAAAGGATGTGAGGGTTCAAATCCCTCCTCGCCCACCAGCAGACGGGCCCTGCCGCACCAAGCGGCGGGGCCCGTCTCTTTTTCGGTCCCGGGTCCGCCCGTTGCCGCTCTCCTCCCCCGCTCGGCGTGTGCGCAAGCGGGGCCGAATGCGGCCCGCCTGACCGCGCACAGGCGCCCGCACCGCCGTGCGGTGCGGGCGGTGCGGGCGCGGCGGCCTTCGCGCGGTCAGGGCGCGAGCACGGCGCCCAGGTCGTCGTAGCGCTCCATCTCGCAGCCGTCGGTCCTGGTGACCTCGGTGTCGATCCGGGTGTCGCCGACGTGGCCGGTGATCCGGGCGACCTGCGGGCCGCCGTAGACGAAGGTGCACGGGGTGTTCTCGGGGACCTCCTCGAACGCCTCGGCGCCGCCCGCCTCGGCGAGATCGGCGCAGGCCTCCTCGGGGGCCGGATGGTCTCCGCCCGCCGGACCGCAGGTGAGCCGCCATTCGCGCGGCTCCGCCGGCGACGGGCTGGGCACCGGGGAGGGGTCGGCCGCGCCGCTGGGCTCGGCGCTTGCGTCGGAGGAGATGTCGATAGTGAGTTCGGTCTCAGGCTGGGGGCCTTGGTCGCCGGACGGAGAGGTCGCCGCGCCGCTCGGAGTCGCCTCCGGCGGCGTGCGGACCTCGGACGCACCGCAACCCGCCGCGAAGACGAGGGCGAGCAGGGCGGCCGATGCCGGCGCGGCCGCTGTAACAGGTGGGCGCATACCCTGTTCGACGTGGCGGGGCCCCGTCGGGTTCCCTCGGTCACGCCCGCGCCACGCACTGTCGCCGCGCTGCGGGCGCGGATCCCATCGGCTTCCGTGGGCTTCCACCCGAGCTCCGCCGCACCGCCCGGTATCCCCGGGACCCGGGCCGGAGGAGGCGGACCGCGCCCGCGCAGCCGCATGAGCAAAGTCGAGGAGTATCCGGTGTTCGCTGAGAGTGTCCCCGTGGTCGAGGTCGGTTCGGTGCCGCCCGACGGCTACCTGCTCGACGTCCGCGAGGACGACGAGTGGGCGGCGGGCCACGCGCCCGACGCCGTGCACGTCCCCCTGAGCAGGCTGGCCGAGCTGGCCGGCGAGGTCCCGCAGGACCGGCAGGTCTATGTGGTATGCCGGGTCGGCGGGCGCTCGGCGCAGGCCGTCCAGGCGCTGAACCAGGCCGGCTGGCAGGCGGCCAACGTCGCCGGCGGCATGCAGGCCTGGGCGCTGTCCGGGCGGGCGATGGTCAGCGAGACCGGGGAGGCACCGCGCGTGGCCTGATCCGGACGCGCCGCACCTGAGCACGGACCGCGCCGCACACCGCCGTCCGCCCACCCGCTTTTTGGGGAATGGCGAACCGCTCGGGCGGGCGCGGGTGGCACTATGTCGAGGTGGCTCCCGATCACTTCGCCCCCAGCGCCGACGCCGTCCTGGCGTGCGCCGCCGACGCGATCGTGGCCGTGGACACCGACCTTCGTGTCGTGCTGTGGAACCCCGCCGCCGAGCGCATGTTCGGCTGGACCTCCGCCGAGGTGGCCGGGCGCCCCCTGCCGATCGTGCCCGACGAGCTGACGGCTGAGCACCACGCGATCCTGGAACGGGTGCGCGCCGGCGGCCCCGTCTCCATCGTCAGCCGCCGGCTGCGCCGCGACGGCAGCGTCGTCGACGTGCGGATCGACAGCAGCTCCCTGCTGGACGGGCGGGGCAGGCCCGCGGGCTGGATCAGTGTCTTCCACACCTACGAGGAGATCGGCGCGGTCCAGAGCCACATGACCGAGCGGGCCCGCCTGGTGCGCCGGCTCACCGACGTGGTCGCCGACATCAACGCCGACCTCGACCTCGACGCGGTGCTGGACCGCATCGCCCACAGCCTGACCGAGCTCACGGGCGCCGACGCCGGCGGGTTCGCGCTGATCGAGGACGACCAGCTGCGGCTGGTCAGCCTGACCCAGCTCTCCGACCACCTGCGCGGCTACCAGGCGCCCCTGGAGTCCAGCCTGTTCGGCGAGCTGCTGCGCAGCGGCAAGACCGTCCTGCTCGCCACCGACGACACCCGGAGCCTGGACGACCTCATCTGGGCCGACCTCGAAGGCCTGCACACGATCGCGCTCGGCGTCTCTAACGTGCAGGGCAGGCCCTACGGCGCGCTGTACGCGCTTTACAGCAGGCGCAAGGTGGGCCACGTCGAGCTCGAACTGCTGGAGCTGCTCGCGGCGCACGCCGGGGTGGCGCTGGGCAACGCCATGGCCTACCGCGAGATCGTGCGCCAGCGCGCCCACGAGCACGCCGTCGTCGACTCCAGCGCCGACGGCATCGCGGTGCTGGGGGCCAGCGGCCTGGTGCGCAAGTGGAACCGCTCGGCCGCGGAGCTGACCGGCTACGCCATGGCCGATGCGGTGGGCCGCCACCCGCCGTTCCCGCTGCCGGCCCGCCAGGGCGAGAACATCCGGCACCGCCTGGACAACGGCCGGTGGCTGGAGATCCTCATCACCGACATCCCCGAGACCGGCGAGCGCGTGGTGGACTTCCGCGACATCACCGAGGCCAAGGCGCTGGAGGAGGAGAAGGACCTCTTCCTGGCCACCGCCGGGCACGAGCTGCGCACCCCCATCACCGTGGTGCAGGGCTTCGCCAGCACCCTGGTGCGGCGCTGGGAGCAGCTCGACGACGAGGCGCGCCGCAGCGCCGTCGACACCATCGCCGAGCGTTCGGGGACGCTCGCGCAGCTGGTCGAGAACCTGCTGCTGGGATCGGACGCACGCGAGGCCGAGCTGAAGACCGGCAACGCCCCCTTCGACCTGGAGCGGCTGCTGCGCGACTGCGCGACCGCCTTCCAGCCCTTCTCCACCAGGCACACGCTGGAGCTGGAGCTGCCCGATCTGATGCCGTTCGCCGTCGGCGACGCCGCGGCCACCGACGTCGTCATCGGCCAACTTCTGGAGAACGCGTTCAAGTACTCGCCCGAGGGCGGGCGCATCGTGCTGCGCGCGGCCGTTGAGGGCCACTGCGTGGCGATGAGCGTCGAGGACGAGGGGGTCGGCGTCCAGCCGGGCGACGAGGAGCGCATCTTCGGGCGGTTCGTGCAGGGCGAGGCGGGCGACCGCCGCAGGTTCGGCGGGATCGGGCTGGGCCTGTACATCGCCCGCCGGCTGGCCCGCGCCCAGGGCGGCGAGGTCACGGCTCAGGCCCTCGACGGCCATGGCACGCGGATGAGATTCACATTACGTTCCGCGCAGGTCGGCGGGCCCGGCGAGCCCGAAAACCCGGGCCAGTGACCGTTTCGCGCGGCCGGAGGCCGCGACCGTTCGCCGGCCGGTAGGAGCCGCCCGGCAGACGAGCGGCGACGACGTGTTTCCGATGTGGGCGAACGGGGCATTTCGGCCCTGGCAGAGTCGCATGGCCGGGACTTTGCCGCGCACCGACCAAGTGAATAAGGGTTGGATCGAGGTCGGGACGTGGGCGGCAGGCTCGTGCTCCCGCCGCTTGCTGGGCTACACCGGACGCGCGGGAGTGTGCGCGTCGGGGAACGGGAGAAGGACGTGTCACGAGTTGTACTGCTGCCGCACGCGGCGTCGAGTGTGACGAGCGCGCGCCGGCGGCTCTGCTCTGATCTGCGGGCCTGCGGAGTCGACAACACCAAGGTCGACGACGCGGCCATCGTCCTGAGTGAACTGCTGAGCAACGCCCTGCGCCACGCCTCCTGCCTGCCCGACCCCTTCCCTCCGGGATGCGTCGAGGTGAGCTGGGAGCTCGGCGACGCCTCCGCGGGCGGCGCGCGCAGCGGCTGGCTGGAGGTCACGGTGCGCGACGGCGGCGCCCAGACCCTCCCGCGGCTGGCCCGCCCCTCCTTGTCGGGCCTCGGCGGGCGCGGTCTGGGCATCGTGGAGCACATCGCCGCCAAGTGGGGCACCGAGGTCGACGACCGGGTCACCACCGTCTGGGCCGTGCTCGAGGCGGCGCCGGAGCAGCCGGAACCGCGCGCCGGCGAACCGCCCGAGCGCGCGTCGGGGTCCGCCGGCGCCGCGCCCGCTCCGCACAGCGCGGGCCGCGCGGGCGAGCGGATATCGGCGGTGCCTCCGCAGCAGGCCGCCCGCGCCTGAGCGGCGCTCGGCGCGCGGGGCCGGACCGGCCCGTGTAGCCCGTGAGCGGGGTCTTCTCGCAGCGTGACCGGCGTGTGTGCGACGGCTGCCGTACTTCCCGCGGAACGTTCCCGATGTCCGAAACGCCGTCGCCGATGTGGCCTGTACTCCCCGTGGGCGCTACAGTCTCGACTGTGGAGTTGAAGATCTCGAGTCAGTCTCAAGGCGATAGCGCCGTCGTCACTGTTCGTGGCGAGATTGACCTCTATACGGCACCGCAGCTGCAGAGCGGGCTCGTCAACGCGCTGGAGGACGGTGCGCGGCGACTCCTGGTCGACATGTCGCGGGTGGAGTTCTGCGACTCGACCGGGATGAGCGTCCTGCTGTCGGGAATGAAGCGCGCACGCGCGAAGGAGGGCGACCTCGTCCTGGTCGCGCCCAAGCCCGCCGTCCGCAAGATCCTGGAGGTCACCGGGCTCGACGCCGTCTTCGCCGTCGAGGACTCCACCGACGCCCTTCCCCTGGCGGCCGAGTCCAGCCCTACGGCGTAGGCCGTGCCCGGTGGACCGCCGCCCTGCCGCACAGCCGCTGGGGGCGGTCGGCGACGGGCGGGCCGCGGGCCCTCGCCGCGCTCTGCGGGGCGCTGACCCCGGTCCCGACGCCGGGCGCGGCGCAGGCCGCCGATCAGGGGCGCGCCCGCGGCAGCGCTCGCTGCGACGGCGCCGCGCCGCCCATCGACTGCAGCGCGCACGCGCGTGCCCCGCGCTCGTGGGCCCCGGGTGCCGGGCGCCTCGCCGCCGGCTCCCGAACCCGCCGGCCGGGCCCAGCACGGGCGCGCCGCGGACCGGACGCGCCGGCGCGCGTCCCGCTCGCTTCGGCGCGGGGCCGTGACCGGGCCTGCGGAAGCCGGCTCGGCGGGTGCCCGGACCGCCGTCGTCATCGCCGCGCGTGACGAGGAGGTGCTGATCGGCGCCACGGTGCGCGCGGCCGCCGGGCTGCCCGGCGCCGACCTGGTCGTGGTCGTCGACGACGGCTCCCGCGACCGCACCGCCGCCGTCGCCGGGGCCGCGGGGGCGCGCGTGCTGCGCCACGGCGCCAACCGCGGCAAGGGCGCGGCCATGGAGACCGGCGCCGAGGGGGTCCGGCGCGTCGAGTGCGCGGAGCGCGGCAGCGGCGCCCGCCATCTGCTCTTTCTCGACGCCGACCTCGGCACCAGTGCGGCACGGGCCGCGCCGCTGGTCGAGCCGGTGTGCTCGGGGGCGGCCGACATGACGATCGCGCTGCTCCCGGCGACCCGGCAGCGCCTCGGCGGGCGCGGCGCCGTCGTCTCGCTGGCCCGCGAGGGAATCCGCCGCGCGACCGGGTGGGAGCCCGAGCAGCCGCTCAGCGGCCAGCGGTGCCTGACCCGGGCGGCGTTCGAGGCCGCGCGTCCGCTCGCCGCCGGCTTCGGTGCGGAGACCGGGATGACGGTCGACCTGCTGCGTGCGGGACTGGCGGTGGTGGAGGTCGAGGTCCCGTTGGAGCACCGGCCCACCGGCACGGGGCCGCGTGCCCAGCTGCACCGCGCCCGGCAGTTGGCGGACGTGGCGCGGGCACTGGCCGAGCGGGAGCTGGGCCCGGCCCTGGTGCGCCGCGGCCGGCGGCTGCGGGAGGACCTGCGCGGCGCCGCGGTCGTCGCGGTGCGCAGGGCCGCGACACGGCGCGGGCGGGCGGCACGGCGCGGCCGCTGACGGCTGACCGGCTACGCGAAACGCGCTGAGTGTCGTTCTCATTACCGGGAGTGGCGGTTAGTCTCACACTGTGGTGACTACCTGGACTACCTATCTGGCCGTTCTGGCGGCGCTCGCGGGCGTGGGCGGACTGGCACTCGGCGTTTACGCCCTCATCAGCGTCCGCAGCGCGGCGCGTGAATGCCGCACGATGATCCAACGGCTCCAGCCCGACGGAAACGGACTGGACATGCGGGCGGTGCGCGACGTGGCGGTGGTGCGCTACGACGCCCTGGAGGAGATGTCGGGGGCGCGCTCGTTCTCGCTGGCCCTGCTCAACGCCGTCGGCGACGGCGTCGTCGTGACCTCGATCAACGGGCGGACCGAGTCGCGGACCTACGCCAAGTCCATCGGGCAGGGCCGTGCCGAGGAGGCGCTGTCGCCCGAGGAGTACCGCGCCCTCCGGGCGGCCCGGCTCGGGCACCGACCGGGCGCTCCCGAGGGCGACGACGCGGCCGCGCACTCCGGTAAGGGCGGGCCCGGCCGCGGGCGCAAGCAGGCCGCGGGCGGCGACGGCGCCTCGGCCGGCAGGCAGGGTGCCGTCGAGGAGTCCCGCGCGCAAGCGGGGGACGCGGGCGAGCACGGTGGGCCCGCCGACGGCGACGCGTCGCCGGTCCGCACGCTGGGCACCGCGCCGACGGGGGCACCGGCCACCGGCACGGGCGGTACCTCCGCCGACTGACCGGGGCTGCGGGCTGTTCGCCCGCGGCGCGGCGGGCGGCCGCCCTTGCCGGTGTGCTGAGCCCGCGCGCGGCGGCCGCGCTCCGCGCGGGCCGCCGCCGGTACGCGGTCCGGTTGCGCCTCCACGCGGGCGATCGCAGGTCGGGCGGGGGCACGGCCGCGGTCCGGACCCACGCAGCGCACGCCGCACGGGTATAACCTGCGAAATATGCGTTACGCCTATCTCGGCCCCGAGGGGACGTTCACCGAGGCCGCACTCCGCACCCTCCAGCCCGAGGCGACGGAGGCGGCCCGCATCCCTTATGCCGGCGTCGACGCCGTGTTCGCCGCGATCCGCCGCGGCGACGTCGACGGAGGCACGGTGCCGCTGGAGAACTCCGTCGAGGGCGGCGTCACCGCCACCATCGCCGAACTGATCAACGGCGAGCCGCTGCTGATCGCGGCCGAGGCCGCCCTGCCCGTCGAGTTCACCCTGTTCGCGCGCGAAGGCGCCGCGGTCGCCGACGTCAAGCGCATCGCCACCCACCCGCACGCGCTGGCGCAGTGCCGCGGGTGGCTCGCCCGCCACCTGCCCGACGCGGAGGTGTTCACGGTCTCGTCCACGGCCGCGGCGGCCCAGAGCGTCGCCGAGCCGGGCAGCCCCTACGACGCCGCGATCTGCGCGCGCATCGCGGGCGAGCGCAACGGTCTGTACGCCCTGGCCGAGGGCGTCGGCGACCGCGACGACGGGGCGACCCGCTTCATCCACCTCATGCGGCCGCAGCCGCTGCCCGAGCCGACCGGGTCGGACCGCACGTCGCTCGTCGCGTTCCTGTCCGACGACCACCCGGGTGCGCTGGTCGAGCTGCTCAACCAGTTCGCGGTCCGGGGCGTGAACCTCACCCGGCTGGAGTCGCGGCCCACCGGCGACGGACTCGGCCGGTACTGCTTCTGCCTGGACGCCGACGGGCACGTGGCCGAGCCCGCCGTCGGCGAGGCGCTGATGGGGCTGCGGCGGCTGTGCAAGGAGGTCCGGTTCCTCGGCAGCTACCCGCGGGCCGACGCCGACACCGAGCTCACCCCGTTCATGCCCTCGCGCGGCACCACCAGCGCCGACTTCTACGAGGCCCAGGAGTGGCTGACCCGCATCCGGGCGGGCGAGGTCGGCTGAACCCGGCGGGAGCGCGCGTCCGCGGAGGGTCACCTCGCCGACAGCGCCGCCTCGATCGGGCGCCCCTCCTGGATGCGGGCGAGCCGGTCCCGCAGCGCCGTCTCCAGGGCCGCGTCCTCCGGGCAGAGGTAGGGCAGCTGGTCCAGCGCGGCCCGCACCTCGTCCGCCGTCATGGCGCTCAGCGCCTTCATCGCCCACGGCTGTGCCATCGCTTCGCTTCCTTCCGTGTACGCCGGCGCGCCCCCTCCAGCGCGCCGGCACCGGTACACGGTGTCGCAGGCCGCTTATGACGCGGTTTCGCGAGGCCGGACTCCCACTGCGGGTCGGGCGGCTCCGCCCGGGGCCTGACGGGCGGGAACTCGATGTGTCGCCCGCTCCGATCACCGGTAGCCTGCAGTCGTGATCGACCTCCGTGCTCTCAGAGAGTCCCCCGACCGCCTGCGCGCCTCGCAGCGGGTCCGCGGCGAGGACGAAACCGTC
Source organism: Streptomonospora arabica (assembly GCF_039531585.1). Taxonomy (NCBI): domain Bacteria; kingdom Bacillati; phylum Actinomycetota; class Actinomycetes; order Streptosporangiales; family Nocardiopsidaceae; genus Streptomonospora; species Streptomonospora arabica. Next base: position 65,526 of record NZ_BAAAQI010000019.1, on the reverse strand, counting down.
GTCGACCGCCTGCTGGACCTCGACTCCCGGCGCCGCGCCGCGCAGACGCGCTTCGAAGGTCTGCGCGCCGAGCAGAAGAGCGCGGGCAAGGCGGTCTCCTCCGCCGCTCCCGAGGAGCGTGCGACTCTGCTGGCCCAGGCCAAGGAGTTGGCGGCCGACGTCAAGCGGGCCGAAGCCGAGGCGAACGACCTCGGTGCCGAGGTCGACGCGATGCTGCACGACATTCCCAACATCGTCGACGAGGCCACCCCCGAGGGCGGCGTCGACGACTTCCGGGTGCTGGAGCACGTCGGCACCCCGGCCGAGCTCGACTTCACCCCGCGCGACCACCTGGAGCTGGGCGAGCTGCTCGGCGCCATCGACACCGACCGGGGCGCCAAGGTCTCGGGTGCGCGGTTCTACTTCCTCACCGGCGTCGGCGCGATGCTGGAGCTGGGCCTGTTGAACATGGCCATGCAGCAGGCGGTGGCCAACGGCTTCACCCCGATGATCCCGCCGGTGCTGGTACGCCCCGAGACCATGGAGGGCACCGGGTTCCTCGGCGCCCACGCGGACGAGGTCTACCGGCTTGAGGCCGACGACCTCTACCTGGTCGGCACCTCGGAGGTGCCGCTCGCGGGCTACCACGCCGACGAGATCCTCGCCGCTGACGCGCTGCCCAACCGCTACGTCGGCTGGTCGTCGTGCTTCCGCCGCGAGGCCGGCTCCTACGGCAAGGACACCCGCGGCATCATCCGCGTGCACCAGTTCAACAAGGTCGAGATGTTCGTCTACGCCCATCCCGACGACGCCCGCGCCGAGCACGATCGGCTGCTGGCCTGGGAGCGGGAGATGCTCGACAAGCTGGAGCTGCCCTACCGCGTCGTCGACATCGCGGGCGGCGACCTCGGCGCCAGCGCGGCCCGCAAGTTCGACTGCGAGGCGTGGCTGCCCACCCAGGGCCGCTACAGGGAGCTGACCTCGACCTCCAACTGCACCGACTTCCAGGCGCGGCGGCTGAACATCCGCTTCCGCGACGACTCCGGCAAGCCGCGCCACGCCGCGACGCTGAACGGCACGCTGGCCACCACCCGATGGATCGTGGCGATCCTGGAGAACCACCAGCGGGCCGACGGCTCGGTGGTGGTACCCGAGGCGCTGCGCCCCTTCGTCGGCGGCCGCGAGGTGCTCGAACCCGTCAAGCGCTAGCGCCGGAGCCGCACGGCCGGGGGCCGGGTACCCCGCGGGAACCGCCCGGTGCCGGCACCCTCGGCGGTGGGGTTTCGCGGGCGGTTCCCGGAGGTCGCGGGCGGGCGGATGCGCCTCGTCACAGGTAGGGGCCTGATCCGCCCCGCTCGGGCTCGCCCTGCGGTGCCATGCCGGCGGGCAGCGCCTTGCGCATGTTCTCCAGCTGCGCGCGGGCCGCCATCTGCTGGGCGAACAGGGTGGTCTGAATTCCGTGGAAAAGGCCCTCCAGCCAGCCGACGAGCTGGGCCTGGGCGATGCGCAGCTCGGCCTCGCTGGGCGTGCTGTCCCCGGCGAAGGGCAGGGTGAGGCGCTCCAGCTCCTCGATCAGCTCCGGAGCCAGGCCGTCCTCCAGCTCCTTGATGGAGCTGGTGTGGATCTCGCGCAGCCGCTCGCGGCTGGCCTCGTCCAGCGGAGCGGCCTTCACCTCCTCCAGGAGCTGGCGGATCATGCTGCCGATGCGCATCACCTTGGCCGGCTGCTCGACCATCTCGCTCAAGGGGCGCTGGGCGGCCTGTTCATCGTCCTCCGCGCCCGAATCGGCGCCGGAGTCCGCGCCGGAGCCCATGACCAGCACGTGCGGCTGCTCTTCTTCGTCGAATCGCTCGCTCATGAATCCCTCACCTAGCGGGGTTGCGTCGTCATCGGGTGAGCACGATCTTGCCGACGTGCGCGCTCGACTCCATGATGCTGTGTGCTTCGGCGGCGCGCGCCAACGGCAGTGTGCGATCCACGATAGGCCGCACCGAGCCGTCGGCGACGAGCGGCCAGACGTGCTCGGCCACTCCGGCCACGATGGCCGCCTTCTCCTCCAGCGGGCGCGAACGCAGCGTCGTGGCGTGCACCGACAGGCGCTTGACCAGCAGGCGCCCGAGGTCGAGCTCGCCGGAGCGCCCGCCCATCAGCCCGATGATCACCAGGCGGCCGCCCACGTTCAGCGAGCGCACGTTGTCGGCCAGGTAGGAGCCGCCCATGATGTCGAGGACCACGTCGGCGCCGGCGCCCCCGGTCTCCTCCTTCACCCGGTCAGGGAAGCGCTCGCGATGGTAGTCGATGCCGGCGTCGGCGCCGAGCTCGCGGCACCGGTCCAGTTTCTCGGCGCTGCCGGCGGTGGCCACGACGCGCGCGCCCCGCGCGTGCGCGAGCTGGATGGCGAAGGTGCCGATGCCGCTGCCGCCGCCGTGCACGAGCAGGGTCTCGCCGGAGCGGAGGCCGGCAGTCATGAACACGTTGGACCACACCGTGCAGGCGGCCTCGGGAAGAGCGGCCGCGGTCACGAGGTCGACGCCGCGGGGGACCGGCAGCAACTGGCCTGCGGGCACGGCGACGCGCTCGGCGTAGCCGCCGCCGCTGAGCAGCGCGCAGACGGGGTCGCCGACCGACCAGCCCGAGTCCCCGGTGCCGGGCCCGAGAGCGGCGACGTGGCCGGAGCACTCCAGCCCGGGGTACTCGGAGGCGCCCGGAGGCGGAGGGTAGTTCCCCTGGCGCTGGTTGACGTCCGCCCGGTTGGCGGCCGTGGCGGCGACGTCGACGAGGACCTCGCCCTCGCCGGGGACAGGGTCGGGGACCTCGGTCCAGGCCAGGACGTCGGCCGGGCCGGGTTCTGTGATGAGGATCGCGTGCATGCCGCAACGCTACCCAGGGCGGTGCGGGCCGCGCTCGTCGGATCGGCCGCTTGTGGACGGCGGGGGAACGGGCGGGTGCGGGGTGTCGGCCTTTGGCTGCGGTTCGTATCTTTGTTGGCGGAGGAGAGAATATCCGTGAGTCCGGGTCTGGTCTGCCAGGTTCCCCCATGGCGCGGCCAGGCGGCAGCGATCGGACATCGCGCACCCGAGCAAGCGTCTTGAGGAGAACCGCGTTGGCACACCGAGAGCACGACGGTTCCGAACATGCCGGTACGCGTGCGTGGGACAGGGGGCACGACCAGGACGCCGCCGGGGACGAGGCTCCGGGCGACCGCGGGCAGGCCCCCTCCCCGGCCGATCAGTGGTTCGGCGACGCGTCACCGCCGCCCCCGCCCTACGCCATCGACGAGGGCGCCGTCCCGCCTCCTCCCTATGCCGTAGGCGGGATGGGCGGGTTCGGGCCCGACCGGCCCGCCCCGCAGGCGCCGGCGGATCAGCCGGTTCCGGAACACCCTGCAGGCCCCGGCGGCCCCGGCGGTGCGCCGGCGCAGGACGGCCTGTCCGGCCCCGCCGCTCCCTACGGGCCGCCGCCCGCTCCGCAGCAGTCCGCCGCGCCCGGCGCCTACCAGCCGCCCGGTGCGCCGGGCGCACCGCAGCCGCAGTACGACGACGGCCGGAACCCGGCGCCCGCGCCGGACGCCTACCCCTCCGGCCCGTACCAGGCCGGGCCCTACCAGCCACCCGCGCCGCCCCAGGACGGCCCCGCCCCCGGGCCCTTCCCCGCGGGCGGGGGACCGGACGCGCCGGCCCCGGTCCCGCCGCCTCCCCCCGCCGCCGGGGACGGCGACCCCGCGCGCCGCGATCCGGCCGGGCCCCCGCCCGCGGACCCGCCCGGGTTCCACGGCGGGCGGCCGGGCGAGGCGTACCCGGCGGGTCCCTACCCCGCCCCGCCGCCCGGCCCGGCGCAGCAGCCCCCGGCTTCCGGCCGACCAGTGCAGGACCCGAACCAGGCGCCGCGGACCGCCTACAACGGGCAGCCGATACCCGCGGCACCCGCTTCCGACCGTCCGGCGCCGGAGGCCCCGGACGCTGCGGGCATGCCCGGACAGCGCGACGGCGGCGCGTCCGGCGGCGCCGGCACCGTCGGCCCCGCAACAGGGTCGCCGGGGCAGAGCGCGGAACGGGACCAGCGGCCCGAGGGAACCGCGCCCGACCGCCCTGCTGCGGGGGAGGCGGCACCCGCCGACCCGCCGCCGGGGCAGCCGTCGGCCCCGCCGTGGAGCAACGGCGCCGGCGGCGCGCCGTGGACCGGCGGCCACAGCGGCTTCTCGCAGTGGGCGCCGCCGGAGCGCGCGCCGAGCCCGCCGCCGGGCTCCCGGCCCGAGGGCGGGTCCGCCGACCGCAACGGCGCCGGACCGCGCCCCGGCGAGGCCACCGAGGTGATCCCGCCCTTCCGTGACGAGGGCGAGCCCGCGGCGGGCTCGTGGGCCTACGACCCCGCCGCCTGGGACGAGTCGTCCGCCGAACCTCCGCACCCCACCGGCCGGGGCCAGCCGCCTGCCGGCGACGGACCGCAGTGGACCTCGGCCGAGCCCGTCCGTCCCCCCGAAGGCGCGCCGGGGCCGCACGCCGCGCCCGGCGAGCCCCCGCTCGTCGGCGACGGTCCGGCTACCCCGCCGCGGGTGCGCCCGCCGGAACCGCCCGGCGGGCCGGCGCCCTCCGACGGGCACCCCGCGCCGGGCGGGGACGTCCCCTCTCCCGAGCGGCTCCCGCCGCTGCCGCCGAACGCCGGGCCCCCGCACGGCGGACCGGGCACGGGCCCCGGGGCCGGTCCGCCGACCGCTCCTCCCGCGTGGCCGCCGCAGCACTCAGGCGGGCCGGGCGGCGCCGACACCGGCGGCCGCCCCGCGCCCCCGGCCGGTGACCCGCGTCCGGAATCGGCGCCGTCGGGCCCGCAGCCGTGGAACGCGCCGCCGCCTGCCGGCCCGCACCAGGCGCAGCAGCAGCCGTACGCGCCCGGCGCGCCGGACGGCGGTCGTTTCGACCCCTACAGCCGGCCCTACGAGGCCTACGGCCGGCCGGTCCAGCAGCCCGGCGACCCCTACGCCCGCCCCGGATACGACCCGTACGGCGCGCCTCCGCCGCCGGGTGCACCGGAGGGCTACCGTCCCGCGCCGGGCCCGGCCCCGGGCGGGCCGCCGTCCGGGCCGCAGACGGGGTTCCAGTACTCCGCCCACTTCGCGGACGGCGTGCAGCCCCAGCAGTTCCCCGGCCACAGCGGGCACCCGGAGACGGCCGAGGACCTGCGCGCGGAGAACCTGGTCAGCGACAGGCGGCCGGGGCCGAGCAAGGGGTGGCGCAAGATGCTCCACTCGGCCACCTTCGGGATGGTCGACGTGGGGGAGTCGGCGGCCGAGCAGCGCCGCCGCGAGCTCACCGAGCGGGCGCGCACGCAGGTCGGCGGCGGCCACCACCGGGTGGCCGTGCTGAGCCTGAAGGGCGGGGTGGGCAAGACCACCACCACGGTGGCGCTCGGCTCGATGCTCGCCTCGCTGCGCGGCGACCGGGTGCTGGCCGTGGACGCCAACCCCGACCGCGGCACGCTGTCGGACAAGGTGCGGCTGGAGACCGCGGCCACCATCCGCGACCTGCTCAACGAGCGCGAGTCGATCTCCCGCTACGCCGACATCCGCGCCTTCACCTCCCAGGCCAACAGCCGGCTGGAGATCCTGGCGTCCGACCGCGACCCCGCGGTCTCGGAGGCCTTCAGCGAGGAGGACTACCGCGAGGTCTCCTGGCTGCTGGAGCACTACTACTCCATCTGCCTGACCGACTGCGGCACGGGCCTGCTGCACTCGGCCATGCGCGGCGTGCTCGGCCTGGCCGACCAGATCGTGCTGGTCAGCTCAGCCTCGGTCGACGGGGCGCGCAGCGCCAGCGCGACCCTGGACTGGCTGGAGGCGCACCGGTACGGCTCGCTGGTGCGCGGCGCGGTGGTGGTGCTGTCGATGGTGCGCACCGGCAAGAGCAGCGTGGACCTGGAGCGGCTGGAGCAGCACTTCGCGAGCCGGTGCCGTGCTGTGGCGCGTGTGCCGTGGGACGCCCACCTGGAGGAGGGCGCCGAGGTCGACCTGGAGCGCCTTGCGCCCATCACCCGCGACGCCTACCTGCAACTGGCCGCCACCGTCGGCGAGGCCTTCGCCTGGCCGCGGTGACCCCGTGTGCGGGGCCGCGCCGGAGCGGTCCCGCACAACGCGCCGGCGTGCTCGGAGCGCGTGCGGCTGTGCCCCGTGCGGGGCGGCCCGCCGGCCCGGCGATTGCGCGAACGGACGAAGCCCTCCCCCCGGACCGCGGGAGACGGACCGGAGGGAGGGCTTCAACGGCGCGGAGGGTGTGGGATTTGAACCCACGAGATCCCGCTAAGGATCTTGTGCTTTTCAAGAGCACTGCACTCGGCCACTATGCGAACCCTCCATGAGCGGCGGCCACGCAGGCCGCCCTCAGCATAGCGCAGACACCCGACTCGGTCCGGAGGGCCGCAGCTCCGCGGCCTACCGCGTCGCGCCGGTCCGCGCGGGCCCGCTTCAGCCGGCCCCGCCGTGCTCCCCGCCGTCATCCAGGCCACGGCACAGGGCGGCCAGGCAGGCGCGGATCGGCGGGCTCTCGTACTCGGCCCGCCACACCGCCGCGATCTCGCGCCGCAGTGGCGAGTCCAGGGGCACGAAGCGGACGCCGGGCGGGGCCGGCCACTGCGCCATCTCCGGGACGAGCGCCGCGGCCAGGCCCGCGGCCACCAGCGCCAGCTGGGTCGGCACCTCGTCGAGCAGATAGCGCACATCCGGCTCCACACCCCGCCCTCGCAGCGCCTGCACCAGGGCCTCGTGCTGCTCGGTGCCCGGCGAGCAGCTCGCGAACGGGGTGCCCTCCAGCTCGGCCAGGCCGATCCGCTCGCGCCCGGCCAGCGGGTGGCGGTCCGACAGGGCCGCGCTGACCTCCTCGTCGACGAGGGGCCGCACAGACAGGCCGGGCGGCAGGAAGACCGGGCGGTTGGCCCAGCTCTCCACCAGCAGCAGGTCGAGTTCGCCGCGCAGCAGCATCGGCATCATGTCGATGACCTCGCCGTCGCGCACCGAGGGGATGAGCCGCGGATGGGCGCCGGCCAGCTCGGCCAGCGCGCGGGGAAGCAGGGTGCGCACCGCGCTGCCGACGCTGCCGATGCGCAGCGGCCCGAGCGTCTCTGCCCGGAGGTCGGCGAGGTCGTTCTCCGCCGCGCCGGTCTGGGCCACGACCCTGGCGGCGTGCTCGGCCAGCACGCGGCCCGCGTGCGTGAGGCGGACGCCCCGCCCGTCGGGCTCCAGCAACCGGTGGCCGGTCTCGCGCTCCAGCTTGTTCAGATGCTGCGAGACGCCGGACGGGGTGATGTGCAGCGCCTGCGCGCCCTGCGCGACCGACCCGTGTACGGCGACCGCGTTCAGGACCCGCAACCGCTCCAGATTGAACACGTAAGTGATGCTACCGGGTTACTGGTAGAAATGATCGCTTTTGCTTCGCGCTCATTCCCGGCACAGTAGGCGGCATGGAGAGGTACGACGATCCGACGGCCCCCGGTGCGCGTCCGGCGGCGGCTGCGGTGGCGCATGCGCGGACCGCACACCACGCGGCCGCCGACTCCGCCGCCGCGCCGGGCTCCGGTCGGCCCGCCGGACCGCTCGACCGCCTCCACCCGGTGGTCGCGGCGGTGTCCGGCGCGGCCGCCAACTCGACCTCGGCCGCGTTCGCGAAGCTCGCGGGTGCGGGCCCCGGGACGACGGCGTTCCTGCGCTGCGCGCTGGCGCTGGTCGCCCTGCTGCCGCTCGCGGCGGCGGAGTACCGCGCACGCGGGCCCCGCCCGGCCCGGCTCGTCGCCGCCGACGCCGCCGCCGGTCTGCTGCTCGGCGTGGACTACGTGTTCTGGGCGCGCAGCATCGACGACGTCGGCGCCTCCATCGCCACCGTGCTGATCAACGTGCAGGTGGTCGTCTTCCCCGTGCTGGCGTGGGCCTTCAGCGGGGTGCGCCCCTCCGCCCGCTTCGCCCTGGCGGCGCCGGCCATGCTGGCCGGAGTGGCCTTCGCCAGCGGGGCGGCGGGCGACGCCGCGCCGGGCGGCTCCCCCGTCTCCGGCGCGCTCTGCGGTGTCGCCGCGGGTGTCGCCTACGCCGGGTACCTGTTCCTGACCCGGTCGGCGGGCGGGACCGGCCACAGCGCCGCGCCCGTCTTCGTCTCGACGCTGTCCGCCGCCGTTGCGGCGGCCGCCCTCGGCGGCGCCTGGACCGGCGTCGACCTGGTGCTGCCGCTCGCCTCGTGGGGCTGGCTGGCGGCCCTCGCCCTGCTGGGGCAGGTGCTGTCGTGGCTGCTGATCGGTTCCGCCCTGCCCAGGCTCGCACCGGGCACCGGTGCGGCGCTGCTGGTGATCCAGCCGGTGCTGGCGGTGGCGCTGGGCACCGTGTTCCTCGGCGAGCGGCCGACCGCCACGCAGCTCGGCGGCTGCGCCCTCGTCCTCCTCGCGATCTGGGCACTGGCGACCGAACGCTCGAAGCGGGAGCACGGGCGGCCGCGCCGGTCCCGCCGGGAGAGGGCCTACTCCTCGCGTGCGATCAGCGTGCCGTCCAGGTAGCACCACGCCCAGTCCTCCCCGTCCTCGGCCGCGGCGGCGAGGGGGTGGTCGGACGCGGTCGCGTGCGCCGACGCGTGGCGGTTGGGCGAGGAGTCGCAGCAGCCAACGTGGCCGCAGCCGAGGCAGATGCGCAGGTGCACCCAGTCGTTGCCGCCCGCGAGCAGGCAGTCGGCGCACCCGGCCGTGCTGGGCAGCACGGGGCGGATCCGCGAGGCGTGCGGGCAGGCCTGGGGGTCGGCCGCGAAGTCGAACAGGGTATTGGGATCGGGGTAGTCGCCGGTCGGAGGTGCGGCGATGCCCAGCTCGTCCAGCAGGGTCCCGGCCAGGTCGGCGGCGACGGCGCGCGAGGTGTCGACGATGCGGCGCGCCCCCGACGGGGCGAGGACGTCGGGCTCGGGGGAGTCGACCGGCCGCACCACGATCGGCGCGTCCGGTGCGAGCTGGCCGATGACGGCGGCGATCCGGGCGCTCTCCTCGGTGGTGTTCTCCGCGATGACGACCGCGCGGGCCGAGAACAGGCCCGCCTCTTCGAGGACGTTGTGGCGCAGCGGGTCGCCGCGGACAACGGTGTAGCCCTCGGCCTCGGCCGCCGCCGCGAGGTCGGGCCCCAGCGTCGTGACGGCCACGGGGATGCCGCGGGCGCGCACGGCGGCGGCGAGCTCGGCGGCCACCGGGCCCCAGCCCGATATCAGCACCGGCGCGTCGGGCGGCGCGTCCCCGCCGCCGTCCCCCCGGCCGCGGTCGGCGCCCGCCCCGGGCACCGCGGTACGCGGCCGGCGGCGTCCGCCCGCCCATCGGCCGAGGCGGTCGCCGAGTGCGGCCAGCGCCGGTGTCAGGGTCATCAGCAGCACCGTGACCGCGATGAGCACCTGCTCGCCGTCGGCGCCCAACCCGGCCGGTGCCAGCCCCGCCTCCGCGCCCGAGCGCTGGAGGACGAAGGAGAACTCGCCGATCTGGGCGAGGAGCAGCCCGCCCGCAACGGCCGTGGAGGCGCCCACGCCCAGCACCGACAGCGCCAGCGCGCCGGTGGCCGCCTTGACCGCCACGACGGCGACGGCCAGCAGCAGCACCAGCCACCACAGCTCCAGCAGCACGCTCAGGTCCAGCAGCATGCCGATGGAGACGAAGAACGTGGCGCTGAAGAGGATCTGCAGCGGCAGCACCTCGCCCAGGGCGTGCGCGCTGTGCCGCGACTCGCTGACCACCAGTCCGGCCAGGAACGCGCCCAGCGCGACGCTGACCCCGGCCAGCGAGGTCAGGTAGGCGGTGCCCAGGCCGATGGCGACCACGGTCAGCAGGAAGACCTCGGGCGAGCAGGCGCGCGCCACGCGCTCCAGCAGCGGGGGCATGACCTTGCGGGCGATGACCAGGACCACGACCAGCACGGCGGCGGCGGTGCCCAGCGCGCGGGCGATCTCCAGCGGTCCCTCGCCCGATCCGCCCAGCAGGGGGATGAGCAGCACCATCAGCACCACGGCCAGGTCCTGGAAGATCAGCGTGGCGATCGAGGCCTGCCCGAGCGGCCCGGTGGTGCGCCCGGCCGCGGCCAGCACCTTGAGGACGATGGCGGTGGAGGACAGCGCGACGAGGAAACCGGTGAACACGCCGGCGCGCCAGCCCGCCCCGAACGCGATGACCAGGCCCGCCACCACCGCGATCGTCAGCAGGGCCTGCAGCCCGCCGCCCACCAGCACGTAGCGTTTGATCGAGGCGAGCCGGCCGAGCGAGAACTCGATGCCGATGGTGAACAGCAGCAGGATTACGCCGATCTCGGCCGCCGCCTCGACGGTCTCCGTGGTGGGCACGAGCCCCAGCTGGTGAGGGCCGATCGCCACCCCGGCCAGCAGGAACCCGACGATGGGGACGACGCGTACGCGCAGGCTGAGGTAGCCGATCACGGCGGCCGCACACAGCAGCAGCACCACCGGTGAGAGGAACGCCGGAGTCTCCTCGGCGGCCAGGAGCATGCGGAACCTCGATTCTGCGCTGATCACGAACCTGATCGGGCGTGGCCAGAATAGGCGGCCGACCGGCGCGGAGCGAGCGTCGGACGGGAGACCCCGGTCTCCCCGCACACGTTCGGGTTACCGGCGAGTAATATCTGGGTCATGGCAACCATGAACGAAGAGACCGCCGAGATGGTCAAGTCCGGCTTTCTGGCGGCGGTGCCCTTCGCCCGCACGCTGGGCGTGGAGTTCCTCGAGGTCGACTACCACCGCATCTCCATGCGCCTGCCCGACACCGAGGCCAACCACAACCACGTCGGCGGGCCGCACGCGGGAGCGATGTTCACGCTGGGCGAGTCGGCGTCCGGGGCGGTCGTCACCGGCGCCTTCGGCCACCTGCTCGACCGCGCCGTGCCGCTGGCGGTCAAGGCCGAGATCCATTACCGCAAGCTCGCGATGGGCGACGTGGTCGCCGAGGCGCACCTGGACCGGCCCCGCGAGGAGATCGAGGCCGAGCTCGAATCGGGCGGTCGGCCGGAGTTCGCGGTCGAGGTCGAGCTGCGCACCGCGGACGGAACGGCCACCGGCGCCATGACCGTCACCTGGACCCTGAAGCCGAGTCGGCGCTGACCCGATCCGTCGGCGCGGGTCCCCGCGCCGGCCGCGGCCGGGTTCGCGGCAGCGCGTGCTCCGGGAATGTCGCAGCCGACGGATACGGTGGCCGAGCCGGCCACCCGGTCGGCGACGTCCGGACGCCGTCCGGGAGCGGCCCCGGCGCCTGCGCCCTCCGCCCCGCGCGCAGGCGCGGTGCGGCTCGGCGGCAGGGCCCGCCGGCGCGGCGCCCGGGAACGGACCGTCTACACGGAGGTGGGGACAGCGTGAGATTCCGAGCCGACCGGGATTCGTTCGCCGACGCGGTGGCGTGGACCGCCCGCGCACTGCCCACGCGCCCCTCCATGCCGGTGCTGGCGGGCATGCGCCTGGAGACCGCGGCCGGCTCCTCCGCGCTGCGGCTGTCCAGCTTCGACTACGAGGTCTCCGCGCGGGCCGAGGTCGAGGTCTCGGTCGAGGACCCCGGCGCCGTCCTCGTCTCGGGGCGGCTGCTCGGCGAGATCGCGCGCAACCTCCCCGACGCCCCGGTCGAGCTGCACGCCGACGGCGCCCGCGTGCTCGTCACCTGCGGCAGCGCGCGCTTCACCCTGCTCACCCTGCCGATCGAGGACTATCCCGCGCTGCCGGCGATGCCCGAGGTCAGCGGCTCGCTCAGCGCCGACTCCTTCGCCGCCGCGGTGCGCCAGGTCGGCCCGGCCGCCAGCCGCGACGACACCTTGCCGATGCTCACCGGCGTGAACCTCGCCTTCTCCGGCGACGCGCTGACTTTGGCCGCGACCGACCGCTACCGCATCGCCGTGCGCGAGCTGTGGTGGAAGCCGCAGGGCGCCGGGTTGGAGACCTCAGCTCTGGTGCCCGCCCGCACGCTGCACGAGATCGCCCGCTCGCTGGCCGGCGGCACCGGCATCGACCTCGCGCTGTCGGCGGCCGCCGGCGGAGCCGGAGGCGAGGGGATGATCGGCTTCGAGAACAACGGGCGGCGCACCACCACCCGCCTGATCGACAGCGACTTCGTCAAGTACGAGTCCCGGTTCCCGCAGGAGTCCGGCGCCCGGGCGAAGCTCGCCACCGCGCCGCTGATCGAGGCGGTCAAGCGCGTCGCGCTGGTGGCCGACCGCAACACCCCGCTGCGGCTGTCGTTCAGCGAGGGCGAGGTCGTGCTGGAGGCCGGATCCGGCGACGACGCCCAGGCCGCCGAACGGCTCGACGCGGAGCTGAGCGGCGATCCCATCCGGGTGGCGTTCACCCCCGACTACTTCCTCGACGGCCTCGGCGCGGTGCACTCCGACTCCGTCCACATCGACTTCACCCAGCCCACCAAGCCCGTCGTCCTCTCCGACGTCCCCGGCGACGACGCGCAGCCCCCCGAGTTCCGCTACCTGGTCATGCCGCTTCGGGTGTCCTGACGGCGCACGCGGCGTCCGGCCGCCCTCGCGGGAGCACGGGCGGGGTCGGCCGCGGACGGCCGCCTCGCCGGGCCGCGGGAGGAGCCCGCGGCCCGGCGGCGCACGTCAGCGAGGGCCGCTCAGTCGGGGCAGCCCTCCATGTTCTCGATGTCGTGGTTGAGGTCCAGCGGGACGAACTCGTAGTGCCGGGTGCGGTACTTCAGCAGCTTGTTCGTCATGGGCACGGCCCAGCCCTGCAGCATCGGGTGGCGCCGTGCCAGCAGCAGTGAGGCGCGCTTGGCCTCGTCGCCGTCCAGGGGGCGCACCTCGCCGCGCACGGCGCCTCCGCGGGGCTTGCCGTTGAACGTGGCCGGCTGCAGGTCGGCGCCGGCGTTGCGGGCGAGCCGCCGCGCCCCGCCCGACTCCTCCCACGTGCGGAAGAGGACGCGGCCGTCCTCGACCACGACGCGGACCGGTGTGCTCTGCGGCCTGACGCCGTCGTCGTGGTACGTGAGCAGCAGGGCCGTCTTGTAGCGCTGGAACGGCCTCAGGAGCGTGGCTGCGGTCATCCCGGTGAACTCCCTCGTCGGACACTGGAGTGTGCTACTTCACTCTTCCCCAAAAGCGTGTCCTACGTCACCCCCCGCAGCCGAGGCGGTCGCCGCTTCGGAGGCCGCGGCGCCCGCACGCGGCGCCGCGGATGCCGGGAACCGGCGGCTCAGGTGATGGTGTAGGAGTCGCCGACGCGCTTGCGCAGTTCCTCGCCGGACACCTCGGCCACGCGGGAGCTGATCCCCCACCGGTGGCCGAACGGGTCGCGCAGCCATCCCGTGCGCATGCCGTAGGGATGGTCGGCCACCGGACGCTCGGCGGTCGCACCGGCGGCGAGCGCCGCCTCGAACACGGCGTCGGCGTCGGCGACGGTGAGCATGAGGCTCACCGGGGTGCCGCCGGCGGCACGCGGGCCGCGGAGGCCGAGCTCGGGGTGTTCGTCGGCGAGGTAGACCGGCGCGCCTTCGACGGTGATTCGGGCGTGGCCGACGCGGCCGTCCTCACCCGTCCAGCGCTCGTCCTCGACGGCGCCGAACGCGCGGCGGTAGAAGGAGATCGCCGCATCGGCGCCGTCCACGCACAAGTAGCAGACGAGTGTGTCCACTTCTGCGGTCATGGCCTCTCACATCCTTCGTCCCACCGAAGTGGGTCTCATCCGAACGGACGCTTTCGACGCTAGCCCGCAGCCGGGCGCCGGTCTTGGACGAATGTGACGCAACCGGGACACCGATTACGGACGCGCGCCGGGAGGGCGGTGAGCAGGAGCGGAGTCCGGAAGTGAACGGAAGGCCACGGCTGGACATCCCGCGGTCAACCGCCGAGAGGAACGGAGAAGTTGGGCCCGCATGGTTTATCCACAGGCGTTTTTGGCCGCTCGGCGAATCCCGTCGGATTTCCCCGAGTTACCCACAGAGTTATCCACAAGACTCCCCCAATGGGGGAAGACATGTGGATAGGGCGGAGGCGTCCGCTTACTCCCTTTCGGACAGAGCCGAGGTTCCGCCCTGGCCGACCGAAGTGCCGATACCGAGTTCGGCGCGGCGGCCGCGCACGTACCCGGCGCGGTAGCCGGCCCGGTGGTGGGTGCGCTCCGGCCGCGTGGGCTTGAGCTGCGGGAAGCGCCGCTGGAAGTCCTCGCGCACCCGGTCGACGTCCGTGCGCAGCACGACTTCGGCCCCGCGGGAGGAGGCGGCCTCCTGCTCGCCGGACTCGCCCGATGCCGACTCCGAGGTGCCGTCGTCCTCGCGCTCCTGGCGCAGCCGGGCGCGGAACTCCTTGATCCGCTCGGCCACCGCGTAGCCGTAGGCGCGCACGAAGGACCGGTAGAAGCGGCTGCGCTCGGTGGACAGGGTGGAGCGGTCGTAGTTGCGCAGCTCGCGCAGGTTGGCGATGTGCTCGCGCGCCGTGAAGCGGGCCGAGGCCTCCATCTGCATGGTGATGGAGGGCAGCAGGACCCGCAGCGCGTCGAGGGCGCTCGCGGTGCCGACGATGATCAGCGTGCGCTCGGTGTTGGCCGAGGTGTTGCCGCGCACCGCCGACTGGCACCCGTAGGCGGCGGCGATACCGGCCAGGGCCTTGACACGCGCCTTGCCGTGCCCGCCCACGCCGGAGACCGGGAAGTCGAACCGGGTGACCGACTCGGGAGACTCGCCCCGCTCGGCGCGCGCCTCGGCCTCGGCGATGGCGTGCCGGGTCATCAGCTCGGCCGCTTTGGCGGTGAACGCCTGGCTCTCGGAATCGGTGACCGCGGGGTCCTCCGCCATCCGGAGGAGCCCGCGGACCCGCTCGATCATCTTCTGACGAGCTTCAGTCGACATAGAGCGCTTGGTCGTTCCCCGTGGATTGTTCTGCCATAGACCGGTGCAACAAGTGGATCAGGTCGACTTGTTCCCCGCCACCATGCCGACGATACCGAGGATGACCCAGATCACCGCTGCCGCTCCAAGGCCCGCGAAGATCGCGCCGAAGAAGCCCGCGCTCAGCAGCGAGGTGGCGGCGACGCCCACACCGGCCAGCGCGGCCGGGCCGGCGGCGAACCGCCAGGGGTACTGGCCCGCCCAGCGGCGCGCCCGGCGGTCGCCCCTACTGCCGAGGAGTGCGACGCCCCCGCCGACGAGTGCGAAGAAGAAGATCGCGGTGCCGATCGGGCCGGCGATGGTGATGGCGGGCAGCGCCGTGAGGAAGGACAGGCCTCCGGCCACCACACCCGCCCCCGTCGCGATACCGGTGGGCCACATAAGCGTCGCCGCGTGCACGGGCATAAGCGAGTTTCCGCGCTCCAGCGTCATGTCAGCTCCTTTGTTCCGGCTGGTTGGAAGCCTGTGCCCAGCCTGTCCACCCAGGATGCCCGCCCGGCGGCGGAGATGCATCAGGGCACACCCCTGACTTACCCCTGACGGAGCACTCTGGCACCTGTCGTCCCGGGTCCGTGGACTTTTCCACAGCCCTGTGGGCGGCTTCTGCCCGATGAACGAGCGGCGCGCGGCGGAAGTGCCCGCGCCCGCTCACCACACGGCCGCCCCGGCTCGTCAGCCTTCAACCGCGCCGCGCACTCCCTCGGCGGCGCTCGACAGCAGACCCGCATCCGCCAGCCACTCCGGAGGGACGGTGGAGGCGCCGCCGCGCTCGGGGCCGCCGCCGCGACCGGTGACCAGGACGGTGTCGGTGCGTACACCGTCGGCGTCTTCCCGGTCGGCCGAGCCGCCCGACGCGCCGGGGCGCGCCCGCACCACCTCGACGCCGGGCGCGGGGGCGGGGGCCGGGGCGTCCGCCCCGACCAGCAGTCTGACCTTCGGGAACCACAGGTGCAGGCCGGATTCGGCGAGCCCGTCGGGCAGCGCCGCGGCGGCCACGCCCGCGGCGGCCAGCCCGGCCAAGTCGTCGCGCAGCCGCTCCAGCGCCTCCGGGCTCTCCTCGGGCAGCACCGTCGCGGCGTCGACGTGCAGGGAGAGCCGCCGGCCCAGCGCCTCGCGCAGGAGGGGCCAGGTGCGGCCGAAGGCCGGCAGCAGCCGCAGTTCGGCCACCTCGCCGACACCGACCCACCGCACCTCGTCGCTCTCCCAGTTGGCCGCTTCGAGCCGCCCGCCGTACACGGTGCGCGCCAGCACCGTGTCGTAGCGCCAGACCGTGTGCTCCTGGCGGTGCACTCCGATCAGCTCGAACGTGCCGGGGTCGCCGGCGACCTCCTCGCCGAACTCCCGGAGCGCGGCCTGCAGAGGGCTCTCGTCGCTGTTGCGCGCCCCGCCGGGCACACCCCAGGTGCCGCCCTGGTGGCTGCCCACCGCGCGGTGCTGCATCAGCACCCGGCCGCCGGGTCCGCCGCGCTGCCCGGGCGCGCGGAGCAGCAGCCCGGCGCTGCCGAAGCGGCCCCAGCGGCGCGAGCCGTCGGGAAGGGTCACCCAGCCGTCGCCGTCGCTCATCCCACCTCCTTCTCCCGCCCCGATCGACGGGGCGGTCTCGACCCCTCCACCTTGCCCACTGCGGCCGACTCCGGCCAGTGCCAATGCCCACCGCGTATGCCCCGCCCGCTAGGATTTGCGCGCGATGAGCAGCACGGCGAAGGCGACGGCCTCGGTTTCACGGCTCCCCCTGTACACCCTCGACCTGGCGAGGCGGTACTGGGCGCCGCTGCTGTGCGTCTATGTCATCGGCACGTTCCTGCACGACATGATGATGCGCGGCGTCGTCCGGCTGTCGGCCTTCGACCAGAACGTGGGCCTGATCGGCATGACCCTGGTCGTGCTGACGCAGCTGACCGTCACCATCGTGATGTTCCACATGCTGCGGCCGGGCCTGCCCACCGTCGACCGCGAGCTGTTCTCCCGGGCCTCCCCGCGCTCCGGCGGGGTTTCCGAAGGCGAGCGGCGCTGGGTCGACGCGGTGGCGGGGGCGATCCTGCCGTTCCTCATCTTCTACAACGCCTGGGGCCGCTTCGCCGAGGAGTTCCGCCAGTACAACGTGGAACTGATCAACCAGCGCGGCCTCACCGGATTCGTCGAGGGCAACGACATCAACGCACTCGGCCTTCCGCTGGCCGTCGCGCTGGTGTCGTTCCTGCTGCGGGTGCTGTGCGACCGGCTCTACGCGCGCACCGACAGCAAGATCCTGGGCCTGTTCACGGCGCTGTTCGAGGCCAACTGGATGTTCTTCGGCCTGTTCTCGATCATGCAGGTCTACGGCAACATCAAGACCTGGGCCGCCCAGCGCCAGGCCTGGCACGCGTTCGAGAACGGCATTCTGGAGTTCGTGCGCAGCCTCGGCAGCGCCACGTCGCTGCCGATCGAGCAGGGCTATCTGGCCGCGCTCGACCTGATCGGGCAGCTGATGCTGCACCTGCGCGACGGCCTGTTCGAACCGCTGCTGTGGCTGACCATCGCAGCGGTGATCTTCGGCGCGGAGATGGACCGCCACGACGCGCTGTTCCGCAAGGGCACCCGCGCCGCCAAGATCGAGGACGCGCTGACATCACCGAGCAACAGCGTCCTGCGCCAGATGGGCCGGCTCATGCGGCGCAGCGCGCAGGACCGGTGGACGCCGTTCATCAACGCCTTCCGCTTCATCCTGCGCGCCAGCCCGGTGTTCTACCTGGGTTTCTGCCTCTACTACGTGCTGATGGAGGTCGCCTTCGCCTGGCTGGAGCGCGGCGTCTACGTCGCGGTCGGTCCGCACGACTTCCTCGGCTGGTGGTGGCCGTGGCTGACGCCCGTCAGCTTCATGGTGGACGCGCTGCACGAGCTGATGCGCGTGTGCCTGCTGGCGGCGACGTTCGAGGTCACCCTGCGCAGCCTGAGCGCCTCCAGCACCGGCCGCCGCGCCCGCGCCGCCGGGCGCGTGCACGCCTGAGCGCCGCCACACCCGCTCGGCCCGCGGCCCGCCGGACGCGGGGGCCGGCACTACTCCTCCTGCTCGAAGCGCATCGCCCGGGGCGCGGGGTCCTGACCGCCACCGGCGGTGGGCACGGCGACCTCGAAGGCGAGTGAGTCGACGGCGTCCTCTGGCACGACGAAGCTGACCACAACGCCCGCTTCCTCGCCTGCCGGCAGCGGCTTGCTGTTCTCGTCGGTGCAGCCGTAGAGGACCGAGACCGTGCCCTCCAGGCCGGGCCGCATGGAGTAGCTGGAGGTCGGCTGCCACCAGCGCCCCTGGTCGTCGACTGCGCGGAACTCGCAGTTCGCGAGGCGCTTGCGGGCCTTGCCCTCGCCGGGAGTCAGCTTGAACACGGCGTCGACGAGGTGGGTGCCCTCGGGCGGCGGCGCGGCCCCCTCCAGTTCGTCGACGAGCGTGCCCCGCAGCTCCCATCGGCTGCCCACCAGCTCGGCGGGGTCCTCGGTGCCTGCGACCGCGATCGGCTCCGGCGATATCGCGCCCTGGTCGAGCATCGCCTCGCGCTCCATCCACCAGGGCACGCCGAGAGCCACCGGCAGCGCCACCGCCAGCACGGCGATGGACGGCAGGTGGGCGCGCTTCCAGAAGGGGAGCGCCCGCCGAGCGCGCCCGCTTCCCGGCGGTACGGGCTGCGCGGGGTGCGGCGGATGCGCCTGGGCCGGGTGTCCGCCGGGCGGCGG
This sequence comes from Streptomonospora arabica, assembly GCF_039531585.1. NCBI lineage: Bacteria > Bacillati > Actinomycetota > Actinomycetes > Streptosporangiales > Nocardiopsidaceae > Streptomonospora > Streptomonospora arabica. The sequence continues at coordinate 46,965 of NZ_BAAAQI010000019.1, read as the reverse complement.
TGCGAAGGCGGGTGTGCCCGGAGGCGGAGGAGGCCCGTAGGGGCCTTGCGGGCCTGGGCCTTGGGGACCGTGTGGTCCGGGCGGGCCGGGCGGACCGACCGGTCGGCCGCCGTGGGGGCCGCCGGGCGGCGGAGGGGGACCGGCCCGCGGGCCGCCGGGCGGTGGCGGAGCCTGGTGGCCCTGCTGTCCCGGTCGGCCCTGGGGCGGGTGGGGACCCGGCTGCGGCTGCGGACCCTGCCGGTGCTGCGGCCCCGGCTGGGGAGGCGGGCTCGGCGGCGGCCCCTGCGGTCCTCGGGGAGCCTGCGGAGGCTGTCCCCCCTGGGGAGCGGGCCCGCCGGGCTGCGGGTGAGGTCCGGGACGACCGGGGTGGGGACCGTTGCCGCCGGGCGGCGGAGGAGGAGGTGCGGGGCGGCCGCCTTGCTGCCCGGGCGGTCCGGCAGGCGGACGGTTGCCCGGAGGCGGCGGAGGCGGCGGTGCGGGGCGGCCCTCCGCGCCGGAGTCCGGGGGCCGGCGCTCCGCGGGCGGAGGCTGCCCGCCGGAGGGGTGCTGCGGCTGCCCCTCGGGCGGTGTGGGCCGCCGCTGCTCGGCGGGGGGCTGCTGGTCGTGGGGCCGCTCGCCGCGGCGGGGGTCGTCGGGGTGCATTGGCGGCGCTTCCTACGACGTCTTGGCGGGGGCGGGAACGTCGATGCGCTCCTCCGGCTGGGAGAGGCGCTCGTCGAGCTCGGTTCCGCTCAGCCCCAGGTCGATGTCGGCGCGGGCGCTGAGCCGGTCGTCGATCGACTCGCGGGCGTTCACCTGGAGAACGGGTGCCGAGATCCGGTCCTCGGGCACCTCGAACACCAGCATGCCGGCGACGGGGATCCCCGCCTCCAGCGTGGTGCCGAGGCCGCCCGAGAGGCCGTTGCTCAGCCACCCGTTGGCGGAGTAGACGTAGCCGTCGTCCATCACGAGTTCGGCGTCGACGTTGGTCAGCGGAGCCGAGGCGGAGGTGATCCGGACGCCGGCCACCAGCCACACGCCGTTCGCCTCGATCGGCCCGGAGGTGCCGAACCCGTCCTTGTCGGCCACGGTCTCGGCGAACCGGACCTCCTGCACCGTGATGGAGAACTGGCCGGCGTCGACGGGCTCGCCGATATCGCCCGAGGAGGCGATGGGCTCGGTCGCCAGCGTCTCGTCGGGCACCAGCGACTGGGCCGCGACGATCAGGGCGAGCAGCGTCAGGGTGGCGAAGGTCGCGACCGCGCTGCGGGTGAAGGAGGAGGCCACGCGCGCCTCACCCCTGTCCGAGCGGGAAGGTGACCTCGGCCGCGACGTCGTCGGTGGCCTTCCAGGTCTTGGACTGGTCGGTGAAGCCCGGGGAGAACTCGGTCTCGTTGAAGGTCAGAGTCACCTCGTCCTGCTTCTCGGCGAGCGGTGCCACGTCCTCGGGGGTCTTCATCAGATCGTCGAGGTCGAAGGGCTCGGAGCTTCCGGAGCCGCCGCCCAGGCCGGCCAGCGGGTTGTCGGACTGCTCCTGCTGTTCCTGGTCCTTGTCGTCCTGCTCGGCCTTGCGCAGCGACCAGGTCATGACCACCTTCTCGCGCATCTTCGGCTGGATCTCGAAGACCAGGCCCCCGGGGTGGCGGACGTAGGCGACGCTGAGCGCGGACGCGTCGATCCCGTCCGAGGGGAAGTCGACCTCGATCACGTGGCCCAGCTGGCTGACCTGGATGGGCTTGGTGTCGTTGGAGACCAGTTCGGCGCGCACCTGCAGTGCGGTGAGGCCGGCGTCGTCCTTGACGAACTCGGCCTTCTGCGGGGTCAGGGTGTACATCGCGGTGCGCACCTCGGTGCCCGGCTCGGCCTCGGGTGTGGCGTCCGCCCGGGCCAGGCCGCCGGTCGCCCAGAGCACAAGGGTCGCCGCCGCCAGGACGACGGCGGCCACGAGCAGGATGACCACCCGCCAGAGCGTGCTCTGGGGAAGGAGGCCGCTCGATACATCCTCGGTGTCGGGAGCGTGGTGTGCCACGAGCAGGAAGTGTAGAGGGAACCGCCCCCTTCGTGCCCTTTCGCGGCCTGATGAGGACAGATTCCCGCGTGTCGGGAACCGATCGGCCGGGTAAGGCGCGCGGCCCGTCCAGAAGGGCTTCCGCCAGCCGAAAGAGAACTGAAAGCGGTCCGCAAGACCCTCTTTTTAGGCTGGAACCACGTTCAGCCGGACCGGCACCCGCAGGAGGACGGCCTGCGGGCGCCGGCCGCGTTGGATCCGGGGCAGGCGGATGCCGCCCGCGGCCGCCGCAGGCCGCGGGACCGGCCCCCGGACCGCTTCGGGCCGATACCTCGATCGCGGGGAAAGGCCTGCTCCTGACCTCCTTGACGTTCCATGAGACCGAAGGAGTCCCCATGACTTCGCCCCTGCTCGCCGGCGCCTACGGCGTCGAGGCGGAGTTCGCGGCCATCGTCGCCAGGGTCGATCCCTTCTCCGAACCGGACTACGAGACGTTCGAGGAGGACGACGACCAGCCGGTCGACGACGACGCACCGGTGGTTGACTGGCCCTAGCCCCCCTTCGGTCCGTTTCCATGCGACACCCTGCAGAAATCGAGGATCACCGATGAGCCAAGCAGTGCTCGCCCCCACCGCGCCGATCGACGCGGAGTTCGCCGCCATCGCCGCCCGGATCGAGCCGTTCTCCGAGCCCGACCCCGAGCAGGAGGACCAGACCGCGCCCGAGAGCGCGCCTTCCGAGAAGGAGGCGGAGACTCCCGAGAAGGAGTCCGACAAGTAGGGGCGACGAGCCCCGAGGGCCGCTGATGCGGCCCCGCGTGCCGCTGTGGACGCCGTGCTGCGGGGAGGGGAGCACGGCGTCCACAGTGCTGTTACTTCACCCGGTGCGGCGCGAACCGCCTTGCTAGAGTGCTGTTCGTGAATTTTGGCGTGCTCGGCCCCATTTCGGCGTGGTCGAACGACGGAGAGTCGCTCTCCGTCGGCGGTCCGCGACAGCGGTGCGTACTGGGCACGCTTCTGATGGAGCGCGGCAAGGAAGTCACCGTCGACCGCCTGATCGAGTACCTGTGGGACGACGACCCGCCCCGAACCGCCCGCTCCGTGATCCAGGTGCAGATCTCGCACCTGCGCCGCTCCTTCCCCGACGTCATCAAGACCACCGCCGGCGGGTACATGGCGGCGGTCGAGGCGGACCGGGTCGACCTGCACCGCTTCCGCGCTCTCGTCGAACGCGCCAAGGCCGCGGGCGACCCCGCCGAGGAGGCCGTGCTCTGGGACGATGCGCTGGCGTGCTGGCGCGGCCAGCCGTTCTCCGGCACCGGCTCCGAGCACCTGTGGAACGCCGTCGCTCGGCCGCTCCTCGAGGAGAACTGGAGCGCCTGGACCTCGTGGGCGCAGTGCGCGTTCGCGCTGCACCGCTACACCGAGATCGTCACCCGGGTCACGCCGCTGGTGCGCGAGGACCCGATGCGGGAGCGCCTCCAGTACTTCCTGATCGCGGCGCTGTACCGCAGCGGGCAGCGCGCGTCCGCGCTCGCGGTCTTCCAGGAGTGCCGGGAGTATTTGGCCGAGGAGCTCGGCGTCGACCCGAGCCCCGAGGTCATGGAGCTGCACGGGCAGATCCTGCGCGACACCGAGTCCCACGTGGGGCGGCTTATCGGCGCCGTCACCCCCTCAGGCGGCGAGTCGGCACCCGCGGAGCAGCCGCCGGTTCATGAGCAGCGGCCGCGCGACTTCGTCTCACGCAACGACCTCCCGCGCGACATCCCCGACTTCACCGGCCGCGAGAACGACCTGGACCGCCTGCTCGCGCTCGGGACGCGCGACGAGAACCGGGCCGAGATCGCCGTGGTCACCGGTCTGGGAGGTGCGGGCAAGACGACTCTGGCCGTGCACGGCGCGCACCGGCTGGCCGACCGGTTCCCCGACGGCCTGCTCTTCATCGACCTCTACGGCTACACGGTCGAGCACGAACCCGTCATCCCCGCCGCGGCGCTGGGCAGCCTCCTGCGCGCGATCGGCGTGCAGCCGGACGCGATCCCGGAGTCCGTCGAGGAGCGCGCCGCGCTGTGGCGGGCGAGCCTGACGGGCCGGCGGGTGCTGATCGTGCTGGACAACGTCGCCAACTTCGCACAGATCAGTCCCCTGTTGGCGGCCGCTCCGGGCTCGTTCACCATCGTCACCTCGCGCCAGGACCTGCCCGGGCTGAGCGGAGCGCAGTACATCTCGCTGGGCATGCTCACCGAGGAGTCGTCGCTGCGCCTGTTCTCCACCGTTCTGGGGCAGGACCGCGTCGACCAGGAGGAGCCGACCGCGCGCGCGGTGATGCGGCTGTGCGGCGGGCTTCCGCTCGCGCTGCGCATCGTGGCGGGCCGCATGCTCAGCCGGCCGCGCTGGACCTTCGAGCACGTCAAGCAGCGGCTCAGCGAGCACCACCGGATGTTTCGCGAGCTGCGGATCGAGGGCCACAGCGTCGAAGCCGTCTTCGAGCTGTCCTATCAGAGCCTCAATGAGGAGCAGCGCCGCGCGTTCCTCATCCTGGGCGTGATGATCGGCGGCACCGTCGACCTGCACGGCGCGGCCGCCCTGCTCGACTGCGACCCTCCCGAGGCCGACGACCTGCTCCAGGAACTGGTGAGCGTCTGCCTGTTCGAGGAGCCCAGCGTCGACCTGTACCGGTTCCACGACCTGCTCGGCTCCTACGCCCGCGAGAAGGCGGCCACCGACCTCTCCCCGGCGGAGGCCGAGGAGGCGCGGCGCCGCCTCGCCGACCACTACCTCGACATGGCCAACCGGGCGGCCGACATGATGGGGCCGCGCGGCCACCACTACGAGATCGACCGGAGCAGCTCCTCCAGGTACGAGACCACGCTGACCGACCACGCCCAGGCCACCGCGTGGTTCGAGCGGCACCAGGACAACCTCGCCTCGGCCGTCGACTTCTACGCGGGCGTGGGGCTGGACGAGCAGGCGTGGCAGCTGGCCGACTCGCTGTGGCGGCACTACGCGAACCACGGCCAGACCGAGCTGATGATGTCGACCCAGGAGAAGGCGCTCGCCGCCAGCCGGGCCAACGGAAACGTGCGCGGCAGCGCGGCCACCCTCATCGGCCTGGGCATCGCGCACTGCCTGGCAGGCCGCTTCAGCCACTCGCTGGACCTGCTGAACGAGGCCCGCGAGCTGCTGGAGACCATCGACGACGAGCGCGGCAAGGCGCGGGTCTACTCCAGCCTGAGCATGGTCTACGACCGGATGGGGCGCTTCCACGAGGCCCTGTCCTGCATCTGGAAGGTCTTCGAGTACGCGGTCGCCGCCGGCGACCGCTCGCTTGAGGGCGTGCAGCGGGCCAACCTGGGCGCGATGTACCAGGTCCTGGGCGACTACGAGAAGGCTCTGGAGCTCTGCGAGTCGGCGCTGAAGATCAAGAGCGAGGAGGGGCAGTACGAGACCTCGGCCCAGGTCCTGCGCGTGCTGGGCGAGGTCAACTCCCAGCTGGGCAACCTGGACCAGGCGTTCTCCTACCTCTCCGAGGCGCTGAAGCTCGCTCAGCTCATCGGGTCCCAGCGCGACGAGTTCTACATCCGCAACGGTATGGCGGTGGCCCAGCGCCGCAGCGGCGACATCGAGGCGGCGATCGAGTCGCACAAGGCCGCCCTGCAACTGGGCGAGGAGGTCGGCCAGCACAGCGCGGACTCCGAGATCCTCTCCGAGCTGGGGTGCGCCTACGCCGAATACGGCGACGCGGCCGAAGCCCGGCGGATCCAGGAGCAGGCGCTGGAACTGGCTCGCACCCGGGGCGAGCGCCACGTCGAAGGGCGCGCGCTGCTGCGGCTCGGCCTGCTGCCCGAGGCGGTGCCGCACGACGATCGGGTGACCTACCTGGCAAGCGCCGCCAAGCTCTTCGCCGACCTGGGCGCTCCGGAGGCGCAGGAGGCCCAGGCGGAGCTGCAGAAGCTCGTCTGACGGCGGCCGCCCGGTCCCGAACCCGCGCCGCACGAGGCCGGCCAGGGCATCGGGTGGCATCGGGCACTGCGTTGGCCAGGCTTGGCCGTGGTTTCACGGGAAACAGCAGGTGAGCGCTGGGGAAGAGCGTCCGGCGACGGAACGCGGTGCCGCAGAAGCCCCCGGCCCGCAGTGGCACGGGGACTCCGGCCCGCCGGGCCGCAGAGCGACCAGGCCGCAGACGACCGGGCCACCAGGGCACCGGGCCACAGGGATGCCGGAGTACCGGGACCCCGGTTCGACGGAGCACGGGTCTTTGGTTCGCCGGGTCGCAGTTCGACCGGGGTACCGGGTCTCCGGTTCGCCGGGCCGCAGAGCGACCGGGCTGCCGGGGCACCGGGACTCCCGCTCGCCGGGCCGCAGTTCGACCGGGCTGCCGGGGCACCGGGACTCCCGCTCGCCGGGCCGCAGAGCGACCGGGCTGCCGGGGCACCGGGACTCCCGCTCGCCGGGCCGCAGAGCCGCTCGGCCGCCAGTCCGCCGCGGGTCCGCCCGGCGTCTCCTCGCCCAGAATCGCCCCCGTCGGGCGGGCGTATGCGAGCGGACGCCTCCCCCTCCTCCCCGCTGCCGGAGAGGGGGCCCGGCCCCGTCCGCAGAGGAAGGGGAGGCATCCTGCTCACCCGTGGAACGGCCGCTGATCTCGGGCCCGCCCTGAGGCGGGCCGCATGACGGCGGCGTTCCACTGCCCGCCCCGCTCCGCGGCGGAGCCGAGGTCGGTCGACGTCTCCTCGCGGTGCTGCGGGCACAGGTGGTCGCCGGTCGCGCGTGCCCGCACACAGCGGGGCGCGGCGCATCGGTGCTCTCCGAGTCGTGAGCGGAAGGTGCGGATGTGCGTGGTGCAATGGCGCTCTGTCGGCTCTGTCAGCTCGATGCAGTCGCCCACCGAACACACCCGCGACCCGTTGAGCCACCGTGACAGGCGGACCCACCACGGGATCGGGACGGCGGACAGGGGATCGGGAACGGGGACACGGCTCTCGGCTCCCATACCCCCAAAGTGCGCCCGGCGCCCCCTCCCGACAACCCCGAGGGCCGTTCCCGGCCGTTTCCTCTAGAGAGGTTTGCCGATCCCCGTACCCCGGCACCTCGCCCCACCACCCCCACCCGCCCACCGCACCCCGCCCAGGCCCTTGATCGTGTGCGACCACGCCCGCACGTCCGCTAGACTGTTCCACGGCGCAAACGGGGTGTAGCGCAGCTTGGTAGCGCGCTTCGTTCGGGACGAAGAGGTCGTGGGTTCAAATCCCGCCACCCCGACAGAGAAACGGGTGTCCACCCAGGTGGGCACCCGTTTTCGTGTGTGTAGTGGTTGGCGGTCTCAGCGGCCGGTACACATTCAGTGCACATGCTCCGGGGCGGTCGGCGGGGTTGGGGCTGTGTCGGTGCGCGCCGCAGCGGCCTTCATCCGCCCGGCGTCCATGGCGTCGGCGACCTCGTCCAGGCGGTCCGGGAAGAGGTGGCCGTAGGTGTCGAGCGTCATGGTCGCGGTCGCGTGGCCGAGCATCTGCTGAACCACCTTCACGTCCGCGCCGGCGGCGATGGCGAGTGACGCGGCGGTGTGCCGGAGCTTGTGCGGGCTCAGCCCGATGCCGTCGAGGCCCGCGTTGGTGCGCGCGTTGTTGAACTCGCGCATGCGCCAGTTGTGGATGCGCAGCGGCGCCCCGCGCTTGGTGGTGAAGACGTAGGCGTCGGGGTCGCGGTTCTCCACCAGCGGAGCCAGTTCGGGCACCAGGGACGCGGGAATGGGCACGGTGCGGCGTTCGCCGGTCTTGGGGACGTCTTCGGTCGCTTCGCCCTTGACCTCGGAGAAGGTGACGGCGACGCGGATGCGCCGCTTGGCCAGGTCGACGCGATGGACGCGCAGGGCCGCCGCTTCGCTCCACCGGAGTCCGGTATAGGCGAGGAGGAGCACGAGCGCGCGGTTCACGGCCGAGGCTGCCGACTTCTGCCGGTACTTGGTGCGCAGCTCCGCCGCGGCGTTGGCGAGCGTTTCCACCTGGTCATAGGTGAGGTAGACGTGTTCGGCTTCGCTGGCCTTGGGGAGCTTGAGCCCTTGCGCCGGGTTGAACGGGATCCGGCGCGGCACGCACCAGCCGAGGACCATGGAGAGCACGGCGTGCGCGTGCTGAGTCTGCGAAGCGCCGAGGTTGCTCCCGCCCTCGTCGCGCGGCTTCTGAAGTTCGGCGATCCAAACGGCGATGTCCTCGCTGTGGATCGCGTCGAGCGGGAGATCTCCCCACCGGTCGAGGACGTGGTTGTCCAGCAGGCTCCGGTACTTCCACCAGGTGGCGCGCTTGATGTCGGTACGTGTCCCTAGCCATTTGTCGGCCATCGCGCCGAGGGTGACCTTGGAGGCGGCGGGGTCGCGGTAGGAACCGGCGTTGAGGCTGGATTCCAGGTCGTTCTGCCGCTTCTCGGCGTCCGGCTTCTTGCGGTAGGTGCCGCCGCTCTTGGGCTTTCCGGCGGGGTCGTAGTAGCGGACTTGCCAGCGGGCCGGAGGGGTGCGCTTGGCCGCCTTGGCTTTGTCCACGGCGTCGCGGTACCCCTTGTCGCGCGTGCGGTCGTAGATCCACACCCGAGCCATGCGCTTTCCTCTCCCCTATCTCTGCCGCTACTGCGAGCGGACCCAGGCGTGGACTTCAGCGGGGACGTAGCGCAGGTATCGCCCGACGCGGTACGAGGGCGGACCGTCGCCCTTGTACCGCCACTCGTAGAGCGTCTTCGCTGGAACGCCGAGGAAGCCGGCGGTTTCCCGCACCGACCAGAGCTGCGCGGGGATGCTGTGGCCTTGCGTCGCGGTAGTTGTGGCGGCGGTCATGCGGCCCTTTCCGGAGTTGCCGAAAGATCGTCGGAGCGCTGTTGCCGAGCGGCGTCGAGCTGGGCGCGGCGTTTGAGCGCTTCGCCGACCGCGCGTAGGAGGCGGTGTTCGCGGGGCGGCACGTCGGGATCGGTCGGCCGGGCGAGTTCCCAGGCGTGATCACCTGAGGAGACCGAGGCGAGCGCGGGAACGGCGCCGTCGCCCTGGCCCTCGTCGGGGTCGGCGTCGGGATCCACCCCGAGCGAGTCCAGGACCCAGCGCAGCCGGTCCGCTTTGTGGTCGGCGACGGTCTTCCCGGACCATTTCCGAGACACCAGCACGCGGCGCCCGGCGTAGCCGAGGCGTTCGCGGCGGTGTGCCTTGGAGCGGCAGAAGCCCGGAGTCATCCCGGCTTTGGCGTTGTCAGGTTGGATGCCGTAGCGCAGCCAGTTCGCGCACTTCGGCGAGCAGGGTTCGAACCGCAGTGCCTCCACGAGCCGGTCAACGTGGCGGTGTTGGGCGTCGGTGGTGACCTCGTGGCATTCGGCGATGTCCTTGGTCAGGTACTTCGCCAGGTAGCGCACGCACCGATCGGCATCCGGACTACCGGCCACCACCCCTTTGGCATCCACTTGGGGGCCGAACCGGACCACGTGCATCGGTTCCGCCGCAGGGTCGGCGTCGAGCGCGTCCAGGGCTTCATCCCAGGTGGGCAGAACTTCCCCGGTTGCCATATCGACATAGCCGCCGATCGACTCCTCCCAGACCGGAAGGTTCTCCCCCGCGTAGACCGGATCGTCGGCCGCAGGCCACCACACCTGGTGATAGGTCGCCGCCGCGATCTGCCGAAGCTCGGCACGCGGGATGGTCCCCCTCGTCGCCATGTGCAAATGTGGCGCCAGCCGCCGTTGAGGTTCGACGGTGGCGAAGTACTGCACGTCGAAGCCCGCCACGCGGCGCAGGTTCTGCACGAACCGGTCGATGAGCTTGGAAAAGTGCAGCGCATCCCGCGCGGCCCGCCGGTAGTCATACGTCGAGGGATCTACCGGTGTGCCGTCCGCCTTCACCCGCCCGTAGGTGTCGCAGGTCAGCGTCACGAACAGCGAGGGCCGGAAGACGCGGCCCGTGGCCGGATCCTCATAGGAGCGCCCAACGGTGGTCTTCGCCATCTGCCGTTTGGGCAGGTCCGGCGCGTCTTGGCGCCGTTTGGTGGAGCGCACCCGCCGCAACGAGCCCGACGAGGAGGAGCCACGGGAGACGGACCCGCGCATGCCGGATGCGGTGATTTCGGCGTCGAGGTCGGCGATGGCCTGATCAAGCGCAGCCACCTCGTCCGGAGCAGCTTCGCCCTCGTCGACGAGCCGATCCCGCTCGGCGGTCACAACGGCGCGCCGCTCGATCCACGCCCGCTGAACGTCGGACGGTTCGTCGGGCGTGACGGTCGGATCCTGCGTCAGGTGCCAGCCCTCTTCGCACTGAGTCCGCCGGATGGAGCGCTTGCGCTTGGCGCAGGAGGGGCACCGCGATTCCAGCGTGGTGCCGCAGGGCACGTCAACGATCTCGGTCGCACCTGTGGTGATGTCGGTCCGCCGGAGGGAGACCGGGCGGATGCAGACGCCCTTGTCGGCGGCGATCTGCTCGGCCACCTCACGCGCCAGCGGTTGCGCCTGCCGTTCGGCCCGTGTGGACTTACCGGTCGGAGTGGGCATCAGCCCCCACCCCCGTAGCGGCCGGTTCACCGGACATGGCGTCGATGTCGGAATCGGTGACGAAGGCGGCCCGTACCCGCACGGGGGCCGGGGAGCCCTCCAGCTTCACGAACGCCACGCCGGGAAGGTCGGGGTCGATCAGGTGGGCGTTGGCGCCGCGATCCCGCGCCCCTTCTCCGAGGACCATGTCCACCTGCGACGCCTCGTCCAGCCGGAGCGCGATCTTGTCGGGGAAGAGGTTGCGCAGGTTCAGCACCTCCTTGCGGGGGTCTTGGAGTGCGGCCAGGACGCAGAAGCCGACCGAGCGGCCTTGGCTGGTGAGGGTGGCGATTGCGTTCTCGGCGCGCTTCCGGATGTCGCGGTCGGGGTGGTAGGCGGTCAGGAACGCGACCTCGTCCAGGACCACGACCACGAACGGGTCCCGCACCGACGGGACGTGTTTCCGCTGGCGTCCGGCGTAGCGTTCGGCGCGTTCCTGCATCGCCGCAATCGCCGCCTCCAGCAGTTCCACGGCGTCATCCGCTGCATCGGCGTACCGGGCGAACAAGGAACGCCCGAACGACAGCTCCATCCGCTTGGGATCGATCGCCCACACCTGCGCCGTCCCCGCAGCGATGGCCGGGGTCATGGCGCGGATGGCTGACCACAGCACCGAGCCCTTGCCCGCACCGGTCACGCCCACGGTCAGCACGTGGGTTCCGTGCAGGCGCAGGTTCCACGGCTGCCCGTCCTCGCAGCGCCCCACGGGCAGCGCCGATAGGTCCACACCCTGGGGATCGTCGGGCACCGGTAGCGCGTCGATCGGGTCGGCGAGCATGTCCCGGCGGGGAAACTCCAACACGAGGTCACGCGGCCCGCGCACCTCGACACGGCAGGAGGGGGCGCCGAAGCCGTGCGCCAGCTCAGGAACCCGCTGTTCGAACTCGGCCGGGGCGGTGCCGGCCACCAGCTTGACCCGCACCCGGTCGGCCCAGGCCGAGCAGGTCACGCCCCGGATCTGGGGAAGGTACTGGCGCTCAAGGTAGGACTCGGCCAGCCCGGAGACGACCAGGACGGGTTGCCAGTGGCGCCGGTAGATCCAGAACCGGCGCCAGGTGGCCAGCGCCCGCAGCGCCACATGTGCTTTGAACGACTCCGGCCAGCGCCGCCACCACACGAGAAGCCCGAGGTCGGCGACCGTCCACAGCACGGCCACACCGAGCCAGCCGAAGGCGACATAGACGGCCACCGAGGCAGCGACCGCGCCGACCGACACCGGGAACTGGAACGGCAGCAGCACCAGCGCCCGCAGGAAGCGCCAGAGCCACCCGGTCAGGATGAAGATTCCCGGCGTCTCGACGACCGGAGTCGTGAAGCGCACCGCCTGCGCAGGCACGGGCGCCGTGGGCCGCTGCACCTGGGATGCGCCCGCCTTGGAGCTGCGCAGCATCACCGACCACCCCCCGGCTGCTCGGCCTCGTCGGCGGCACGGACGGCGGCCAGTTCGGCGCGCGCCTCGTCAGCGACCGCGCGGGTTTCGGCGTCGGTGCTCTGGTCGGCGATCCGGTCGAGGATGGACGATTTCCAGGCCAGCAGCGCCGCATCAGGTCGAGGACGGTAGCCGTTGAAGGCGGCGGTGCGGTGGGCGCGCACGGCGTCCATGAACGCGGTGATCTCGCGGATGCTCACCCGCGCAGAGTGATCGGACATACTGAAGACACACCTCTTCTGTCATCGGTTGGGAAGCCGGAACCGAGGGGTTGAAGGGGCGGCCGAAGGTGTTGGCGCACCAGGCCGCCCCGCTTACATGCGCGAGCCGGTCAGCCCGCATCCTTGGCGCCGGACGCCGTAGCACCGGCAGCGGCGGGAGCCTTGCGCGAGGCCGAGGCCGCACCGCCGGGCGTCTTCACGCCCCGAGCGCGCAGCGAGTAGGCCACGCGGGGACGGCGCCCCGAATCGTCCACGTAGGGCATGACCGACATCTGCTCGAACTCCACGGGCCGGAAGGGCAGGCCGGGCACCTCGTCGGGCAGCGTCGGGCAGTGCTCGGCGGCCACCTTGACCTTCACCGACTTCTGCTTGCCGCGCGCTTCGGGATCGGCGTCGATCACGTCCACCGCCCACAGCGGCAGGCCCGACACCTTGTCCATCTGCGGACGCTTCGTCTCGAAGTCGGTAATGGGCTCCACGCCGAGCGCGTAGGCGCCGTGCGGGAACACGGTCCCGAACTCGATCGGCAGCGCACCCTGAATCGCCATCTCTCAGCCTTTCTCATCGTTGCGTACCCCCCTAGACAGTGTGGATCGTCCGCCACAGCGAGTGCTGTCTAGGGGTATGGACAGACAGTAGCGCGCCAGATCGGCGATTGTCTAGGGGGATACTCAGGCGTCGGCGTGTCCGTAGACGACCGTCGCGTCATCGTGGTTCTTCGCGCGCGGCCACCGCTGCCCTTCGGCGTCGCTGTCCTCAGCTGTGCGCACCTGGTGAATCAGCGCGGCCGGTCCCTCGTCGGCGAGGGTGTCCAGGGTGGCGCGCCAGGTGGCCAGGCCGAAGCGGTCGGCGAGCCGACTCGCGCCATCGCTCAGCAGCGCCAGGGCGGCCACGTCGTCCAGGCCTACGCGGCCGGTGATGGCCTCGTCGGCGGCGGCAGGGTCGGTGTTGGCGACCCAGAATCCCCCGGGACGGTTGCGGTGCTCGGCCAGCGCGGCGACGTAGTCGCGAAGCGCTTGGGCGTGCTCGGGCGTGCCGGTTGGCAGCGCGTCCATGGGTTTGCGCAGCTCGGCGCCGACCACGGCTTCCCGGTCGTCGGTGATCACGTCGGGCGCTGCGCCGGGCCGGTCGAGGACCAGCACGGAATCAGCCAGCACGAGGTATTCGCAGTCGGCACCGTTCCACCGCAGCGCGATGACGGTGGAGGAGGGCGTATCGGAATGCTTGAGGTCGCACGTGTCGGCGTGCAGCCGGTTCACGTGCTCGATGCTGTCGGCCAGCGCACCGGCAAGGCTGTCGCCGGAGGCCAACGCTCCCAGCAGCAGCCCGCCGAGAGTGTGGGAGTACCAGGCGACACCGTGCACGCACCCGGAATCGGTACCGGGCGGCGTGCCGGCACCGTCGAGCAGCACGGCCGCATTGGTGCCCACGGCCGCGAAGTCCTCGTTAGGCCGGTCGCCTTTGGCGGGGTCGGTGGCCAGGCGGAAACTCACGCCTCGTCCTCAGCCTCGTCGTGGCGGTAGAGCGGGGTTGCCATCTCGGTTTTCACTGGTTCGTTGGTGTCGGGGTCGTACTCGGTGCGGATCAAGACCGAGAAATCGCGGTCGCCGACCTGACCCCACAAGGTGGCGATGTCGGTGCTCAGCCAGTGCGCCACCCCGAGCGAGCCCGCCGGGTGAATGCCCGCGATCGCCAGCAGCGAGCCCGCACCATCCGGGCGGGGGAGACGGCCGAGGTACCCGATGTCGCTGGAGGAGGGCGGCGAAGCGTCCGAACCCGCAATGTGCGCCTCACCGGTGCGGGTGTCGCGGATGCGCCACGGGCCGTCCTCGTCACGCTCCCAGACGAACACGGGATCCTTGGCGTAGGTCTGGGCCATCGCCTCAGACATGCGCGGCCCGCACACGACCACCAGGCCGGGCCGGTCGAGGTTCACGGCGCCGTCAACCGCCACGTGATCGTCCTGCACCGTCAGGTCGTAGGTCCGGGCGAGGTCTTCCAGCCGCTTGCCGGTGTTGAGGTCATCGAGGGAGACCGCCGCCCGCGGCTTGCCCGGCTCGGGGCGTAGGGGGGTGACGACGGTGACCGTGCCCGAGCCGAAGAACGCGCCCTCCGGCGCCGGGCCGGTGTGGCGGATCTGGTGGATGCGCCCGCGGCTCAGACCGGCCTGTGTGGCGATCTGGGCATAGGACAAGCCTTGTGCGTGCAGGTCTTGGATGGTGCGGCGCCGCAGCCGGGACAGGTCGGTGACCTCTTGCTGAGCTTCACTGAGCCGGTCGGTCGCCGCGCGCAGCAGCGCGAACGGGTCTTCAATGGCGGCGATGCGCTCATACTCGTTGGACATCGGCCCCCTTCCCTCGTGCGCGCTATCCGCTGGGGAAGAGTCTAGGTCCCTAGACAAACCGGGCTCTATGACCTGGCCTGAAGTTGCGCTTATGGCGTTGAACAACCGGCGCCGCCGGGGCATGCGCGGACCGGTCATGAAGGCGCGTCGGTAACCAGCTTCGCCCACACCCGCAGCCCGAACGAGTCCGGCTCGAAGCCCCATTCCTTGGACATCGCCGCGACGATGCCCAGGCCCCGCCCGTGATCGTCGCCGACGTCGAGAGCGCGCAGGGGACGAGCTGTTGGGGCGGTGTCTCCGCCGAGGTCGACCACGGCCACGTGCGCCGAGGTGGGTTCGGCGTCCACGAACACGATGAACGGGCCGCACCACTGGCCACTCAGCGAGTGCTGAACGGCGTTGGTCGCCAGCTCACTCACGACGAGTTCGGCCGATTCGGCGAGCGGATGCCCGCCCATCACGGCGCGGGTGAAGGCCCGCGCTTGCGCTACTTCGGCCGGCAGCCCGGGAAACATGCGGGACCAACTGACCATCACAACCACCACCGTCTAGAGGGCTATACACCGCAGTGCTGTGCAGCGTAAGCCACCAACAGCCAGTGATTCAACGAGTTCACTGAATCAGTGCGCCAACTCCTCGAAGTCCCGCCGGATCCGCTCGACCAGTTCACGCGCCTCGTCCCCGGTCACCGCCACCGCTTCGAGCTGGGCGTAGGCATCGACGTAGGCGGCCACGGCGTCCGGTTCAGTGATGGTCATCTGAGCCGTGAACGTCTCCACCACCACAGCCTCGTCATCGAAGACCGCGAACCCGTGCGGAGGCATCACCGGCAGCGGCACCGACCACGGCACAACCCCCAGGCGGACGTTCGGAAGTTCGCAGGCCCAGGAGACCCGGTCGAGCTGGTCGAGCATCATCGCCCCATCCGCCGGCCAGGTCCGCAACGCCCCCTCAGTCACGACGCACGCGAAATCAAGGTCTTCATCACCGATCCGATCGACCAGCCGCGAGGGGGAGGCATCGGCCGCTTGCGCGTACTCGGGAGACCTCACCGCACGCGGAACCATTCCCGATTGGAACTCCCGCACTGTGACAGCACTCCGCTCCCAGCCTCGAGCGATATCGGAAACCAACGATATACCGGAATCCGCACGACGGGTGTAATTGCTGGCATAGGCAGCCCGGATACGAGCGTGTAGGGAACCTGCCACCTCCGATCTGATCGGCAGCGCACTAACGACTTTCTCTACGGTCGAAAAATCTTCGACTCTAGAGCCGTTCTCAATTCTCGAAAGTGTGGATTGGCTTATTTTGGCCAAGCGAGCGAGCCGTCGACTGGAATAGTCGCTTTCGTTGCGAATGTTTCGAATGAAGCGCCCTATCTCATTGAGGGCATCCTTGTTGGGGTCCATATATCCCAGAGATGTAAGTGCTGTAACTGAGCTCGGTCGTTTTGTTACTTTACAAATAGAACGCTCGGGGGGTCGGTTTTTGTAAATCCATATGAAGTAACGTGATCTCCGACTTCTACATAATCCTCGGCAAATTCTGCGTCTGTGTTGATCTCCTCATCTTGGGTCTCCCATTTCGGGGCTGCGAACATCCTTCCCAGGCCAAGCCCTTCACCTCCAACATTCACAGAGACAGTCCGGTACGTATGCAGCAAAGACATGCGCTCCGAGGCTTCTGTAACCTTGAGTGGAATTTTTACTTTTCGAATCTTTCCGAGTACTTCGTCTGTCGCCTCATCCTTGACTTCTTCGGTTTCACTGCTTATTACTACAAAGATCTCCCCTACGCTGACGCCGTCGTCAGTCCCCTTGTTAATCAGCACTTCCTGATTGCTGACGATGCGCACTATGCGTCCTGACAGTCCTTCGCTCATGTTGTGACAGCTGCCCCTTCATTTTTTCGCCACGTGATTCATACTCTTTAACGGAATCGTCTACGGCCTTTTTGTCCAGATCGCCCCAGTTGTGAACCGCCGTTGTGGTCATCATGTGTACAGTGTTGACTTCCGAGTCAACTCTGTCTAGCAATCCTTCCATTCTATCGACAAGAATTCTCTTGTCGACCGGTGAGCCATTAAGTCGGAGTTTGTGAGATTGAATCAACTCCATAATCTTGTTGAGTCGCAAGAGTATGTCCAGTTGTTGTCTTATTGCGACTCGGGAATGTGTCGAGATGATTGCCCATGCTCTATCTTTTTGAAGTGTAGTGCCAAGTCTAGCGCCCGCCACTGCAACTCCTACCTGTAGGAAGGCATTAACAATGTCGGGGGGGTTGGCCGTGATGGTGATTATGGTGCATACCAATATCGCGCCGATTAAAATGGAGCTTTCTATGAATATGCGTCGAGTAATTAGCTTGGATGTAAAACTCTCCTCATGCTCATTTGAAGGTTGCCTTGCCATGCATCGTCCAGGTGGTGTAGTCGGATATGAGGCCGAATCATGGAGTTTGGTTGCCGAATTGGGCTGTATGGGATCAAGGCGACGGCGCTGTGCGCCGTCGCTGCCGCCTGCTGGGGGCGTGCTCGGGCTGCGGGCTGGCGCCCGGTCCCGAGCACGCCCCCAGCAGGCGGTTGGTCTTCTCGGACGCGTCGCCGGTCCTCGGCAAGTCTCAGCAGGCGCATCCGTGACTATGGTGACGCTCCACACCGACAATCCGTTGCCTGTTGCTGCAACTCGGGTTGATGACGTTCTCGGTCCCGAGGCACTTGGTCGCGCGACCCTGCCTGTCTTGGGTGGCCGGCACCGGCTCGACCAAGCACCTCGGACCGGGGCCGTGGTTTCTGCCGCCTGTAGTTGCCGAGTGAGCGGCGTACCGTGGCCGCAGGCGTGCACGTCCCAACGGGGATCCGACCAGGCCCGCCCTACCGCCCAGCCCCCACCCAGCGCGATACACATTCAGTGCACATGGCGCCAGGACACCCCCGGTACCGCCCGGAACCAGTAGGCATCAATCCGCCCTCCGACCAGCGCGGCTACCACCCCGCCGCAGCCCACACCAACCCCCCACTCCACGAAGAGGTCGTGGGTTCAAATCCCGCCACCCCGACGGAAAAACGGGTGTCCACCCAGGTGGGCACCCGTTTTCGTGTGTGCGGGGTCTGTGGGCCCTCTCAGCGGCCGTCGGGGTGATGGCGTGCGGGTTCATCAATCACTGGCCGCGAGCCTGGTGCGGGTCATCGGCGGCACTCGACCAAGCCCTCATCACTGCCGCATTGGGAATCGTGGTGATCGGCTTGCTGCCAGGATCGGCGGCGTCCAGCGGGCGAGGTCCAGCCACGTGTGCCTCCGCCCGGGAAGTCGCCAGGCCACCCACACGTTCCGGCTGCTGTGGCCGGCGCTGGTTGCCGCACCCTTTGAGCCTCAAGTCTCGCGTGAGCGAGATCCAGGCCTCCCGGTATGTAGGTCCAGACGGTGCAGGGCAGCTCGAGCCGTGCTCGCCGGATCCTCCTGCTGCATACTGTCCCGGGCGTACGGGCGGGGACAGGGCTTCGCGTGGGCGCGGGTGCCGTCGGCGGCGGTCGACGGGGTGACCAGTGCGAGAGAGGCGGCTCAGAATGGAGATTCCCCGATGGCTCTATATCGGGTGCGGGATGGTGGCCTTTCTCGGAAGCGGCCGGATGGCCTACGAAGCGGTCACGCTGAGCAACATGGGATTTGAACTCGGTGAGCTGTCCGTATTCATCTGGGCCGGCTTGATCTTCCTGGTGTTCGGCATCGTCGTGGTGGCTGTGGGCGTACGCAAGAAGGGGTAGGCGCCCGGGCTCCCCGGGCCCCCGCACGCCGCGGACGGGCGCCGCGGGCAGGGCCGCCATCCGGCGGGTTCCGCGCGGCCGGGCCGGCGCCGGTCCAGATCAGCCACGGCGGCGCTCGGTGGTCCGTGCTGACGGCGCCCGCGCCGGAGCGGCTAGACGACCTCGTGGCCGTGCTCCTCGTGGAACGGGCGCAGGTCGGGCTCGCCGTACTTGGCCAGCAGCGCCTTGAACCGCAGTTCCTTCTCCGCGCCGAACCTGCTCAGGCGGGCGGCGACGGTGGCGGGCGAGACGAGGACCGGGGGTCCGGCCTTGGAGTGGAACTTGTCGGCGAACATGACGAGCTCCTCCTCGACCGACTCGGCGACGTAGTCGCCGGGCGGGATGGGGAGGCCCTGCGCGCGGATGTCCTCGCGCGTGATGCCCATCCCCGTGTGGCAGGAGCAGAACCGGCCCAGGGCGTCGGGGTAACCCTGTTCGGCGAGCAGGTCGCGGCCGAGGACACCGTGGCGCACATAGCGCTCGTAGTCGAGCTTGCCCGTGCGGTCGTAGAGGCGGTAGACCCCGATGTCGTGCAGCAGGCCGCCGGCGCGCACGAGTTCCGGATCGGCGGCCTGGGGGCGGCGGGACAGCAGCTGCTCGGCAATGCCCGCGACGATGGCGCAGTGCGTGTGCACAAGGTCGAAGGCCTCGCTTGTCGGGGCGTGCTCCGCGTGCAGATCGCGGATCTCTCGGTCGCTGGGTACACGCATGCCCTCGACCCTAGCGATCCGCCGTGACCAGGTCGGCCAGGTCCCCGGTTCTTCGGCGGCCGCGGGCGAGCGCCGCCGCTGCGCGTCCCGCCCCGGTCCCCTGCCTCCCGACCACCTCCCCCGGACCGGCACCGCCTGTCCGCGGCGGGCCCCGCCCCGAGGCGCGGCATCGGCGACAGCCGCGGGCCGGGCCGCGCGAGGAGGGCGGCCCGGCCCGCGGCGGAAGGCCCTCAGGCGGTCTTCACCAGGCCGCCGTCGATGCGGTAGTCGGCCCCGGTGATGCCCGCCGCGCGCTGCGACGCAAGGAACAGGGTGAGATCCGCGACCTCCTGCGGCTCGCCCACCCGGCCCAGCGACACGGCCATGCTCTCCGGCAGCAGCCGGTCCATCACGTCCTCCACCGTGGTGCCCGCCTGCTCGGCGAGGACGTTGGCGAAGCCGTCCCCCTCGTTCGTCCACAGGGGTGTGCGCACCGGGCCGGGCGAGACCGTGTTCACCCGGATCCCGCTGGGTGCCAGCTCCTCGGCCAGGGAGCGCCCGAGGTTGGTCAGCGCGGCCTTGGCGGCGCTGTAGTGCATGATCATCGGTGCCGGCTGGCGCCCGTTGACCGAGCTGATGTTGACGATCGCGGCTCCCTCGCGTCCGGTCATCGCGGGAACGGCCGCGCGCGTCGCGCGCACGACCGAGAACAGGTTCACGTCGAAGATGCGCTGCCAGGCGTCGTCGCCGGTTCCCGTGATGCCGTCGGCGGGCTCGCTCGCGCCGACGTTGTTGACCAGCACGTCGATGCCGCCGTGGAGCTCCACGGCGGCCTCGACGAGGCGGCGGGGCCCGTCCGCCGCCGCGAGGTCGGCGTTGACGACGGCCACCCCGGCCGATTCGCTCAGTTCGGCGAGCTCGGGCGTGGTGGTGCGGCTGCCGGCGACCACCCGCGCGCTCTGGGCGGCGAGCTCCCGGGTGATGGCGAGCCCGATGCCCTTGCTGGCTCCGGTGACGACGACGACCTTGTCCTTCAGGTTGAGATCCATACGTGGAATCCTGGCCGCGCGGCTCGGCCGGTGCTGGCGGGAATCCGACCTCGAACTCGGCCGCCGGCCGCCCCCGCCCCGCTCTCCCGGCCTTCTCCGCTCCCTCCCCGGATTGGAGTCGAACGGTCAGTTCATGGGGTTCTCGGGGCGCTCCCGGGTATACGGGACAACATGGGAGTCCTACGCAAACAGCTTCAACGCCTGCTCGCAGCCCCGTTCATCGTCGACTCGGTGGAGACGCTGCGTGATCCGCACCCGCGGGCCGAGGCGCTCGCACCGGTGGTGAGCCGGGTACACGCCTCCTGCCCGTGGATCCCGGACAACCCGGCGCTCGTGGTGCGCGCCCAGGCCGTGGCCGGCGTCGGCGCGGGAACCATGCTGCTGCTCGGCAAGGGGAGGCGCGCGGCCAGCCTGGTGCTCGCAGCGCAGGCCGTCCCGTCGCTGGTCGCGGCGGCGCAGGGCAAGGTCTGGGACTCCGCCGGGCGCGACTCCGCGGTCAAGGACATCGGGCTGCTCGGCGCCCTGGTGCTGACCGCGACCGAGCCGCGGCGGCGGCCGCCCAAGGTGGTCCACGACGTCCGGCACGCGGCCCGCGACGCGCGCAAGTCGGCGTCGCGGGCAGGCAAGACCGCGGGCCGCAAGGCGCGCGGCGCCGCGCCCAAGCTGCCGACCGGCGGGCACTGATCCGGCACCTTCCTTCGCACCGGCCCCGTGCCGCCGGGGCGGCCGCGACGACCGGCCGCCCCGGGCGCGGGGCCGTTCTCGTGCGCTGAAGCCGCCCCTCGGGCCCGGGCTTGACGCGCGCACCGTGATGCGCTCATTATGAACGTACGTTCATGAACAACGGTTCATTTTAATTCCACGCCAAGGAGCGCCGCCATGCACGAGGCCGTCGACACCGACCAGTTCCGCGCCTGGAACGGCTACGAAGGCCGGCACTGGGCGGACCACCACGAGCGCTACGAGGCGGTGAACGGGGGTTTCAACGGACACCTGCTGGAGGCGGCGGCCATCGGGCCCGACGCCCGCGTGCTCGACGTCGGCTGCGGAAACGGCGGCGTCACCCGGCTCGCCGCCCGCGCCGCCCACCGCGGCGACGCCCTGGGCGTCGACCTGTCCGCGCCCATGCTCGCCCGCGCCCGCGCACTCGCCGCCGACGAGGGCGTCGCCAACGCCGCGTTCGAGCAGGGCGACGCGCAGTCGCACCCGTTCCCGGCCGCGGCCTTCGACACCGCTGTCAGCCGCTTCGGCGTGATGTTCTTCGCCGACCCCGCGGCCGCCTTCGCCAACATCGCCCGCGCCCTGCGCCCCGGCGCACGCCTGGCGTTCCTCTCGATGCGCGGACTGGGCGGGAGCGACTTCGGCGACGTCTTCGCGGCGATGTCGGCCGTGCTGCCGCCCGGCGCCGCCGACGGGGTGGGCGATACAGCGGTCTCCTTCGCCGATCCCGAGCGGGTCCGCGAGGTCCTGCACGGCGCCGGCTTCAGCGGTACGGAGATCACCGCCGTCGACGCCGAACAGGTGTGGGGCGCCGACCCCGCCGACGCGGCCGGCTTCCTGTGCGGGTGGGGCCCCGTGCAGCACATCCTCCGCGGCCTCGAACCGGCGGCGGCCGACCGCGCGTGCGAGGCCGCCGAGGAGGCCTTCCGCCCCTTCGCCCGATCGGGTGCGGTCCGGCTGCGGGGCACCGCCTGGCTCGCCACCGCGACCCGCCCCTGACGCACCACCGAGAGAAGGACGGCACCATGGAACGGATCACCGTGATCGGCGGTTCCGGCGCGGTCGGCCGCGAGGTCTGCGCGGCGCTGCGGCGCGTGTACCCGGGCGAGGTGGTCGCCGTCGGCCGCGACCCGGCGAAGCTGGACACCCTCCCCGGGGTCCGCGCGCTGCCGGCGGACATCACCCGCGACGAGGGGCTCACCCGCGCGCTCGACGGCGCCGATGCCGTCGTGATGTGCACCGAGCAGGACGGCGGCCGCGTCGCCCGCGCGTGCCTGGAGCGCGGCATGGGATACGTGGACGTCTCCGCGTCCGCTCCGCGGCTGCGCGCCGTCGCCGCCCTCGACGGGCTCGCGCGCCGACGCGGCGCGACCGCCGTGCTCAGCGTCGGCCTCGCTCCCGGTGCGACCAACCTGCTCGCGCGAAGCGCCACCGACGCCGGCGGTGCCGGGCCGATCCGCATCGGCGTGCTGGTGGGCGCCGGAGAGCACCACGGCCCGGGGGCCCTCGACTGGATCCTCGACAGCATGGAGCAGGCCGGCGGCCCGTCGCGGCTCCGCTTCCCGCCTCCCTACGGCGTGCGCACCGCCTACCGGTTCCCGTTCAGCGACCAGTACACGCTGCCCGAAACCTTGGGGGCACCCGCGGCCGAGACCGCACTGTGCCTGGACACCCGCGTGCTCACCCCGCTCCTGGCGACGGCGCGGCGGCCCGTCGCCGCCCGGCTGCTGCGCCGTCCCCGCGTCCGCGCCGCGGTGCGCCGGGCGCTGCTGCGGGTGCACGCGGGCGGCGACGGCTTCGCGGTGACCGCCGCCCGGGGGCCGGTCACGGCCTGGTTCAGCGGGCGGTCGCAGAGCCGGGCGAGCGGGGTGGCCGCCGCGCTGGCGGCCGGTCGGCTGCCCGGCCTGGCGCCGGGCGTGCACCACATCGAGCAGGCCGTCGAGCCGGTCGGGTTCCTCACCGAGCTCGCGGGACACGGCTTCGAGCTCGGACTCCCCGAAGGAGTCCTCGGGCCGGGCTCGCACTACGATGCCCAGTGATGTCACCCAGAACAGCCGCCGCGCTGCGCGGCCAGGAGGGCGAACCCACCCTGCGCGAGCACCTCCTGGCCACCGCCGAGCGCCTGGTCGCCGAGCGCGGCGCCGCGGGTCTCACCGTGCGCGACATCGCCCGGGAGGCCGGGGTCGCCGCCGGCGTCCTCTACAACCACTTCGCCGACAAGGAGGAGCTCCTCGCCCGGGCGCTGCACGCCCATGCCGCCAACGCGGCGCGCGCGGTCGGCGAGGTGCCCGCCGCCGGAACCGGCACCGTCGAGGACAACCTGCGGGCGCTGCTGCGGTACGCGATCGCGGTGCACACCGCCGTGCTCCCCGCCTTCGCGGGCGCCGCCGCCCACCCCCGGGTGCTGGAGCGCTTCACCGAGCTGCTCCGCGGCAGCGCGGGCGGCGCCGACCTGCGCGCCGTGCTCGCCGACTACCTGCGCTCCGAGCAGCGGCTGGGGCGCGTCGCGGCCGGCGCCCGGCCCGAGGCCGTGGCGACGATGCTCGTGGGCACCTGCCATGAGCTGGTGCTGCCGCCCCTGCCCACCGTCCCACCAACGGCGGCACCCGCCGACGTTCCGCCGGAACTGATCGACGACCTGGTGGCCACGGTGATCGACGGCGTCCGCCCCCGCTGACACGGGTGTCCGAAACCTTCAAGACGGCGGCCGCCGCCTCGTCTAGCGTCGACCTCATGACAGCAGCATTCAGCGCGGTCGGAATCGTCACCGCCGACATGGGCGCGTCACTGGCGTTCTACCGCCGTATCGGAATGGACATCCCCGCCGGGGCCGAGAGCATGCCGCACGTCGAGGTCGAGCTCCCGGGCGGCCTGCGCATCCTGTGGGACACGGTCGAGACGGTGCGGTCCTTCATACCCGACTGGGAGCCGGCCTCCGGCGGCGGGCTGGCGCTCGCCTTCGCCTGCGACGGGCCCCGAGGCGTGGACCGCCTCTACGCGGACCTCACCGGGGCCGGTTACACGGGGCTCCGCAGCCCCTGGGACGCCGTGTGGGGCCAGCGCTACGCCGTCGTCTGCGACCCGGACGGGCACTGGGTGGACCTCTTCGCACCTGTGGAGTGAGGAGCCCGCGGGTGCGGGGAGGCCTACCGGGTGACGGGCCCGCTTGTACCGCCGGCCTGGCCCGCCCGTCCGGTGAGCACGCTCAGCGGGTCCCCGGCCAGCTCCCTGGCCTCGCGGGCGAGGTGCGCCTGGTCGGCGTAGCCGGCCGCCGCCGCCACCTCGGCGAAGGGCGTGCCCTCCCGCGCCGCCGCGAGGGCGCGGTCGAACCGGAGGATGCGCCGCAGAGTCCGGGGGCCGTAGCCGAAGGCCGCCAGACTCCTGCGGTGCAGGCGGCGCGGGCTCAGCCCGGTCGCCTCGGCGGCGCGTGCCACCGACGCGCCGGCATCCAGCAGCGCGGCGACCTCCCGCATCACGGGATCGGCTCCGCCCGTTGCGGCGAGCCGCCGGGCGGCCGCCCGCTCCAGGAGCTTGCCCGGGTCCGCCGCCAGCGCCACCGCCTCGCCGAGTCTGCGCGCCTCGTCCGCGCGCCACAGGTCCTCCAGCGGCACCCGCCGGTCGCGCAGCTCGTGCGCCGGCACGCCCAGCGCCGCCGGACCGGCGCCCGGCGGCAGCCGCAGCCCGACGAAGACGACCCCCGGTCTCCAGTCGGCGAAGTAGGCGGCGGTGTCGGGCCCGGCGGCCAGGAGCCCGCCGCCGTCCCAGACCAGGTCCATGCAGCCGTCCGGCACCACCCGGTGCAGGTCGCCGTCCTCGGCCGCCCCGGTCCACACGACCCCTCCGGTCGCCGACGCGCGCTCGCGGTACATGACCCCATTCTCCTCCCGCGCACCGGGCGAGGGCAGGGGGATCGCGGCTCCGCGTTCGCGGCGGCGGGCGGCCGCACCGGGTGCCTTGCTCCGGACGGCCCGACGACCGCCGCGGGCGCGCCTACTGCTGGGCGACCAGGTCGAGCAGCGTCGCCTCGGGCCGGCAGCAGAAGCGGGCGGGGGCCGTGGGCGAGGTGCCCAACCCGCCGGAGACGTGCAGCCAGGTGCCCGCATAGCGGTGCAGCCCCCAGGCGCGGCGGCGGTCGATGCCGCAGTTGGTGACCAGGGTGCCGTAGAAGGGCAGGCACAGCTGCCCGCCGTGGGTATGCCCGGCGAGGAGCAGTTGGTAGCCGTCGGCGGCGAAGCGGTTGAGGTTGGCCGGCTCGGGCGAGTGCAGGACGCCCACCCGCAGGTCGGCCTCCGCGTCGGCGGTCCCGGCGACGTCGTCGTAGCGGTCCAGCCCGATGTGGGAGTCGGAGACCCCGGCCGCGGCGATGTCGCGCCCGTCCGCCTTGAGCACGGCCTTGCGGTTGTTCAGGTCCAGCCAGCCCCGCTCGCTCATGGCCTCGCCCAGCTCGCGCCAGGGCAAGTCGGGGACCTTGCGCTTGGCGTAGTCCGAGCCGCTGCTTCGCCACAGGTAGCGGGCGGGGTTCTTGATCTGCGGCGAGTACAGGTCGTTGGATCCGAACACGAATGCGCCCGGCCGGTCCAGCAGCGGGCCCAGCGCCGAAATGAACGGCTCGACGGCGTCCGGGTGGGCGATGGAGTCGCCCGTGTTGACCACGAAGTCGGGGTCGTAGGCCTCCAGCCCGCGCAGCCAGTCCAGCAGCATGTGCCGCCCCGGCGTCAGGTGCGTGTCGGAGATGTGCAGGATGCGCAGCCGGGAGCTGCCCGGGTCAAGGAGGGGAAGCTCGTAGTGGCGCAGCCGGAACCAGTTGCGTTCGATCACCGAGGCGTAGACGACCCCGGCGAGCCCGACCGCACCCGTGACCGCGGCCGCCCGTCCGGCCGTCCGCAGCGTCTTCCGCATCCTCGTCACCGTCACGGCACCTCCCGCTTCCGATGGTGTCAGACATCGCGACCGGATGCGCCCGCCGAGCGGGCCTCCGGGCCCGCGGGCGGCGCGGAGCGGGCGCCCGCACCCGCGTCCCGCTTAACGCTGCGGGCTCGCGGTCGTCCGGGACGCCTGCCGCCGCTCCGCCGGGCGATCCGGCGGCCGCGGCCGGGTGCCCGCTGAGCGGTCAGGTGTTACGGATCCGGGACCGCAGCGTCGGCGTCGCCCGGACGTGGTCGATTTTGCACGGGGTGGCGCGGACGGAGCCGCGGAGCGCACCGGGACCGGGACGGGATCCGGCGCGGCCGGCGCTGCCCGACCCCGACCCCGATCCCTGAAGCCGAGCTGATGAGCGCGCTGGGCGCGCTCGACGACGCCGAGCGGGGAGGCCTTCCGCGCGCTCCTGGGCGGGGGCGGCAACGCCTGACACGGGCGCGAGCAATACGCTCGCAGCCCCGCAGACCGCCGCCGTATGATCGCTGCCATGGCCGAACTCAAGGACCGCCTCCAGACCGACCTCACCGCAGCGATGAAGGCGCGCGACGACGTCCGCACCCGCACCCTGCGCAGCGTGCTCGCCGCGATCTCCACGGAGGAGGTCTCCGGCCAGGCGGCGCGCGAGCTCCGCGACGAGGACGTCGTCCGCGTGATCACCCGTGAGGCGAAGAAGCGCCGCGAGGCCGCCGACGCGTTCGAGGAGGGCGGCCGCACCGTCCAGGCCGCGGCCGAGCGCGCCGAGGGCGACGTGCTCGCCGACTATCTGCCCCGCCAGCTCGGCGACGACGAGCTCCGCGACCTGGTCGCCGCCGTCATCGCCGAGACCGGTGCCGAGGGCCCCAAGGCCATGGGCCAGGTCATGAAGCAGGTGACTCCGCGGGTGGCCGGCCGCGCCGAGGGCGGCCGCGTCGCCGCCGAGGTCAAGCGCCAGCTCACCGCTTAGGCCGTTTGACGGGTCCGTCCGTAGTGGGCGGCGCAATCGGGTGCCCCTCGCTCCAGGCGCGAAGCGCCGATTCTGCTGCGCGGGCGGGACCGGTGTCGCTCTCGCGCGGCCGGGGAGCGAGCCGGGGCGGGGATCTTCTGCCGACTGACGGGAGCGCAGGGAGCGGTGCCGGGGCGCCGCGCAGTAGGAGTGATTCGGCGAGCACGCCCTGGCGCCGCATCGCGCGGCCGGTCCGCGCCCGCCGGCGCCGTCCCCGCGCAGCCAGGCCCGAGAGCTGAAACGAACGGGGGCGGCGGGCGACGGGTCGCCCGCCGCCCCCGCGGCGTCAGCAGCGGCTGTGCCGCCGCAGGTCAGTCGTCCTGGCCGCGGCCCGGGTTGCCCTGGCCCCAGCCGGTCCAACCGGCGCCTCCGCCACCGGCGTCCTCGCCGTTGCCGCCCCCGCCGCTGCTCAGGAACACGTTGACCGTCGCGCCCTCGGGCAGCCCGGTTCCGGGCTCGGGGTTGACCGCACCGACGGCGTCCGCCGGCTGGTCGGAGGGCACCTTCGTGGAGGACAGGTTGGGCTCGAACCCGGCCGCCTCCAGCTCACCGAGAGCCTCGTCGGCCGTCATCCCGAGCACGTCGGGGACGCCGCCGTTGCTGGCGGCCTCGTCGGCGTTCTGGCCGTCCTCGCCGTCCTCCTGCTCCGGCTGCGGCTCGGAGGTGCTGCCGAACTGCGACGGCGGCGCCGCGAAGTCCTTGGCGGGCAGCTCCTGGGTCGCCTCCCGCATGGTCTGCTGCCAGATCGGGCCGGGGATCGTGGCGCCGAACACCTGGGAGTAGTACCTGCCGCCGATGGTGACGTCGCGCAGCGGGTAGTTCTGCGGTCCGCGCGGGTCGCCGACGAACACCGTGCCGGCGAGGTTGGGCGTGAACCCGGCGAACCAGGCGCTGGCCGAGCCGTCGGTCGTACCGGTCTTCGCCGCCGCCGGCCGCCCGATCTCCAGCCCGGTGGTGGTGCCGCCCTTGAAGGTCTGCTGCAGCAGGTAGCCGACGCCGTCGGCGACGTCCTTGCTGATGACCCGCTCGCACTCGGACTTGATGTCGATGGTCTTACCCGCGTGCTCGTCGACGATCTTGTCGATCGCCTGCGGCTTGCAGTACGTGCCGCGCGAGGCGAACGTGGCGTAGGCGGCGGCCATGGTCAGCGGGGAGACCTCCTCACTCCCCAGGGTGAAGGAGTTGTTGGCCTGGGTCCGCGCGTTGTCGAAGGAGGTGCCGTCGGCGCGGTGGACGCCGAGGGTCTCGGCCATCCGGATGACGTTGCACAGGCCGACGTCCGCCTGAAGGCTGGCGAAGTAGGTGTTCACCGAGCCCTTGGTGCCGCTGACCATGTTGTTGGTGCTGCCGCCCTTGGTGTCGCCCGCGTTGCTGAGCGTCCACGGTGCCAGCCGCCCGCCGTTGCAGTTGCGCTGACCGGTGATGGTCGTGGTGTTGCCGGTGCTGTAGGAGGTGCTGAACTCCTTGCCCGCCTTGAGCGCCGCGGCGAGGGTGAAGGGCTTGAACGTGGACCCCGCCTGGAAGCCCGTGCTCCCGCCGTCCTCGGCGTCGACGGCGAAGTTGATCGACGTCTCGCCGATGTTGGACTCGTCGGGTCCGTAGTTGCGGCTCTGGGCCATCGCCCGGATCTCCCCGCTGCCCGGGTCCATCAGGACCTCGGCGGCGACCTTGCGCGACTTGTTCTTGCGCGGCACCCACTCGTCGACGGCCTTCTGCGCCGCGTCCTGCATGTCCATGTCCAGCGTGGTGTGGATCTGCAGCCCGGCCGTGCGCAGCCAGCGGGCGCGCTCGGTCTCGGTTTCGCCGTAGCGCTTGTTCTGCTCGATCTGCTGGACCACGTAGTCGCAGAAGAACGGCTGGTCGCTGGGCATGCAGCCGTTGCTGGGGCTGGTGATGTCCAGACCGAGCTCGGTGGCCTTGGCCTCCTTGGCCTTCGCCTCGGAGATCCGCCCGGTGTCGGCCATGCGGTCCAGCACGACGTTGCGCCGGTTCTCGGCGGCATCGGGGTTGAGGCGGGGGTTGTACAGGTAGGGGTAGCGCACCGTCCCGGCGAGCGTGGCGGCCTGGGGGAGGCTCAGCTCGGAGGCGCTGACACCGAAGAAGTGCTGCGCGGCGGACTCGGCGCCGTAGGCCCCGTCGCCGAAGTAGGCGATGTTGAGGTAGCCCTCGAGGATCTCGTCCTTGGACATCCGCTGTTCGAGGGCGATGGCGTAGCGCAGCTCGCGGACCTTGCGGCCCAGCGTGGTCTCGCGGGCCTCCTCCTGTTCGGCCTGGCTGTCGGCGCTCTCGACGAGGACGTTCTTCACGTACTGCTGGGTGATGGAGGAGCCGCCCTCGACGTTGCCGCTGATGGTGCGCACAGCGGCGCGGAACGTTCCGGCGATGTCGATGCCGCCGTGCTCGTAGAACTTGGAGTCCTCCATCGCGACGATCGCCTCGCGCATGACCGGGGCCATGTCCTTGAGGCCGACCACTTCGCGGTTCTGATCGTAGATCTCGGCGATGACCTCACCGTCGCGGTCGTAGATGACCGAGCGCTCGGGCGGAGGCGGGGTCTCCAAGTCGCCCGGCATGTTCAAGAACCCGGTGGCGACGTTGCGTGCGGTGATACCGAGCCCGCCGACAGCGGGCAGCGCGAGTGCCGCTACGAGTACCCCGGCGACGACTCCGACGCCGACCAGTTGACCGATTTTCTGCAGCATTGTCCCCTGACCCACCCCCTAAGACTACGTGCGGACCGCGATGGGCGCCGCCGTCGATGTCCGTGATTTCGGACGTTTCGGCGCACCGGCGGCACCGAGGTCGTTCTCCATTGTGGATGCAATACCGAGCAGTCGGAACCGGTGGTCGGCAGCCGTCCGTGCGGTGGATCCGATGGAGCGCTCGGAACGCAATGACCCACCTGGGCTAGATCCGATATGAGCCTCATGGGGCCTGGCGGATCGCGTGCGCGAATCATAGGTTCTTCCGCAGCAATCGCGGGGACACGCAGAGCTTCCGACTCGTCGCGCTCCGCTACCGGGCCGCCCCTGCTCCGGGAAGCGGCCGCCGCGGGCACTCCGCGTGTCCCCCGCCCTCATTGCGTCCGAAGTCGGCGACCGCGCCCGCCGGCTCTTTCGACGACCGCACATGCTGGACTTGGGAGTGGGAGACATGTGGATGCCGGGCTGGGCCGCACACGGCCTGTGCCGCGAGACCGACCCTGACGCGCTCTTCGTGCAGGGAGCCGCGCAGAACCGGGCCAAGCTCATCTGCCGGGGGTGCCCCGTGCGCACCGAGTGCTTGGCCGACGCGCTGGACAACCGGATCGAGTTCGGCGTCTGGGGAGGGATGACCGAACGCGAGCGCCGGGCACTGCTGCGCCGCAGGCCCGACGTCGCCTCGTGGGCGAAGCTGCTGCACGACGCACGCCGCCGGTACCGCGAGCAGGCCGGTGGATCCGGCGGCGCCGAACACGGCGAGGCCGGAGTCCGGGCCGGGTAGCGGGACGGCAGGCCTCCGGTGCCGCGCATGTCCGGCATCGGACCGCCGCCTCCTTCCACGACTCCACGACCGCCGCGCGCCGACGGCCGGTTCCCTCCGGCTGCTGCGCACGGTCCTGTGCTCGGTTCGAGCGCCGCCGCGCCCCGCGCCTCCGGCGGCGCTGCGGCGGCCTCGTCCCCCTGCCCGCTGCGGCGGGGGCCTAACGGGCGGATCGGCGAGGGCGGCCGAGATCTCAGCCGCGCCCCAGCGCGCGGCCGATCTCGGCCAGTCCGGCGAGGTCGTGCACATCCTCGGGGCGAGCCGGCACCTCCGCCGAAGGCACGCCCGGGTGAGCGGCGACCAGTCGGCCCATCAGCCACTGCTCGCGTTGCTGCACCCGCGCGCGCTCGGCGTGCAGGCGCAGCGCCGCCGCGGCCAACGCGTGCTCGCCGGAGGTCTCAAGCTCCGCGGCGGCGGTCGCGGCGGCCTGCTCGGGCAGGCCGCGGACCGCGGTGCGGTGCACCCGGTTGAGCACGATCCCGGCCAGCGGCATGCGGTCCTCGCGCAGGCGCTCGATGAAGAACTCCGCTTCCCGCAGCGCGTCGTCCTCGGGCGCCGCCACCACCACGAACCCGGTGCCGCGCGCCTGCAGCAGCCGGTAGGTGCGGTCCGCGCGCTCCTGGAACCCGCCGAAGACCGCGTCGAACGCCGAGACGAAGCTCTGCACGTCCTTGAGCACCTGGGCGCCCACGATCTTGGCGATCACGCCGGTCACCATGCCCACACCCGCGCCCAGCACCTTGAAGGCGCCGGTCGCCGGCGGCGCGCCCAGGATGCGGATGAGCCTGCTGTCGAGGAACCGGCCCAGCCGCTCGGGCGCGTCCAAGAAGTCCAGGGCCGACCGGCTCGGCGGGGTGTCGACGACGATCAGGTCCCAGTCGCCGGAGTGGCGCAGCTGCCCCAGCTTCTCCATCGCCATGTACTCCTGCGTGCCGGAGAAGCTGGAGGACAGCGACTGGTAGAAGGGGTTGGCCAGGATCTGGCGCGCGCGCTCGGGGTCGGCGTGGGCCTCGACGATCTCGTCGAAGGTCCGCTTCATGTCGAGCATCATCGCGTGCAGCGTCCCGGGAACCTCCGCACCCAGGGTTCCGGTCAGCTCGACGGGGCGCGGCGTGTTGTCCAGTTCCCGCAGCCCCATCGACTGCGCGAGCCGCCGGGCGGGGTCGACGGTGATGACCACGGCGCGGCGGCCCAACTCGGCCGCGCGCACGCCCAGCGCCGCGGCCGTCGTGGTCTTGCCGACACCGCCGGAGCCGCAGCACACGACGATGCGGGTGTCGCCGTCCGACAGCAGCGCGTCGACGTCGAAGTCCGGCGCGGCCGTGGCGCGCGCCCGGTCGGGGGCCTCCTGGCCGCTCATACGCCCTGCTCCCGGAGGCGCTCGGCGAGCTCGTCCAGCTCCTCGGGGCCCACTCCGCGGCTCAGCAGCGGAAGCTCCAGCCGCGTCAGGTCGAGGCCGTCCAGGCGCGCGCGGATCCCGGACTCGCCGGCCACCCGCTGGGCATGCTCGGCCACCTCCTGCGCGAGGGCGCGCGCGGTCTCCTCGGCGTCCTCCAGCCCCGCCGCCTTGACGCCGCGCACCAGCGCACCGGTGTCGAAGGAGCCCTCGGCGACCTCCCGCAGCACCGGCTCGGCGAAGAACGGCGGCCGCACCATGTTGACGATCAGCGAGCCGACGTTCAGCCCGGCCGCGCGGATCTCGCCGATGCCGTCGAGGGTCTCCTGGGCCGGCATCTCCTCCAGCACGGTCACGAAGTGCACGGCCGTCCGGGCCGAGCGGAGGGTGGCCATGACCTTGTCGGCGTGGTTGCGGACCGGCCCCACCCGGGCCAGGCCCGCCACCTCGGCGTTGACGTTGAGGAACTGCGCGATCCTGCCGGTGGGCGGCGCGTCGACGACCACCGCGTCGTAGACGTGGCGCCTGCCGTCGGCGTCGCGGCCGCCGCGCCGCCGATCGCCCTCGCGGCGCCGGACGGCCTCGGTGGCCTTGCCCGTCAGCAGCACGTCGCGCATGCCCGGCGCGATCGTGGTGGCGAAGTCGACCGCGCCGAAGCGGGTGAGCACCTGTCCGGCCCGCCGCATGCCGTAGAACATCTCCAGGTACTCCAGTAGGGCCGACTCGGCGTCGACCGCCAGCGCGCACACACGGCCGCCCTCGGGCGCGGCGGCGATCGCGCGCTCCTCGTAGGGCAGGGGGCGGGTGCCGAAGAGCCGCGCAATGCCCTGGCGCCCCTCGACCTCGACCAGCAGTACGGTGCGTCCGCCGGCGGCCAGGGCCAGCGCGAGAGAGGCGGCCACGGTGGTCTTGCCGGTGCCCCCCTTGCCGGTGACGACATGGAGCCGGACGGCGTCCCCGTCGCGATCGCGTGCACTCACTCCTCGGAGTCTATGTTCCCGGTCGGAGCGGGTCGCGGTGCGCGCCCGGCGGCGTGTGCGCGGCGCGCCGCGGGAGCGTCGGGCGGCGGCCTGATCGGCGGGTCCGGTAAGTAAGGTGGCGGCTATGACGAAGTGGGAGTACGCGACCGTGCCGCTGTTGTCGCACGCGACGAAGCAGATCCTGGACAACTGGGGAGAGGACGGCTGGGACCTGGTCTCGGTCATCCCCGGCCCGTCGGTCGACGGGGATCCGCGCAACCAGCAGATGGTGGCCTATATGAAGCGGGAGAAGGAGTGATGGCCACCCCCGAGGAGCGGCTGGCCGGCCTGGGGCTGACCCTGCCCGACGTGGTGCCGCCCGTGGCCGCCTACCAGCCGGCGGTGCGCACCGGCGATCACGTCTACGTGTCGGGGCAGGTGCCCCTGGTCGGCGGCAAGCCCGCCGGCACCGGCAAGGTCGGCGCCGAGGTGACACCGGAGCGGGCCAAGGAGCTGGCGGCGGTGTGCGCGCTGAACGCGATCGCCGCGGTCAAGGCCGAGGTCGGTGAGCTGTCGCGGGTGCGCCGGGTCGTCAAGGTGGTCGGGTTCGTGGCCTGCGACCCGTCCTTCACCGGGCAGCCGCAGGTGGTCAACGGCGCCAGCGAGCTGCTCGGCGAGGTCTTCGGCGAGGCCGGCACGCACGCCCGCAGCGCGGTCGGCGTGGCGGCGCTGCCGCTGGACGTTCCCGTCGAGGTGGAGATGATCGTCGAGGCCTGAGGGCCCGCACCGGATGCGGTGGCGCTCGTTCGCCACGACCTACGGGAGGACGGCGGCCATGACACGGGAGCACGACCGCGGCGGTGAGGCGGGCGCCGAAGCGCGTCCGTCCGCCACGGTGATGCTGCTGCGCGAGTGCGCAGCCAGCGGACTGGAGGTCTACCTGCTGCGGCGGGCGGCCACCATGCGGTTCGCTCCCGGCATGCACGTGTTCCCCGGCGGCGGGGTGGACGAGCGCGACACCGAACCCGGCATCCGGTGGGCGGGGCCGCCGCCGGCCGAGTGGGCCGCGCGCCTGGGCGTCGCGGAGCCGATGGCGCGCGCCCTGGTCTGCGCCGCCGTGCGCGAGACCTTCGAGGAGTCGGGCGTGCTCCTGGCCGGCCCGCCCGCGGGCGGCGTGGTCGCCGACACCCGCGGCCCGGACTGGGAGGCCGACCGCACGGCGCTGGTCGACCGCGCGCTGTCGTTCACCGCGTTCCTGGGCGACCGCGGCCTGGTGCTGCGCAGCGACCTCCTGCGCGCCTGGTCGCGCTGGATCACCCCGCGGCGTGAAGCGCGGCGCTTCGACACCCGGTTCTTCGCCGCCGCCCTGCCCGCGGGACAGCACACCCGCGACGTCGGCGGCGAGGCCGACCGCGTCGCCTGGATGCGCCCCGCCGAAGCCGTGGCCGCCTGGCAGCGCGGCGAGCTGGAGATGCTGCCGCCGACCGTGACCACCTGCGCCGAGCTGGCCGAGTACGGTTCGCCGGCGGCCGCCCTCGCGGCCCGGCGCCACATCGCCCCCATCGAGCCCGCGATGCGCGAGGTCGGCGGCGAGCTGCGCTTCGTCGTCCCCGAGGGGGTGCCCTACCCCCGGCGCTGAGCCCTCTACTGCGAACCCCCCCACCCTGCCGGCGCCGCTCGGCGAGAGAGACTGAGGTGCGATGAGGATCGACGGTTCCGGAACACTGCGCGCCAACTGCGTCCTATGCCCGAATCCCGGCCCGATGACGCTCGACGGCACCAACACCTGGGTTCTGCGCGAGCCGGGAGCGCGGGGCGTCATCGTGATCGACCCCGGCCCCCACGACGAGCGCCACCTGGAACGGGTGGCCCGCACCGTGCAGGAGCAGGGCGCCCAGGTCGCCGTGACGCTGCTGACCCACCACCACCCCGACCACAGCGAGGGCGCACGCTACTTCGCCGAGCTGACGGGCGCGCCGGTGCACGCGGTCGAGCCGGAGCTGCGGATCGGCGGCGACGGCCTCCCCGACGGCGAGGTGGTCGAGGTCGACGGGCTGGAGCTGCGCGTGGTGGCCACGCCGGGCCACACCGCCGACTCGGTCTGCTTCCACCTGCCCGCCGACGACGTGGTGCTCACCGGCGACACGGTGCTGGGCAGCGGCACGACGATGCTCGCCGACGACGGCCTGGCCGCCTACATGGACTCGCTGTACCGGCTGCGCGGCCTGGCGGTCTCCACCGGGGTGCGGGCGCTGCTGCCCGGGCACGGGCCCATCTGCACCGAGCCGCTGGACCGGCTCACCGAGTACATCGACCACCGCGAGGCCCGGCTGTCCCAGATCGCGGCGGCCGTCGAGGCGGGCGACAGCACGGCCGACGAGATCGTCGCGCGGGTCTACGCGGGCATCGAGGAGGCGGTGGTCCCGGCCGCGCGCTCCTCGGTGCGGGCGCAGCTGCGCTACCTGGCCAAGCGCGGCGACATCCCCGGCGAGCTGGGCGAGGCCTGAGAGAGCGGTCCGGCGGGAGCGACGGCGGCGGCGCGCCGTCCGCCCCCGGCACCGGGCGCCGCGCAGCCGACGGGCCCGGCACGTGGCCGGGCCCGGTGGTCGTTGCGCGCGGCGCCGCGGGCGTCCGCACTGCCGGCCGCTCCTGGGGCCGGCGCGCGGCGGGTCGGTGCGAACGCGGTGTCAGCGCGCGCGTCGGCGCATGCGCTCGACGTCGAGCAGCACGACGGCCTTGGCCTCTATGCGCAGCCACCCGCGCAGCGCGAACTCCGCCAGCGCCTTGTTGACGGTCTCGCGGGAGGCGCCGACGAGCTGCGCGAGCTCCTCCTGGGTCAGGTCGTGGTGCACGTGCAGGCCGTCCTCGCCCTCCTTGCCGAAGCGGTCGGCGAGGTCGAGCAGCTGTCCGGCCACCCGACCGGGAACGTCGGTGAAGACGAGGTCGCTCATGACGTCGTTGGTCCGGCGCAGCCGGCTCGCGAGGGCCTTGAGCAGCTGCAGGCTGACCTGGGGCTGCTGAGCGATGAACGGACGCAGGTCGTCGTGGCCCAGACCGGCCAGCACGGCGTCGGTGACGGCGATGGCGCTGGCGGTGCGCGGGCGCGGGTCGAACAGGGACAGCTCGCCGAACATCTCGCTCGGGCCCAGGACGCTCAGCAGGTTCTCGCGGCCGTCGACAGCGGCACGGGTCAGCTTGACCTTGCCGCTGAGGATCACGTAGAGGCGGTCGCCCTCATCGCCCTCGGAGAAGAGCGTCTGGCCGCGACCCAGCCGGACCTCGCTCACCGAGGCGCGCAGCGCGGCGGCACCCTCCTCGTCGAGTGCCTCGAAAAGAGGGGCCTTGCGCAGCACCTCGTTGGTCTCGTCCACCACTTCCTCCTTGCAAGCCTGACCGTCAACAGTGTGACGTATATCGCACCCCGGTGGGAAACCACTTCGTTGCCTCGGCTTGTCGCCCGGGTGACAAGCCGACCGCCACGGCCGACGTCAGCGCATCCGATCCTAGTTGCAATCCCGTTCCCGAGGGGCTCGGCCCGCCGAACTCACGACATTGCCGACATGGCACGCAAGCTCGCGGGCGCGGCCCCCGCCGCGGCCGCCCGGGCACGGACGCCGCCGCGGGATACGTAGTCTTTGGGGCGTGCTCGGAGATCCTGCCACCCCTGCTCAGACCACCTCGTCCGACACCGCGCCGGACGACGGCGCGGTGCGGACACCCACGGGTGAGTCGCGTCTCGCACTGGTGAGACGCGCCCGACGGATAAACCGGGAATTGGCCCGGTTGTATCCCGATGCGCACTGTGAGCTTGATTTCACCTCTCCGCTGGAGCTGCTGGTAGCGACCATCCTGTCGGCGCAGTGCACCGACAAGCGGGTCAACCTGGTGACCCCGAAGCTCTTCGCCCGCTACCCTTCCGCGGCCGATTACGCGTCCGCCGACCGCGAGGAGCTGGAAGGGCTGATCCGCTCCACCGGCTTCTACCGCTCCAAGGCCAACAGCATCCTGGGCCTGGGCCGGAAGCTGTGCGACGAGTACGGCGGCGAGGTCCCCGGCGACCTGGACGACCTGGTGCGGCTGCCCGGTGTCGGGCGCAAGACCGCCAACGTGGTGCTGGGCAACGCCTTCGGCGTGCCGGGGCTCACCGTCGACACCCACTTCGGCCGCCTGGTGCGCCGCTTCGGCTGGACGGAGGAGACCGACCCCGTCAAGGTCGAGCACGCGATCGGCGGCCTCTTCCCGCCCAAGGACTGGACCCTGCTCTCACACCGCCTGATCTGGCACGGCCGCCGCATCTGCCACTCGCGGCGCCCCGCCTGCGGCGCCTGCGAGCTCGCCCGCTGGTGCCCCTCGTTCGGCGAGGGCCCCACCGATGCGGACGCCGCGGCGGCGCTGGTGCGGAATGGCCCGTTCTCCTAGACGGTTCGCATCAGGCGGAGGCAACGGCCGGGAGGAGACGCGCACAGCATGACCGCACAGGAGCACGGCGAGCGGCGAGGGGACGGCCACGACGCGGAGGCCGGCGAAGCGCCCGGCGACGGACGCGCCGGCGCGCCCGACGTCAGCACCCCCGACTGGCTCGCCTCCCTCGCCCGCGCGGGCGGGCGCATGGCCGTGCCCGCGGCGATGCGCCCGCCCGAGTCCGGCGGGCGCCGGTCCGCGGTCCTCATCCTGTTCGGCGAGGGCGAGCACGGCCCCGACGTGCTGCTGATCCAGCGCAACAACGGGCTGCGGCGCCACTCCGGCCAGCCCGCCTTTCCCGGCGGCTCCTTCGAGCCCGACGACGAGGGGCCCGAGGACTGCGCCGTCCGCGAAGCCGTGGAGGAGACCGGGGTCGACCCGGTCGGGATCGAGCTGCTGGGGCGGCTGCCCGAGCTGTTCATCCGGCACAGCGGCTTTCGCGTGGTGCCCGTGCTGGCCTGGTGGCGCGAACCCTCCGACGTGCACCCCGCCGACTCCGGCGAGGTCGCCGGAGTCGTGCGGGTGCCCGTCAACGAGCTCGCGGACCCGGCCAACCGGGTGCGTGTGCGCCACCCCAACGGATCCACCGGGCCCGCGTTCCGCGTCCGCGGCATGCTGGTCTGGGGATTCACCGCCGCGATTCTGAACCGGCTGCTCGTTCTGGGAGGCTGGGAGCGGCCCTGGCTGGACAGCGCTGAGGCGGAACCCCTCCCGCTGCCCGGCGGCCCCGACGAGGACGGCCGGCGCGCGGAACCGTCGCCGCGCGGCCGCCGAGACAGCTGAGACGAGCGCGAGGTGATGATGGACGGCATCGTCCTCGACGCCGCCCTGGTGGTCCTGGTGCTCCTGTTCGCGGCGTCGGGATACCGGCAGGGGTTCATCGTCGGGATCATGAGCTTCGCCGGGTTCATCGGCGGCGGGGTGCTGGCCGCCCTCGGCGCGCCGACCCTCATCCAGCAGGTGGTGACCGATGCCGGGCGGCAGGCGCTGCTCGCGGTCGCCGTGGTCTTCCTGTGCGCGGCCATGGGCCAGTTCGCCGCCTCCTACCTGGGCGCCGTCGTGCGCAACCGCGTCACATGGGAGTCCGCGCGCGTCCTCGACGCGATGGGCGGCGCCCTGGTCAGCGCGGTGTCGGTGCTGCTGGTGGCCTGGCTGGTCGGCAGCGCCGTCGCCAACTCCGCCATCCCCGTCCTCAACACCCAGGTGCAGCAGTCGCGGGTGCTGCACGCGGTCGACCGGGCCATGCCCGAGGTGGCCCAGACGTGGTTCTCCACCTTCCGCCGGATCGTTGACCAGAGCGCGTTCCCGCAGGTCTTCAGCGGGCTGGGGACCGGCGAGCCGGCCGAGGTGCAGCCGCCCGACCCCGACGTCCTCGACACCCCGGGTCTGCGCGACGCCAGCCAGAGCGTGGTCAAGGTGCTGGGCACCGCGCCCAGCTGCCAGCGGCGCGTCGAGGGCACCGGGTTCGTCTACTCCGACGGGCGCATCATGACCAACGCGCACGTGGTCGCCGGTGTCACCCAGGACCTGCGGGTGGTCACGCGTTCCGGCCAGCAGCTGAGCGCCACGGTGGTGCTCTACGACCCGCAGCAGGACATCGCCGTCCTCGACGTGGACGGCCTCGACCTGGAGCCGCTGGAGTTCGACCAGGAGGCGGCCAAGGGCGACGACGCCGTGGTCGCGGGCTTCCCGCGCAACAACGGCTTCACCGCGGTGGCCGCGCGCATCCGCGCCGAGCAGACCGCGCAGGGGCCCGACTTCTACCACTCCCAGCAGGTGAGCCGGGAGATCTACCAGATCCGCGCCGAAGTCCGCCCCGGCAACTCCGGCGGCCCGCTGATCTCCCCCGACGGCGACGTCTACGGCGTCGTCTTCGCCGCGGCGACCAACGAGGACGAGACGGGCTACGTGCTCACCGCCCACGAGGTCGCCGCCAACGCCCAGCAGGGGGCATCCGCGTCCGGGGAGGTCTCGACACAGGAGTGCGACTGACGACCGCGGGCGGGGTCGGCGAGGGGGGCGGCGACCTTGCGGCGGCAAGCAGGGCGGCCCGGCCGTGGAACCGACAGGGCTCGGCGGTGCGGCACCGTATGCGGCCGCAAAACGTGCTCGATGCGATGCCCGGGTGCACCGTACGCGCGGCCGAGGCGGGGCGTACGGCGGAGCGTGCGGGCGCCGAACGGCTGCCGGTGACCCACGTCGGCCCGTCCCTGCGGCCGGAGGAGGCGCCGCGCAGAGCCGCTGCGGACTACGCGGGGCCGGTCGCGTACGCGGGCCCGCGAAAGACCTGCACTGTCGGCTGACGCGGGGACCGCGCTCGGGCGGAGGCCCGCGGTTCGCGCCGCCGCCCCGCGGAGGCTGGGCCGGCGCGGGGCGGGAGCGGCGCGGAAGCGCCTAGCCGACGAGTTCGGAGTCGGCGTCGGGGTCGGACTTGCCCAGGGGCCAGCTCATTCGGACGACGGTGCCGTCCTCATGGGGTTCGATGCTGACCTCGTCGGCGAGTCCGAGGATCACGGCGAGGCCGACATCGGGGGAGAGCCCCGAAACCCCGTCGGACGGGGCGCCGTCGGCGATGTCGAGCCCGGCGGCGGGGTCTTCGAAAGCCGTCGCCGGCTCCTTGGCCGGGGCGCGGTCGAACACCACGACCTCGAAGCGCTGTGCCGCCTTGCCGTTGTGGGACGCGCGTTCGGCCGGCGTGCCGGGCGACGCACCGGCCCCCCGAGTGGTGTCGGCGCTGTCGATCAGATCGAGCTGGATCGGACGCCCGGGGCAGTGGACGCGGTGCGCCTCGACGGCACGGGAGCACGCCTCGCCGACCGCCAGCCGAATCTCGTCGAGGGCGGACTCGGCGACGCCCGCCCGCCTGGCCACGGCCGTGGCCATGAGCCGGGCCGTGCGCACATGGGCGGGCAGCGCGCTGATCGTGAGCTGGACGAGTGCCATGAGATCGCTCGTAACGCAGCTACTTGGACTTGCGTTTGTCGATGGCTTCCTGAACGGAGTCGTAGATGCCGAAGACCTTGGTCAGTCCGGTGATCCGGAAGATCTTCAGGATGCGCTCCTGCGTGCACACCAGGTCGAGGGTGCCGTCGTGCGCCCGCACTCGCTTCAGGCCGCCCACGAGCACGCCGAGTCCCGTCGAGTCGAGGAACTCCACCTTCTCCATGTTCACCACGAGGTGGAAGTTGCCCTTGTTGACGAGATCGATCAGCAGCTCACGCAGCCGGGGCGCGGTATAGACGTCGATCTCACCCTCGACGACGACGATCTCTGTGTCGTCCTGTGTGTGGTGATCAAGCTTCAAGTCCACTAGTCCTCCAGCGCCGAACCGCGAAAAGCCGCGAGTGATCTCTGCCGGGCGTTACCCCACAGTGCGGCATTCAACCACGCTTGCCCTTCGCATCTGCCTGTTATGCACAAGAAACCACGACAGCGCGGAACCCTTCCCGCGGATGCCACACTGAAACGGGGGTCGATCAGTGCCATCACACGTGCTGCCTGCCGAGGAGGGGTCGGGTTGACCGGATCCACTCCCCGCGCACGCGGGGACGCTTCCCGGAGGGAATCCGCGCTTGACCGGTTGTGGCGTGACCATACCCGGAATTCGCAGGTGACACATGTGGAGCAGCTGCCGCGTGGCCGCGGGGTAAGCGAACACTGGCCAGACTGGACACCGTCCTCTGTACGTGAGCGGCTGGCTGAGCAGGGGATCACGGCTCCGTGGTCCCACCAGGCGGCCGCCGCGGATCTCGCGCGCTCCGGTAGCAATGTGATCATAGCCACCGGCACCGCATCGGGGAAATCGCTCTCCTTCCTGCTGCCCTGCGCCGAAGCCGCCGAGCAGGGTGGGACGGTGCTCTACATCTCCCCGGCCAAGGCGCTGGCCGCCGACCAGCGGCGCGCGGTGGCCGGTCTGGGCCTTGCGTACCTGCGCGCGGCCGCCTACGACGGAGACACCCCGCGCGACGAGCGCGCCTGGATCCGCGCGCACGCCAACTACGTGCTGACCAACCCCGACATGCTGCACCACGCGGTCCTGGGCAACCACGCCGCCTGGTCGTCGTTCCTGCGGCGGCTGCGCTACGTCGTGATCGACGAGGCGCACCGCTATCGGGGCGTGTTCGGCTCGCACGTCGCCCAGATCGTGCGGCGGCTGCGCCGGATCTGCGCCCG
The DNA here is from genome assembly GCF_039531585.1 of Streptomonospora arabica. Lineage (NCBI taxonomy): Bacteria > Bacillati > Actinomycetota > Actinomycetes > Streptosporangiales > Nocardiopsidaceae > Streptomonospora > Streptomonospora arabica. The sequence goes on along the minus strand of NZ_BAAAQI010000019.1, from coordinate 5,762 downwards.
CTACCGCAGCGAGCCCGTCTTCATCCTCGCCTCGGCCACCACGGGCACCCCCGAGGAGAGCGCCTCCCGGCTGATCGGCCTGCCGGTACGCGCCGTCACCGAGGACGCGTCGCCGCGCCCGGAGCTGCGCTTCGCGCTGATCGAGCCGGAGCTGACCGAGGAGAAGGGCGAGAACGGCGCACCCGTGCGCCGCACCGCACCGGCCGAGGCCGCCCACGTCCTCGCCGACCTCGCCGAGGAGGGCGTGCGCACACTCGCCTTCGTCCGCTCCCGCCAGGCGTCGGAGGTGGTGGCCCTGACCGCCCAGCGCATCCTGCGCGAGCGCGAGTCCCGCGCCGCGGCGCACCTGCGCCGACGGAGCGCTGGTGAGGGCGCGGTGGTCGCAGGGGATGCGGAGGCGGAGAGGGCTGGCCGTGCGGATGAGGATGGGGGCGGAGCGACTCGCCGGGAGGCGGAGGGGCCGTCCGGCAGCAGGCTGTCCGAGCGCATCGCCGCCTACCGCGCCGGCTACCTCGCCGACGACCGGCGGAGCCTGGAGGACGCGCTGCGCAGCGGGGAGCTGCTCGGGCTGGCCACGACCAACGCACTCGAACTCGGCGTCGACATCACCGGACTGGACGCCGTCGTCATCACCGGATGGCCGGGCACCCTTGCGTCGCTGTGGCAGCAGGCGGGGCGCGCGGGCCGTACCGGAGGCGACGCGCTGGCGGTCTTCATCGCCCGCGACGACCCGCTGGACACCTACCTGGTGCACCACCCCGAAGCCGTCTTCGGGCGGCCGGTCGAAGCCACGGTGCTCGATCCCGGCAACCCCTATGTCCTGGGCCCGCACCTGTGCGCGGCCGCGTCGGAGATCCCGCTCACCCGCGACGACCTGGACCTCTTCGGCGCCGAAGCCGCCGGCGTGCTCGACGGCCTGGTCGACCGGGGACTGCTGCGGCGCCGCCCGCGCGGCTGGTTCTGGACCCGGCGCGACCGCGCCTCCGCACTGGCCGACCTGCGCGGGTCGGGCGGGCCCCCGGTGCAGATCGTCGACTCGGCCAGCGGGCAGCTGCTGGGCACCGTCGACGAGGCGGCCGCGCACGGCACCGTCCACGACGGCGCGGTCTATCTGCACCAGGGGCTGACCTATGTGGTCGACGAGCTCGACCTGGAGGAGTCGGTGGCACTGGTGCACGCCGAGGCGCCCGACCACAGCACCTGGGCGCGCGACACCACCGAGGTCGAGGTGCTGCGCACGCTGCGCGGCCGGGACTGGGGGCCGGAGTCGGCGGTGCGGTTCGGCGAGGTCGAGGTCACCCGCCAGGTGGTCTCCTACCTCAAGCGCGACGTCCGCACCGGCGCGGTCCTCGGCGAGCAGACCCTCGACCTGCCCGAGCGGCGGCTGAACTCGCGCGCGGTGTGGTGGACCCTCGCGCCCGAGGCGACCGACCGGCTGCGCAAGGCCGACGTCGACGTGCGCGGAGCCGCCCACGCCGCCGAGCACGCCGCGATCGGGCTGCTGCCGCTGTTCGCCACCTGCGACCGCTGGGACATCGGCGGCGTCTCGACCGCGCTGCACGCCGACACGGGGTGCCTGACGGTGTTCGTCTACGACGGACACGAGGGCGGCGCCGGGTTCGCCGAGCGCGGCTACGCGGCGGCGCGCGAATGGCTGACCGCGACCCGCCGGGCCATCGCCGGATGCGAGTGCGCCGAGGGCTGCCCTTCGTGCATCCAGTCGCCCAAGTGCGGCAACGGAAACGACCCGCTCAGCAAGTCGGGAGCCCTGCGCCTGATCGACGCCATCCTCGACGGCGGCGTGTAGCGCGCAGCAGCGAGGAGGAGAGGAATGGCGGACGGCCCGAGCAGGCTGCCGGAGTCCGGCCGCGAGGCGCGTAGGGGGTCGGCGGGGCAGCGGTGTGCCGGCGGGATCGGCGGCCTACGAAGGGTTCGGCCGATCCGGGCTGGGCCGGGCGGCACTGCGGCGCCGGATCGGAGCTGGGAGACCGGCCCCTAGCTAGAAGGGTGAGGACTGCGGGCGGTCAATCGAGAGCGTGATGCGGCGCTTGAGGCGTCCCGGCCGGAGGCCAGCCACCGGCGCTCCGGCCTGGTCGGCGGGCGTGTGCAGCACCCCGCTCGGCTCCGGTGCTGTGCGGTACGTGCGGTCGGCGGAGCACAGGAGGAAGGCGGGAAGCGGAGCACAGGCGGTAGGCGCGGCGCGGAAGTGGTGCGCACGCGTGGAACAGGTGGCGAGTGGGACGTTTGGTGCACGTCCGGCGTCATTGCACGTCGGGCACGGGTTGCACGTCGGGAAGAGGTTGCCCCTTGGGCACGGGTTGCACGTCGGACACGTGAGCCGCGCGCGGGGTATGCCGCGGCCCGATCTGTTCCGCGGCCGCGGACCGCGGCCGGCGGCGCACGCGCGGAGACGGGGCCCAGCGTCCTCTGCCGCGCCGAACCGGGACGGTACGCGTTCTGTCCACAGGCTGGGAATCCGGCTTTCCGCCGCCGACCCGCCGGGCGATGGTGGATACGGACCGTGAGACCAACCCGACTCATGGTGTGTCCACCCGCTTGGAGGCAACCGTGTCCGCTCTCCCCTCTCTCCCTGTGGTGCCGCGTGTGCCGCGCCGACCGCCCCCGCACGCGGCTGTCCGCCGGGTGCGGCGAATTCGGTGCCGGGCCGCGCGAGCGCTGCAGTCCGCGCGGGCCGTGGAGACTGCCCGGGCCGTACCGATCGTGCCGCCCGTACCGACCGGGCTGGCCCTGTCGGGCGTACGTGCTGTGCGGGCCGTGACCCGGGGGCTCGCGAGCGCGACGGCGGCGCTGCTCCGCAGCAGCCGCGCCGTACCCGGCGTTCGGCCGCTCGCCTCGGTGCGCGGCGACCGGGGCATGTCGACCGCGGAGTACGCCCTTGGAACCGTGACGGCCTGCGCCTTTGCGGCCGTGCTGTTCGCGATCCTCACAAGCGACGAAGTCCGCGCCACCGTCACCCGGATCGTCACCGATGCGCTGCAGATCGACGGGTGACCGGGGCGGCGTCACCGCCGAGACCGCTGCCGCACTGCCCAGCCTCGTGCTCGTGCTCGGCGTCGCGCTGGCGGCGGTCCAGGCCGGTGCGGTGCACGTGGCCTGCGTCGACTCCGCGCGCATGGGTGCGCGCGCGTTGGCCCGCGGCGAGCCCGAACACGCCGTCCGTGCAGCGGTCGACCGCACCGCCCCCGACTCCGCACAGGTCGAGCTGGCCACCGGCGGCAGCATGGCGCGGGTGGCCGTCACGGCCCCGGTTCCGATCGGCCCGCTGGCGGAACTGCCGATCGAGGTCGAGGGGCGTGCCGCAACGCCGCTGGAGTCCCTGGAAGGCCTGGAGTCCGTGGAAGAGGGGGCGCCCGCCGAGTCCCTGGTGGGGGTGGAGGAGTTGGAGGAGCTGGAGGCGCCGGGAGGTGGCGAGGAAGCCGTGGAGGGGGAGGACGTCGGCGAGCTCGAAGGGTCGGAGGCCTCCGGGCCCAGCGCCTCCGGACCCAGCGATCGGGCCGAGCAGTCTCCGGCCGCCCTCGGAGGCGACGACGCGCAGGGGAGGGACGGCAACGATGCCGCGGTCGAATAATCCGCCTTCGCCGCGCCGGAACCCGGCGGCCGTGTGTCGGGTCGGCCCCGACCGCGCGAGAGGGAACGGGCGCATCGGGCGTCGCCTCGGCTCGGTGCGGGCGGTGCGGGCGGTGCGGGCGGTGCGGGCGGTGCGTGGATCTGGTCATGGACGGCACACGGTGGAAGCCGTGCGTCGGCCTGACTCCCTCGGTACGCACGTTGACGGGCGCTTCCGGGGGCAGGTCAGGGCGGTGCGGGTGGTGTGTGGCCCTGTCCCTCGGAGGATCATGGGCGGCCGCCGGGGCGCGTGGCGGGGGCCGCCGGCTGGTGGCGGATCCGGTGTTGGCAGTTGCGGTTGGCGTGATGGCGGTGCAGGTGCTGGCGCCGATGCCGGTGTCGGCGGCGCCCGGCCCTCGTCCGGCGGACAGCCGAGCTGGTCCGTGTCATCGGGACACCGTTCGGCCCGACGGGCGCAGCCGGCTGCCTTCCGCCGCCCGGAAGGAGGGAGGGCGTGGCAAGAAACGGCGCGGCCGACCGTCTCCCGCCGCATGGCAGGAGGGGCGGCGCGGGCACATTCGCCCGTCTGCGGAGGGTCTGTCCCTGCGCAGACGGCTCGGAGCGGCGACGACGCAGGCTCGGCGACCGTCTGGGTGCTCGCGTTGTGCGGCGCGGTGCTGTTCGTCGCCGCGGCGATCGTGCTTGTGGCAGGCGTACGAGTCGATCGCCACCGGGCGGCGACGGCGGCCGACCTCGCCGCGCTCGCGGGAGCGGAGCGGTTGGCGGAAGGAGAGCGTCCATCATGTGCCGCCGCCCGCGCGACCGCCGAGGCGAACGGCGCCGAACTGACGCGATGCCGAAGCGCCGCAGACCTGTCGCTGTACGTGAGCACGCGTGTCCCCGCCCGACTGTGGCCCGGATCCGTCACAGCCCACGCCCGCGCCGGCCCACACCGCTCGCCCTGGGCACTGCACACCCCGAGCGGCTGATCCATCGCCGAACACGCTTAAGTCCTGCCCGCCCCCGGGCTCGCGGACAGTACGGTCCGCTCAGACGTCCGCGCCGGTCGCCGCGGGCTCCACCAATGGACGAGGCGGCGGAGACGGCGGCGGGTGGTTGAGCCTGAGCTTATCGGTTCGGGTGCTCGCCGGTTGGGCCTGCGACGAGGCAGCGAGGCAGTGGTCGGTTCGGCTCGTGATCACCGCTCTCGGTCCCCAGTGGTTGCGCATCGGCGACGGGCAGCGACGGCGGCGGACGGTTCGGCCAGCGCTCACCGCTCCCAGCCCCCGGCGGTTACCCACCCGACAGGACAGCGAGGGCGGCGGGTGCCTCGGCCCGCGTTCACCGGTTCGGATGCTCGCCGGTTGAGCTTGCGACGGGGGCGGCGAGGGCGGCGGGTGCCTCGGCCCGCGTTCACCGGTTCGGATGCTCGCCGGTTGAGCTTGCGACGAGGCAGCGAAGGCAGTGGTCGGTTCGGCCGGCGATCACCGATCCCGGTACCCGGTGGTTGCGCACCCGATGACGGGCAGGGACGGCGGCGGACGGTTGGGCCTGCGGTCAGCGGTTCGGGTGCCCGCTGGTTGAGCTTGCGACGGGGGCGGCGAGGGCGGCGGGTGCCTCGGCCTGCGCTCACCGGTTCGGATGCTCGCCGGTTGAGTTTGCGACGAGGCAGCAAAGGCGGCGGACGGTTCAGCCCGCGCCCACCGGACTGATGCCCGCCGATTGAGCCTGCGACGGGGGCGGCGACGGCGGCGGACGGTTGGGCCGGCGGTCAGCGGTTCGGGTGCCCGCTGGTTGAGCCTGCGACGAGGCAGCAAAGTCGGCAGATGACTCGGCTAACGCTCACCGGTTCGGATGCTCGCCGGTAGCGCACCCGACGACGGGCAGCAAGGGCGGCGGGTGGTTCAGCCCCGCGCCCTTCGGTCCGGGTGTCCGCCGGCTGGGCCTGCGACGGGGGCGGCGAGGGTGGCGGGTCGGGCCCTCGGGCCGCCGGTCCGCCCGAGGACCGGCCGGGGAGCGGTGCGCCTCGGCCAACGGTGTAGGGGGGACCGTTGGGGCGCGCTTGGAGCGGCCGTTCAGGACGGGCGGATTGGCGGGCGGGGCGAGGAGACCGCTGTGATGCAGGCAGCGGTGTCCCGGGCCGCCGCGGTGGCCGCTCGGGCGGGGGGATTCAGGGCGCTATGCCCGGAATGCTC
>NZ_BAAAQI010000018.1:82527-113268 GCF_039531585.1 Streptomonospora arabica | reverse complement strand
CGCAACACCGACCAGCACAACAACACCGACCAGCACAACGACCCCCCGACCAACTACGGCGAAAAGCACGCCGCCAACACCGTCACCCCTCCGCCCACAGCCGTCGAGATCACCGCCGACGGGCCCATCGCGCAACCCGCCGCCAACTCACGCGACGTCTTCACCACCGACCCGACCACCGACGACGACCTCACCACCGACTTCAACACCGCCCTCAGCACACCCGACGACACGTCCGCGCAGGCCACCACCGACGCCCCACCGCTCGCCTTCGCCCCACCACCCCCCGCCACCGGCCCCAGCCCATCCGGCCCCACCGGCACAGGCCCAACCGCCACCACCGCCGCCGGCGGCACCGGCAACAGCGGAAGCGGCAACACCACCCCCGGCGCCAACACCGGCGCCGGCAACACCCGCAGCGCCCCCGCTGCCAGCACCGCCGACACCGCCAACCCACCGGCCACCGGCACCCCCACCCAGAGCACGGCCACCCGAACCACCGGCGACACCAGCGCGCCGTCCACCTCCTCCAGGTCGCAACACCCCCAGACCAGCGGCGGCGAAACCACCCGCACCGCCCACCACACGCCCCACTCCACCGAGTCGACCGACCGCCCGTTCCCGCAGCCCTCGGTCCCGGAGGACGACACGACCTCCGCAGACGGCCCGCCTTCCGATCACGACGCCGACGACCGGGCTCCCTCCGCCCAGCCACCGCCCATCCAGGTGGACGCCGGCGAACAGGCGAAGCCCCCGAATTTCTCCGGCGTCCTCAATCCCAAGCCTGACTACAGCGATCCGTCAGCTCTCCCCGGCTTCCCGGGTACCGAGCAGCCTCCGGTCACGGTCTTCACGATGGGGTTCGACTCCGATTCGGACAGCGAGACCTCGTCGGAGGACCCTGACGACCGCGGTGAGGTGCTGCGCGGCGACGAGGACATCCGAAACTTCGTGCCACCGCGGCGACCGTGGGCGGCCCACCCGCAGGATCAGCTCCCCGGCAGCGGCCCCGCGAACGCGACCCGCATCATGGACGACGGCGCGGCGGACCAGTGGGCTCGGTACTACCTCGGCGTGGCCGTCACCCCCGACGGCGCCCCGCCGCAGGAAGGCACCCCTTACACCCTGCACCTTTCCTCGGAGCAGGCCCACGCCATCAGCGAGTTCACCGGCGCCGCCTACTCGATGGTCACCGACGGCCTGGTGCACGGGGATGTCGGGACCTACGACCGCGACGAGTTCCTGTCCCTGGTCACCAACATGGACGGCGGTCTGGACCGGGCCTTCGTGCCTGCACCGGTCATCGTGCACCACGGAGCCGGAGCCGCGATGCGTGAGGCGTTGGGCATCGACACCTCCGACCCGAGCACCCTCCACAACCTCGTGGGCACCGTCGCTCCGATCGGGAGCTACGTCTCAACCTCGTTCGGGTCCCGCGCGGCGTTCGAGGCTCCCGTATACCTCACGATGCGCGTGCCGCTGGGCTACACGGCCGCCTATGTCGCCCCGGTGTCGCATGCTCCCTCCGAGCGCGAGGTCATGCTGCACCGCGGAAGCGAGCTCTTGTTCCACTCCGCCTACACCGCGCCCGGTCAGCGGACCCCTGACGGCCCGGTGGAGGACCTGTGGTTCGTTGAGGCCGAGGTCGTGCCCACGGGATGGCGGCCCCCGCCGGGCTGGCGCCCCTCCCCCTCCTACACCGCCCACCACGGCTACCAGCCCGCGGCACCGGTTCCGGCCGAGACGCCGGTCGCAAGCGGAGGCTACGACGGCGGGCAGGGCGACCAGGGCGCTCGCCCGAGTGGGCAGTACGGCGGCGCGGATTCCGGCGGGTTCGGGCCCGGCAGCACAGGTCAGAGCGCGCCCCAGGACAACCGGGGCCCCGGGTACTACAGCGGTGGGCACTACCGAACCTACGGTGAATCCCCCGAGGCGAGCGCGCAACCGCAGGAAGTGCAGGGCGACTCACCGCAGGACGGTTCCGGCTCCGGCCGCAATCCCCGCACCCGCGCCGACAGCGACGGCCCCGTGCATGAGACGGACGCCCCCAAGCGGGAAACCGCCGCACCGGACGACATCACCGACGAGTTCGGCGGCCTCTACGACGACGCCCCCGCCACCGCGCCCCGACCCACTCAGACTCCCGATCCCGACAACCCCTGGGCCGGGAACCCCCCGACCACTCCCGACCTCACCAATCTGATCGACCCCAAGGCGAGCAAGGACCGGCCCCGCACGGTCGAAGCGTTCATCGCCGACCTCACCGACACCCGCCCCACCCTCAACGACCTCTTCCCCCCAACGGGCGACGACGCCTCCACCGACACCGACGTGACCGTCTTCGTGCAGTGGCGCGACCGCATCCGCCGCATACGCGACACCATGCGCGGCGAAAGCCACCGAGACAACCGCGGCCAGGAGACCGCCCCTCCCCAGATCGACGCCGACACCCCCGACCAGAACCGGGTCGAGGACCGTCGGCAGGAGGAAGCCGGTGCCTCTACCACCCCCCACCCGGACGAGGACCCGCCCCCCTATCCCGGCCGCGAGGAGGCGCCCCGCCACGAGCAGGCGCCGGCCGAACCCGAGATCATCGGCCCCATCACCCAAACCGGCGCCATCATCGGACCCGGCGACGAAGACGCCTACATCGCCGCCCACGCCAACGAAGCCGGCCTCACCCAAACCGACCTCGACCACACCCCCAACCCAAGCCAAGAACAGAACCTCCCCGCCTACCCCGGCCGCCAACAGCCACCCCACACCGACCAGCCCCCGGCCCAACCCGAGATCATCGGCCCCATCACCCAAACCGGCGCCATCATCGGACCCGACGACGAAGACGCCTACATCGCCGCCCACGCCAACGAAGCCGGCCTCACCCAAACCGACCTCGACCACACCCCCAACCCAAGCCAGGAGCAAAATCCCCCCTCCTACCCCGGCCGCGGCCCCGATATCCCCCCGGAAGCACCGCCCGCCTACACCGAGACCGCCCGCCCCGACTTCAACAGCGAACCGGCGAGTTTCGGCCTGCTCTCCACCCCGGAGGAAAGCGGCGACGCGTTCGCTTCCCTGAACGCACTCGCCGACCTCGATATCGGCGACGCACAGCGACACGTCGGACAGAACTCCGGCCCCCGACCCTTCGAAAGCGCCGCTCGCCGGATGGAGCAGGCACACCAGCGGCATTTCGACGGCGCCCGCACATTCACGGATTCGGCCGAGGCATCGCACTACGGAAACACCGTATGGAGCACCGGCCCCCACCCACCCGCGGGTCCGGCGCGCAGCCCGCTGCGCACCTATGCCTTCTCCCCGCAGCGCTTCAACATCCTCCTGCGGGACAACGGTCCCTGGACCGACGAGACCCGCGCCGTCATCACCGGTCTCGACCAGGAGCTGAACCGCACTCCGGTCCCCGAAGACATCGTCGTCACCACCCACGCCCCCTCCGCGACTCTGCGCGAAGCCCAGGAAGGCGGCTCCGACTACCGCAACAACACCTACACATGGGGACTGCTCAGCGGCCCCGAAAGCCGGGACCCCTCGCTGGGAGTCGTCCACCTTCGGGTCCCGGAGGGAACCCCGGCCGCGTGGATCCCGACCGCATCGCCGACCAACTCCGACGGCCTCCTGCTTCCGCGCGGCCTCACCTACCGCATCCATGAAGCCGTGTTCTCCGGCCGCCGATGGCACTTCTTCGCCGAGGTGGTCGCGGCCGACTCCCCAGGGGCGGCCCGCGAGCACCAGTCGGATTCCTCCCGCCGCCCCGACAACGACGACTCTCCCGCCGGAGGCGGCAACACCCGGCCAAACGGCGTCTCGCGCCCCGACGGCGCCGGCCATGACCACACCACGGCCGACAACTCACCGCACAACAACGCCCCCCACCAGGGCGTGCAGCCAACACCCGGCGCTTCCGGCCGCGGAGCAGCGGATCCGGCCGAGGTTTTCGCCCGGCCGGAGGACGCCATCGACGACTTCGGCGGCCTCTACGACGACGCCCCCGCGTCCGCTGAGAAGGAGGGCGGCGCCCCCCGGGACTCCGCGCCGGACCCGGACCCCGCGGCCGTCCGACCGGCGTACGGGGCCCCCACCTTCGCTGAGGCCCTCGCTGAACTCCTGTCCAGCCCGGACTTCTCCCTGACGAACCTGCTCGCCGACATCAACCGGATCGCCGAGCTGACGTCCGCCCCCTACGAGCCGGTCGACAAGACGCTGCCTGCCGTCCCGCCCGCCCTTCCCCCGCAGGCGCCGCTCGCCGAGATCGCCACCACCGACACCCCCGCATACCAGCCGCCCGTCCGGCGCGGCTACGACCCGCTCTACGACGACCCCGACGAGGCCCCCGGCCCGGATTCCGACACCGTCGACCAGCAGCAGGCCACCGCCGACACCCCCCGGCCCGACGGCGTCCCGGACCGCGACACCGCACCCGCCGACCTCGCACCGCCGCCCGGCACGGTCTCGACGGCATCGTCGGGGCAGGGCGGCCAAACCTCCGGCGCCGCCGGCCGGGCCGGCGACCCCGGTCCCGCAGGCCGTCCGACCGACACCGCCGTCACCGCTACGGCTCCCGGAGCCTCCAGCGACACCGCCGCCGACCCCGCCCACGTCCCGCTGCCCCCCTCCGGAGCCCCCTCGGTGCACTCCGCCCCGCCTGCCGGGCAGGACACCGGCGACAACAGGTCGGACCGCACCACGCGCTCGGCTCCCTCCACCCTGCCCACGGGACGCACCGAGCCACCCGCCGTCCAACAGACCGACCCCGACGACACTTCAGACGGCGAGGAGTCGGAAACCCCCGCCGACCCCGCCCACGTCCCGCTACCCGCCTCCGACACCTCCTCCACGCACTCCGCACCACCCGCCGACCCGCCCACTCCGGACACGCCCGTCCGCGAGGCGGACCTCGGCTACCTGCTGACCTCGAACATGTTCCGCCCGAACCTCATCGAGACCGGCGATGTGGACCGGCAGCTGGTCCAGCGGCTGGCGCAAGGCAACATCGGCGACCACGGAATGCGCCGGGCGTTCGGCGACGCCGTTCGCCGCCAGGCCCAGGACGACGTGCGGCCGTTCTTCCGGCCCGGCGGGTTCTCCACCCGGGTGCAGGGTCCGGGCGGCACCTGGGGCGCCAAGGTGCGCGTCAACCCCAGCGGCACCTACCGGCTCGGCAACCATCCCGCGCCACCCCCCGCGTCCTCGGACTCCCGCGCGCCGCGGGCCGACCGCGCATCCCGCCCTCGGGTCACCTCTGCGGCGGGCGCGGCGGTCAGCCGGGGCGCGGGCGGCAGCCACGGCGGTAACAAGAGCTTCTCCCTAGGCATCCTGATCACGCCCTTCTACATCGCGCCCGCCGAAGTGGGCAGCTTCGGCTGGCGCGGCAGCTTCCGCGCCACGTTCTCCTACCGGGCCCGCTCGACGGGGCACTCCACGAGCACGTCCAGCGGTTCCAGCACCATCGTGGAGGTCAAGGGCGAACCGCACGTCTACGGCGCCGACCTGGACATGGACATCGAGCTGGTCCCACCCCGGCAGCCGGGCCACGATGCTCCCGACCCGATCACCGACCGCAGCAGGCTGCACGTGGACCTCAGTGTGCCCGGCGGCATCGCCCGCAACGAGCACGAGGCCCCGCAGGAGATCACCCTGCGCGACCCGCTGATGCGCAACCAGTTCGGCGGCCGGACCGGAGGCCGGTTCCCCGGTCCCGGCTCCCGCCGCATCGGGCAGAGCCACCCGATCGACGCTGGCGAGGTCGTCCGCGTCCCGCAGCCGGGCGAGCGCGACCAGGACGCGAAGGTGCGGCTCGCCGACTTCGTCTTCGACACGCTGATGGCCGAGGACTACCCGCGGCGCATCACCCGGTCCGTGCCGAAGCTCGACGAGCGGCTCACCCGGCTGCGGGAGGAGTACCGGCAGACCATCCGCACGATGTTCTCGCCGGAGAACCTGCCGGAGACCCTCAGCGCGATGACCAATGACGCGCTGCGTCCGGTGTTCAAGGACGCCAAGGGCAAGCCGCGGGCCGTGGAGATCCGGTCCTTCCCTACGCGCTACCGGCTCCTGCCCTCGCCCCCCAAGCTCAACGACATCAGCACGATGACCGGTTCGGCCAAGAGCGCCGCCACGACGAAGTCGCAGACCTCGACCGCCAAGGTGTCGGTCGGCTCCGGGCTGGACATCACGCCCAGCCTCACTGACATCGTCGCGGGCCGGATCGCGCCGCTCTACGCCGACGTGACCGGGGGCAGAAGCTGGACCGCGGGTGGCGGCAAGGCCACCACCGGCTCGGTCACCCCCATGTTCTGGGGCGCACCGGGCAGCGGCGCCTACGACGTCGAGCGCAACTTCCACCTCCGCTTCTACGAGGACGGCGCCGACCACCTGTTCACCGGGAGCACCGTCGAACTCCTCACCTTCGAGGACGCCAAGCTGATCGCGCAGTCCTCGACGGACCAGCAGGGCCTGCGGACACGGCCCGGCGACGGGCGCGCCACCACCGTTGAGCCGGGCCGCCGCCCTCCGTTCGCCAACCTCGCGCTGGACCAGCCGACCAACCTGAGCTGGACCATGCCCGTCTCCTTCGCCTGGAGCGGCGGCGAGGTGTTCCACCCGACGCCGACCCCGCGGCCAGCGGGAACCGCGGCCCCGACCCCCGAAGAGCTGGAGATGCTGGGGCGGACGGTCACCGACTGGATCACCCAGAACCTGCTGAACGAGATCTCCCGGCACCGGCCCGGACTGGTGGTCACCGACCTGTCGAGGAGCCGCGGCGACTTCGCCGCCCGGCCGGGCAACCAGGACAAGGGCTACCGCGAACTCTCGCCGCGGGAGAAGCCGCCGCTGCGGCGCTCCTTCGACGTCGCCCTGGAGAACACGCTCAAGGTCGCTCAGGAGATCTCGGACGCGACGCTCAAGGGCGGGCACGTGGACCTGCCGCACTACGGACTGCCGGTCGTACTGCGGGACACGGCGATCGAGCACCCGTCCACGGTCGCGGTGCGTCTGTTCGCCACCTTCGGGCCACTGCAGCACGCCGGTACCACCGAGCGCAGCACCGGGGTGGAGGTGTCGGGCGGCTCGCAGAGCAACACGAGCAAGGGCTCGTCGTGGAACTGGAGCCTGGGCGCCCGGATGTTCGGCAACGTCCGCGCGGGCGAACCCGACGCGCGGGGCACGCGGACGCCCGGAGGCGTCTTCCCGCAGATCAGAACCTCGTTGAGCCGGACCATCGGCGGTTCCCAGGGGCAGAGCGGCGACGCGACGTACACCGCGACGCTGATGTTCGACGGCGCATCGGACCTGTGGGAGTCCGACGCGATCTTCCGCGCGAACTTCTACGAGGACGACGACATCGGCCAGAGCCGCGACACGGCCCCGGTCGGATCGCGCGGAACCCCCTTCCGCCAGTTCGTACCCGCGCAGTTCGAACTGGCCACGCCCCGCCTGCCCACGGCGATCACGCTGAACGACACCGCCGGCACCGGCACCGGGCGCATCCATGACCTCGGGCAGGACGAGGCCCGCAGCCTCGTCACCGGCCGGGCTCCGCGGACCGAGGGGGACGGCCGGAGGGGGCAAGGTCAGGGGACCGGCCGCGGTGGCAGGCGGCGTATCGATCCGCCCGCGGGCGAAGTGCCCGCGGCCGGCGGAGGGCGCCGCCGGCAGCCGCCCGCGATCGAACTGCCCAGCCGCGGCGGGCAGCGCGACCGGCCGCAGGCCACCGGCCAACCGGTGGGCCGCGACGGCCGGCGCGACCGGCAGCCGAGCGTGCACGAACGCCTCCGGCGCGCCGGGGCCTTCGTGGTGGACGTCGAACTCGACTACACGCTCGGCACGGGCGACAACGCCCGCGACATCCACCTGATCGACGCCGCCGGCCGCCTGTTCTCCCGGGACGTCGCCGGCAGGCACTTCTTCGGCACCCACGAGGGCTACAGCCGCAAGATCGACCACCACAGCTCCGCGAGCGAGGGCGGCCGACTGTTCTACCCCGCCTCGTTGTCCAAGCAGAACCTCGCACCCAACATCCTCTTCGGCGTCACGACCGACGTGGACATGAGCGGCGGCTTCTGGTCGCCGAACACGCTGCGGGTGGCGATGAACACGTCCGCGCACATCGACTCGGTGGCCTTCAAGCCGGTCAAGGCCTCGGTCATCATCGAAGGCGAGACCCCGGTCGGGCTGAACACCGGCACCGTCCGCACCTGGACCTTCTCAGTCGGGGGGTCGATGCTGCCGGCCCTGGTCACCACCGCCCCGGCGGAGTCGCCGAACACGCCGATGGACTCGACCTACAACCCGACCTTCTTCAGCGGCGCCACGGGCGACCGCACCTGGACCTTGTCGTCGCGGACCGCCGGAGCCGCCGGCTCGTTCTCGGTCAAGCGGTCGTACCTGATCAAGTCCGGCTACTCCTACCTCTTCGCCGGCTCCGGCCGGATCCAGCAGGCTGTGGAGTTCCGGCCGGACTGGAGCATCGGCCCGACGAAGTCGCGCACCCCCCTGTACCACGGCTGGCAGGCCGACAAGCGCAACCTGCTCTCCGGCTTCATGCACGGTCGCGACGCCATGGCCAGCGGGCTGCTGCCGGATCTGGACGTGGTGTCCGACGGGCGGACCCGGCGCCTGTCGGAACTGGAGCGGCAGCCGCACCCGCCGGTGCGGATCCGGCCCGGCTTCCACGGTTCGGGCACCGCCTACCGGGCACCCGACCCGACGGCGGCACTGGACTCCCTCTCCGCCGGGCTGCGCGGCAACGGCTTCGAACTGACGGCCAACAGCCGCGACGACCTGCGCAACGCGCTCCAGTCCAACCTCGGCCGGCGGGCCGCCGCCCCGGCCCCCGTCCCGGTGAAGATCCGCCGCGCCGACCACTCGCTGCTGGTGGCCGACCTTCCCGCCATCGACGCCGTGGTCGACATCTCCCGCACATGGTCGGACAGGCCGCAGGCGGAGTACACCGGTGGCGAGGCGGAGTTCCGCGAGAAGTTCACCTGGTCCGTCACGCGGTCGGCCTCCGCCTCCAGCGGGCGACAGGACACCGCGGGGGTCGGCGGCTTCGGTTTCATGCCGTCCCTGCCGCGCAGCGGGGACGACGTACCGGCCGGTGAGGCGCCGGCGGGCGTGACGCCCACGACCCTCGCCCCTGCGCACTCCCACTCGGGCTCCAGCGGACACAGCCACACCTCCGACACCGCCGAGTCGCAGACCCACACGGTCGTCCTGGCGATGCCCGCGCCCTACACGAAGCTGACCGGCGAGACGGACCTGCACCTGGACCTGCACATCGAGACCAAGGCCGCACATACCGACACCCTCCAGGTCCCCGCCGGGCTGCGGCGCGACGGGATAAGGGTGACGGCGCCCGGCGGGACGGTGCAGGAGCTGTTCCCCGCCCCCTACCTGGCGTTCGGCGACCAGACGGCCGGGCCGGACGTGGAGCCCGTTCGCAACGTGCCCGAGAACGTGGGGGCGCTGGACGGGAACTCCCCGCGCGAAGCGCTGCGGAGCTGGAACGGCCACCACCCGGTGCCGCCCGAGGGGCGGGGAGCGCTGATCCTGCCCACGGCCATCGAGAACGACGGCAAGGACATCCGCGACCTCGCGCACGTGGTCTTCGCCCACTCACTGGGCTGGACGCCGGAACCGCGCCACTTCGACGCGGACGGGGACTACACGGCGGAGGCGGTGTCGGCGGCCCGGGACTTCACCACCGACAAACTGAAGCTGACCTCGCGCTTCCAGGGCATCGACCAGCACCTCGGGCCCGAAGCGCTCACCGGGCTGTACCTGGGTGCCGACAGCCCGGACGGCACGGACCTGCTGGACCTCGGCAAGAGCACGTGGGGGCTGAAGGCCGAACCCGACCTCGACAGCGGCCACATTCTGGACGTCGCCCCCACCGGGACCGTGGACGGGTTCTTGACCGACACGGAGGCGACCACCGAGACCGCGGCACACACCACGTCGCACGCCAACGCGGGAGGCCCCGCCTTCGGGGACACGAGCAGCGGCACGTTCCACCCGGAGCACACCGGCACCCAGTACACCTCACTGGAGTACAACCAGGGCGCCGGCGAGGGCGGACCGTCGTCGGTCACCACCGCGCCCGGCGCCCCGTCGCACGGCAGCAGGCTGCGGCAGGGGCCGCTGTACCTGGTCGAGTTCAACACGCAGTGGGCGGTGGCCGCGCAGTCGGGCGACAGCACGTACAGGGGCCGCACCGACGTGCGGATGGCCGCCTGGGTGCCGCAGCAGGACGCGCTGCGGCTGGGCATCATCGACCAGGCCAAGATCGACGCCTTCGACGCGCAGCGCCGGTCGCTGTCGGAGAGCCAGGAGGACCTCGCCCGCGCCGACGACGCGCTGCTGAAAGCACAGCACGACCTCACCTACGCCGCGAACGCGGTGGCCGGCGGAACGGCCCCCGAGGGCGTCGGCCACGCCGACAAGCAGGCCGACCTGCCCCTGAAGCTGCGGGAGTACGACACCAGACTGCGCAGCTGGATCGAGCAGTTGAACAACGCCCGCAGGACGCTGTTCGAGGACTCCGACTCCGAGAGCGCCGAGGGCGGCTCGTCGGGTGGCAGCTCCGACGAGTCCAGTTCCGCTTCCGGCTCCGAAGGGTCCGAATCCGGCTCCGAGAGCGCCGAGGACAGCTCGTCCGGTGACAGCTCCGCCGACTCCGATTCCGACTCAGAAAGCGGCGGGCGCCGGACTCCGGACCCGGCGACCGGGTCGGGTCGACCCAGCACGGAGTCTGGGCCCGTCCGCGCGCACGGAACCGGAGAGGAGAGCGGCCGGGCCCGGCAGTCCGGTTCCACCGGCGGCCGCGGCCGGAGCACCGGCGCAGGGACCGGTCGGGCTCCCGAACCCGGGACCGGCCGTGCACCCGGCGACCGGCGGTTCCCGCATCCGGAGGCGGAGGAGGACCCGGGCTACGAGTCGGACTCCGAGGACGACCTCTACTCGGCGACGCCGCCCCGGCGCGCCACCCCCGGCCCCGGGCAACCGCGCGTGCCCACCACCGACACCCCGGCGCAGCAGACCGGCACGACCGCACCCGAGACACCCGGCAGCACCCGCGGTCCCGAACCCGCACGGCCGCGACGCGTCGAGTCGGAGTCCGAGCCCGACTCCGAGTCCGGCGGCGAGGACGTTCCCGCGCCGAAGGACCTGGTGCCGGAGAGCAAGGCGAAGGAGCAGGCCGCCGCCGACGAGCGGGGCGGAGACAGCCCGTCACCGCAGGACCTCGCGTCCGTGTTCGCCGCGGAGCTGAACCCCCGGCAGGACCATTCGGGCGGCGGCACCGAGACCGACGGCGAGCAGACCACCGACCGCTTCGAGGCCGACCCGCCGACCGAGTCCCCCGTCATCCCACCCGCCCCGCAGTCGACCCCGGTCTCGTCACCGGAACCGACCCCGCGACCCGAAACACAGCGGCAACCGCCCGCCGACGCCCGAAGCGACAGCGAGAACACCGGCGACAGCGACGACGATGGGAAAACCCCCGCTCGCACGGAAGCCGACCACCGGGTCACCCAGGTCACCGCACCGGAGCAGCACGCCACGAGCCACCAGGCCCCGACCGGCGGCAGGCGTGCCGAGGGCGTGAACCCCACTGCCGCGCGCGATGAGCGCCCGACCGAACTCACCCCGATCCAGGTGACCGACGTGCGTTCCGAACTGAAGTCTCTCTCCGGCCGCGAGGGGATCCCGGACGAAGAGGTCCAGGCGGCATACCGGAAGTGGCTGAAACTCGGCCGCCCCATACCGAAGTCGACCCCCCTTGCCGTACATGTGGCCTACCTATACGTGACGGGCGAACTGCCGGGGTTGCGCGGAGGCGCGCTGGGGCTCGAGGGCGAACTGCACAGCATCGGCCTCCCGCTGCCGCGCGGGTACAGCTTTGACGACTTCGACGAGGTCGTGGAAGCTCGGGAGTTCTCGATCGTGCTGGACCTCGGCCACCGAGGACCGATCCTGGAAATCGTCAGCAAACCGTTCGCGGTGGTGGACGGAGATGTCGGCCGGCCCTCGGCGGAGGAGGTGCACCGGGCGGTCCAGGACGCAGTGAGCAGGCTGACATCGGCGCGGGACGGCGCCAGGTTGGAGCAGATCTTCGCCGATGACCGTTTCTACGTCGATCCGGTCGCGGGCGACTTCCCGATACGCAAGAACGGCGACGGCGACGCGGACCAGGTGTACGCGCACTACTCGGCGGGGGTCCCGCTGGCGGGCATGCCCCAGTTCATGCGATACGTCGGCGAATCGATGCGCACCGACGGGGCCAACAGCACGGCGCGGTCGCAACTGCGGGACGGAATGAGGCTAGCGCAGGGAATCAGCCGCGAGGCGGCCAACACCCACGGATTCTCGAGATTCGAACGCAAAGAACTCGAAGGTTTCCTCGCCCTCACCTACACCCAGTTCGCAGCCATTGCCGAACAGCGCTACGACGGAAGCGGCATGGCCAAGCACTTCGCCGCGCTCAACTCGCGGGTCGATCTGTGGGACGCCCGCGACTCTCTGAGCCCGCAGGTCCAGCAGTACCTCCACCAGTCATCGGTCAACCTGTCCACCCGGTTCGCGGAGAACTTCCGCAGCCGAAGGCGACGCGATACCAGGCCCGGCGTGGCACTGCTGGAGACGCGCCTTTCGGGCGGGTGGACATTGAGAAACTACCTCGACGGGGCGTTCTCGGACCATGCGACGCGGCGCGTGGGCCAGTACGAGGCGATGACCATCCGGACGACGATGGGCATGGACTACAACTACTCCCAGGGAGTCCCCATGCTCGATCCGCCCGGGCTGGTGGTGGAACTGCGGGCGCAGGGCGAATCCGAAGAGTCGCCCCACGGGCTCCAGGCGACCGCCGAGGACATCGCCGACGCAGTCAGGGACAGCTACCGGGTGGCGCAGTCCCTCAAACGGGGGGACGGCGGCAACCTCGGCTTCACGGACAACGGCGGTCCCGATGACGATCCCGGCGGCGGCCCCGGCAGTGGTCCCGGCGGCGGTCCGTCCGGCGGCTACGGCGGGGCCGCCGGTGGAAACCCCTACAGCCAGTACCCGCCGCCGAGCGGGGGCGGCTCGTACGGATTCGGGCCCTACGGCGGCCGCTACGTCGGGCAGGACTACTCCTACACCGGGCACGGCTACAACAGGGCACCGGAGCCGAGCACGCACCGCCATGATCCGTCCTCCTACCCGCACTCCTACGGCCACGGCGGTGGGAGCAGCAGCCGAGACCACCAGGACGACAACGATGCACCGGCGCCCGCACCGGCGACCGGTCAGGGCGTCTCTTCGGAGCCGCCCGCGCCCCGGCGAAGCGACGGCGGCGAGGACTCCGCGGACCGCGGGCGGTCCGGTTCGGCACGCTCCGACGCCTCAGCAAGCCCCGACCAGCGGTCGACGGCAGCCGGGAACCAGGGCGACCAGCAGCGCCCCCAGAAGGTCGGCCCGGCCGACGACCTCTTCGACACGCCGCCCCTGCAGTCGCCGAAAACACCCGAACCCGCTGACCCGAACGACCCCTGGGGCGGCAACCCGCCGAAGACGCTCGACCTCAGCGGGCTGATCGACCCCAAGAAGAACCGGAAGCACACCCGCACGATCGACGACATCATCGCCGACCTCACCTACCGCTACGGGCTCGACGACCTCGGCAACCACACATCGGAGGACGCGGTGACTCAGGTCTTCCTCGCACGCCCTCACGAGGCCGACCCGTCGCTGCAGTACGACGACGGCGGCGACACCTATGAGGGCTACGGCGAGACCGCCGATCCCGAGGATGCGCAGACGCCGTACTTCCAGGTCCAGTACTCGCAGTACCCCACCGCCGCCCAGTACTCCCAGTACCCGGCCGGCTCCGGGGCTGAGCCCGCCGCCGGCAGCGCATACGGCCATCCCGCCCAGGACCGGGCCGATGCTCCGGCACAGCATGAGGCTGAGGCCCACGCCCGCTACGGGACCGAGGCGCCCGCGCAGGCTCAGGACGAGGGCGGGGAGGAGTCGGGCGCGTGGCAGCTCTCCTATGACGGGGTCGAGGACCTCGTCGCCGCCGCGCAGACCGACGTCGTGGACAGCCATCGGTTCACCGAGGGCGGCTCCGACGGAAGCACCGAGCTCCTGCAGTTCGAAAACGGGGTGAGCGCGGTCTTCAAGGACACCGAGGACGCCACGTTCGCGGTCGACCGCGCCGACGCCGAACAACTGGCCTCGCTTGTCGGCCGGGCGATCGGCGCCAACGTGCCCGGTGTCCTGCGGATCGGCCGGTACCAGATCCTCGTGCACTACCTGCCCGGCACCTCGGGTTTCACCTACCTGGACCGCCCTCGGCCGATGCTGACCGACAGCAGGTCCGGACACATCCTCGGCCTGCTCGACGTGCTCATCGCCAACGGCGACCGCAACCCCGGCAACTGGCTCGACCAGGGCGACGGCACCGTCGCGGGCATCGACCACGGAAAGGCCTGGTTCAAGTACGAGTTCACCCCCGAGGACCCCACCGACCTGGACGGCATGGCCTTCACCGAGATCATGGGCCCCTACTACGACTTCGACCGGAACGAGTGGATCGACAACCCGCTGACCCGTGCCGACGCGCGGTGGCTGCGGTCCCGGCTCCTCCCGCTGCGCTCCGAGTTCACCAACCTGGGACGCGGCGACTGGTTCGACGAGATGATGGCGCGATTGGACATGCTGGCCGGCCACGCGTCCGGGACCGCCGACCTTGTGACGGGGAACAGCCGATGACCCGCGTGCTCTACGCCCAGGACCGCCGTACGAAGCAGATCCGGCCGATCGTGACATGGCACGACGACGGAACCTTGACCAGCGAGGACGAGCAGATGGCGAACGCGATCGCGCGGCTGCGCGACAAGCGCCGATGGTCCGGCGAGCAGATATTCGACTACTGCGCGGGCCTGTCCGACGCCTACGTACGCTACTTCGAGACATCCGGATAGCACCGGCGGCGGTGCCGTCCTGGCCTCGCCTGAAGCACCCCCTATCACCGGCAGGCAACCACGTCGGGCGCGGCCCCGGCCGCGCCGCCCCAACCCCCGATGCGAAAGAGACCATGACTCGCAGGAGTACCGGGTCGCCCCACGGTGCCGCGCCCGCGCACGGCCGACCCCGACTGCCGGCGCGGGCGAGTACCGGGTCGCCCCACGGTGCCGCGCCCGCGCACGGCCGACCCCGACTGCCGGCGCGGGCCGCATGCGCCGCCGCCGTCCTCGCCCTGGTCCTGCCCACCGCTCCGGCCGCCGCGACGCCCGGCGTTTCGCCCTCAGCGGACTCCTCGGGCGCACCCTCCTCGCCGTCCACCGATCCCCGGGCCCTGCCGCAGATCTCCGCCTTCCCGGGTACCGATGCCGAGTGCGTGCAGAGTTCGGCCACGGTCTCACGCAGGCCGTGGACCGGAGTCTCACTCGGGCTGGAGCAGGCCCGCGAACTCGACGACGGGTCCGGGACGACGGTGGCGGTCCTGGCCCCGCGCATCTCCGCAAGCCCCGAGGCCCTGTCCGACGCCGTGACCGGCACAAGCGGGGAGGATTGCAGCGGTTACGGCACCTTCCTCGCCGGGGTCGTCGGAGCGCGCCCCGTGTCCGGCAGCGGGTTCACGGGGGTCGCGCCCGCCGCCGAGATCGTCAGGATACCCGTCGGCGACCCGCAGTCCGGCGCGGTGACCGCCGGAGAGATCGCCTCCGGGATCGGTGACGCCGTCGACGCGGGCGCCGACGTGGTGCTGGTGGGCACTGCGGCGTGGGAGGGCGCCGGCGCGCTGGACGACGCGGTCACCGCGGCGGCGTCGGCGGACGCGCTGGTCGTGGCTCCCGCGTCGGTGACCCCGCAAGGCGAGACGCTGCCGGGCCATCCGGCGCAGCATCCGGAGGTGCTCAGCGTCGGCTCCTACGACCCGAAGGGCGAGCCGGTGCTCGTCTCACCGCTGCCGCTGGACGGCGGCGGTGAGACGGCGCGCACCGACGTGACCGCGCCCGGATCGCGGGTGATGGGCGTGGGCCCCGACGGCGGCCACTATGTGGGCGGCGGAGACGGAGTCGCCGCCGCGTTCGCCGCGGGGACCGCGGCTCTGGTGCGTTCCCGCGAGCCCGACCTGTCGGCCGCCGAGGTGCGGGAGAGGCTGATGGCGACGGCGCGCGGCGCCACTCTCGGCGCGAGCGGCGAGGCCGTGGGCCGCGGCCCGATCGATCCGGTGGCGGCCCTGACGAACAGCCCGGAGCGGGGAGAGCCGCCCGCGGGCGGAGGCGCCCGCTTCGTCGCCGCCCCGCCGCCGGAGGGCACCTGGGATGCTCCCGTGACGATCGCGATCGCGGGAGGCGCGGGCCTGGTCGTCGTGTTCTGCGCACTGGGCGCGGTCGTCCTGCGCAGGGGCCGCGCCCGCGCCTGGCGCCCCGCCGCGGCGGACGAGCAGATCTCGCCCGCCCCCGACGACGGCGACGACGGCTAAGTGTTGCGGGGTGGGAGGTTGTTGACGCTGACGCAGGGGTGACATGAGGAGAGCAGGCCCCCGGCGGCGATGATGAGAAGCGCCAACGACCCATCGAGCCACCGGAAAGGACCTGCTCTCGTGTCCCACCGTAATGCGCCTCTGTCCGCCGAGGGACGCCGTCGCCTCGTAGAGCGCTGCCAGGGCCGCCCGATCTCCCACGTAGCCGCTGAGATGGGCATCTCGCGGGCGTGTGCCTCCAAGTGGGTCAACCGGTACCGCCGCTACGGTGCGACCGGCCTGTACGAGCGCTCCTCGGTCCCGCACCGCAGTCCGCGGGCCGCCTCGGGCGCGACCGTCGCCGCGATCGAGGCCTGGCGGCGCGAGCACAAGTGGTCCGCGGCCCGGATCACCGCCGAACTCGCCGCCTGCGGCACCATGCTCGACCGGCGCACCGTCACCCGCCATCTGGCCCGACTCGGTCTCGCCCGGCGGCGGTTCATCGACCCCGCCGGCGCGTCGAACCGCGCTCCGGGCCGGATCACCGCGTACTGGCCCGGCCACATGGTCCATCTGGATGTGAAGAAGGTCGGCCGCATCCCCGACGGCGGGGGATGGCGCGTGCACGGCCGCGACTCCGCGCAGACACGAGCGGCCGACCGGGCCAAGAGCGCCGGGGCCGCGGGCGGTTACCTCTACCTCCACTCCGCCGTGGACGGGTTCTCCCGCCTGGCCTACACCGAGGCGCTGGGCGACGAGAAAGGCGCCACCGCGGCCGCCTTCCTGGCGCGGGCGAAGGTGTTCTTCGCCGCCCACGGCATCACCCACCTGCATCGGGTGGTCACCGACAACGGCGCCTGCTACCGCTCGCAGGTCTTCTCCCGGATCGTCGGCCGACGCACCAAGCATCGCCGGACCAGGCCGTTCAAGCCCCAGCACAACGGCAAGGCCGAGCGTTACCAGCGGATCATGGCCGAAGAGGTCCTCTACGCCCGGTCCTACGGAAGCGAGGGCGAACGCTCAGCGGCTCTGGCGACCTGGAACATCCACTACAACTACCATCGGCCGCACAGCGCCGCCGGCGGCCAGCCTCCGGTCTCACGTCTCCATGCCGCTGTCACCAACGTCCAGCCCTCATACAGCTAAGCCCGTTCAGCCGCGGCGGGTGCGGTCAGGGCGAGCACGAAATACAGCCCGCCGCCACGCGTCCGATACACAGATCCGAGAGTCCGTCCGCGCCAGAATGAAAACGCCAGCAGGTGGTATGGGGAGAGATTCCACCGCGCGCCCTGTTTGTCATAGACGAGTCGGTCCTGCTGCACCCTGTGCGCGCCGAAGGGGCTCGGCCCTTCCGGCCCGCGCCGGCCCGCGGCCCCGTGCCCGACCGTGCCGGTCGCTCCTCCATCGCCGGTCATTCCTCCATGCCCTCGGCGATGGCCATCTGCACCTCGATCGGGTCGCGGCGGGAGATCCACAGCGCGCGGCCCGGCGGCATGCGGCGGGGCCGGATGCTGCCGAACAGCACGCCCTCGGACTGCGGCGCCGAGAACAGCACCGCGGGTGCGTTGCCGTCGATCATGGTGCGGATGACCGGGTCGGAGGCCGCGCGGCTGAACCCGCCGGCCGCGTGCACCAGGATCAGGTGCATGCCGATCTCCGCGCCTTGGGAGAGCATCGGCTGCAGCGGCGCGAGCGGGCTGGGCCCGCTGCCCGACATCATCTCGTAGTCGTCGACCACGAGGAACAGTTCGGGCCCGGTCCACCAGTCGCGGCGGCGCAGCCGCTCGGGGGTGATGTCGGGGCCGGGCAGCCGCTCGCGCATGGCGCCCGCGGCGGCCTGCATCATCTCCTGCATGCTCTCGCCGGTGACCGCGTAGCCGAGCTGCATGTCGCGCGGTACGGCGTCGAAGAGCTGGCGCCGCTGGTCGACCAGCACCACGCGGGCGCTCTGGGCGTCGTAGTGGTCCCGGATGGCATTGGTGATGTGGCGGACCAGCGTGGTCTTGCCGGTCTCGGTGTCGCCGACGACGATCAGGTGCGGTGTGGCGGAGAAGTCGTGCCAGAACGGCTTCATCCGGCGGCCCTCCACCCCCAGCGACACCTTCAGCCCTCCGGTCTCGGTCAGCTCGGAGGCCGGAAGCTCGCGGGCGTGCAGGACCGGGGGCAGGGTACGCACCGCCGGCGCCTGGGGGCCGTCGCCCCACCCGTCGGTAACGCGCGAGATCAGGTCGCTGACGCCCGCGGACAGGGTCACCGGGTCGGCACTGCCGTCGGCGCGCGGCAGGCCGGTGAGGAAGTGGTACTTGTCCTCGGTGATGCCGCGGCCCGGCGTGCGCGGCACGGTCTGGGCGGCGCGCATGTGCACGATGGAGTCGACCGGGTCGCCGAGCCGCAGCTCGAAGCGGGTGCCCAGCAGGTCCCGCAGGCCGGTGTGGAAGTCGGCCCACCGGGGCGAGGCCACGACGACGTGGATGCCGTAGTTCAGGCCGCGCTGGACCAGTTGCAGGATCGAGGAAACGTGGTCGGCGAACTCCTGCCGGATGGTGCCCCAGCCGTCGACGACCA
This sequence comes from Streptomonospora arabica, assembly GCF_039531585.1. NCBI lineage: Bacteria > Bacillati > Actinomycetota > Actinomycetes > Streptosporangiales > Nocardiopsidaceae > Streptomonospora > Streptomonospora arabica. The sequence continues at coordinate 94,232 of NZ_BAAAQI010000018.1, read as the reverse complement.
GGAAGACGTCTCCGTAGGGGTCGTCGGCGAACTCGCCCGCCGCCCGTCGGCGCCGGTAGGTGGCCATGGAGTCGATGCCGTGCTCGGCGAACTGCGCCTCGCGGTTGGTGAGCAGTTCGTGCAGCTCCAGGATGGTGCGGACGATGCGCCGCTCCTCGGTCCGCGCGGCGACGCTGCCCACGTGCGGCAGCCCGTTGAGTGTCTGGAGCACGCCGCCGCCGCAGTCGATGCAGTAGAACTGCACCTGCGCGGGGGTGTTGAGTACGGCGAGGCTGAGCATCAGCAGGGCGAGCGCGGTGCTCTTGCCGCTCTGCGGACCTCCGGCGATGCCGACGTGGCCGCCGGCGCCGGTGAGGTCGGCTTTCAGCGGCAGCCGGGTGTGCTCGAAGGGGCGGTCGATGATGCCCAGCGGCACCTCCAGGCGCCCGCTCCCGGTCCAGGCGAGTCCGCCTTCCGGCAGGTGCACTCCGACCATCGCCAGCAGTTCGTCCATGCGCAGCGGTACATCAAGCGGCGGCAGCCAGATCTCGCGGGCGGGCGGCCCGTGGTCCATCAGCCGGTCGAGGGCCGCCGAGATCAGTGTGGGAGCGGAGTCGTCCTCGGGTTCGGGCTCGGGCGCCTCGTCCACCGGTTGGGGCTTGGGCACGTAGTCGTCGGAGAACACGACGACGCCCTGCGGCCCGCCCTCCCGGCTCACCGCGCGCGGCTTGGTGCGGTAGGCGCCGGACACGTAGGCGGCCTTGAACCGGGTGAGCGTCTCGATGTCGCTCTTCAGGTAGCCGCTTCCCGGAACGGGGGGCAGCTCGTAGGCGTCGGGCACGCCCAGCACGCCGCGGCTTTCCATCGCCGAGAAGGTGCGCAGGCCGATCCGGTAGGAGAGGTGGCCTTCGAGCTGGTGCATGCGGCCCTCGTCCAGGCGCTGGGAGGCCAGCAGCAGGTGCACGCCGAGGCTGCGGCCCAGGCGCCCGATCATCACGAACAGGTCCATGAAGTCGCGGTGGGCGGCCAGCAGCTCGCTGAACTCGTCCACGACCACGAGCAGACTCGGCATGGGGTCCATCCGCGGGTTGGACTCGCGGGCCTTCTCGTACTCGTGGATGGAGGAGAAGTTGCCGGCCGAGCGCAGCAGCTCCTGGCGGCGGATGAGCTCGCCGTGCAGCGCGTCCTGCATGCGGTCGACCAGGATGGCCTCGTCGGCGAGGTTGGTGATCAGCGCGGAGGTGTGGCGCAGCTTGTCGAGCCCGATGAAGGTGGCGCCGCCCTTGAAGTCCACGAGGACGAAGTTGAGGGTCTCGGGAGAGTGGGTGAGGGCCAGCGCCAGCACCAGGGTGCGCAGTAGTTCGCTCTTGCCGGATCCGGTGGCGCCGATGAGCATGCCGTGGGGGCCCATGCCGCCCAGGGCCGACTCCTTGATGTCCAGCTCCAGCGGCCCGCCGTCGGCCGCGATGCCCAGGGGGACGCGCAGCCGGTTCTTGGGGTGCTGCTCGCTCCATGAGCGCTGCACGTCGTGCTCGTACAGGTTGGAGATACCCACGAGCGAGGTCAGCTCGAAGTCTGTGGTCAGCGGCTCGGTGACCTCGGAGGTGAAGCCGATCCGGTAGGGCGCCAGCAGCCGGCCGAGGCCGGCGGCCCGGTTGGGTCCGAGGGAGTCGGGGCGGCCGAGGGACGTGGTGACCTGCCGCCCGTTGTTGTCGCGGGAGAGCATGACCAGCTCGCCCTGCTCGACTTGGAGCGCGAGCGTGTAGGGGTCGTCCTCGGGCGGCATGGGGTCGTCGAGCTCGATGACGACGCCGTTGCGGTAGCCGCCGCCGAGGAACCGCGAACCGGCGGGGACCTTGCCGCCGTCGAGCACGATGACGGTGAAGGGCTCGTCGCGGTTGGGGGACGCGTCGGGGTCGAAGCGCGGGCGGTCGGCGAGGTCGGGCCCGATGAGTGATTCCAGGTCGACGGCGTCGGCGGCCATCAGCCGCGTGGAGCCGACGCCGTCGGTGTCCGTGGCGTGCTGGTTGTGCGGCAGCCACTTCAGCCACGCCCAGGCCGGACGCATCTCATCGGAGACGCACGCGGCCACCCGCAGCTCGTCGTGCGGATGGGCGACGGCGAGCTGGCCGACGAGGGCGCGCACCATGGCACGGGATGCCTCGGGGTCGCCGCGCAGCGAGATGCGGGCGTAGCCGCGCAGGTAGACCAGCACCGGCTGGTCCTGGACCGTGGTGTAGGCGCGGACGAAGCGGCGCAGCGCGTGAGCGCTCAGCGGTTCCAGGTCTTCGACGGGTTTGGACGACAGCGGCGCGATGGTCATCGCCATGGCCTGCTCGCCGACTCCGATCCGCACTTCGGCGAAGTCGTCGTCCTCGGCCCGGCGCTCCCACAGCCGGGAGGTGCGCACGATGGACCACAGCGCGTCGGGGTGCGGCGCCCGCCACAGCATCGCGTCGCGCTGCTCGGTGACGACCTCGCGCAGCCTGGTACGCATCTGCTTGAGGTAGCGCAGATAGTCCTGCCGGTCGCCGTTGAGCTTGTTGCGGCGCTCCAGCTGGGCGCGCACGTACTGGCCGCCGAGCATCACCACCGCGCCGACGAGCATCATGCCTCCGGCGAGGTAGACCATGAGGTCGCCGCCCCCGCCGCCACCGCCGCCGCCCCTGCCGATGTAGCGCGGAACGATCAGCAGCATCATCGACATGGAGGTCATGGCCATCGGCATGTACATCAGCACCGAGGACATGGTCGATTCGGGTTCGGACAGCTCCGGCGGCTCCTGGAGCGAGATCGTGCCGGACGGCATGTCGGGGCCGGGCCGGCGCGGCGGTCGGCGGACCAGGATCGTGCTCACGGGGTCCTCACCCTCACCAGACGTTTCCTTCGTCGTCGACGACGTTTCCCGCACACGCCGCGGCCGCGTTCGTGGCCGAAGGCACTGCCGGGCCGGTCGGGGGCGGGCTCGGCCCTCGTGCGGACGCGCCGTACCCGAACATCGCGAAAACGCCGCGGCAACCGTCCGGTACCTGATCGGTAAGCCCGCCACAACGCCGCCGTTGGGACGGGGATGCGGTGTTGGTTACCACGGCGCTACCCTCTAAACACTAGCGTTGCCATGTGGTATCAAGTATTCGCAACAAATATCCAACATACTGCCAAACAGGCCGCGCCTCCTTTCAGCCGCAGCTCTCCTCCCCAGCCGCAGCCCACAACTCGGCCGTGCCGCCTGTCGCCGCTTCCGCCCCCCGAGAACCGCACCTGGGTAGGCCATGAACGACACCACCGCTTCGGACCTCTGCCGCCTGCAGATCCGCGCACCGAACCGGTCGTTCGAGATAGCCGCGCCCACTGCCGTCCCCGTCGCCGAGCTCCTGCCCACACTGGTCCTCTACGCCGAAGGCGACGAGGGCGAGGACCTGGACGAGAGCGGCCTCGAACACGACGGCTGGGTGCTCCAGCAGTTGGGCGACGATCCGCTGGACGAGGACGAGACCCTGGACTCGCTGGGCCTGTGCCACGGCGAGACCCTGTACCTGCGGCCGCGCCGCGACCAGCTCCCGCCCATCCACTTCGACGACCTCATCGACGGCATCGCCACCGGCATGGCCGAGCGGCCGGACAAGTGGCGCCCGGCGTTCACCCGGGTGCTGCTCCAGTCGCTGGCGCTGACCGGGCTGCTGCTCGGCCTGGCGGTACCGGCCGTGGCCGGATTGACCCTGCTGACGGCGGTGACCTGCGCCGCCTCGGCCGTGGTCATGCTGATCTCCGCGTGGGCGGCCTCGCGGGCCATGGGCGACCTGCCCGCCGCGTCCGGGCTCGCCGCGACCGCGGCGCTGTACATGGGCACCGCGGGCGCGGCCATGCCGACCGGGGACCCCGGGACCGCGCTGCTGGGCGCCCAGCTCGTGACCGGGGCCATGACCGCAGCGGGGGCCACCGTCCTCGGCGTCGCCGCCGTCGCCGGCGCGGTCCCGTTCTTCTCCGGTCTGATCACCGCCGAAGCCCTGATCGTGCTGGGCGCCCTGGGCCTGATGCTGCTGCCCAACGGCACGCCGCCCGCCGTCGCCGCCGCGCTCGGGCTGCTCACCCTTCTCGTGGGCACCTATTCGCCCCAGCTCGCCTTCCGGCTCTCCGGTCTGAGGCTGCCGCCCCTGCCATCCAACCCCCAGCAGCTCCAGCAGGGCATCGACCCCTTCCCCGCACGCGGCGTCCTGGACCGCTCCGCGCTCGCCGACCGGTTCCAGAGCGCGCTGCTGGCGGCCACCGGTGCCGTGCTCACCGCGTGCCTGATCGTCCTCGCCCTCGCCGAGGGCTGGGTGGCCACCACGCTGTGCATCCTCGTGTCGCTGGTAATGCTGCTCCAGACACGCGGTCTGGCCGGCGCCTGGCAGCGGGCGTTCATGACGGCGCCGCCCTGCCTCGGCCTGGCGACACTCGTCGTGTCCTTCGCAGCCTCCACGGGGGCGGTGGGACGCTCGTTGACGCTGCTCGGGGTCTTCGCGGTGGTCACCGTGCTGGGCGTGCTGTCCTGGAGCCTGCCGGGCACCCGCCCGCTGCCGCACTGGGGCCGCGCCGCCGAGATCATCCAGTCGCTGATCACCATCGCGGTCTTCCCGCTCGTCCTCGCCTCCTTCGGCGTTTTTTCGGTGATCCGGGCGATCGGCGGCTGACATGCAGACGCGACGCGACCGGGTACAGGCCTACAACTTCACGGTCGGGCGGCTGGGCACGGCCATGCTGGAGGCCGATCCCGACGCCGCCGACCAGCCCATGCGCCGGACCCGCACCGGCAACTACCTCGGCGTCGCCATCGGCGCACTGATCTGCGTCGGCTTCCTCGTCTGGGGGCTGATCTTCCCGGGAGGCGCGACGTCCTGGCAGCAGGAGGGCCGTCTCGTCGTCGAGAAGAACTCCGGCGTCACCTACCTCTACGGCAGCGGGGAGCTGCGGCCGGTCGCCAACTACGCCTCGGCCCGCCTCGCCTCCCAAGGCGAACCCCAGGTCAGCCGGGTGACCGCGGAATCGCTCGACGGCGTCCGCGTCGGCAGCCGCATCGGTATCCCCGGCGCGCCCGACGCGCTGCCCAATGCCGAGACGGCCGCGGACAACCTGTGGCGGCTGTGCGCCCTGCCTCCGGGCGAGGACGGCAAGGGCCGCAGCGCCCTGACCGTGGGCCCCGACCCCGGTCCGGGCATCCCGCTCAGGGACAAGGCCCTCCTCGTCGCCGGGCCCGACGGAGACCGCCACCTGCTGTGGGACGGCCGACGCCTGCGCATCGACGCCGAGGGCGGCGCCCTGCAAGCCCTCGGCTACGGCACGGCGCCCGCCACCGCGGTGCCCGAGGAGTTCCTGGAGGCGGTTCCGGCGGCTCCCGACCTCTCCGCGCCCGACGTCGCCGGAGCCGGCGAGCAGGCGCCCGCCATCGCCGGGGCGCCCAGCCGCGTCGGCCAGGTGTTCGCGGTCGCCGCACCGGAGGGGCGCGAGGACCAGCACTACCTGCTCACCCGGGACGGGCTGGTACCGCTCACCCTGACCGACGCCCTGCTGCTGCTGGCCGACCTCGACGTGACCGCCGCCGCCTACCCCGGCGGCGACCCCGCGGCCGTCGCTATCCCGGCAGGCGAAGCCAACGCCAACCTGGCGTCCGGCGCAGAACCGGCGCGCCCGCCCGACAGCGGCATACCCGCCTCCCCGCCCGAGACGGCACCCCTGGACGCGGGCGTTGCGCCGTGCCTGGTGCCTTCGTCCGGCGACCTGGCGCTGGCGGTGTACGCCGTCGGCTCCATCACCGCGTGGACGGTGCCGGAGTCGACCGGCGTCGCCCCCGGCTGCCCCACCCCCGACCGGATCGGCATCCCCACCGGCGCGGGCGGCGTCGCCACCGCCTCCCCGGTCGGCGGAACCGCCGACGCCTCATCCGCCTACCTGGTGACCGACACCCCTGCCAAGTACCGCATACCGAGCGAGGAGGCGCTGACCGCACTGGGCTACCAGGCGAGCGACGCTCAGCAGGTACCGACCTCGCTGCTGCGGCTGCTGCCGACGGGCCCCGTGCTGTCCCCCGCCCAGGCCGCCCGGCCCGTCGCCGAGGCGGAGGGCGGCGGAGAAGGAGGATGCCCGTAACCGCCTCCGGACCGGCCGCCGAGACCGCCCGCGACCGACCATCCGACCGCAATGAAGAGCAGCCCGCCCGCTAACCGAGGAGGACCGCAATGGCCGGACAGACCAGGAGTACCGAGGAGGCCAACAGGCTCGCCCTGGAGGCCATGACCGACGCGCACACCACCTGCAACAACGTCTACAGCAGGGTCGACTCCGCTCGCGACAGCCTGCGTCCCTCGTGGAAGGGCGACGCTTCCACCGTCTACCAGGAGGCGCTCGTGCAGTGGCTGGAGGAGCTGCGGCTCATCGTCAACGACATGGGCCGGAAGATGGAGCAGTGGGGCGGTACCAGCACCAAGATGCGTGACACCGAGGACACCAACCTCGTCACCAGCAGCCGCTGGATGAACGACCTCAACCCGAACCAGGGCTGACCGGAGCCGCAACGGGCCCGTGCCCGGAATCGATCGAATCGACCGACCCTCCACGCGAAGGAGAGAACCATGAGCGGCTTCGAGATCACCTACGGCCGGGTCGCGGACGTGACCGGCCAATTGAGGACCGAGACCAACAACGTCTCCAACGCGCTCGACAAGCTCGCCGGCGAAATGGCGTCGGTGCGCTCGGAGCTCGAAGGCGACACCGCCTCCAGCTACGACGAGGCGATGGCGATGTGGCGCAAGAACGTCGACGACATGCGTTTCCTGCTCAACAAGGCCGAGCAGGCGCTCCAGCAGGTCGCTCAGAACTACAACGAGACCGACCTGCGCGAAGGCGCCCTGTGGGACGCCCTTAAGTAGGGCGCGACCAGAGCGGCGGAGTGCCGTCGGCGCGGTACCGTCCGCCGCGCCGGCGGCACACGGCCGACCTCGGGGAGGTTGCGGCCTGCCCTGGTGCGCTCGCCGCCCCGGCCGGTCCTCCGCCCTCGCGCTCCTCTCTCCCTTCTGCCTCCCGGCGGCAACGACTCCGCACTCCCCCGACGACCAGCCTGACGGCGCACCGGAGACCTAGGAGACACAGCCGTGTCCATTCCCCCTCGCGACAATTCCGGCGACGAGACCCCGGCCGCAGAGGACGAGCAGCCGCTCATCATCAGCGCCGATGCGCCGACCCCGTCGCCCTCGGACACCGAGGAGACGACGTGGGCGGACGGCAGCGGGTCCGGGCGTGTCACCCACGACCCCGAAACGGGGCGGATCACGATCGAGCAGGGCGACCGCGTCTTCACCGTCGACCGGTCGGACAAGGCCGCGGTCATCGACCCCGGAGGCGGCGGTGTCACCGTCGACCCGGACACCGGACTGATCCGCATGAACATGGGCGAAGGCGGCGGAGGCGCTCCCGGCGGCGAGCAGCCCGCCCCCCACGATGCCTCCTCCCCCGAGTTCCTCAAGAGCGTTCACGTCCGCCCGGCTGAGAGCGACGACCTGTCCCGCCCTCCGCAGAACCGCTCCGATGACCGGCCCGCCGACGCCCTTGATCACGGGGAACCCCTCCAGCTCGCTGACACCCGGCGGCTCGAACCCGTGGAGCCCGCTCGCCCCGCCGAACCCGTGGAGCCGGCGCGCCCCGCCGAACCCGTGGTCGACCGCGAGGCCGAGTTCCGCGCGGCACTGTCGCCCATGGTGGGGCGGGAGGGCGTTCCGGTACAGGAAGCGGTGCCGCTGGAGCCCGCATCGAGCACCAAGCTGGTCGAAGCGGTCGAAGCCGAACCCGCTCAGGCCGTCGAGAGGCGGCTGGTGGCGCTGACGGACGACGGCTCCGCGGGCGGCGACCAGGAGGGCTCGCACGACGAGGGCGGTGAAGGCGGCGAGGGGTCGCCGATCTCGCTGGGCGAGGACGGGCGGACCATCACCGTCACCTTGGACGGCCTGCACATCACGATCGATCCCGCGGCCGACACCATCGCGATCGACCCGGGCGACGAGACCATCAGCATCGATCCCGACACCGGGAAGTTGACCGTCGGCGACTCGGAGGGCGAGAAGACCGACGGAGACGCCGACGAGGGTGAAGGCGGGGAACCCGGACAGGTCACCGAGATCGGCTTCGACAGCGGCGGCGGCGAGGACGCCGCGGACGGCGAAGACGCGGACGAGGACGGCTCCGACCAGAACGGCGGAGACGGTGACGGCGCGGATGCGGACGCGGAGGTGGGCGAGGTAAGCCTCGACCCCGATACCGGAGAGATCGGCATCGACTACGGCGCCGACCCCATCACCGTGGTGCCCGGCGAGAACGGGGCCGAGGGCACGGTCATCGACCCCGGCGGCGCACCGGTGTCCATCGACCCGGAAACCGGCCTGCTGACCATCGGCACGCCACCCGAGGAGGGGGTGCGGAACGACGGCGGCGACCGCGAAGGCGGTGGCGGGGACGGGGAGGGCACGCCCGAGGATCCCAAGATCAGCATTGATCCCGAGACCGGGGCCACCTCCATCGACGCGGGCGAGCTCGGCGTCGACGTCGACCCGGAGTCGGACACGGTGACCATCGATCCGGGCGACGGCGAGTTCTTCATCGATCCTGAGACCGGGAAGATCTCCATCGTGCCCGCCGGCGAAGGCGACTCCGGCAACGGCTCAGAGAATCCAGGCGGAGACCAGGGCACAGGGGACAAGGGCGGCCCTTCCGAGGAGAAGGGTCACGGCGACCACGGTGCCCAGGACGACCAGGATGACCAGCACGGTCAGCACGACCAGGACGGTCAGGACGGTCAGGGCGGCGAAACAGGCGATACGGGCCAAGACCACCGGGACAGCCGGGACGACCAGCAGGGGCACGACGGCGACGACGGGCGTGGCCAGCCGGATCAGGACCGCCAGGAAGAACCGGACAGCCGGCCGGAGCACGGACTGGGACAGGCACAGGGGCAGGGCGACAGCGGCCCCGATGGCTCCGGGGACGACCCGCCGTCCGAAGGCGCCCCTGCACAGCAGGAAGGCCCCGGAGGCGACGGGGGTGACACCCAGCACCAGGCGCAGCCGATGGAGAGCCACGAGAACGACGTCCTGAAAAAGCTCTCGGACGAGCAACCCGGCCTTGACGGGAACGGCGCGTTCATCCCCGAAACCGAGACGGTCGACGCAAACGATTCGCCTCCGCAAGCGGACCCGGAATACGAGGCGAAGCGAACAGCACGTACCCCCGTCGCCGATACCGAGTCGACACCGTCCGAGAAGCCGGAAGGCAAGGGCGGTAAGCAGGGCGACGGCAATGGCGGTCAAGGCGCCGTCCCCGCTTCCCCCGCGACATCGTTCCAGCCCGTGACCACAACTGTCCCCGAGGACAGTGAAGACGAGGAGCAGGGCGAAGGCGGCGGTCAACCGGGGGGCCAAGACGACAACGGCAACGACGGCAACGGCGACGACGAGAAGGGCGGCCAGGATGACGAGGGGGACGACGGCAAAGGCGGTGACGAAGGCGGCGAGGACGGCGAAGGCGGCGACGACACGGGCGGCGAAGAGGACGAGAAAGGCGGTGGCGAGGACGAAAAGGGTGGCGACGACGACGGCAACGGTGACGGCGGCAAGGGCGGCGAAGAGGACGACCAGGGCGGTGACGACGGCAAAGGCGGCGACGGAGAGGGCGAGGGCGGAAAAGGCGACGTAACGGCCATCAACTACCGGATGGTCAGAGACTTCAACACGATTCTCAAGACTTTCCTCGCAGATCATCTGGAGGGCCACGAGGCGACGTTCCGGCGCTACCAGTCGACCGGCGACGGGGGCGGAGGAGATTTTCTCCGAATCGGGGACCCGAATTCGTTTTCTCCGGCCAAGGACGTGAAGTCCGTGGTCGACCCGTCGCTTCCGTTGATATTCACGGCCGTTAGTGACCTCCGCAAGGAACTGGAGCTCATCACCGAGCAGCTCGACAAGAACGTGATCACCTTCGAAACCCATGAAGACGACGAAGAACTCAGTCTGCAGGAACTGGTCGGCATCATCGGCGAGCCGCCGCAATCCGGCGGTTCCGGCGGCTACGGGGGATCGGACCAGGGGAACGGCCCTCCCGACGAAACGACGGGGGACCCCGGGGGGCAGAATGAGTGACGGGCCCGCCTGCACCGCTATCCGCTACCGCACGGCAGCCGACGTATGGAGGATGAGAATCCATGCCGCGTGAGGTCAGTGAGATCATGAACATCTTCGCCGACAAGGACGCAAAGGTCGGCACGAGCCATCATGACCGGATGGCGGACAAGGGTGTGATCGTCAATGAGCCCTGGCTTATCAACGGAAAATACTATCCGCCGTACAACTATTTCAACCAGCCGGACGACATCGAGCTGTGGTGGTCGTACAACTATTGGGAAGACCCCGTATGGAGCGGCGGCTACACCTGGTCCTACGACCGCAACGTCGGAACGCACTATGCCGGCTACCAGCTGAACGAGGCCATGTGGAACGACCACGAGCCGAAGTTCCGCGAGGGCCTCAAGCGGCTGACCGACGTGGCTCTCGATCGGGGGACCTGGTCCACCTCGTACGAGAAGGGGACGCTGACGAAGATCGCCCGCGAAGTGAACAACCTGGAAGTGGATCTTCGCGGTTTCGTCAGCGGCCCGGACGGAAAAGGCGGACTGGTAAAGCAGTTCGAGAATCTGAACCTCTCGGAGGACGGAGGGTTCAAGGGGACCGCCGCCGGCGCGTTCGGAAACCGGATCTACGAGTTGGCCACCCGGCTCCAGGACATGTACGAGCAGCTCAACAATATCGATGCACCGTTGAGCGAGATACCGGACAAACTCGCGAAGGAGCTCAGCGCCCTCGAAGAAGCGGTGAACGACTGGTATTACGACAAAAACACAAAAGTTTACAACATACTCTACGATTGGTACCACCATACCACTTCCGGAACCCAGGAGTGGAACCCGGAACGCGGGCAGTTCCATATAACCTACACTGACGGCGGCACTACGGGGATCGTTTCCGACCAGGATGAGAAAGAGGGCGACGGGCCCACGACGACGGGCATCCTCAACGAGCTCAACCGGAGATGGGAAGAGAAGTTCAAAGGCGTCGACGAGGCCGCCAACGCCCTTTATGAAGCGATGACCGACGTCTACAACACCGCCTACGGAAAAATCAAGCCGTTCGAGACGCCTATAGGCGAACAGCTTTCTCCCTACGAGACCACCGGAAACCAGGGCGGTGGCGGTGGTGGCGGCGGCGGTATTCCGGAGGACCTCTTCGAGGACGTCTTTCCGGAGGACATGTTCGACAATGTCTTTCCGGACGACATGTTCGAGAACGTCTTCCCGGACAACATGTTCGACGACACGTTCCCCGACGACATGTTCGACAACATGTTCCCGGACGACATGTTCGACAACCTCGGCGGACCCGACGGCGGCGGGTTGGAGGGGCCTCCCGGCGGCGGGAACTACACTCCGCCTCCCATTCCCGAGGGCTACTCCGGCCCCGGCGGCGACGGACTCGGCGGACCCGACAACAACCCCGGCAACTACACCCCACCCCCCATGCCCCAGGGCTACTCCGGCCCCGGCGGCGACGGACTCGGCGGACCCGACAACAACCCCGGCAACTACACCCCACCCCCCATGCCCCAGGGCTACTCCGGCCCCGGCGGCGACGGACTCGGCGGACCCGACAACA
>NZ_BAAAQI010000018.1:0-82430 GCF_039531585.1 Streptomonospora arabica | reverse complement strand
ACAACCCGGGCAGCAACAGCTACGCGCCCTACCCCCCGCCCTTCGGTCCGGGTGGTTTCCCCAACGGCCAGAGCGGCCCCAACGGCGGCGGATTGGGCGGTCCCGGCGCGAACTCCGGGCGCGAGCGCCAGGTTCTGGAGACCGATCCCGAGACCGGGCTGCCGATCAATCCCGAAACCGGGCGGCCCTTCCCCGTCGATCCCGAGTCCGGCCTTCCCATCGACCCTGAGACCAGGCTGCCGGTCGTCACCGACCCGGAGACCGGCGAGGTCCAGCCGATCAATCCGCTGACGGGCGAGCCTTACGCTCCGAACGCGGAGCCCCCCACGCTGGAGACCGATCCCGAGACCGGGCTGCCGATCAACCCCGAAACCGGAGAGCCCTTCCCCATCAGCTCCGAATCCGGCCTCCCCTACAACCCCGAAGCCGGGCTGCCGGTCGTCACCGACCCGGAGACCGGCGAGGTCCAGCCGATCGACCCGCTGACGGGCTACCCCGAGGGCTACGGACAGGGCGGCGGCAACGCCCCGATACCCGAAAGCCCGGATTTCGACGTTCCCGGCCCCGACCAGGCGGATATCCCGCCGGAGATTCCCGATCCGGACCAGGCCGACCTCACTCCGCCGCCGACGCAAAGCACGCCCGACATTCCCGAATACCAGGGCGGTCCGCAGAACGGCGGCCAGGGACCGCAGAGTTCGGACCGCTCCACGTTGTTCTCCGGCCCGCCGTCCGGTTCCAATGCGCTGCCCGAGAACTCGACGGGCAATCAGAACAGCGGCCCGTCCGGCGGGGGCTTCGGCAGCACTCCGGGGAGTTCGCAGGACGGACCGGGGCCAGGCGGACTCGGACAGGGGACCGGCAACGGGGCCGGCAACGGGATCGGTAGCGAGACCGGCAACGGAGCCGGTGCGGGCAACGGCATGGGCCGCGGCATGATGCCGCCGATGATGCCCCCCATGGGCGGCATGGGCGGCATGGGCGGCGGCCAGAACAACCGCGAACGCGAACGCACCACGTGGTTGTCGGAGGACGAGCGCGTCTGGGGCACGGCGGCCAACCGCAACAGCACGGTTCTGGGCCGCCCCACGCCCGGCGCCGACAGCAAGAGGAGCACACAGCGCAATGACTTCATGGATGCCGGAGGAGAGCGAACGAGAACTGGAACGTCTGCAGAAGACGCTCCGCGAGGTGGAGGGCGCAAACGAAAGCCTGGAGTCGGCAACCGAGGAGGCCGTCGCCAAGAACAGACTGGTGGCGGCGAAGGTGAACGGGAGAGGTGAGCTGGTGGAGCTGAAGTTCCACACCCAGGCCTACCGGGACATGGCGCCAGCCGAACTGGCCGACACCATCCTGGACACCATCAAGCAGGCGCACGCCAAGATGGGCGAGCGCGTGGCCGAGCTCTACAAGCCGCTCGCACCCGAAGGGGTCGACATGCAAGCGGTGATGGAAGGCAGGTTCGACCCCGCGGAGATGTTCCGCCGGCTCGGCGGCACCATGCCTCGCGGCCCGTTCTCCTGACGACGGGGGCGGTCGCACCGCCCGCTCCGCCGTCCCCCGAAACGACCGCTGCGCACAGCAGGAAGGCAGGAGGCCGTGAACGCCTCGAACCAGGATTCCTCCGACTACTCCCATTCCAAAGCGCTGTTCGCCCTGCCGGAGGAACTCGCGCGGAGCGGGTCCGAGCTCTACGCCCCCGCGAACGCCGTCGACGAGATCAAGCGCCGCTACCAGTCCTTCCGCCAAGGGCTCGATCCGCTTTGGGGCGAGGACGAGATGTCCCAGAAGCTGGAGAAGAACACCGACCCGCTGGAAGAGAACCTGATGCTCTACCTCGACCACCTCGGCGAGGGCCTGCGGACGTGCGCCGACTACACCATGCAGACGGGCCGCAGCATGGAGGTCGTCGACGAGTCCGCCGCTGACACCGGCAAGTCGCTCAAGTCCGACATGGGTGACGTAGATGGCGGCGGCGGCAAGGGAGGCCGCTGGTGACATCGGTCGCCCGGGCGCGATCGGCGCAAACGCGGTCGCGCCGGACCGCGGTGGCCGTCGAGCCGGCCGGGCCGGCTCGACGGCCACCGCGCAGCGCAGACCGCGGCGTTGTTCCATCCCGCGACGGTGTTCCGCCCCGGCGCGGAGGCGTGCAAGGAGGACCACGATGACCGAACCGTTCGCCGCCCGACCGGGCGCGGCGGGCCGGCGCGCGCCCGGTCCCTCGGGGCTGCTGCACTGGCCCTCCCGGATTCCGCTGAACCAGCGCGCCGACGCGCGCCCCGGGCCCCTTCGGGAAACCGGGGACTCCCTCGACGGGCAGCCGGGCCTGCCCGACGTGGTACCGCAGGCGCATACCCCCCGAAGCGATGCGGCGGATGCCGCAGCCCCCGCCCGCCGCGGCATCTCCGTCCCCGACACCCGGCAGGAACCCGTGGCGAAGCCCGCCACCGCTCCCGAGGGCCGGCCCCTCGGGCGGCCGGGCCCGCCCGCCCTCGCCGGGGCGGCCATCGCCGGACTGCTGCTCGTGGTGGCGCCCTTGGCGATGTCGGCGCTGCAGCGCCCGGAGACCCTCGCGACCGTTCCGGTTACCGCGGGCGTGGGCCTGCGCGCCGAGGGACCCGAATCCGGCGGAGGCGGCGCGGGTGCCGGGCAGCAGGAGTCCGATACCACCGCGGGCACCGAATCGCTGAGCGGCGGCGCGCCAGCCGACTCCCCACCGGACCGCGGCTATGTCCCCGAAGCCGTTCCGCAGGAGGAGTCCGGCACATCCGCAACCGGCGAGCAGGCCCAGAGCCGGTCGCAAGGGGAGGGCACCGACAGCGGGCACACCGATGCCGCAGGGGCCGGCGGCGGCGTCGAGGCCGACGGCGCGCCGCAGAGCACCCCCGAGGCGGACTCGGGCGACCAGGACGGCGAAGGTGGCGGGGGTGACGGTGGCGGCGGCGAGCCCGGGCCGGACAGCGGCGACGCTCCTGCCGGTTCCGAGAACGAGAGTCGCGGCGACGACGGCGACGACGGCGAGAACGATGCCCCCGGCCCGGGGGACGAGCCCGCCGGCGACTCCGGCGACGCCCAGGCGGCGCCGATGATGGCGGGCCCCTCCGCCGGCGGCGAGCCCTCGCCCGAGGGCGAGGAGGCCGCCCCCTCCCCCTCGGCCTCCTCCTCCGGTCCCGAGTTCACCGCGCTCGCGGGTCCGGGCTGCCCCGGCGGTGCAGGCGCCTCCTATGGAGCCGCCGGGCGCGGCGGCGACGCCCCCCGCTGGGCGACCCGGGACGGCGGTTACGCCCTGGACGGCTGCGACGGCACCTATGACGCGATCCCGGTCTCGGGCACCGCGGAGTACGGCGACGGCCGGTACGCCTACTGGTCGTTCACCCCCGGCTTCGCCGACGCCCAGTGCGACGTCTACGTCTACATACCCGAGGACGCGAGCCCGCAGTGGGTCACCGACCGCGAGGCGATGTACCAGATCTTCCCCGGTCCCGAGCCCTCGGGCAGCGCCGCGGCGGTCTTCGGGGTGCGGCAGGCCGAGTCCAAGGGCGGCTGGGTGAAGGTGACGGGGTTCGTCTCGCCCACCGAGCGGTTCACCGTCCAGCTCACCAACATCGGCGAGGACGCGGTCGCGGGCCAGGGCGGTGCGACCTCGCACGTCGCGGCTTCGGCGGTCCGGGCGAGCTGCACCTGACGACGCCCGCACCGGGCGGGGCGGCCCGCAGCCGCCACCCGCGCAGAGCACGGGGCCGCGCAGCGGCGGCCCGCTAGTAGAGGAGAACGAACGTGGCCAGGCAGGTCCTTACCGTCGACCCGGACGCGGCGGACGGCTATCCGACGATCGGCGCCGCCCTCGCCGCAGCCGACAGCGGCGCCCTGATCAGCATCGCCCGCGGCCGCTACGAGGAGACCCTCGTGCTGCGCAACGTGGTCACCCTGGTGGCGCGCGACGGCCGCGGCAGCGTGGAGCTGCTCGCCGACTCGCGCAGCGCCGTGGCCTCGGCGGCCGAGGCGGTGAAGCTCTCGGGGCTGGTCCTCAGCGGCCGTTCGGCCGACCACCCCACCGTGGACATCGCCGCCGGCCAGGTGGAGATGGCCGACTGCGAGGTGAGCGCGGAGGCGTGGGCGGCGGTCTCGGTGCGGGGCTCGGGCGCGCTGGCGATGCGGGAGAGCCGGGTGACCTGCTCGGGCGGCGCCGGCGTGGTCATCACCGCGGCGGAACCCAGCGCGGTGGAGGACTGCGTCATCGAGGAGGTGAACACCAGCGCCCTGGTCATCGGTGAGCGCGGGCGCCCCTCGGTGCGCTCCTGCGTGCTGCGCGACACCGGCGGCAACGGCCTGTTCGCCAGCGGCCAGGCCGCCGGAACCGTCGAGGACTGCGAGATCTCCCGCACCGCCAAGCCCGCTATCGCGCTGGAGGAGGACGCCTCGACCAGCGTGCGCGGCACACGCGTGCACGGCGTGTCGGGCGACGGCCTGATGATCTCCAGTCGTGCCCGGCCGGTGATCGAGGACTGCGTCATCGAGGACACCGGCGACCGGGGTGTCGGCGTGCACAGCGGCGCCGACCCGCAGCTCTCGCGTGTCGCGGTGAACCGGGCGGGCGGTGTCGGCATCCACCTGTGGGGCAAGGCGCGGGGCCTGTTCGCCGACTGCGACGTGGCGGAGTCCGCCGGGGACGGAGTGCGGGCCGAGGACCGGGCGGCGACGTCGTTCATCGGCCTGACCGTGCGCGGCGGCACCGGCATCAGCCTGAGCGGCGGCAGCACCGTCGAGTTCGACCGGGGCGTCGTCACCGGCACGTCGGGACCGGGCTTCGTGATCGAGGAGTGCGCCCCGTTCCTGCGCGGGGTGGCGATCACCGAGACGCGGGGGCAGGGCGTCTTCTTCCGCAAGGAGGGCCACGGCCGCTTGGAGGACGCCACACTGGAGCGGACCGGCAAGGCCGCCATCGCCGTCAGCGAGGGGTCCCGGCCGCTGCTGAGCGGTGTGCAGATCAACGACAGCGCCGACAACGGCGTCAGCGTCGGCGCGAAGGCGAAGGCGGACCTGCGCGACTGCGACATCACCGGCTGTGCGGGCGAGGGCATCGCCGTGCACAACCGCGGCGAGGTGTCGGTGCTGCGCTCGCGGGTCTACAACGGGCGGCGCAACGGGGTGCTGGTGGCCGCGGGGGCGACGGCCTCGCTGCGCCGCTGCGAGATCTTCGGGAACAGCAGCGACGGTGTGCTGGTGCACTCCGCTGAGGACGTCGTGCTGGAGGACTGCTCGGTGCGCGAGAACGCCCGCTCGGGGCTGCGCCAGACCGTGACCAGCGACCGGGTCCGCGCCGAGGACCTGCTCAGCCGCGACAACGGCGCGCCCGACGCCTACGGGGAGGGCGCGGACACGTCGATGCCGGTGCCCTCGCCCGCACCCGGCCCGGACCAGGGCGACGGCGAGCAGGTCGGCGACGACGGCGAGGCGCAGGGACCGCTGGCCGATCTGGAGGCCCTGGTCGGGCTGGCCAACGTCAAGCACGAGGTCAAGACGCTGATCACGCGCACTCAGATGAACCGGCGCCGGGCGGAGATGGGGCTGCCGACACCGACGACGGGCAGGCACCTGGTGTTCGGCGGCCCGCCCGGTACCGGCAAGACGACCGTGGCGCGGCTCTACGGCCAGATCCTCGCCGAGCTGGACGTGCTGCGCTACGGCCACGTGGTCGAGGTGGCGCGCGCGGACCTGGTCTCGCAGTACGTCGGCGGGACCGCGATCAAGACGACCGAGGTGTTCGAGCGCGCCAAGGGCGGGGTGCTGTTCGTCGACGAGGCCTACACGCTCTCCGAGGGCAGCGAAGGCGGCAGCGGGCCCGACTTCGGCCGCGAGGCCATCGACACCCTGGTCAAGCTGATGGAGGACCACCGCGACGACGCGGTGGTCATCGTGGCCGGATACACCGACAACATGCAGCGGTTCCTGTCCGCCAACCCCGGGCTGGCCTCGCGCTTCAGCAGGACCATCGAGTTCCCCAACTACGAGGTCGGCGAGCTGGTCCAGATCATGCGCAACATGTGCGAGGCCAACCACTACACCATGGACGACAGCACCGTGCAGGCGCTGGCCGAGTACTTCGAGCGGGTGCCGAAGGGGCCGGCCTTCGGCAACGGGCGCGATGCGCGCAAGCTGTTCGAGGGGATGGTCGACCGGCAGGCCTACCGGCTGGGCGGTGAGGCGCCGGACAACCCGGCGGAGCTGGCACGGCTGGTGCCCGAGGACCTCGGGCCAGAGGTGCTGGAGAGCGCGTCGGCGGGCGCGGCCTCAGAGGACGACTTGGCGAGCCTGAGGGCGGAGCTGGACGGGATGATCGGGCTCCACGAGGTCAAGGACACGGTCAACGACCTGACCAACCTCGTCGTCATGGCCCGGCGGCGGTCGGACATGGGACTGCCGGTGGCGCCGATGAGCCACCACCTCGTCTTCGCCGGGCCGCCCGGCACCGGCAAGACGACGATCGCACGGCTCTACGGGCGGCTGCTGCACACGCTGGGCGTGCTACCGGGCGGTCACGTCGTCGAGACCGCCCGCTCCGACCTGGTCGGCCGCTACGTGGGCCACACCGCGCAGATGACGGCGGAGGTCTTCGAGCGCGCCAAGGGCGGGGTGCTGTTCGTCGACGAGGCCTACACTCTGGCGCCCAAGGCCGGCGGCGGCAACGACTTCGGCCAGGAGGCCATCGACACGCTGGTCAAGCTGATGGAGGACCACCGCGACGAGGTCGTGGTCATCGTCGCGGGCTACACCGACGAGATGCAGCGGTTCCTCGACTCCAACCCCGGGTTGGCGTCGCGGTTCAACCACCGGGTGGAGTTCGCGTCCTACAGCGACGACGAGCTGGTGACCATCGTCGAGCACATCGCGCGCGGGTCGGGCTACGAGTGCACCGAGCCGACGCTGGAGGCGCTGCGCGCGCACTTCTCCCAGGTGCCGCGCGACTCCTCGTTCGGCAACGGGCGCTACGCCCGCCAGGTGCTGGAGCGCATGGTCACCCGGCAGGCGGGCCGCCTGGTGCACGCCGAGAACGCGGGCCGCGACGACTTCAACACGCTGCTGCCCGAGGACATCCCGGCGCTCTGAGCGCGGTCTGCGGCACGACGGAAGCCGCGGCGGTCACCGGTGACCGCCGCGGCTTCCGTCGTTTCGGGCGGGAGCCACGACCACCGGTTCGCCGAGTCCGGCGTGGCCGGTATCGGACGTCGCCACACCCCCGGACCTGTGCTCATTTGAGCGAAACCGGTTGACTGTCGAGGGCAAACGGACATAATCAAAGAGGGCAACAACCAAACGGATCGGCAAATGCGGGCTCACACACACATTGCGCCGGGCGCAGCGCCCCGGATCCAGCGCGCTTCCGACTGATCGCCGGCCCGTCCGTCCCCGATGCGGTCGCTGCGGATTCCGCGGCCCCGGCGGCCGCCACCGGGCGCCGCCCGCGGTTCGCCGCCGCGGCGGCCCCGACCGCCACCGCCGTTGAAGCACGGAGCAGGCCCGCATGATCCTGACCTGTACGCCCAACCCCAGCGTCGACCACACGCTCGAAGTGCCCGAGCTGCGCCTCGGCGGCATACTGCGCATCAGGTCGCCTACCACCGAGGCGGGCGGCAAGGGGGTCAACGTCTCCCGCGCGCTGCGCGCGATGGGGCATGCGACCACCGCCGTGCTGCCGGTCGGCGGCGCGACGGGTGCCGAGCTCACCTCCCTGCTGGGCGACCTGCACCACGTCGCGGTGCCGATCGCCGGCACCACGCGCAAGAACTTCACGCTGGCCGAGGGCGACGGCACCACGACCAAGCTCAACAGCTCCGGCCCCGAACTGGCGCCGGAGGAGATCGACGGCCTGCTGGAGACGGTCGAGGCCGAGCTGGCGCGCGGCCCGGAGTGGCTCGTGGCCAGCGGAAGCCTGCCTGTCGGTGCGCCGGTCGACTTCTACGCGCGCCTGGCCAAGCTGGCCGGCTCCCGCGGCGTGCCGCTCGCGCTGGACACCTCGGGCGAACCGCTGGAGGCCGCTGTCGCGGCGGGCGGCAACGCGCTGCTCAAGCCCAACCGCGAGGAGCTGAGCGCGCTCGCGGGCCGGGATATGGAGACCGTCGGCGACGTCGCCCGCGCAGCAGGCACGGCCGTGGCCCGGGGCAACCGCGCGGTCCTGGTCACCCTGGGGCCGCACGGAGCCGTGCTCGCCGAGGCCGACGGCACCTGGTGGGGCCAGGGCCCGTCGGTCGTGCCGCGCAGCACCGTGGGCGCGGGCGACTGCGCGCTGGCGGGCTACCTCTCGGCCGACGGCTCGCCGGAGGGGCGCCTGCGCCGCGCCGTGGCCTGGGGCGCGGCGGCCGTCGCACTCCCCGGAACCACGGTGCCCGGCCCCGAGGACCTCCGTGCCGAGTCGGTGCGGGTGGTGGCCGACCCGCCCGCGTCCTGGCGCCTGGACGACCTGTAGCGACGCCGCGGGACGCGTCAGGCCGGCGTCCTCCCGGCGCGCCGGGCAGGGCACGTCGGCCGCCGGGGGCCGCGGCCCCCGGGGCGTTGCCACGGGCGCTCGGCCCGCGCCGACGCCGGTGCGGGCCGCCGACGGCGCCGTTCTGTCGCAGCCCCCTGCCATGATCATTCCGTCATCGGGCAGAGGCCACGACCGGGAGGAAGCCGAGCAGTGGACGCCGAGCAGGAACGCGGTCCCGCCGCCGCGCACCCCTTCCATCGCGCCGGGCCTGTCGCCCCCGCCCCGAACCGCGGACGGTGAGGGCGACGGTGGCTGCAGCGGCGGCGGAGGGCGCTCGGGCCGGTGCGGTGCCGCGGCCGCGGCACCGGCTAGAACTCGGGCATCACGAGTTCCTGGCCGGGCTCGATCTCGGACTCGCTGAGGCCGTTCACCTTCACGATCTCGTGCACGGTGCTGCGCGGATCGTCGCCGGGACGCACACGTTCGGCGATCGACCACAGGGTGTCACCGTCGCGGACGACCACGGTGGGAGGCGCCTCCTCGTGCAGCGCCGACTCCGCGGGCGCCGGGCCCGTGGCGGAGGCTCCGGCGGTGCCCACGGCCAGCAGCAGGCCGGCCAGAAGGGCGGTCGCCAGCGCCGAGACCGCCGCGCCCACCACGACGCGCCCTCGGCGCGTGAGGCGCTCGTTCCACAGTTCGGCTGCGGCGCCGAGCACCGGAGCGGGGCGCGGTGCCGGGACGGCGGCCGGGCGCAGAGCCCGCGCCGGGGCCGGTGCCGCCTGCCGCGGACGCCGGGCCGCCCTCGGCGGGGCCGCCGCGGCGGCGCTCCACTCGGGCAGCTGCCGCGCCCAGTCGAACAGCGCGCCGTCGTGCGCTCCCGGGAACGGGTCGGCGCCGGAAGCGCCTTCGCGTTCGGCCTCCTCGGCCGGCGGCGCCTGCGGCGGGACCACGGAAAGCCGCGCGCGCCGCGGCAGCCGGACGGCGGGCCCGCGGTCATCGGTTCGTGGGGTGTCGGGCCAGGTCAAGGGGGATTCGAACGCAGTGGCGGATTGAGACGCTGACATAGTCATGGCCGCACAGTCCTCACCTTCGTACGCCAGTTCGTTAGAACTAACGTTCGATTCCTACCGCATTCGAGCGAATTTTTCAGCACCATCTCGAACGTTTGTTTGATATTGCCGTGTGCACGCAGTAACGTTGGACATGTTTCGCTGCGGTATCGGCGACGCCACGTTCAGTGGCTGAACACGCGCTACCGCTGCCGAACACTGATCGACCGGCTGGTCCCTCGAGTCGGGGGATCCGCCTGACGCCCGCCGATAGCCGCACCCAGAACAACCGACCGCCGAGGAGGCCGGCCGTGCCGGAGGAGAACCACGGAACCCAGGAACCTCACACGGGCGGGGGGTCCGTCACCGCGCTCCGGTCCGCTGCCGCTCCACCCGCCGATTCTCAGGACTCCGCTGACAGCGCCGAGGGGGCGCCGCAGCTCACCGCACGCCAGCAGAGCGTGCTGAACTGCATCCACCGCTATGTGCGGCAGCGCGGATATCCACCGTCCATCCGGGAGATCGGCGACGCGGTGGGGCTATCGAGCCCGTCCAGTGTGGCGCACCAACTGAAGGTCTTGCAACGCAAGGGCTACCTCTACCGCGACCAGAACCGCCCACGAGCGGTCGAAATCCGCATTCCGGGCCAGCCGCCGGTGCGCTCCTGGGACCAGCTGGAGGAGACCCCCGAGGCCGACGAGTCCCGCGCGACCGCCGTCCCGGTGGTCGGGCGCATCGCGGCGGGCGGCCCCATCCTGGCCGAGGAGTCCATCGAGGACGTCCTCACGCTGCCCAAGCAGCTCGTGGGCGAGGGCCGGCTGTTCATGCTCAACGTCGTCGGCGACTCGATGGTCGACGCCGCCATCACCGACGGTGACCTGGTCGTCGTCCGCCAGCAGCCCGAGGCCAACAACGGCGACATCGTCGCGGCGATGCTCGACGACGAGGCCACGGTCAAGGCGTTCAAGCGCGACTCCGACCACGTGTGGCTACTGCCGCGCAACGACGAATACGAGCCCATCCTCGGCGACGACGCCACCATCCTGGGCAAGGTGGTGGCCGTGCTCCGGCGCGTGTGAGCCGCCGCCGCGTCGGCATAACGAGTTCGCCTCGCTTTGGCACGGGTTCGTGATCTTCGCTGTAGATCACGAACCCGTCGCCTTTTCGGAACCCAACGGTTATCCCTGACCCCGCCCCCGCACCGATCCCCCGCCCTACGCCGCGACGGCGGCTCCGCGCCAGGGACCAAAGGCCGAATCCTCGCGTGCCGCCCGACGCTCAGGGCCGCCCGGCGCGCCGCACGCCGCCGATCCCCGGCACACCCCGCACCCGCGGGCGCGGCGGGCACTACGGTAGGGACCATGCCCGTCCGCTCGCCCTTGCGCGCCGCCGCCGTCTCCGCGCTCCTGGCGGCCCTCCTGGCCACCGGCTGCAGCCCCGGAACCGACGACTCCGGGCCCGCCGAGCCGCCCGGCATCCGGCCGCAGCAGAGCGAGGTCACCTTCCGCAGCGGCCCCGACACCCTGCACGGCACCTTCGCCCTGCCACCCGGCGGCGGTGGCGACCTGCCCGCGGCGCTGATCGTCTCCGGCAGCGGCCCCACCGACCGCGACGGCAACAGCCCGGGGCGGCCCGACGCCGGCACGAACAAGAACTTCGCGCGCCTGCTGGCCGACATGGGGGTCGCCTCCCTGCGCTACGACAAGCTCGGCAGCGGCGAGACCGGCATGGCCTCGCGCGAGGAGGACGCCGCCGTCGGCTACGGCGTCTTCGCCCAGGAGGTCGCCGACGCCTACGCGCACCTGGCGTCGCGGCCCGAGGTCGACCCCTCGCGGCTCATCGTGCTGGGCCACAGCGAGGGCGCCCTGTTCGCGCTGCGCGCCCACGAGATCGTCGAGGAGCATCCGCCGCGCGCACTCGTCCTCGCCGCCCCGCCGGGCCGCCGCTACCTCGACGTCGTCGACCGGCAGATCACCGAGCAGGTCCGCAGGGCCGAGGCCGCCGGCTCCATGGACTACGCCGCGGCCGACCAGGCGCTCTCGGACGTGCGGACCGCCGTCGCCGGAATCCGCGACGGCGACGAACTGGAGGAGGCCGACCTCCCGCAGGGCTTCGGGGGCCTCTTCGCTCCCCGGTACCAGGACTTCCTGCGCCGCATCGACGCGATGGACCCCGTGCGCCTGGCGCGCGGCCTGCCCGCCGGCACCGCAACGCTCGTCCTGTGGGGCACCGCCGACTCGCAGATCGCGCGCGGCGACGTCGACCGCCTGATGACCGGGCTGCCCGACGGCGAGCGGGCCGACATCCCCGGCGCCGACCACGTGTTCCGCAGGTACAGCGACGCGCCCGGGGCGGAGGCGCTCGACTCCCGGCGCCGCTTCTCCCCCGACGTGGCCCCCGCCCTGCGCACCTTCCTGGAGTCCGAGACCGGCCTCTAGCCGGGGTGTGTTCGATGATCGGCGGTTCAGCCGGAACACGGCGCCCGACCGGCACCGCGTGCGCCCGGCAGTGGCGGGCGCGTGCGGCCACGGCCTCAGTAGTCGCCCTTTTCGATCTCGGCGGTGACGGCCCGGGCCAGGGACTCGGCGTTGGCCAGCGCCACGTCGGCGGGGATCGACTCACTGGCCTGGTAGTCGACCGCGGCGGTGTGGCAGGCCATCGTGTACAGGTTCGACAGCCGCACCGCGGTGCAGCCCCAGTCGAAGCCCTGCACCGACTCGCTCCAGCCCTTGGCCTCGTCGCCGAGCCCGGACAGCTTGTGCGGAGACGCCTTTCCCCGCGCAGCCGCCTCCAGCGCCGTAGACGCGGCCTCGGTCCCCGGCCTGCCGGTGCGGTCGGCGTAGCGGACGATCACCACGCGCGCGGCCGCGGGCACCTCGGAGGCGGTCTGCGGCGTCTCCCAACGGCACTCGTAGCCTTCGCGGCGCTCCGGGTCGAAGTCGGCGATCCTGCGGCTGAGCTCGGTGTCGCGCGCGGGGACCAGGCCGTCGAGGACGCCGCCGGGCACCACCGAGCAGTCGGGCGCCGACTCGTACTCGCCGCCCGGCGCAGAGGTGAGCGAGACGATCGCCCACACGCCGGCGGCGGCCAGCACCAGCACGACGACCGCCAGTGTGGCCACGACCGCGGTGGCGCATCCGCGGCTCTGCGCCGGTGCCGAGGAGATGGGCTCGGGCTGGGCGGCGGCGCCGAACGGTGCGGGAGGGCCGGGCGGCGCGGGCGGCCCGTGGCGTTCCGGCGGGCCGGGCGGCCCGGGCACTCCGCCCGGCCCGTGCCCGGGACCGCCCGAAGGTGGCTGGGCCATGCGTGCCTCCCTGTACTGCCGTCCTCGTGGTGCTCGGCGCGCGGGGCGCAACCCGGCGGCGCTGCGGCGCCCAGTCACGCTACTACCCGCGCGGGGGCGGACTCCCCCGCCCGCCCGGCAGGCGAACACGCGCCCCCGCCGACAGCGGGCGTGCGACCGGCAGCGCGCGCGGCCGCCCGCGGGACCGGACCCGGCGGGGCGTCCTACAAGGAGTCGGCCACCCGCTCTGCGGCGGCCACGGCGCCCTCGCGGGCGGCGGCGTAGTCCATGCCGCCGTCTCCGGCGTCGCCGCCGTAGAAGACCTGGATGAGCATGTTGTCGCGGCGGAAGACGACCTCGGCGGAGGCGGCGTCGGCGGTACCCGGCCAGACCAGCGCGCCCTCGCCCAGCTCGGAGACCGGATCGGCGCCCTCCAGGTCGCCGATGGGCGCCAACTGCTCCAGCCGCCGGCCGGCGGCGCGGGCGCCGCTGACCTCGCCGGCCTTGTCGGTGAAGTGGGCGGTGAAGTCCAGATGGAGCGAGCGCGGCGGGGCGTCGTCGGCGCCCACCGAAGTCCACACGCAGGTGGAGCTGTCCGCGTTCTCCATGGGGCCCTGCCGGCTGGTCTCCAGCTCGGCGCCGGGCACCAGCTCGGTCACCGCCTCCTGGGGCACCGCCGAGCAGGCAGGCGCGGAGGCGTAGGTGTCGGCCTCGTCGGCCTGTTCGGCCGGCTCGCCGCGCCCCACCAGCAGACCGGCGGTGACCGCGACGGCCACGACCAGGACGGCCCCGGCCCCCGCCGCGATCCACAGCCGCCGCGCAGAGCCGTGCCGCTCGCCGCGGACCCGCTGGTCCGGCGCGCGCCCGTTCCCCGCCATCGGTCAGGCCACGACGACGTTGACGAGCTTGGGTGCCTTGACCACGACCCTGCGGACCTCCTTGCCGCCGATGAAGCCCTGCACCTTCTCGGAGGCGAGCGCGAGCCGCTCCAGCTCATCGGGTTCGATGTCGGGGGCGACCTCCAGCTTGTCACGGACCTTGCTGGAGACCTGGACGACACACGTGACCGACTCCTGTGTCAGCAGTTCGGGCACCGGGGTGCGCCAGTTGCCGACGGCGACGGGGCCGGTGTGGCCCAGGCGCTCCCAGCCCTCTTCGGCGGCGTAGGGCGCGAACAGCGACAGGGTGGTCGCGACGACCTCGGCGGCCTCCCGCACGGCGGGGTCCTTGGCGCCGGGGCCGGAGTCGATCGCCTTGCGGGCCGCGGTGACCAGCTCCATCAGCCGTGCGACCGCGACGTTGAACCGGTGGGCTTCGACGGCCGCGGTGATCTTGTCCAGCGCCTGGTGGGTGGCCTTGCGCAGCGCCGCGTCGCCGTGGGCGGGGTCGGTGCCCGGCGCGGAGGCCGCCCCGGCCTCGGCCATCACCTTGAAGGCCCGGTTCAAGAACTTCAGCGAAGCGGCCGGCGAGACATCGGCCCAGTCGATGTCGTCCTCCGGCGGGCCGGAGAAGATCACGGTCAGCCGCACGGCGTCGACGCCGTACCTCTCGATCTCCTCGCCCAGGTCAACACCGTTGCCCAGGGACTTGGACATGGCCTTGCCCTGGTTGATGACCTGGCCCTGGTTCAGCAGGCGGCGGAAGGGCTCGGTGAAGGACACCATGCCCATGTCGTAGAGGACCTTGGTGAAGAAGCGGCTGTAGAGCAGGTGCAGGATGGCGTGCTCCACGCCGCCCACGTACTGGTCGATCGGCCCCCACTCGGCGACCTTGTCGACGTCGAAGGGCGCGTCGTCGACCTGCGGGGAGCAGTAGCGCAGGTAGTACCACGACGAGTCGACGAAGGTGTCCATCGTGTCGGTGTCGCGCTGGGCTGCGCCGCCGCACGAGGGGCAGGCGGTCTCGACCCAGTCGGAGGCGGCGGCCAGCGGCGAGACGCCCTTGGGGGCCAGGTCGGCGCCCTTGAGGTTGTCGGGCAGGCGTACTGGAAGCTCGTCGTCGGGAACGGGGACCTCGCCGCAGGCGGGGCAGTGCACGATCGGGATGGGTGTGCCCCAGAACCGCTGCCGCGACAGCAGCCAGTCGCGCAGGCGGTAGTTGACCGCGGCGGCGCCGGTGCCGCGCTCGCCGAGGATCGCGGTGATGCGCTCGATCGCCTCGCCCTTGGACATCCCGTCCAGCGGGCCGGAGTTCATCAGCCGGCCTTCGCCCGCGGTGGCGACACCGGTCTCGGCCGGGTCGCCCTCGCCGGTCTCGACGACCTCGCGCACCGGCAGCCCGAATGTGAGCGCGAAGTCGAGGTCGCGCTGGTCGTGGGCGGGGACGGCCATGATGGCGCCGTGGCCGTAGTCGGCCAGGACGTAGTCGGCGGCCCACACGGGGATGCGCTCGCCGTTGACCGGGTTGACGGCGTAGCGGCCCAGGAAGACGCCGGTCTTCTCGCGCTCGGTCGACTGGCGCTCGATGTCGGTCAGGCGTGAGACCTGGGCGCGGTAGGCCTCGAAGTCGGCCCGGTGCTCAGCCGCGCACAGCTCGTCGGCCAGTTCGGCGTCGGCGGCGACGACGAAGAAGGTGGCGCCGTAGAGGGTGTCGGGCCGGGTGGTGAAGACGGTGACGGGCTCGTCGCGGCCCTCGATGCGGAACTCCACGTCGGCTCCGGTGGAGCGTCCGATCCAGTTGCGCTGCATCAGCAGCACGCGCTCGGGCCACTTGCCTTCGAGCTGCTCCATGTCTTCGAGCAGGCGGTCGGCGTAGGAGGTGATGCGGAAGTACCACTGGTTCAGGCTGCGGCGCACGACCTCGGTGCCGCACCGCTCGCAGCGGCCCTGCACGACCTGTTCGTTGGCGAGCACGGTCTGGTCCTTGGGGCACCAGTTGACCAGGCCCTCGTTGCGGTAGGCCAGGCCGCGCTCGAAGAAGCGCAGGAACAGCCACTGGTTCCACCGGTAGTACTCGGGGTCGCTGGTGTGCAGCCGGCGCGACCAGTCCAGGGCGACGCCGTAGCGCTTGAAGGACTCCGCCTGGGTCTCGATGTTGGCGTAGGTCCACTCGGCCGGGTGGGTGCCGTTCTTGATGGCGGCGTTCTCGGCGGGCAGGCCGAAGGAGTCCCAGCCGATGGGGTGCAGAACGTTCTCGCCGAGCTGGAAGCGGTAGCGCGCGACCACGTCGCCGATGGCGAAGGCCTCGGCGTGGCCCATGTGCAGGTCGCCGGAGGGGTAGGGGAACATGTCGAGGACATAGGAGCGCGGGCGGTGGTCGGCCGGGTCCTCACTTGCCGTGAAGGGGTTCTCCTTGGCCCATCGCGCCTGCCACTTGTCCTGGAGTGCGCGGGCGTCGTAGGAGTCGCTCGCCACCTGGTCTCCGTCTACCGCTGTCATCGCTGGATCGTCCTCTAACCGGTCGCACTTGAGGGCACGGGGCGGCTGGGAGGTCGCGACCTCGTCGCCGCGCGCCCTCGGGGTCGGCTCCGCCGCGGCGGGCTGCCAGCCGGGCCTTTGCACCAAGGTTAGCGCGGTTCGCGGCGGCTCCCGGACGCGGCGGCGGCCGGCCGGGCCGCCGTGCGCGGACCCCGGACCGGCCGGACGGACGATATGCGCGGCGCGGCTACCGGCGGCGGGAGCGGCGCAGGCCCCGGCGGGTCCTGCCCTCGGCCGGCTCGTCGGCGGGGGCGCCCCCGCGTTCGCGGGCACCGGCCGCCCGGCGGTACTCCATCGCGGCGCGCTCGTGCTCCTCGGCGGCGAGGCGGCGCTGGCGGACGGGTTCGGGTTCCAGCTCGGCCTCCTCCTCGGGCGCCGGCCGGTGGATCTCGGCGTCGCGCTCCATCACGGGGCGGCCGGCGACCTCCTCGTCGAGCAGGTGGCGGGTCTCTCGGTCGATGTCGGTGGTGATGGGGGTGGTCTCGTGCCGCTCGCCCTCGATTATCGCGGCGGCCTCGTGGTCGATTCCGGTGTCCATGGCCCCGCGGTCGGCGTTCTCCTCGACCACCGTCTGCGGCGCGAACCGGCCCCGCTGCCACCGGGGGAAGCGGCGGCGCTGCGGATCGGCCAGGCCCGCGCGGAAGTAGGTGCGCGGCTGCCGGGTCCACTGGACCAGCCACCAGGTCGCGAAAACCGCGACCGCGAGGAACAGGATTCCCGTGCTCCATATCCACGCCGGCATGTCGGTCTCCTCGGGGTGTGTGTCCACTGTCCCTTCTCCGGTCCCACTGCCCGAGAAAGGGCCGCGGGAACGGCTTCGGGCGTTCGGATCGCCGCGGCGATGGGAGAATGGCACCCGGGCGGCCTCCCCGCTTCCGCCCCCTTCCCGCGGCCGTGCCTGCACAGCGACCGGCCGCGCCCCTCCCGCCGTCCCGCCTGCCGGTGCGCTCGCCGCGTACCGGACACACCCTCCTAGCCTGTGGAGATCCTCCGAAGATGACCGTGTTCGCCTCCCCCCGCCGCGCCCGCCGGATGCTGATCGCCGCCACGGCGGTACTCGGCCTGCTGATAGGCGCCGGGGCCTGCGCCCAGGGCGAGCCGGAGCCGGCGCCGAGCAGCTCCGCGCCGGTTCTGGGTACCGACAACGACCGCGTCCAGCTGATGGAGGGCGCCCCCGCCTCAGTCGAGGGCACCGCGAAGACCGGTCCGGTCGAGCTCCAGCTGAGCGGCTACCGCGACGGCTCGGAGCCGACCGTGGTCATCACCGCCCGCCCCGAGAACGGCGAGACCACCGAGCACACGCTGACGCTGGGCGAGCACCTGGAGGCGGGCGGCGCCTCCTGGCGGGTCTCCGAGATCGGCATCAGCGAGTCGGAGGCCCAACCCGCGAGCGTGACGCTGATGCGCGAGGCCGAGTGAGGCGGGCGGACACACGGACCCGTGCCGTCCCCTCCCAGGCGGAACCAAGTTACTCTGCGGTAGAAAGGTGACCGGACCCACCTAGCACTGCAGGAGGCGCGATGCTCAACCTCGCCGCACTACTCGAAGACGGCGCCCGAACGACCCCCGAACGCGACTGCCTGGTGTTCGGCGACCTGCGGATCGACTACGCCACGACCAACATGATCGCCAACCAGGTGGCCGAGATGCTCACCGCGCGCGGCATCGGGCGCGGCGACCGGGTCGCCCTGGCGAGCCCCAACACGCCCTACTTCCCGTTCGTCTACTTCGGCGCGCTCAAGGCCGGGGCGGTGGTGGTCCCGCTCAACGTGCTGCTGACCTCCCGCGAGATCGCCTTCCACCTGGAGGACTCGGGCGCGAAGGCGCTGTTCGCCTTCACCGGCACACCCGAACTCCCCCTCGGCGAGCGGGCGTTCGCCGCGTTCAACGACACCGCCTCCTGCGAGCTCTACATCGACCTGCCGGCGACGCCCGGTGCGGTGGAGTCCCAGATCGAGGGAGCCGAGACCATCTGGGCGGCGCTGGCCGGCACCGGCGGGACCTTCTCCACGGTGCAGACCGACGCCGACGAGACCGCCGTCGTCATCTACACCAGCGGCACCACCGGACGCCCCAAGGGCGCCCAGCTGAGCCACATGAACCTGATGTTCAACGCCGTCGCCTCCGACGCGCTGTTCGACAGGTCCGAGCACGACGTCTATCTGACGGTGCTGCCGCTGTTCCACATCTTCGGCCAGACGACGATGATGAACTGCGGCCTGTACCGGCACGCCACGCTGGTGCTGCAGGCCCGCTTCGACCCGGACGAGGCGCTGTCGCTGATGGAGCGCGAGGGGGTGACCGTGTTCGCCGGTGTGCCGACGATGTACTGGGGCCTGCTCGGCGCCAAGGGCGAGCACGACATGGCCGCCGTCGCGGCCAACCTCAGCACCGCGGTCTCCGGGGGCAGCGCGCTGCCGGGCGAGGTCGCGCGCAACGTGAAGGACCGCTTCGGCGTGGAGATCCTGGAGGGCTACGGGCTCTCGGAGACCTCGCCGGTGGTCTCCTTCAACAATCCCAAGGTCAAGGCGAAGACGGGGTCGATCGGCCGCCCGATCTGGGGTGTGGAGATGAAGCTGGTCGACAGCGAGTTCGAGGACGTCGAGGGCGAGGGCCCCGGCGAGATCGCGGTGCGCGGACACTGCGTGATGCAGGGGTACCACAACCGCCCCGACGCCGACGCGCAGGTCTTCAAGGACGGCTGGTTCCGCACCGGCGACATCGCGCGCCGCGACGACGAGGGGTTCTTCTTCATCGTCGACCGCTCCAAGGACATGATCATCCGCGGCGGCTACAACGTCTACCCGCGTGAGCTGGAAGAGGAGCTGATGACTCACCCCGAGGTCAGCCTGGCCGCGGTGGTGGGCGTCGAGCACGAGCGCCACGGCGAGGAGATCAAGGCGTTCGTGATCCGCGAGGAGGGATCGGCGCTGACCGAGGAGCAGCTCGTCGAGTGGTCCAAGGAGCGGCTGGCCGCCTACAAGTACCCGCGGCTGGTGGAGTTCCGCGACTCCCTGCCGATGACGGCGACCGGCAAGATCCTCAAGCGCGAACTGCGCTGAGCACCGCCTCCAGGGGCCGTGCGCGTGCGGTGGGGGCGGGGGACGGGCGCCGCTCCCCCGCTGTGGCGGACCGCCCCCGCGGGTGCCGGCTCACAGCGGCCGCCACTGGGCGCCGCAGGCCGCGCAGCGGAACTCGACCGGCTTTCCGCAGGTCTTGCAGTGCGGACCGGGACTGTACTCGCCCCGGTGGTCGGCGTGGCGGTCGGCGAAGTAGCGCAGCTGCATGCAGGCGTTGCAGCGGAGCTGCACGGTGGTGGGGCTTCTGGGCCAGGGGGCCTCAGGCTCGATGGGGTGGTCCGTCGACTCGGCGTCTGACTCGGTGTCCATCTCGACCCTTCGCGCGGCGCGGTTGTGGTGTCATCAGCCGCCACCCTTGCGAACACGGGCCGGGCGGTCAAGGCGGGGGTGGGCGCTCCGCGAGCAGCCGCTCGACCCGCCCCGCCGCCTCGGCGAGGCGCTCGGCGGGCAGACTCCCCCGGTCGAGGGCGGCCAGGACCGCGTCGCGGGCGGCCGTAAACAGCGCCTCGTCGGCGACGTGCGCGGCCGCGGAGGCATCGACCGCACCCGCCGCGATCCCGGCCGCCTCCGCCGGGTTGCCCAGGCACAGCAGGTCGGCGCCCGCCGCGAGCGCCGCCGCCGCGCCGCGCGCCACCCCCTCGATGCGCTCGACCGCGCCGGTGTGTGCCGACAGGCCGCGCATGTCCAGCGCGTCGGTCACCGCCACGCCCTCGAAGCCCAGTTCGTCCCGCAGCAGCTCGTAGCAGCGGGCGGAGACGCTGGCCGGCGCGGTGTCCAATGCGGGGACGGCGAGGTGGCCGGCCATCACCATGTCCGTCCCGGCCGCCACGGCCGCGGCGAATGGGACCAGCTCGCGGCTGCGCAGGGTGTCGGCGTCGGCCGCCACCACCGGAAGGTCGAGGTGGGAGTCGGTGGCGGTGTCGCCGTGGCCGGGGAAGTGCTTGGCGGCGGCGGCGACCCCCGCGGCGTGCAGCCCGTCGACGAACGCGGCGGTGTGGGCCGCGACCCGCTGGGGGTCGGCGCCGAAGGACCGGTCGCCGATCACCGGGTTGCGCGGGTCGGAGCCGAGGTCGGCGACCGGCGCCAGCGCCGCGCCGATCCCGGCTGCGGCCAGCTCGCGCCCCATCGCGGCGGCGGCCCGGCGGGTCCGCTCGGGCGAGCCGCGGCCCAGCTCGCCGTGGCCGGGGTGGGGCGAGGTTCCGGCGGCGTGCAGCCGGCTCACGCGCCCGCCCTCCTCGTCGGAGGCGGTCAGCAGGTCGGGCCGCAGCCCGCGCAGTTCGGCGGAGAGCCGTGCGGGATCGTCGGCGAGGTTGTGCGCGAAGTAGAGGACGGCACCCACGCCGTCGTCGACGGCGCGCGCCAGCCACGGCGGTACCGCGGTGCCCGCGAACCCGGGCATGAGAACGGTGTGGGCCAGGCGGCGCAGGGCCGGATCGCCGGCCGCGCTCACTGCTTCACCGCGCCCTGGGTGAGCCCCGAGACGAGGCCGCGCTGCACGAGCAGGAAGAACGCCATCACCGGCAGGGTGATGACGGTCGAGGCGGCCATGACCTGACCCCAGTCGGTGGTGTACTGGCCGAAGAACTGCCGCAGGCCCACGGCCACCGTGTACTTCTCCGACTGGTTCATGAACGTCAGGGCGAGGATGAACTCGTTCCAGGCGGTGATGAAGGAGAAGACGGCGGTGGCCACCAGGCCGGGCGCCACCAGCGGGAACAGCACCGACCAGAACATCCGGGGCCACGAGCAGCCGTCGATGTAGGCGGCCTCCTCCACCTCGGCCGGGACGGCGGCGGCGAAACCGCGCAGCATCCACACCGCGAACGGCAGCGCCAGGGCGATGTAGACCACCGACAGCCCGATCAGCGAGTTGAGCATCCGCAGGTCGCGCACCTGCAGGAACAGCGGAATGACCAGCGCCTCCAGCGGCACCATCTGCACGGTCAGCACCAGCACCAGCACGGTGGTGCGCAGCCGGAAACGGAACCGGGCGACCGCCACGGCGGCCAGCAGTGCCAGCAGGCTGCTGCCGGCCACCGTCAGCGCGGCGACCGCAAGCGAGTTGCCCAGGTAGCGCAGGAAGCCCGCCTCGGCCAGGACGAACCGGAAGTTCTCCAGGGTGACCGACGCGGGCAGCAGCGCCTCGGTGCCCGAGGCCGGGCGCGCCGAGAGCGCGCTGACGAGCATGAAGTAGGCGGGGAACAGGGTGAACGCCAGCACGCCCGCCACCGCCAGGACGCGCGCGAGGGTGCGCGCGTTCCGGCGCGCCCCCCGGCGCCTGCGGGGGGTCACCGCAGCTCCTCGTCGCGGAAGAGCGTGCGCAGGTAGACCACGGTGATCGCGAGCAGCATCAGCGTGAGCAGCACGGCGATCGCCGAGCCGAGACCGTAGGACTGGTTGGCGAAGGAGCGCACGTAGGACCACACCCCCAGGTTGAGCACGTCGCGGTTGCCGCCCGAGCCGCCGGGCATCAGGTAGACCTGCGCGAACACCTTGAAGTCCCAGATGGTGGAGAGGATGGTGACCACGGCGAACACCGGCCGGATCGTGGGCACGGTGACGTTGCGGAACCGCTGCCAGGCGCCCGCGCCGTCCAGCAGCGCGGACTCGTGCAGCTCGCGAGGGATGGTCATCAGCCCGGCGAGCACGGTCACCGCGACGAACGGGAAGCCGTGGTGGATGACGTTGAGCGCGGCGATGGCGTAGAAGGCCGTCCGATCGGCGAACCAGTTGTACCCCTCGGGCCCGAGCAGGCCCGCTGTCTGGAGCAGGCGGCGCACCAGCCCGTCGTCGACGTCGAAGATCCAGACCCACACGTAGGTCCCCGAGACCGCGGGCATGGCCCAGGCGACCATGATGCAGGCCAGGACCGCGGTGCGCGCGAACCTGCCGAGCGTGTTCAGCAGCAGCGCCACCAGGGTGCCGAAGGCGACGGTGCCGGCGACCGCCACGACCGCGAACACCGCCGTGTTGGGCAGCGCGACGGTCCACAGGTAGCGGTCGCCGAGCAGGCGGGCGTAGTTGTCCAGACCGATGAAGTCGCTGCGCCCGGACACGACGTTGTCGAGGCCGTAGTCCTGGACCGAAAGCCACACCACGCGCCCGATCGGGAACAGCAGCAGGAGCCCGATGACCGCCAGGCCGGGCGCGAGCAGCGCCCAGGGCAGGACGCGGCGGCGGGTGCGCGCGCCCACACGGGGGCGCCTGCCGCGGCGCCCGCCCCCGGTCGGCGCTCCCGCCCCCTTCGCCGCGGGCGCGCCGGCCGGGGCACCGGGGTCGTCGGCCTGCCTGGTCGAGAGCGAGTCGGCCACCGCGTCAGGAGTCCTTGTTCAGGATCTGCTCGATCTCCTCGGCGGCGCGGGAGGTGGCCTCCTCCACCGTGGCCTCGTCGGTGAGGATCTCCTGGAGCATGGCCTCCAGCACCTTGTCGCCCTGCACCTTGCCGAAGTTCTCGGTGGCGGGCAGGCCGCGCCCTGCCTCGCTCATCTGCTCGGCAAAGGGCCGCACAAGCGGGTCGTCGGAGGAGGTGTAGGGCTCCAGCTGCTTCTTCTTGCCGGGGAAGTAGGTGGTGGCCTCCGCCCAGCGGTCGGCGTTGGCGTCGTCGGTGAGCAGCTCGATGTAGGACCAGGCCAGGTCCGGGTTCTCGGTCGTGTTGGAGATCGTGAGGTGCGAGCCGCCCAGGAAGGACGGGCTGTAGCCGCCGTCGGGGCCGGGGATCGGGAAGGCGCCGATCTTGCCCTTCAGGCCGGGATCGGCCTCCAGCATCGCGGCGGGCGTCCAGCTGCCGCCGATCATCATGGCGACGTCGCCGGAGATGAAGTTGTCCTGGAGGTCGGTCTCCATCCAGGTGGCGGCTCCGGTGCTGGAGAGCCCGTCCTCGGTCGCCAGGCCGGTGTAGAAGGAGAGCCCTTCGCGCGCCTCGGGCGAGTCGAGCCCGGAGGTCCAGCGCCCGTCGGAACGGGTCGCGATGTCGGCGCCGCTTCCCCAGACGAAGGGCAGCGCCTGGTAGACGGCGTCGCCGGGCACCGGGAACGCGGTCATGCCGTCGCGCTCCTCGGCGACGGTGAGGGCGGCCTCGCGCATCGCCTTCCAGGTGGTGGGCTGCTCGATGCCGAGGTCCTCGAAGACGTCGGTCCGGTAGATGACCGAGCGCACGCCCGCGTACCAGGGCACGCCGTAGAGGCCGCCTTCGACGGTGCCCGCCTCGGTCAGGCCCGGCACGTAGGCGTCGGTGGAGCCGACGCGCTCGGAGACGTCCATCAGCGCGCCCGCTCCGGCGAACTCCGGGGTCCAGGTCGTGCCGACCTCGGCGACGTCGGGCAGGGTGTTGCCCGCGATGGCGGTGGTGAACTTGTCGTGGGCGTCGGCCCAGGGCACGAACTCCACGTTCACGCGGGCGCCGGTCTCGTCGCGGAAGTCCTCGGCCACCCTGTCGAAGTAGGCGGTGGCGTCGGGGTGGGTGCCCTCCATGATCCAGACGTCGAGGGTCTCGCCACCGGATCCGCCGTCGGATCCGCCGCCGCATGCGGTGGCGAGGAGGGCCAGGGCGGCGGCCGCCGCTGCGGCCTGCGGTCGTCGGGCGCGGGTGCGTGCCATCGGAGATCTCCCGTCCACTCGCGATCCCCCGGGGTGGTAAGGAACTTACGCAAAATCGCAGCCGGTGTGAAGTAATCGACACACAACGGCCCGGCAACTCGTGCGCGGTCCCGGCCGCCCTCGGGCGTCGGGTCGACACGCTACCGCCTCAGACCGTCACCGTCCGTTCGCCGAACCGGTCCGCGCCACATGCCGTGTCCGGCGTTTTCCGGCGGCCGCGGGAACCGACGCTCGTCAGAAGGCGCAGGGCAGCGACTTGATCCCGTTGACGAAGCTGGACGCCAGCCGCTTCGGGCGCGCGGCGGCCCGGATGCCGGGCACGCGCCGGTGCAGCTCGCGGAACATCACGGTGACCTCGCGCCGCGCCAGGTGGGCGCCGAGGCAGAAATGGGGGCCGGGCCCGCCGAAGCCCAGGTGCGGGTTCGGCTTTCGGGTGATGTCGAAGGCGTCGGGGTCGTCGAAGACGGCCGCGTCGCGGTTGGCCGAGGCGTAGAAGAGCAGCGCCTTGTCGCCGGCGCTCAGGCGGTACCCGTTCAGCTCGTAGTCGCGGGTGAGCGTGCGGCGCATCCACACGACCGGTGAGGCGTGGCGGACGATCTCCTCGACGGCGCCGGGCGCGTGGGCGTCGAAGTCCGACCACCACAGGCCGCGCTGCTCCGGGTGCTCGGTGATCAGGCGCAGGCCGTGGCTGATGGCGTTGCGGGTGGTCTCGTTGCCGGCCACGGCCAGCAGGGTGAAGAAGGAGCCCAACTCCTGGTCGGTCAGGGCCTCGCCGTCGACGTTGGCGTTGACCAGGGCCGAGGTGAGGTCGGAGGTCGGCTCGGCGCGCCGCTGCGCGGCCAGCTCCGCCAGCAGCCGCGACAGGCCCTCGCCCGCCTCCAGCAGGCGCGCCATCGCGGTCCCGGGGTCGCTGCCGAGGTACTCGGGATCGTTGCCGGCCAGCACCACGTTGGAGCTCTCCAGCACCTCCCGGTGGCGGTCCTCGGGGATGCCCATCATCTCGCAGATGACCACCAGCGGCAGGCGGGCGGCGACCTGGGACACGAAGTCGCACGGCCCGGTCGCGAGGAGGTCGTCGACGATGCGGGCGGCGTGGCGCTCCACGTCCTCCTGCAGCCGGGCGAGCATGCGCGGGGTGAACCCGCGGGAGACGATGCGCCGCAGCCGGGCGTGCCGGGGGTCGTCGAGGTTGATCATGGACCCGAAGTACTCGGCGAAGTCCGCGGGCATGTCCGGGATCGAGACGGCGCTGGGCTCGGACGCGAAGGCGCCGGGCTCGCGACTGGCCTCGGCCACGTCGGCGTGGGTGACCAGCGCGTGATAGCCGGGGCCGGGCGGCAGCGGGCCCATGTCGGGCTCGGCGTAGAACTGCGGCGGGTGGCTGCGCAGGCGGGCGAAGGCGGCGTGCCGGTGTTCCAGGGGCAGCTTCCAGAACTCGTTGTCCGACAGGTCGATGCCGGAGATGTCGGGCAGCGTGCCGGCGGAGGGCGACTGGGCCATGAGGGGTGGGCTCCTTGCGGCTGTTGCCGGAGACGTCCCCCACACTCTTTACACGAGTGGAAGCGGTGTCAAGTTCCGCCGGACCGGGCGGACTCGTCGACCAGCGGACCGCGTCCCGGCGAAGCGCTCAGCGCAGGCGAGCCCTCCGCCGGCACCGGCGGAGGGCTCGTCATGGTTCGGGGGTTGCGGAGGCTCCGCGCGCTAGAGGTCCTCGACGCCCGCGAGGAAGGCCTGCCACTCCTGCGCGGGGAACACCAGATGCCCTTGCTCCCGATGCTGCGTATCGCGAACGAGGGTCTGCGCACCCTCGGCAACCTCCACGCAGTTGTCCGCACCACCGCTGCTGTAGCTACTCTTGTGCCAGGCACTGACGCCGCTCACTTGAACTCCTCCTCGATTTTGCAAACCAGATCCCGTGACGCGCCCGGGGCCGTCGGGGCTCGGCGGCGGAGGAGGCGGCGGGGGCTTCGGCGCGGGCTGCGGAGGTCCTTCGTGGCGTGCCATGGCGGCTCCCTTCGGCGGTGGCCGGTCGCCGCCACGCTTACCCGGATATCACCCGCGGTCACCGGATGTGACCGGGAGTGGACACGCCCAGGTCCGGCGGCCCGGCGATCCCGTCGGGCTGTGCGGCGGGCGGACCACGGCGGGGGTCGCCGGCCGCGGCGCCGCCGCGGCCGGCGGACGCTCGAGCTAGTCCGCGCCCCCCGTGGCTATGCGCAGCGTCGAGATCAGCTCCGCGGGCTTGTAGACGGCCTGCCCGATGGCCGCCGAGAACGCGGCGAGCATGTGCAGGTAGATGGCGGGATCGCCGTTGGTGAAGCGTTCGGCCGCCTCCTCCTCGCCCACCGAGTAGGCCTCCCACACCGTGATCACGGCGAACTCGACCTCGGGAGGGAGCATGTCGGCGACGGTCGAGGCGACGGCCTCGCGCGAGTCGGCCGGCTTCCAGACCACGCCGGTCTCCTGCACGCGCCGGGAGAGGAAGGAGCCGAAGACCTTGAGCTCGGAAACGGTGGTGTCGGTGTCGTCGCCGATGTCGGCCAGGGTGCTGTCCAACAGGTCGCGGTCCTTGCGGACGTAGGCGTCGACCAGCGTGATAGCGAGCTGCTTCGTGCGGTCCGTGTCGTCTGTGCCAGGCATACTCCCATGATGCCCGCACCCGTGCCTTGGATGGGCATCAGCCCGGCTCCGCGCGCCGCCGCGGCCGGGCCCGGCCCCGCGTCAGCGGGGGGACCCGGCCGCCGGCCGGTGCCGCGGCTACTCGAAGCGCGGCCGCAGCGGCATGTGCGCGGCGGTGCCGTCGAGCTTGACGCCGAGGATCTGGTGCAGCTGGACGACGTTGCGCTCGAAGCCGAGGATGCAGCCGTTCATGTACAGCCGCCACACGCGGGCCGTGCCCTCACCGACCTCGCGGACCGCTGCGTCCCAGTTGCGGTCCAGGTTGTCGGCCCAGTGCCGCAGCGTCAGCGCGTAGTGCTCGCGCAGGTTCTCCTGGTGGCGGATCTCGAAGCCGGCGTCGTTCATCCGCATCTGGATCTCGGCCGGGCCCTCCAGCTCCCCGTCCGGGAAGACGTAGCGGTTGATCACGCCGCCGGGCTTCATCGCCGGAAGGTCGTTGCGCGGGCGGGTGATGCAGTGGTTGAGCAGCCGCCCGCCCGGCTTGAGCTTGTCGTTGAGCCCGGCGAAGTAGTCCGGCAGGTTCTTCTTGCCGATGTGCTCGGTCAGGCCGATGGAGCTGATCCGGTCGTAGATCCCGTCGGGCACGTCGCGGTAGTCCATGTGCCTGACCTCGGCCAGATCCGTCAGGCCCTCCTGGGCGATGCGCTTGCTCGCCCACTCGGCCTGCTCCTTCGACAGCGTCACGCCCAGCGCCTTGACGCCGTACTCGCGGGCGGCGTGCATCACCATGCCGCCCCACCCGCAGCCGACGTCGAGCAGCCGCATGCCCTCCTCCAGGCCGAGCTTGCGCGCCACGAGGTCGTGCTTGTCGTACTGGGCCTGCTCCAGCGACGCGTCGCCGCTGCCGAAGACCGCGCACGTGTAGGTCATCGACGGCCCCAGCACCAGCTCGTAGAAGGCGTTGGAGACGTCGTAGTGGTGGTGGATCACCTCGGCGTCGCGGTCCTTCGCGTGTCGGGTGCCCAGCCAGGACAGCCGCCCGCGGCGCATCTCCTGCGGCGGCGGCGGGATGCGGTTGACGAATTTCACCCACCCGATGCCGCGCACGATCCGCGCCATCTCCCCCGGCGGAATCCGCATGCCGTCGTTGAAGGCGACGCCGGCCATCCGGTCCAGGGCGGTGTACATGTCGCCCTCAAGGTCGATGTGGCCGGCCACGTAGGCCCGTGTGAGCCCCATCGCCCCCGGCGACTGGGCAAGGTAGTTCAGCGCCGCCGGATTGCGCACGACCAGTGTCGTGTCGCTCTCGGGGTCGCCGGCCGTGCTGCCGTCATAGGCGCGGAAGCGAACAGGCGCGTCCTTGCCGACGACGCGTTCGAAGATCTCCGCTAGCCGCATGATTGTTCCCTTCTCACCCGCGTCAGCCCACACCGCGCCGTGGGCCGGCGCCTCACTTGTTACCGACGCACTTGGCGTAGAGGTCGAGGAGACGCTCGTCGGGGTCGTAGGCCCGCTTGAGGCCCCGGTACCCCTCGCCGTTGTACAACCCCCAGAACTCGTCCTCGGAGTAGAACGCGTCCGAGTACAGCGACTTGTGGCCGCCCAATCGGGAGACCTCCTCCTCGACCGCCCGGTTGTGATGGGCGCGCCGCTGCCCAGGGCGCATGGGGACCATGCCCCAGAACCCGAAGTTGACGTAGAGCCGCTCCCGC
Organism: Streptomonospora arabica; assembly: GCF_039531585.1. Taxonomy (NCBI): domain Bacteria; kingdom Bacillati; phylum Actinomycetota; class Actinomycetes; order Streptosporangiales; family Nocardiopsidaceae; genus Streptomonospora; species Streptomonospora arabica. The sequence continues at coordinate 54,211 of NZ_BAAAQI010000018.1, read as the reverse complement.
TCCAGCGGGTACAGCGGCCACACATGCGAGCGTCCCGCTGCCGGCGGCGCGGTCTCGCGCAGCCGGAGCGGGCACATCCACACCGGGGACATGCCGATCTCGGCGTGGAAGAAGTCGAGGAACTCGGCGCCGCGCTCGACGCCGACCTCGATGTCCTGGATGACCGGCTCCTGCTGCGGACGGCCGCGGTAGCGGTTGAGCAGCCGGCTGAAGTCGGTGCGCCGGTCCAGCGCCACCAGCCTGCGGTACACGTCCGAGCGCTTCAGCGAGCGCGGCCAAAGCCGGCGCACGGCGGGGCTGCCCAGCCCGAACGCGCCCGAGCACCAGAACCAGTCGGTGTCCCAGCGCCATAGGTAGTCGTGGACCGTGAGGTAGTCGCCGGGGCCGGGGCCGGCGAAGCGCGGGATGGACCGGTAGTAGATGTCGGTGCCGGTGTAGTCGCTGGTCCAGGGCGCGTGGTCGACGAAGGACGCCACGGTCAGGTACAGCTCACCGGGGCCGAAGGCGACCCCGTCGACGAAGTCGACCCGCTCCCCCGCGTGCTCGGCGTCGGCGCAGATCCGCGAGAAGGCCTCCATCGCCTCCTTCGCGCCGCTGAAGCGCAGGTGCCGCAGGTGAACGTACGGCTTGACCGGCTCCAGCTCGATGCGCAGCCGCAGACTGTAGCCCAGCGTGCCGTAGGAGTTGGGGAAGCCGTAGAACAGCTCGCTGTGCTCGTTGTCGCGGCGGGCGGTGACGACGTCGCCGGAGCCGGTGAGGATCTCGATCTCCTCGACCGACTCGTGCGGAAGGCCGTTGCGGAACGAGGAGGCCTCGATGCCCAGGCCGGTGACCGCGCCGCCGAGGGTGATGGTGCGCAGCTGCGGCACGACCAGCGGCATCAGCCCGTGCGGGAGGGTCGCCGCGACCAGGTCCTCGTAGGTGGTCATGCCGCCGACCTCGGCCACCCGCTCGACGGGGTCCACGGCCAGCACGGAGTCGAACGCGGAGACGTCCAGGCGCGGGGCGTCGGTGTCGTCGCGGAACCGGAACAGGTTCGACGTGGGCTTGGCCAGCCGGACCGGGGCGTCCGCGGGCAGGCGCGCGTAGTCGCGCTGGAGCCGCTGCACTGCCTCGACGTGGTCGGCGAAGTCCCGCTGCGATGACTGACGAATCGCTCTCACCCGCTTCTCAACCCGCTCGGCGCGTCGCCGCGCCGCTGCCGTCGTGCCGTACCGCCGGCGATGGCGGCAGGCCGTGGAACACCCTATTCCCCTCCTACCGGCCGGTAGCCCAATGGGGCCTGTGACCAGTGCAACCCGCACACCTGGGAATTCCCGCCAGGCGCGCAGCCCCCCGCAGCCGCACCCGGTCACACGCGCTGCACCTCTTGTTCCCCGCTGCCCGCCGGGCGATGCCTCACCCGAGCCGGGGCGGCCGAATGCGGCCGCCGAGCCGTGTCCCCGCCGAACCAGCCAAGCGGACGCGAGCCGTGCCGTGGGCCCGACACGCGGACGGACGGGCACGGGGGGACTGCGCGGGCGTGCGGGGGCGGGCGGCGGACGCGGTGAGGGCGCGCGGGCGGCGCGGGCGCGGCTGGGCATGCGGGCCTGGGGGCATGAGGTGGGCAGCGCGCGAGGCACGGGGGCACCGCCGGGTCCAGCGCGGGCGCGTGCTCGCCGGGCAGCGTAGGATCGGCCAACGTGCGCATCGCCTTCGTCGACTCCGGGATCGGCATGCTGTCGACCGCTGCCGCCGTGCGCGCGGCCCGGCCCGACGCCGATCTCGTCCTCTCCATGGATCCCGACCACATGCCCTGGGGCGCCCGCGCCCCGGAGGCGATCGTGGGGCGGGTCCTCGCCGGTGCCCGGGCTGCGCTGGGCGCCGGGGGCCCGGGAGAGGCGGGCGCCGAGCCGCCGGACGCGATCGTCGTGCCGTGCAACACGGCGTCGGTACACGGCCTGGCGTCGCTGCGCGAGGCCTTCGAACCGCGGATCCCCGTCATCGGCACCGTCCCGCCGATCAAACCCGCCGCTGCGCGCGGAGGGCCGGTGGCCGTGTGGTCGACGGTGGCGACCTCCCGCAGCCGCTACCAGCAGAGGCTCATCGAGGAGTTCGGCCAGGGCGTGGAGGTCGTGCCGGTGCCCTGCCCGGGACTCGCCGAAGCGATCGAGTCGGCCGCCCCCGAGGCGATCGACGCGGCGATCGCCCACGCGGCCGAGCGAACCCCGCCGCAGACCACCGCTGTCGTGCTGGGCTGCACCCACTACGACCTCGTCGAGGAGCACATCTCGGAGGCGCTGGGCGGCCGGGCCGAGATGTTCACCGCCGCCGGCGCCGTCGCCGCCCAGACCCTGCGCCGCCTCGGCATCGCAGCGACCCCTGAGCTCCCGCTGACAGGCGGCGTCACCGTCCTGGCCAGCGGGCGCCCGACCCGGCTCCCCGCGGCCGCACGCGCCTACCCTTCAGGCGCCGCCCTGGCCCGCGTACCCCAGCCGTAACCGGAGCCCGCGTCGTCAGGACGGGGCGGCCGCAGAACCGCGGTGCGGGGATGCGGACGGTCGCAACCGCAGCATCAGCTCCCGAACACCACCACGATCGACATCACCGCCATGGCCTCCATGGCCACCACGCCTCCTGTCCGGAGCCCCCGCCATCGGCGGCTATGGGGTCCGAACCACACGCCGGTCGCCGTCACCAGGGCAGTCGCGGCCCAGAACACGGCGAAGTACCAGAGCGCCGTCGGGCGCCCGCAGGAGCTCGAACAGAGCTGGACCTCCAGGTGTCCGAGCACGAGAAAGAGGAAAACGACGGGTCCGGTGAGGAGGGCGAGCACGGTACCGATGAGGGGCGGCACGAACCATTTCGGGTCGTAGTCGTCGCCTCCGGCACGCGCGTCCTGCGTTTCGTCACGCTCGTTCTGCATGGGAGGCATGCTCGCAGCCGCCGGCCGATCGTTCCTGAGTACGCAGGCCTACGCGACCGCCCTCGCACGGTGCGGTCGGGCGCAGCGCCGCCGCCTCCGCACCACGGCGGGGCCGGGCACACGAGGCACCCGGTGCCGTCCCGGTCCCGGCGCGGCTCCGGCGTCCCGGCCGGGCGTCCCGGCCGGTGTGCCGTGGCGGGCGGCGCCGTCGGCGGGCCCCTCACAGAGTGCGCAGGCCGCGGTCGGCGAAGGCGATCAGCCACTCGAAGCTCTCGTCGACGTCGGCGCTCCACTGGAAGCCGTTGGCCGCCTGCAATGCCGCGAAGCCGTGGCAGAGGCTGCGGAGCATGCGCAGAGCGTGGTCCGCGTCGGATCCGTCGATCCGGTAGCCGCGCAGGACCGACGTGAACGCGTCGAGCAGCCGCCGGCTCTCGACGGCGAGCGGGTCGTCCGGGCCGGAGGGTTCCACGCCGATCGTCGCGGCGTACCGGCCGGGGTGCTCCACGACGAAGGCGCGGAAGGCGCGCGCCGCGGCCGCCAGGGCGTCGCGGCCCGCGTACCCCTGAACCGCGCGGCCGACGGCGTCGGCCGCCTCGCCCAGCGCCACGGCCGCGATGCGCCGGTTGAGGTCCCCCTGGCCGTCCACGTGCTTGTACAGGGACGGGGTGCGCACGCCCACCCGCTCCGCCAGCAGACCCATCGTCAGGTTGGCCAGGCCGACGTCGTCGGCGAGGGCGGCACCGGCCGCGACGACGGTCGCCGGGGCCAGGCCGGCCCTAGGCACGGGCGGCGTCCGATCGCAGGAAGGAGAGGAGGAGCGACACCACCTGCTCGGGGAACTGGTCGTGCGGATAGTGTCCCGCGCCCTCGATCATCTCCAGGCGGCCGAGGCCGGACGGCAGGTCGTCGACGACCGCCGCGCCCTCGGCGTGCGGGTCGGCCCAGTCGGGGTCGAGGGTGCCCATGACGACCAGGACGGGGCAGCGGACGCCGCCGAGCTGCGCGCCGGCGTCGGTCGGGGCGCTGCGGCCCATGCCCTGCATCGCCTTCATTCGGCCCGGCTCGCGCAGCTGGGCGTCGATGCGGTCGATCCGCTCGGACCAGCCGGGCGGCTTCACACCGGGGTAGGCCACGTCGAGGTAGGAGCGCCACAGCGGCACGCTGCCGAACAGGGCCGTGCCGAGCAGCCGCAGCATGCCCTGCCGGAAGCGCTTCACCCGCAGGTCGCCGAGGCGGATCGACTGCTTGCGGGTGAAGGGCGCCAGCTCGACGACCGCGGTGACCAGTGAGGGCTCCTTCGCCGCGGCGATGGTGGCGGCGCCGCCGGAGACCGAGTGGCCGACGAGCACGGCCGGTCCGCCCAGGTGGCGCACCACGGCGAGCAGGTCGCCGGCGATGTCGGTGCGGCTCCAGGCCGGCCAGTCGGCGCTGGACTCTCCGCAGCCGCGCAGGTCGACCGCGGCGACCCGGTAGCCCGCCGCCACCAGCGGCGGGACCACGGCGTGGTAGGCGGCACGGCTGTCGCCCATGCCGTGCGCGAGGACGACCAGCGGGCCGGACCCCGCCACCTCGTAAGCGATGGTGCCGCCGTCGACGGCGAGGTACTCGGTCATGGTGCGCCCTCCAAAGTTGGCTAATACCGTTAGCTACAAGCTAATGCCATTAACCAACGCTGTCAACACCGCCGGCGACCGAACGGTGCACCCCCTCTTCACCAGGGGATACGCACCCCACTCGCTTCGATCCACCCCACCCCCGACCCACATCACTTGCTTTCGGGCATGTACTTGCCTAAGAGGAAAATGCCGAGTACTTTCTTCGTAGGCAAGTACATGACGCTGAGGCAACCGCCGGAGTGGGCGGCGCTCGCCGTCCCGGCGGAGAATCGTGAGGAGTGGTGGAGATGGGATCGCAACCGTCGCCCGAGGAAGCGGCCGAAGCCCTGCAGGAGGTCGCCGAACACCGGCAGCAGGCGGCGGTCCCGGACGCGCACCCGAAGTGGACGCTGTGGGTCGTCGGTGCGCTGGCCATCGGCGTCGGCGTCGCCTCGGACCTGCGACCGGACCTGGGCACATCGCTGCTCTACGTGCTCGCCGCGGCTGCGCTGCTGCTGACCTACCTGCCGCGCTCGAAGCGGCTCGGCTCGGCGATGGGGTACCGGCGCTCGCCCGATCCCCGGCCGGTCGGGATGCCGGCGCGCGCCAGGGCGCTGCGGCTGGTCGTGTTCCTCGCGCTGATCGCCCTGGTCGCGGTGGCATCGGTGCTGCTGCGGACCTGGGACGTGCCGTACCCGGCCACCATCGGCAGTGCGGCCGTCGTCGCGACGATGCCGCTCTGGCACCGCCTGCTCCGCCGCGCGGCGCACGGACCGCGGGCGGTGCGCCGTGGCTGATCGCGGCGAGCTGGACCAGGCACTGCTGGATCCGACGCGGCTGTCGATCGTCTCGGTGCTGGCGTCCGCGCGCTGGGCGGAGTTCGGCTACGTGCGCGACTCCGTCCGGTTGTCCGACTCGGCACTGTCCAAGCAGGTCGGCACGCTCGGCAAGCTGGGCTACGTGGAGACGGAGAAGGGCTACGTCGGCAAGCGCCCGCGCACGTGGCTCAACCTCACCCGGGCGGGCCGGAAGGCGTTGTCCGCCCACGTCGCCGCCCTCCAGCGCATCGCCGCCGACGCGGAGGAGAGCGGGGCACGGCACCGACCGGAAACCCGGGAGTAGCCCGGCCGGAGAGCCGCCCCGCCTCGCCGCAGACACGGCGACGAACCGGCCCCGCCCCCGCCTGCGTGGTCGCCGGGGTCGACGGCCTCAGAAGATCGGCGGGATGGAGATGCTGTCGTCCGGGCACGGCCACGGAAGCTCGATCTCCAGGCAGTAGATGTTTCCCTGCTGGTCCGGGAACGGCCAGCAGAGCTCGATCGTGATGTGGCACTCGTGCGGAATCGGGATCGGACCATGGTTGAGCTTCACGGACCTGGACTCACCCGTACCCGACGTGACGGTGAACCTTCTGACCCGCTCTTCGAGCCGCGACGTCTCGACGCCCGTCATCTGCGCAGAAGACGCAAGCATCATGTCGAGCACGGATGCCGCCTGGTCGGCGGCCTGCTCATCACGGAGGCTGTCGTAAGCCCAGCGTCGGAGAACCGCCTTCGCATCGGCCACGGACTCCATGGTCATACGCCCCTCCCCGGCTGTCCGGAACCAGTGGGGGGACGCGCAGCAGGACCGCCCCGAGACGCGCAAACGCCCACTCGACCCCGTCATGTAGGTACCGTGTCACTCTAAGTGAACGGTCTCGGCGGCGCCCTGTCCAGCAGCGCCTCGACCTGCACGGGAACCTTTTGAGTGTCTCCTGCCGACGGTGGGGGCCTGACACAGGCCCCCACTCCCCCGAACCCCGTCCGACAGCACTGAAGCGCAAGTCATCGGGCGGATCGGTGACCACCGCCTCCGCGCACGCGCGGGAAGCACACACCGTCGGCGACGGCATTCCGGCGGGCGCGGGGAGCGCGCTTGTCGACCTGGACGGTCGAGCTCGGGCAGCCCTGGTTCGTCGCCTGCGCCGAGTCCGGCGATCGGGGCAGGGCTCCCGCCTTCCCGGGCCTGCCGGTCCGGTCGGCGGGCGCCGATACCCCGGCACCGGAGCGGCCTCAGCCCGCCGGAGCCGGAGTTGGGTCGGCCGCGACCGTCCGGTGGGCGGGCGCGGCGGTGGCCGCGCCGGTCGGGGCGGAAGGGGGCACGGCGGCGTCGGTGAGCAGGCGCACCAGGGCGCGCAGGCCGGCCGTGTCCCGGTCGGCCAGAAGGGTCTCCATCAGCGAGAGCGCGGCCTTCTGGTCGCCGGGGACCGCTCGCACGCGTGGCCAGTGCAGCTCGGCCGCTGCGTCGCTCAACGCCAGCGTCCGGCCGACCTGGCCCAGGGCGTTCAGCAGCGACGCGTCGCCGGGGCGCTCCGCCAGCGCCGTGCGTACGAGGTCGGCCTGGTGCTCGGGGTCGACGTCCTCCGGCGACTGCCCGCGCAGCATCGGCAGCACCTCTTCAGCGGCGACGGGCGCCTCGCGGGGGCCGCGGCGGGCGGCCTCGGCGCGGATCTCCTCCAGGTCGCCGAACTCCTCGGCCTCGCGCCGTACCCGCTGCAGGGACCGCTCGGCCCGCCGCAGGGTGCAGTCGGCCGTCCACCGCGCTCCGCGCGCGACGGCCAGCCGGGCGGCGACCAGGCCCACACGCAGGCACAGCCGATGGGACCCCACCCGCTCGAAGTAGCGGGTCCACGACGTCAGCGTCGTGCCCAGGCGCCAGTCGTTGTCCAGCGCCCCGGCGGCCACCAGATGCTCGGCGGCCTCGGCCCAGCCGGGCCGCATCCGCGGGTGGGCGTCGGCCTCGCGCAGCTCCGGCAGCGCCGCGCGGGCCTCCTCCGGCGGGCGCCGGCCGACGCGGGCGAGCCACGCGAGCACGCGGGCGCGCTCCACGGCCGTGCGGCGGCGCGCCGCCGCACGGGCGGCGGCGCCGGGCCAGGCGGCGGTCATGCCGGCCTCCACCCGCTCCAGTGCCGACAGCGCCTCGTCGAAGCGGTCGAGGTGGCGCAGAGCGCGCACGTAGCCGAAGGCGTAGCCCAGGCTGACGCCGCTTCCGTCCGCGCGGGCCGCTGCGGCCCGCGTGTCCAGCTCGCGGATCGCCTCGTCGGGGCGCTCGTCGTCGATCAGCATGTCGGCCTGGGCCAGCACCAGCGCCTCCCACGCGGGCTCGCCGGGCCGGGTGTGGCCGAGGCTCTCGGCCACCAGGGTGGCGCGGTCGACGACGTGGCCGGGGCCGTCGATGTTGGTGTAGCACTCCAGCACGAGTTCGGCCGCGCAGGCCGCGGGGCCGCATCCGGCGGCGCCTCCGCTACTCGCGTGGGAGGCGCGCAGGCGCGCGAGCGCCGCGGGCAGGACCGACTCCCCCTCGGCCCGGTCCCCCACGCGCGCGGCCAGCGGCCAGTGCCCCACCAGCGCAGCGGCCCAGCTCGGCGCGGTATCGCCGGCGGCGATGCGCTCCGCGGCGGGCACGGCCTCGGCCGCCGCGTCCGCCTGGCCCTCGGCGGCCATCTGCGCGAGCCGCACCAGGCTCTCGGCCAGCTCCGCCCGCCCGTCCGCCCGCAGCTCCCGCGCGGTCTCGCCCAGCCATCTCCACAGCGCCATCGGTGCAGGCTCCTCGCGTCTTCCTCCGTGCCGGTTCGGATCCCCGGCGGCGCCCGCGGTCGCCTCCGCGCACCACCAGGGGCGCTACCGAACGTATCAGCGTGATCACCGTGAGGAGGCGAAACCGCGGAATCCGCCGGGACTTCCGGCGGATAGACTCGTCAGGAGTGCCGGGGGGCGACGTTGCACACAGCCGCGATCGGCGCGGCGGCAGTGACGGGAGCGCAGGCGACATATGGGATGGCGAGACCGGTTCGGGCTCCGCAAGGCAAGGCGGCGGGGCAAGGCGCGCTTCGACCGAGCGGCGGAGGACTCCGACGTCCGGGCGCTGATCGACTTCCACAACAGCAAAGTGGGCGTGGAGTTCTTCGTCGAGCCTGAGACGTTCGCCACCAGCACCACAGCGGTCGCCGTGGCCACCGACGGCGAGTGGATCCGCCGCCGCGTCGGCTCGACCGATGTCATCCGCAAGGTCGCGCGCAACCTGGCGGCTCCCGTCTACGATGTCCAGATCGTCGGCTACCCGCAGCGCATGCGCGACTGGACCGCGCGCAACAAGCGCGGCCTGTCGATGGACGAGTAGCCGGGGCCGCATGCCCGGCCCCGGCTCGGCCGTGCAGCGCGGCGGGGCGCCCGCGGCACCGTGCCCAGGCGCCGCACCCCGTCCGCACAGCGTCACGCGTTGCGGCGATATGCAGCAGGAAGGCGACCCGCGCCCATGACCGCCCCGGCCCCACCGAACAAGAACGGCGTGCCGCCGTGGCTGCCGCGGGCGCTGATGCTGATCGCCTGGACGGTGATCGCCTTCGCGGTGGCGGGCTGGATGTTCCTGCAGCTGCGCGGCCTGCTGGTGCTGCTGCTGATATCCCTGTTCCTCGCGCTCGCGCTGGAGCCGGCGGTCAACTGGCTGAACAAGCACCGCTGGCCGCGCGGCCCCGCGACCGGCGCGGTGATGCTGGGCGTGGCCACCGTGGCCGTGATGTTCTTCTCGGTGCTGGGCTCGATGCTGGTCGGCCAGGTGCTGGAGTTCATCGACCAGGTGCCCGCGATGAGCCGCGGCCTGCTCAACTGGGTCAACGTCACCTTCAACACCCGGTTCGCGCCCGACACGCTGCTCAGCGAGATCACCGACGCCACCGGGCTGGTCGACCAGTACGCCTCCAGCCTCGCCGAGAACGCGTGGGGCGCGGGCACGACACTGCTGTCGCTGCTGTTCAACGGGCTGACCATCGCCCTGTTCACCTTCTACCTGACCGCCGACGGCCCCCGCTTCCGCCGCACGATCTGCTCGGTGCTGCCGCCGCGCACGCAGCGCGAGGTGCTGCGCGCGTGGGAGATCGCCATCAGCAAGACCGGCGGCTACATCTACTCCCGCGCGCTGCTGGCGCTGGTCGCCACCCTCGCCCACTACGTGGCTCTGGTCGTGCTGGACGTCCACTACGCGTTCGCACTGGCGCTGTGGGTGGGTGTCCTCTCCCAGTTCATCCCGACCGTGGGCACCTACATCGGCGGCGCGGTGCCGGTGCTGGTCGCGCTGATGCAGGGCACCTGGCCGGCACTGTGGATGCTCGTCTTCGTCGTCGTGTACCAGCAGTTCGAGAACTACCTGCTGCAGCCGCGCATCACCGCCCGGACCCTCGACATGCACCCGGCCGTGGCCTTCGGCTCGGTGCTGGCGGGAGCCGCGATCCTGGGGGTTCCCGGCGCGCTGCTCGCGCTGCCCGCCGGCGCCAGCATGCAGGCGTTCCTCAGCGTCTACATCCGCCGGTACCAGGTCGCCGAGCATCCGCTGCTGAACTCGACCGAACCCGCCGCGAACGGCGCCGCCGATGCCGACGCCGATGCCGAGATGGCGCCTGCCGCCCCCGCCGCCGAGAGCGAACACGTCGGCGGCGCCCCGCACTCCCGCCGGAGTCGCGACGGCACCGGGGGCGGGCCGGGCCCCCGGCGGCTGCTCGCCCGCTGGCTGGCCCCGGTGGGCGGCGCCCGCGCCACCGCCGCGCGCGGCCGCCGGCGCGCCGATACGGGAACCGGAAACGGCGACCAGGACGCCGCCCAGCGCTGATTCACACCGGATTCCCACCGTTGGAAAAATCCCTGGCGCGCACCGGTTTTGGTCACTAGTGACGACAGTTTGCCCCAACTCCTTCAGCCGCCGGGTTCCCTAATCAGGGTTTCCCATCGCATACTCGCCCTGGGAGGGGGACTGAAGGATGAAGCAGGATCTCACCGCCTTGTGCTGTGAATGCGGCACGAGCCGGATGGTCAGCACCTACCGGGCGATAGGCGAGGCGCAGTCGGCCTACGGGCTCGCCCGGTGCGTCGTCTGGCGTCTGTGCCGCACCTGCGGACACCGCACCTACCACGCGTATATGCGCGAGGACGAGGACCGGGACGAACTGGAGGACGCCCTCAACCTCGACCAGGCGCTCGCCGCCGAGGCCCTGGACGAGGAGGTCGAGCAGCTGCGGCTGTGCGGCGTCGACATCGGCCACGCACCGGTGCCCGCCATCTGGGACGGCCAGCCCGTGGGCATGGTCACCCAGCGGCTCTCCGACCTCTCCTACGCGATCGTTCTCGACCCGAGCGCGTCGGTCGTGGCGAGGCTGAAGCTGATCGACATGATGTGGAACGAGCTGTCGATCGGCGACAACGACGACCGGTGGTACATCCAGCCCGCCGACGACGACACCCCGGGCTACGCCGTCCGGCTCTTCGGCTACCGTGTCCGGCGCTGAACCGGCGGGGCCGGCCGCCCGACCGCGCGCCGGGGTACCCGCGGGCCGGCGTCAGCCCGCGACCGGGGCGGCCGCGAGCCTGCGCAGCGCCGCCCGGGCGACCTCGGGGTCGGTGGTGCCCCAGTAGGGCGGGAGCGACGAGCGCAGGAACCCGCCGTAGCGGGCCGTGGCCAGGCGCGGGTCGAGCACGGCGACGACGCCGCGGTCGGCCGCCGAGCGCAGCAGCCGCCCCGTCCCCTGGGCCAGCAAAAGCGCCGCGTGGGTGGCCGCCACCGCCATGAAGCCGTTGCCGCCGCGGGCGCCCACGGCCCGCTGGCGCGCCGAGGCCAGGGGGTCGTCGGGCCTCGGGAACGGGATGCGGTCGACGATCACCAGCTGCAGTGAGCGGCCGGGGACGTCGACGCCCTGCCACAGCGACAGCGTGCCGAACAGGCAGGAGTCCTCCTCCTCGGCGAACTCCTCGACGAGGCGGCCCGTGGAGTCGTCGCCCTGGCACAGGATGCGCACGTCCACCCGCTCGCGCAGCTCCTCGGCGGCCTGGGCGGCGGCCCGCATCGAGGAGAACAGGCCCAGCGTGCGGCCTCCGGCGGCCTCGACCAGGCCGGCGATCTCGTCCAGGTAGCGGGGGTCGAGGCCGTCGCGGCCGGGAGGGGGCAGGTGCCGGGCGACGTAGAGGATGCCGCTGCGCGCGTGGTCGAACGGTGAGCCGACGTCCAGGCCGCGCCAGCGGGGCTCGCCCGCGGCCTTGTCGGGGTTGTCGGCGTCGTCGGGAGCCGCCTCGCCACCGGTCTCCGCGGCGGTTTCGGCGCCGCCGGTACCGCCCGTGACGGCGCCGCTTTCGGCGGGGCCGGACCCGGTGGCGTCGGCGGCGTCGGCCTCGGCGCCGACCCGGGATCGGCCGGTGGACTCGCGGCCCAGGCCCCATTGGGCGGCGAGCGGAGCGAACGTGCCGCCCAGGGCGAGGGTGGCCGAGGTCAGGACGGTGGTGCGGTCGCCGAACAGCTTCTCGCGCAGCAGCCCGCCCACGGCCAGCGGCGCGACGTGCAGGGTCGGGGACTGCTTGGGGCCCTTGGCCAGCCACACGACGTCGGTGCGCTCGCGCAGCGGGGGCTCGAAGGACTCCAGGATGCGCACCGCGGAGTCGTGGACCTCGTCCAGCGCGGCCAGCGCCTGCTTGCGCTGGGTGGCGTAGTCGGGGTCCTGTTCGGACGATCCGCTGCGGATGGCGCTCAGGCAGGCGTGCGCGGCGTCGCGGACGGCCGCCACTCCCCCGGCCAGCGCGTCGGGCAGGTGGTCGTACCGGCCCGCCTCGGACTCGCCGAACAGCAGCGCCAGGCCCTCGCCGGACTCGCTGAGGCGCTCGGTCAGCCCGGCCTCCACCAGCCGGCCCGCGCGCTTGGCGGCGGTGTTGACCGGCCGCTCGCCCAGCTCGCCGGTGGCCACCGAGGTGACGCGGTCGACCAGCTCGTGCGCCTCGTCGATCACGAGCACGCGGTGCTCGGGCAGCAGGTGGTAGCCCTGCATGGTCGAGATGGCCAGCATGGCGTGGTTGGTGACGACGACGTCGGCGCCGCCGGCGTCGGCGCGGGCCTGCTCGGAGAAGCACTCCTGGCCGAAGGGGCAGGCGGCGGCGCCGACGCACTCGTTGGCCGAGACCGAGACCTGCCGCCAGGCGAGGTCGCTGACTCCGGGCGCGAGCTCGTCGCGGTCGCCGGTGACGGTCTCCTCGGCCCACTCGTGCAGCCGCTTGACCTGGCGGCCCACCGACGAGAGCTGGCGGGGGTCGAACAGCTCGGTGTCCTCGGGGTCGGCGGCGTCCGCGCCCTGCAGGCGGTGGCGGCAGAGGTAGTTGCGGCGGCCCTTGAGGATGGCGAAAACGGGCTCGCGGTTCAGCAGCGGCGCCAGGGCCGCGGACAGGCGCGGGAGGTCGCGCTCGATCAGCTGGCGCTGAAGCGCGAGGGTGGCCGTGGTGACCACGACGGTGGTGTCCTCGGCCATGGCGTGGCGGATGGCCGGTACCAGGTAGGCCAGCGACTTCCCGGTGCCGGTGCCCGCCTGCACGACGAGGTGCTCGCCGGTGTCGATGGCCGTGGAGACGGCCTCGGCCATGACGGCCTGGCCCTCGCGCCGGGTGCCGCCCAGGGCGCGCACCGCGGCGTCGAGCAGGGTGTCGACGTCGGGAAGTTCAGCCACGCGTGCGACAGTACCGCGTGCCGGTGACGCGCCGGGCTCGTTCTCCCCAGGCCCGCCCGCGCCTGCGGCAGGCGGGCCCGGCGCTTCCGGCAGCGGGGCCCCGCCGGGCCCCTCAGGACCGCTCGGCGCTGACGGTCAGCTCGTCGTGCAGGAAGCACAGGTGGTCGCGCACGTCGAGGCCGTCCTTGAGCGGGGTGGAGTAGGACCAGGCCACGTCGGGGACCTCGTGGTCCCCGAGCCGCAGCGTCCAGTAGGTCGCCCGCCCCTTGTAGGGGCACAGGGTCCGGGTGCGGCTGGGGACGAGCAGATCGCGGCGCACGTCGTTGGGCGGCAGGTAGTAGCGGTTGGGCAGCCCGGTCTCGGACAGCACCTTGGGCCGGGCCGAACGCGCGATCTCCACGTCGCCGAAGGCCACCCGCACCAGCACCGAGGCGGGCCTGGTGTCGACCCGGTGGTAGGGGTCGCGCAGGTGGCCGCGCACCGGCTCGTCCTCGTCGTACCAGGTGTCGGCCGCGTCCCAGTACATCGCCACGAGCCCGCGCAGCCACGCGGCCCCGGGCCCGGGGTCGGGGTACGCCCACACGGCGTTCTCCGCCACCCGCTCGCCGACCCGCATGTGCCAGTAGGAGGCGTCGCCCTTGTACGGGCAGTGGGTGCTGCGGTCACTGGGGGTCAGCACGTCGGTGCGGACATCCTCGGCGGGCACGTACAGCTGCGGCAGCAGCGACGTCTCGTGCAGCAGCACCCCGCGCTCGGAGTCGAGCACCTCCTGACCACCCAGCTCGGCGCGCACCCGCCGGGGGAAGGGGTGGGCGTGCAGTGCGTGGTGCGGCGATTCGAGCGTGTAGTTCACGGTGTCGGGCGCGTCCTTCGCGAACGGCCCTCCGCCCATGGTCAGCGACATCCCGGCCTCCTTCGCCGTCGAAGTGGTGGGCGCAGCAGGTCATACCCGCCGCCCGCTACCCGTACCGCCCCGCCGTCATCCGCCGGACTCCGCCGGTGCCGGGCTCCCGGCGGGCACCTCGCGGCCCGGACCCCACCGGCGCCGGCGGAGCGGGCCGAGGGCCCCGGAGGGCCTGCGGTCCGGGCGGTCCGCGCAGTCCTCGGCACACCTCGAACGGGTGGTCGCCGCATCCCGGGCGAGCCGGACGGTTCCGTCGTGGTTCGCGGCCCGCCGCTCAGCGCGGGCGGGCCGCCGACCCGTACTGCCTGCGCAGGGGCGTCGCGCGCTCGACGTGGCGCCGGGAGCCGCCCCCGCCCCCTGCCCTGTTCGAAGACACGCTCCAGCTAGGCCCAGGCGTCCCCCGATCCCTTCCGGCTCGTCCGGTGGCCGCCGCCGGCGTCGCCGTCGAAGCCGGTCTTGCGTCCCCGGCCGAGGTAGATGGCGGTTCCGCCGCCTCCCAGGGCGGCCAGGCCGGTCGCCACCAGGCCGGCCAGCGCTCCGCCGGCGACCGGCAGCCGACCGCCCGATGCGTCGTCCTGGTCGGCGCCCGCCCCGGGATCGGCGGAGGTCTCGTCGCCGGGGGCGGTGGGCGGCTCGACCGTGGGGCCGGGAGCGGGGTCCCTCTGCGTCGGCGCCTCGGTCTCGTCGCCGCCCGGCGAGCCGGTCGGGTCGGGCGAGGCGGTCGGAGGGCCGGTGGCGGACCCCGCCATGCTGCCGGGCTCCGCCCGCGGGGCGGCCTCCGCGCCGCGCGACGGTGCGGCACTCGGCGAGGGGCCGTCCGGTCCGTCGCCGGAGCCCGTGGTGGCGGGCGGTCCGTCGTCGGCCGCCGGCGCCCCGTCGGGCTCGGGCGAGGGGGTGGCGCTGTCGGGAGGGGGTTCGGTGGCGGGTACGCCGCCGGCCGGGACGTGCACGGCCGCGCCGACGAACCGCACGCCGTAGTCGAACGCGCTGACGGGGTCGCCCTCAGCGTCGATGCGAGCGACCTCGAAGCGCACGGACAGCCACGCCGCCGCGCGGTTCGCCCGGGAGTCCTGGGACGGCGGCGTCGCCGGCACCGCGGGGCGGCTGACGCCGCGTTCGGCGCTGACAGCGACGGTGATGGTGCCGTCGCCGGACTCGGCCGTGAAGGTCTTGCTGTAGTCGCCGTCGGAGACGTCGGCCGGCTGCCCGAGGATCTTCAGTCCCCGCACGGAGATCCGTGCGTCGGGCCCGCTCGCGGCGCTCCACCACGCGGTCGAGGTGGCGGATTCGAGCACCAGGAGGGCCTCGCGGCCGAACGCCTCGGCCACGGGAAGCGCGGCGGAGGCCGTGTCGGGGCGGCAGTCGGGGGTGAAGCGCACGCCGGTGACGCCGGCGGCCGCGGTGAGCCGCCCGCTGTCGTAGACCACGGAGCTGTAGGCGTCGTCGGGCTCCGCGGGGAAGTGCCGGTCGGTCGCGACGTCGGCGGGGTCGGCGCCCCAGTGGGCGCTGGTGATCGACCCGGCGCCGCCGGAGGTGCCGACCTCCCCGATCGCCCCCTGGCCGCACCAGTCGACATAGGCGATGCGCGCGCCGGCCTCGGGCCTGCCGGCGCCTCCGGGCGCGAGTGGAGGGGCCTGTTCGGCGGCGGCGGGCAGCCCGGGTGCAAGCACCGTCACAAGTGCCGCTGCCGCGGCACCTCCGGCACCGAGGAGCCGCACCGCCGTTCTTCGGAGGGGGGTGGGGGAATTCGGGGTCACGGTCGTCCTCTGCTGGTTCAACGGCCGCGGACACCTGCCGGCGGGTTTAGGGGGGCCGGCGGGGTTCCGGGGCCGTACAAAGGGGCTCCTTAGAACCTACATTCCGCTCCCCGGTATCCCGTAGTCCAGCCTGCCGCCGATCGGCGCCAGAGTGCCGCGGTGGGTCCGGTCCGGACCGGGGCGCCGTGCCCGCTACCCACCGATCGACCGCGCAACGTGCGCACGGCACGCTGTGGGGACGTGCGGGCGCCCTGCGGAGTTCCCACCGGCCGGTAGCGGCCACCGGGCGGCGGGTTCCGGTCGGGCCGCCGCGGATGCGGCGCGGGCCGTAACGCGGCGGCCGAGCCGGACATGTGACGGGGCGAGGACGCAATCACCCCCGGCGAAAGGGAGCCCGTTGCCCTATGACGGCCCAGACGGCCCACCGGAGACGCCTGCGCCGCCCGCCGGCCGCGAGGCCAGGTTCGAGGCGCTCTACACCGCGTGCTACGCCGATGTGCTCGGCTACCTGCTCCGGCGGGTCGAGGACCCCGAGTCGGCCGCCGACCTGGTCGCGGAGGTCTTCATGACGGTGTGGAACCGGCTGGAGGACGTCCCCGGCGGCAGCGGCTCCCGGCCGTGGGTCTTCGGGGTCGCCCGCAAGGTTCTGGGCAACCACCGCCGCGGAGCCCGGCGCCGTACGGCGCTGGCGGCCCGGCTGCGCTCGGAGCTGAGCCGGGCGCACGTCACCCGGCCGGAGACCGCCGAGCCCGCTCTCGGCGAGATCGGCGCGGTCTTCCGCTCGCTGTCGGAGGCCGACAGGGAGGTGCTCGCCCTCGCCGGATGGGAGGGACTGAGCCCGTCGGAGATCGCGATCGCACTGGGCTGCACTCGCGGCACCGCCCGCGTGCGCCTGCACCGGGCGCGCGGGCGCTTCGCCCGCGCCCTGCGCAAGGCGGGCGTGGAGTTCGGCGACGCCGCGGTCCCCGACCGGCCGCGCCCGCTGGAACGGCCGGTCAAGGAAGGAGCGAGCTGATGAGGAACCGCGACAGGGTGGACCCGCTGGTCGCCCGGCTCCGTCCGCGGGTGGACGCGTCCGAGGGGCTCGACCCGGCACGGTCGGGCGCTCGCGAGCTCCTCGCCACCATCACCGAGAAGAACCAGGAGCCTGCAGTGGCACCGAAACGTACCGCCCGCCGCCTGCTCGTCGCCGTGCCCGTCGCCGCGGTGCTCGCCGCCGGGGGCGTCGCGGCAACGGCGCTGATGCCGACGTCGGCCCCCGACCCCGTGGCCCCGCAGGAGGCGGCGGCCCTGGAGATCGACGTCGACGACGGCCTCGTCGTCGCCGAGGTCAAGGACCCCACCGCCGACCCCGAGCGCTATGCCGAGGAGTTCGCCGAGCACGGGCTGGACGTGGACCTCAAGCTGATCCCGGCCTCGCCGACGCTGGTGGGCAAACTGACCTACCTGGACCAGAACATGACGGGGAAGGGGACCGACGACCGCGACGTCGAGGTGATCGAGTCGCCGGAGCAGTGCACGCCGGACGGCGGCTGCCCGGTCGGCGTGCGCATCCCGAAGGATTACGCGAACCCCGTCCAGCTCGCCTTCGGCCGCGCGCCGGAGAAGGGCGAGAAGTACCAGGCCACGAACGCGGCGACGGCTCCGGGAGAGGCGCTGGAGGGCGTCGACGTGGTCGGGATGACCGTCGGCGAGGCCCGGGGGGTCCTGGCCGACAACGGGCAGGAGGTCGCCGAGTACCGCCTCGGCGGCGAGGCGGCGGAGGTGGCGGCCGCCGAGGCCGAGGCCACGGCCGCGGAGCGCCCCTCGCAGGACCCCGAGGGCCAGGACGGCGCCGGGTCCGGGGCGGGCGGCACCGAGAAGGCCGAGGACGTCCCCGACGGGTACTACGTCCACGAGGTGTCGCTGTGGGCGCCGGGCGAGGTGCTGGTCTTCGTGGGTGAAGAGCCGCGGTAGCCGTCTCGGCGCCGCCGTCCGCGGGCAGCGGGCGCCGCGCACAGGTCCGGCCTGTGTGCGGCGCCCGCGTCGCGCGCGACGGGCGGGGACGGGCGGGGACGGGCGCGGCCGTAGAAGCGCCGAGGGAGCGCGTGCGCCGGGCTCAGTCGGCCCGGACGGCGAACAAGGCGAGCATCAGCGCCAGCCACGTCCAACCGACGACGATCATCGCCCGTTGGATCAGACCCGTCAGCGGCCGGTCCAGCTCCCAGGCCCGGCTGAAGAGCAGGAGCAGTGCGAGCACCGCCGCACCTGTCAGCGCCGAGTACCAGGACACGACCGCGCCCGGCAGCACGACGGCGGCGGCGAACGCCGCGGCCGGCAGCGCGAGGAAGACCGCGGCACCGGCGGCGTCGTGCACCTGGTGGCGCATGCTGAACCGCGGCGGCGTCCCTTCGGGCGCGCCCGGCGGATATCCGCGCATCGGGTCCATGGGGAAGACTCCCGATACCGCCAGCGCCAGGCCGAAGACGGCGATCGCCGCCGCGAGCAGCGGGCCTCCGCCGACGCCGAGCACGCCGGCGGCCGCCCCGGTGACCAGCAGACCGCAGCAGAGGAAGTTGGCCGCCTGCACGCGGCCGCGCGGCCCGAGCGCCAGCGCACTGACGGGGTGGCGCAGCGGCCGGTAGCCGGGCCGTGTCCATCCGTCGATCGAGAAGACGGCGACGAACAGCACGGCCGCCGCCGCACCCGCCCACAACACCGCCGCCATGGTGCGACGCTAGCAACCCGATTCCGCCCCCGGCACCGCCGCGGTTGGCACCGAAGGGCGGTCGCCGGCGCGGATCGGGGAGCGGGTGGGTGCGGACCCGGCGACCGTGCTGAATCGGCCGGGAGGTCAGGCGGGGAACCGTACGCCGACCAGCCGCTCGGAGGCCTCCCAGAGCCTGCGGGCGTCGTCCATGCTCCGCAGCGGAGCCCGCATCTCCTGCTGCGCCGGGGCTCCCCGGAGGTTGCCCAGTCCCCGGGGGCCGAACAACCGGCCCCCTTGGGAGTCCGGGCCGGTCGCGGCCAGCAGAGCGGGCAGGGCGGCTCAAACAACGAGACGACCCGGCGAGCGCGGTCACGCGCGAGCAGGATCGTCTCGGAGTCGAGTGGAGCTATGGGGATTCGAACCCCAGACCTCCTCCATGCCATGGAGGCGCGCTACCAGCTGCGCCATAGCCCCTGATGCGTCTTTCATTCTAGCGGATACCGGGAGTGCCTCGGTCCATCGCGCACGCCTTCCGGATGTGGCGCCCCGGAACGGCCGCCGCCCGCGGGTGGAGGGGAGGCGGGCGGCGACCGCGGTTTCCGGGGGCGGTCTCGTGCGCTGTGCGCGGCGGTCGTGCGGCCGGGCGGACGGCCGGTCAGGTGCTCACGTGGGTGGCAGACGGTCAGAGGTGGTCAGGCGAGCGAGGGGGCGGTGCATCAGGTGGTCGCCTCCAGGCGCCACTGCTGGCAGGCGTTGTCCAGCCAGGACCACTGGCGCACGTTCGTCCCCGCGGCCGCGCCGCAGTCCTCCACGTCGAGCACCTTGCCGCTGTTGGCGTTGGCGACGCTCACCCAGCCGCCGGAGTCCCGCAGCACCATGCGGAAGCGCTGGCAGGTGTTGTCCAGCCACGACCACTGGCGCACGTCGGCGCCGTCCTCGGTGCTGCAGTCGGCGACGTCCAGCGACCCCCCGCCGGCGTGGTTGACCAGCCGGGAGGTGCCGTCGCCGAGGTCCTCGACGTCCCATACGGCCTGCGCACCGCTTCCGCAGCCGGCCTGCACCGCCGTGGCGCCGTCGTCGCCCGAACCGCCCTCGACGGCCAGGCACAGGCCGCTGCTGCGGTTGACCAGCCGGTAGCCCGTGGGCGTGGGACCGGTCTCGCCCGACGGCCCGGTCAGGGCCACGCCGGTGGGCTCGGGGGTGCCGAAGTCGGGCGTCCCGTCGGCGTTCCACTCGAACTTCTGCGCCCGGGTGGTGCGGTCGGGGGTGCAGCCCCCGCTCGCGGAGTCGTTGGCGTGGTAGACGATCCAGTCCTCGGTACCGTCCGGCGACTGGAAGAACCCGTTGTGGCCCGGGCCGTAGACCCCGTCCGCGTCGTCGCGCTGGAAGACCGGCTCGGGGGACTTGCTCCAGGATCCGGAGTCCAGCGGGTCTCCGCCGGTGTAGGTCAGCATGCCGAGCTTGTAGTCGGGCGTGTCGCAAAAGCTCGTGGAGTAGACGATGAAGGTGTCGTCGCCGTGGTACAGCGCCTCCGGCCCTTCCTGCACCGGGGCGCCCTGCGTCTCCCAGTCGTGGGTGGGGCGCGAGAGCATCCGGCGCGGCCCGGTGGTGGTGGCGGGATCGCTCAGGGCCTGGATGAACAGGTTCTGGGTGGACCCGTCGTGGTAGGTCCCCATGAAGTAGAGGTCGTCGTTCATCTCCAGGACGCTGCCGTCGAGCTGCCACTCGTCCAGGCCGACCGAGCCCTGGTGGGTGTAGGGGCCCATCGGGTCGAGCCCCTCGCTGCGGAGCACCTGGATGCGCTGGGTCGGGTTGTAGTCGGCGACGTCGCGGCTGGCGTTGTAGTAGATGTACCAGCGCTTGCCCTGGGGGCCGTCGAGCAGGTGCATCTCCGGCGCCCAGATGTTGCAGCACTGCTCGTCGCCGGCGGCGGAGTAGATCTGCACGCTGGGCGCGGTCGCGATGCCGGCGAGCGTGGGCGACGTGCGGATGGTCAGCTCCGAGCTCCAGCTCGTGGTGATCAGGTAGTAGGAGCCGTCGTAGTACTCCATCCAGGGGTCGGCGCCCTGGACCGGCTTGATCGGGTTCCGGTAGGGAAGGCCTTCCGCGGCGACGGTTGCGGCTTCGATCGGCTTCGGTTCGGATTCGGTGGCCGCCGGGGCCACTGCGGCGAAAGTCAGCAGCAGCGCGGCGCTGAGCGGAAGCAGGAGGGGTACTCGGTGCCGGGCCATGGGGGAAGCTCCTTCGCGGCCGAGTGGGGGATGTCCTGTCGAGGCGGCGGTCGAGCGATTGTTAGCGCTAACATTGCGCGCCGCGGGGTTCCTCTTCGAGAGCGGACGAGGGGTCGCGTGGCACCGGGTCACGGAGCCGCCGCGGTTTCGCGTTAGTGTGAGCGCTCACACATCGGGGCGTCAAGGGGTGTTCGACGCTCGGTGTTCGCGACGTTGCTTCACCGCTGGTAGGCGGATGCCAGCGCCCGCAGAACGGGCGAGCATCCCGCGTCCACGGCGAGTGCGGCGAGACGGTCGCCGCGTGTGGGCCCCCGGTTGAGGATCGCCACCGGCTTGCCCTGCTCGGCCGCGCGCTTGACGAAGCGGCGGCCTGACAGCACGGTCAGCGACGACCCCGCCACCAGCAGCGCCTCGGCGTCGTCGACGAGCCGGTAGCCCTCGGACACGCGCTGCCGGGGCACGTTCTCGCCGAAGTAGACGATGTCGGGCTTGAGGACGCCGCCGCAGCCGGCGCAGTCGGCCACGGTGAAGCCCCGGGTGGAGGCCAGGACCGCGTCGGCGTCGGGCGCGATCTCCACGTCGTCCACTCCCCCGGTGAAGCCGGGATTCAGCGCGGTGAGGCGCTCGGCCAGCCGTTCGCGGGTGGTCACCGCGGAGCACGCGAGGCACACCACGCGGTCGTAGCGCCCGTGCAGGTCGAGGACGCACCTGCTGCCGGCCGCCTCGTGCAGGGTGTCCACGTTCTGCGTGATGACCCCGGATACGACGCCGGCCTCTTCCAGCTCGGCCAGCGCCCGGTGGCCGTCGTTGGGGCGGGTCTCGTGCACGTGGCGCCAGCCGACGTGGTTGCGCGCCCAGTAGTGGCGGCGGAAGTCCGCGTCGCCGACGAACTGCTGGTAGGTCATCGGCGTGCGGGGCGGCGAGTCCGGCCCCCGGTAGTCGGGGATTCCCGAGTCGGTCGAGACTCCGGCCCCGGTCAGCGCGACCACCGGCCCCCGCCCCAGCACCGCGCGCATCCGCGCGACCGCGGTCGTGAGGTCGTCGGTGTCGAGCGTGTCGGTCACGCATCGAGCGTATGCGCCTTCAACAGGACGCGCCCGCGCCGGCGGGTGCGCCCGGACGGCGGGCCGTCCCGGCAGGACGGCGGAAACCGTGCGCGGCCTAGTGTCCCATGTCTCGGGGGGAGGCCATCGCAATTTTCAGGCAATTGACTTGCCCGAATGCTACCGTGAGTGGCGGCCGCCTGTCTGACTTATCCACGGATGCGCATTTCGCGCGCGTGTGTCGCAGCGCGGCGGATGGCCGAGGGTGAGGATTCGGCGGCAGCCCGCAAAGCCGCACGCCGACGGGGGAAGCGGGTGACGATCGTGACCGACCGGGAGCACGCCGCGGCCCCGAGACGCCGGGCGCGCCTCGGCGCTTCATCCGCCGACCGCCCCGCGCGGCTCGCCCCGCACTCGGCTGAATCCGAGCCGCCGGCCCGTGTTCCCGCCGCGACGGCCCGCCCTGATCTCCACGTCCTGCGACCCGCCGTCCTGGAGTCCTCCGGTACGCGCACAGGCGCACGCGCGCACCGCGCAGCCTGAGCGCCCGTCCGCCCGCCGAGCGCCTCCGGCGAGCGGCGCCGACCCCACCACCCCATCCGCCTGACCGGCAGCTGACGAGGTATGCCCGATGACCGACACCGCGACCACGACGCCCGGGGAGTCACCCGGTCCCCCCGACCCTCCTGTCCAGGCTGACCAGGCTCCTCCGCACCCGCGATCCGGCCTGCTGATCAGCGTGCTGGTCACCTCGGCGTTCGTGATGATCCTCAACGAGACGATCCTGAGCGTGGCGCTGCGCGACCTGACGCTCGCCCTCGATGTCTCCACGACCACGGTGCAGTGGCTGACCAGCGGGTTCCTGCTCACCATGGCCGTGGTCATCCCCACGACCGGCTTCCTGCTCGAACGGTTCACTCCGCGCCAGATCTTCCTGGCCTCTCTGAGCATGTTCACCCTCGGCACGCTGCTCAGCGCGCTCGCCCCCGGGTTCGCGACGCTGCTGGTCGGACGCGTCGTGCAGGCGTGCGGCACCGCGGTGATGATCCCGCTGCTGATGACCTCGGTGATGCGGCTGGTTCCGCCCCACCGGCGCGGCGCGACGATGGGCACGATCACCATCGTCATCGCCGTCGCACCCGCGCTCGGCCCCACGATCGGCGGCGCAGTGCTGGCCGGCCTGGGCTGGCGCTGGATGTTCTGGCTGGTCCTGCCGCTTGCGGTGGGCGCGCTGACCATCGGGGCCGTCTGGCTGCGCCTGGACAGCCGCACCAGGGCGGTGCCGCTGGACGTGCTCTCGGTGCTGCTGTCGGCCGTCGGGTTCGGCGGACTGCTCTACGGCCTGTCCTCCATCGGCGAGTCCGGCGGCGGCGAGCACCCGGTGCCGCCGTGGTCGGCGGTCGTGGTCGGCGTCGCCGCGCTGGTCGTCTTCGTGGTGCGCCAGCTCCGGCTCCAGCGCCACGACCGCGCGCTGCTGGACCTGCGCCCGTTCACCAACCGCAGCTTCGTGGTCGCCCTGATCCTGGCCGGGCTGCTGTTCATGTGCCTGCTCGGGGTCGCGTCGATCCTGCTGCCGCTGTACCTGCAGACCGTCATGGACACCGGGACGTTCGTCAGCGGGCTGGCCGTCCTGCCCGGCGGACTGGTCCTCGGCGCGCTCGGCCGCCCCGTGGGGGCGATGTTCGACCGGTTCGGCGCCCGGCCCCTGGTGATCCCCGGTGCCCTGGCCATGGCGGTGTCGCTGTGGCTGTTCGCCGCGCTGGGGCCGGATTCGCCGCTGGCCGCGGTGGTCGCCATCCACGTGGTGCTGATGACCGGGCTCGGGCTGATGATGACGCCGCTGATGACGGAGTCGCTCGGGTCCCTGCCCGACCACCTCACCTCCCACGGCAGCGCCATCCTCACCACGCTGCAGCAGGTCGCGGGCGCGTTCGGCACCGCCGTCTTCGTCACGGTCGCCGCGCTCGCCAGCGCCACCGCGGGTGCGCCGGACGCCGCCGGCCTGCGCACCGCGTTCATGGTCGCCGGGTGCATCGGCGTCCTCGCGGTGGTCACGGCGCTGTTCGTACGCCGGCCCGCCGCCGCTGCGGAGGCCGCGCCGGTCGGCGGCGGGACACCGCCCGCCGCCGGAGTCGAGGACCCCGCGGCCGCCGAGCCCCAAGGCGCGGCGCCGCTGCCGGTGCGCGACGAGAACGCCTGACCGCCCGCCCCGGCCGGGGCGGGGACCTGCCGCCATCGTTCCCGGGTGCGCGGCGCCCGCCCCGGGCCGTCCTCAGGCGCCGAGCGCCGCCGCGCGGGCGGAGGACGACGCCGCGGCGCCGATGGCGTCCGACAGGGCCGCACCCGGGTCGTCGGGGGCGGTGGCGGCCCGCCAGGCGATGTAGCCGTCCGGGCGCACGAGGCTCGCCCCGTCGGCCGCCACCCCGTAAGCCGCGCGGAACACCCCCGGGTCGCCGGGCCGCGCATCGGCGCCGATGCGCACGAACTCGACGGCGATGCCCTGCTCCTCGACCGCCTGGGCGGCGGCGCCGGACCAGCGCTCGTCCTCGGCGAGCAGCACCCAGCCGCGCTGGAACACGTCGAGCGTCGAGCGTTCGGCGCCGTCGACCCGCACGGCCAGGTGCGGCGCGCGCATACCGGGCTGACCGGCCAATCCGTCGGGGCGCCGGGCCGGCGGCAGGTCGGGACCGGCGCCCGGGACGGCGGCGGAGCGGTAGAGCCGACCCGCGCACGCCGGGCCACAGGACGCGCCGCAGCCCGCCCGCGGCGAGGACACCTGACCCGCCACCCTCGCCGCCGGCCCCGTCGCACGCCCGGCGGCGCCGGAAGCGCCCAGGTCAACGGTGACGCGGCCGACGACCTGCACGCAGAAAAAACCTGCCCCGTCACCAGACAGGGCAGGTCTCGATTCTCTCGACTTGTGTGGAGCTATGGGGATTCGAACCCCAGACCTCCTCCATGCCATGGAGGCGCGCTACCGACTGCGCCATAGCCCCGTGTGTGCTCCCCTTTATACCACCTGCCGAGGGCGGCTCGCCGCCGCCGGTGCGTGGCCCCGGGCACGGGGCACCGCGAAGCTGCAACCGGGCGAAGCGCAATAAGCTGGACTGGTGCCCGAATCCAAGCTTGAGATCCAGATGCTGCACGACCGCCTGCTGGTGCGCGAGATCCCCGAGAAGGGCGAACGGCGCAGCACCGCCGGCCTGGTGATTCCCGAGACCGTGAAGATGGCGACCCGGCTCGTGTGGGGCGAGGTCTGCGGAGCGGGCACGGGCGCTCGGCACGTGAAGACCGGCGACCGGGTGCTGTTCGACCCGCAGGACCAGAGCGAGGTCGAGTTGCAGGCCGAGCGCTACCTGGTCCTGCGCGAGCGCGACGTGCACGCCGTCGCCAACGAGCACCCCGAGCGCGGCACCGGACTCTACCTCTGACCCCGGCCGCAGGCGGATGCGCCCGGCCGCGGGCGGCTGCCCCCTCGCCCGCAGCCGTCCCGCGCGCTCCCCTCGGTCCTCCACGGCCGTCTCGCCGAGCAGCGACCGGCGGGCGGCTTCCGCGCGGTGGGAGCCGCTCAGGGAGTGAGACACCACCCGGACGCGGATACGGCCGACCGCCCGGCCGCGGCTACGGTCGGCCAGGCAGGCCGAGCCCGTTGGCCCCGGCCTCCCGCTGGGAGAAGGCACAAGGCGCCGGCGCGTCCGGCCGGCCGGTCCGTCTGTGCGACCTACTCGTGCACCGCACTGCGCGTGGAGCGACTGTGACATAGGCGACACGCGCGCCTCGGTGACCGCGCCGAACGTTGAGACGGCGCGCTCCCCGAGGCCGGGACCGCCCGCGAAGTCCCCGGAATCGGCGGCGGGCGCCGCGACCACCGCGTTTGACCGCCGCACAGGCGAGCGTGGCATCCTTATCGCGCTCTCCCGCGCCGACGCGACGCGGCGAGCGCCTCCCCCGTCCCCTCCCCTGCCCCGGAGGATTGCCCATGCCCCCTGTGCCCCGGCGCACCCGCGTTGTCACCGTCCTGGCCGCACTTGCGACCGCGCTGACCGCGGCGATGCCCGCCTCGCCCGCCCTCGCCGACACCCGCCACAGCGGCGACCTGCATCTGGCGTCCAACCCCGACTGGATGAGCCGGCTCCCCGACAGCACCAGCCTGGCCGCGCTCTCCGTCCCCGGCACGCACGACACGATGGCCTATGACGCCTCGCCCGTCTCGCAGACCCAGGAGAGCCCGCTGCCGGAGCAGCTCGACGCCGGCGTGCGGGCCCTGGACATCCGCACCCGCCACTACCGCGACGCGTTCCCGATCCACCACGGCGCGGAGTACCTGCACGCGAACTTCACCGACGTCGTCGTCGCCGCCACGGACTTCCTGCGCGCGCATCCCGGCGAGACGGTCCTGATGCGGCTGAAGCAGGAGCACACCGCCGAGGAGAACACCCGCAGCTACGAGGAGACCCTGGACTCCTACATCGAGGAGAATCCGCAGACCCGCGACCGGCTCCGGGAGCACCTGTGGCGGCCGGACGCCGGCTACGGCGGGCGCATCCCGACCCTGGGCGAGGTGCGGGGCCGGATCGTCATCCTCCAGGACTTCGGCTCCGGCCACGCCTACGGCCCGCGCTGGAACGGGGAGTGGACGGACATCCAGGACGACTACGACCTGCCCACCCTCTTCCACGTCCCGCAGAAGTGGGACGCCGCGCGCACCCACTTCGATCGCACGGCCGCGGGCGATTCCGACGTGCTCTACGTCAACCACCTCAGCGCCTCCGGCGGCGCCCTGCCCTCCTCGATCGCCTACGGCGCTCTCGGGGTCGAGGGCATGAACTCGCGCGCGCTGGACTATCTGGCCGCCGGGGGCACGCAGCGCACCGGGGTCGTCATGGCCGACTTCCCCGGGCCCGATCTGGTGGAGGCCGTCATCGCCCGCAACCCCGGCTGAGCGGCCCGCGGGCGCGTGCGCCGCGCCCGCGGTCATCGCCCCGCTACGCCCCCCGACCCGCCCTCGCGTGCCGAACTGCCGCTGACCGTCGGCGGACGGGGCCGGGCCGGCGGACCCGTCCCGGACGCCGCGTCAGCCGCGGCGCGCGGCCCAGACGGTGCGTTCAGTGCGTATCGCCAGGTCGTCGCGGCGCAGGATGCTGTGCGGGCCGTCGGTGTCCAGCAGCCGGTCGAGCGCGGTGAGGTCCTCCCCCGCAAGCTCCGCGGCGGCGGCCCCGCGGACGCGCTGCAGCACGCCCAGGGCGTAGCGGCCGACCGCTGCGTTGCGGGACCCGTCGATGTCGACGGCGACGGTGAGTTCGCCTGCGACGGCGAATCCGGCGGCGGTCAGCATGGGCCCCCAGTCGGCGCCGCGGTGGGGCACGTGCTCGGCGTGGAGGCGGTCGGCCGCGGCGTGGATGCGCTCTTCCAGGCCGGGCCGGTCAGCGGGAGCGTTCTCGGGCAGGAAGCGAGGAGGGCCGGCCAACTCGACGACGGCGAGCAGGCCGTCGGGCGCGAGCAGGTCGCGGACGGTGCGCAGGGCGTGGTCGGGGTCGGCCATGTGGTGCATGGAGGCCGACGCCCACACGAGGTCGGGCGTTCCGAGGTCGGGCCAGGCGGCGTCGTCGAGGTCGGCCGGCACGGTGTGCACGTGCTCGCCCACGCCGCGGGCGGACGCTTTCTCCCGCAGCCGTTGCAGGTGTCCGGACGAGGCGTCGACGGCTGTGACGTGCGCCTCGGGAAAGCGTTCGAGGAGTGCGAAGGTGCCCGCGCCCGTACCGGAGGCCAGGTCCACGATCCGGCGCGGGCCGCTCTTCAGGGGCAGCCACTTGGCGATGGCGGCGATGTGCTCGGCGAGGAGGTCCGCGTCCAGGTCGAGGAGCTCCGCCTGTCCGCTGTCGGCGCCGTGCTCATGGTGGCCCTCGTGCGGGGCGTGTGTATGCGTCATACCGCCAGACTAGGCACGCCATGCGCGATCGGCACAACTTATTGCGGGAAACGCAAAGCGATGGCCCGTCCTGCTGCCGGGCGCGCAAGGTGCACCCGTGCGGGACGACGGATCGGAGGCGCCGGTGCGGCTACGGGCTGTCGCCGTTCTCGCGCTGCTCGCCGGTCTCGCGATGCCCGCGCCGGGCGTCGCGGTCGAAGACGAACATGATCTCGCACGGGCCGCCCTCGGCGCCGATCGCGTGCGGCAGCATGGTCGGGAACTCGGCGGCCTGGTTGGTCTCGATGCGGTAGCGGCGGTGGCCCAGCATCAGGATCGCGGTGCCCGACAGCACGACGAGCCATTCCCGGCCCGGGTGGGCGCGCATCTTGGAGGGGCTGTCGGGCGGCGCCTCGGTCAGCCGCCGACGCATGACGCTCATGGCGGGGTCGCCCTTCATCGGCCAGCTCAGACCGTGGGTGCCGTGGGACATGGCGCTGATGACGACATCCTCGGCGGCGTTCTCGACGAGCTGATCGAGGCTGGTGTCCAGGGCGCGGGCCAGGGCGACGAGCTGGTCCAGCGCCAGGCGGCGCTTGCCGCCCTCGATGCGGCTCAGCGAGGACTGGCTGAGGTGGGCGCGGGTGGCCAGCTCCTCCAGTGACAAGCCCTGCGCGACCCGCAGGGCGCGGATGCGTTTGCGTACGAGGCCGTCCAGCGCACCATTTTCATGCGTCATAGGCAATATGGTATGCCTTCAATGCAAACCGCGCTTAACGTCGAAGGCAGGCGGCCCGGATCGGCCGGTGCCGCACACGACGGAAAAGGGCGCGAGGACATGCCCGTACGGACTTCCGCGCACGCGAGCGACGCACTGCCTGGTGAGGCCGCGGACACGGCCCCTAACCGCCCCGGCCGCAAGGTAGGCGACACGCCCGTCGGCGTCCTCTCCACCGGCCCCGCGTCCCTCCCCCGCGCCCTGCTGCTCCGTCGGCTGAGCGACGACCTCGCCTACTCCGCCCGCACCCCCGCACGCGTTGATGACGGCGCCGCCCGCGGCGCCCCCATCGTCCACACACCCGCGAAGGAGGCGGTCGTGAAGTCCGACGACGGTGATGCCGCAGGCGTGCGCCCGGCCGGCGGCGCGTCCACGGCCCGCCGCGTTCTCGCGGTCGCCACCCGGATGCAGGCCCGCACCGAAGGCCGGGGCGGGCTTGAGCCGCTACTGCAGGACCTGAAGGCGGAGCCGGGCCGCCGCTTCGCGTGCGGCACGGGCGAGACCGGCGCGGCCCCTGCCGCGGCCCGGAGCGGTACCGCCACCGCCTGACATCCGCGGCGCACCGCCGCCCTCTTCTATCCGCACCCCGGCGTCGGGCAGGGGCCCGGCGCCGAGCCCACCATGCCCTTCCGAGAGGAACCCATGAGTACGAACCGGCCCGCACAGAAGGCCGCCGCCGTGGCCGGCGGCGGGGACGGCGCACCGGACGCGCGCCGGCTGCGCACCGTCCTGATCGCCGTCTCCGTCGCGCTGATGGCCGTCATCGCGTCGGTGTCGGGGCTGAACGTCGCCCAGACCCACATGGCCGTCGAGTTCGGGGTCTCGCACGACACGGTTCTGTGGATCATCAACGTCTACACCCTGGTCCTGGCCGCGCTGCTGCTGCCGCTCGGCGCGATCGGCGATCGCCTGGGCCGCAAGCCCATGCTGATCGCCGGACTCGGCGTCTTCGGTGTCGCAAACGTCGCGGCGGGCCTGGCCCCGACCGCCGAGGCCATTATCGCGGCCCGCGCGGCCGGCGGTGTCGGCGCCGCGATGATCATGCCGATCACCCTTGCCGTCATCACCTCCACCTTCCCCGAGGAGCAGCGCGGCAAGGCGATCGGCGTGTGGACCGGCGTGGCCGGAGGCGGCGGCATCCTGGGCATGTTCCTTTCCGCGCTTCTGGTCGATGTCGCGGACTGGCGCGGGCTGTTCGTGCTACCGGTGGCTCTGGTCATCGTGGCCCTGGGCATGGCACTGAAGTCGGTGCCCGACTCCCGCGAGCGCTCGGCCCACCCCTTCGACACCATCGGCGCGCTGCTCTCCACCGTCGCCGTCGTCGGCCTCATCTTCGTCCTGCAGGAGGGGCCCGAACGCGGCTGGACCGCCCCCGCGACGCTGATCGGCCTCGCCGCCGGCCTCACCGCCGGTACCGGCTTCGTGGCCTGGGAGAGCCACCGCCGAGAGGCGTCACTGCTGGACGTGCGCCTGTTCCGGGAGCGCGGCCTGGCCGGCGGCTCCATCACACTGCTGGTGGTCTTCGGCGTCCAGGCGGGCATCGCCGTGGTCCTGTTCCCGTTCTTCCAAGCGGTGCTCGGCTGGTCGGGACTGCTGTCGACGGCGGCCCTGATGCCGATGGCCCTCATGATGATGGCGACCTCCGGCCTGGCCCCGAGGCTGGCCGCCCGCATCGGCTCACGCTCGACCATGGCCGCAGGCATCGCCCTGGCCGGCGCGGGCCTGGCGCTGATGGCGCTGCTGGTCTCCGCGGACGGCGGCTATCCCACCGTCCTGCCGGGCATGCTCGCCATGGGCATCGGCATGGGCCTGTCCATGACGCCTTCCACGGTGGCCATCACCGGCTCGCTGCCGCGTGGGAAGCAGGGCGTCGCCTCCGCACTCAACGACATCACCCGCGAGTTCGGCACCGCGCTGGGCGTCGCCATGCTGGGTGCGCTCCTGTCCGCCGGCTACCGCAGCTCGATCGACGACCGGCTGCACGGCGTTCCCCACCAGGCCGCGGACACCGCCCGCAAAGGCATCGCCAACGCCGTCGAGGCCTCGGGCGGCACCGGCCCGCACGCACAGCAGATCGTCCATGCCGCCCAGCAGTCCTTCGTCGACGGCTGGCAGCAGGCCATGTGGGCGGGCGCCGCCGTCATGGGCGCACTGCTCGTCTACATCTCCCTGCGCGGCCCGAGGAACGCCGCCCCCGTAGCGGTGGACGGGGCCGACGGCGCCGGGAGTTCCTCGGGGAGCCCCCCGCCATCCGGCGCCGGCGGGCCGGCGCGAGCGGCCCTCAGCCCGTAAGCGAAAAGGCCACCCGCGGTGCGGATGGCCCCTACTCGCCGTCGGATGCCGCGGTCCTACTCCGCGGCCTTCGTTCGGGCACGTGTTCCGGTAGGACCTTTCGGGTGGAGCTATGGGGATTCGAACCCCAGACCTCCTCCATGCCATGGAGGCGCGCTACCAGCTGCGCCATAGCCCCGTGTCGGTACCGCCGCCCCGGCGAGCGCGGCGGCGGTACCGACTGTAGCGGAATCCTGCGCACTCGTCGAAACGAAAGCGCTTGTCCCGGCCCCGGCCGCCGGGGCCGGGACGGGCGCGGCTCAGCGGTCGTCGCTGAGTGTGCGCCTCTCGGGCAGGCTCGCCGCATTGTGCTCCAGCAGCCGCCAGCCGCCCGAGCGCAGCGGACCCAGCAGGGACCAGGAGCAGTTGCCCAGCGGGCCCAGCACCTGGCTCCGGTCGGCCGGCAGGCCGAGCATGCGGTTGATCCCGGCACGCAGCGCTGCGCCGTGGCCCACCGCCACCAGCAGCCCGTCCTCGGGCACCAGCGCCAGGCCGCGCTCGATCGCGTCCTGCACCCGCTCGCCCACGGCGTCGAGGTCCTCGCCACCGGGCGGCTCCATGCGGGCGTCCTCAGCGGGCCAGCGCTCGCGGATCTCGGTGGTGGTCAGGCCTTCCCACCGCCCGCCGAAGCGCTCGCGCAGCCCCTTGTCCAGGGTGACCGGCAGCCCGGTCTCCTCGGCCAGCGCGTGCGCGGTGGCGGCGGCGCGGCGCAGGTCGGAGGAGACGACCGCGTCGGGCCGCAGCCGTGCCAGGAGGCCCGCCGCGCGGCGCGCCTGAGCGGTCCCGCGCTCGTTGAGGGCGATGTCGGTCTGTCCCTGGAACCGCTTCTCGGCGTTCCACTCGGTCTGGCCGTGGCGCCAGCAGACGACGCGGCGGGTCGGGCTCACCGGCGCCCCTCGCCGAGGGTGCCGCGGGTGCGCCCGCACTCCGCGCGGATCACGGGCGCCCGGCGCACGGGGATGCGGGGCGTGCTCACGCGGGGCCGGCGCCGTCGGCGCCCTCGTCGCCGGCGGCCTCGCGGTCGCGGCCGCGGGCGGTCTCGGGCAGCGTGATGCGCGGGCAGTCCTTCCACAGCCGCTCCAGCCCGTAACTCCCGCGCTCCTCCTCGTGCTGGATGTGCACGACGATCTCGGCGTAGTCGAGCAGCACCCAGCGCCCGTCGCGCTCGCCCTCGCGGCGGACCGGCTTGACCCCTCCGCGGTCGCGCAGGCGGTCCTCGACCTCCTCGACGATGGAGCGCACCTGGCGGTCGTTGGGCGCCGAGCACAGCACGAAGGCGTCGGTGATGACGAGTTGGTCGCTGACGTCGTAGGCGACGATCTCCTGCGCGAGCTTGTCTGCGGCCGCTTCGGCGGCGATGTTCACGAGCCCCACGGCCCGGTCAGTGGCGGACACGATGTAGCAGCTGCCTCCCTCGGGCGGCTACCCCGCCGTCGCGTCGTCGAGGTAGAGCCCGGTCTTGTTGATGTAGCGGACGATGCCGTCGGGTACCAGGTACCAGATGGGCTCGCCCTTGCGGACGCGCTCCCGGCATTCGGTGGAGGAGATCGACAGGGCCGGGACCTCCACGAGACTGACCTTTCCGTCGGGCAGGCCGGGATCGGTGAGCCGGTGTCCGGGGCGGTTACAGCCTACGAAATGCGCGAGATCGAAGAGTTCGTCCACGTTCTGCCAGCTCAGGATAGCGCCCAGGGCGTCGGCGCCGGTGATGAAGAACAGCTCCACCTCGGAGCCGTGGATCTGTCGCATCTCGCGCAGGGTATCGATCGTATAGGTCGGCCCGTCCCGGTCGATCTCCATGCGGCTCACACTGAACTGCGGGTTCTCCGCGGTGGCGATCACCGTCATCAGGTAGCGGTCCTCCGCGGAGGTCACCTGGGTGAGGTCCTTCTGGTAGGGCTGCCCGGTGGGCACGAAGACCACGTCGTCGAGGTGGAACAGGTGGGCGACCTCACTGGCCGCCACCAGGTGCCCGTGGTGGATCGGGTCGAACGTACCGCCCATGACGCCCACGCGGCGCGGATTCCTGCGCCTGTGCTCCGCGCTGGAGGGGGCCCCCGCCGGTTCGTTGCGCACGTACCGCTCCGTTTCCTGCGTGTGGCCGACGGCCGTCAAACCGGGGCTTCACGGCGCCGGATCTCCCCTTTTCGTCTGGTCCGTCCCGACATTAGCCGACAGGGACCTGCGCCTTCGGGACCACTACCCGGGGCCCGCGGAAAATCGCGTCATATCTCGATGCGCGGAAGCGTGGCATCGCGCATCCCGGAGGCATAGCATGCCGATATGTCCACCAACGCTCCAGACCGCGCCCGCGTACGACTCGAAAACATAAGCTCCCGAGCATACGAGCACCCGGCCGACCGGGGCGCGCTGGTCGCGCTGCGGTCCCTGCGGGGCTTCGACGAGATCTTCAAGCGGCTCTCCGGCCTGTTCAACGAACGCGCGCTGCGATTGATGTTCCTGTCCAGCGCAGTCCGCGTGAACGAGCAGCAGTTCCCGGAGGTGCACAACTACGTCCGCGACGCCGCCTACATCCTCGACCTCGACGAGGTCCCCGAGCTCTACATCCAGATGAACCCGCGGCCCAACGCGATGGCCATCGGCAGCAGCAAGCCGTTCATCGTGATGACCACCGGGCTGTTCGACCTGCTCGACCCCGAGGAGCAGCGGTTCGTCGTCGGCCACGAGGTCGGCCACATCCTGTCCGGCCACGCCGTCTACCGCACCATGCTGCTGGCCCTGATCCGGCTCGCCGCCCGGGTCGCCTGGATCCCGCTGGGCTACATCGGCATCCGCGCGATCGTCACGGCGCTGGAGGAGTGGTACCGCAAGTCCGAGCTGTCCTGCGACCGCGCGGGCCTGCTGGCCGGCCAGGACCCCGAGGCCGCCAAGCGGGCGCTGATGAAGCTGGCCGGCGGTTCGCGGCTGGCCGAGATGAACCCCGACTCCTTCATGGAGCAGGCCCGCGACTACGAGCGCGGCGGCGACGCCCGCGACAGCCTCATCAAGCTGCTCAGCCTCATGGGCCAGACCCACCCGTTCGCGGTCATCCGCCTGGCCGAGCTCAGCCGGTGGATCGACGACGGCTCCTACCAGCGCATCATCGACGGCGACTTCCCGCGCCGCGACGGCGACCGGGAGGCCTCGGTGGGCGCCGAAGCCCGCAACGCCGCCAACTCCTACCGCGAGTCCTGGGAGCGCTCTGAGGACCCGCTGGTGGGCACACTGCGCGACGTGGCCGGCACCGCCGCCAACACCGGCGGGCGCATCTTCGACACCGTCGCCGAGCGCTGGAACCGCGCCGGCCGGCGCAACGGCGACAACAACAACGACAGCGCCTCCTCCTCGTCCTAGGACCGGAGTCGGCGAACGCGTTCTGCGCGCCGCCGCGGGCGCCGGACGTCCGGCGCCCGCGGCGGTGTGTCAGGGACGTGTCAGGGCTTGCGGGCCACACCGCCGGTCATGAACCGGGCGGCGACCGACGTGCTGTCGCGCACGATGCCCTCGGGCCGCCACAGCGGCAGCGGCACCACCCCCGGCGGCAGCAGGTCGAGGCCGGTGAAGAACGCCTCCAGCTCCGCGGGGGTGCGCACCCGCCCGGTGCCGAGCTGGCTGAGCAGGACGCGCTCCAGCTCCTCGCTCGCGGGGGCGTCGCCCAGCCGGGTGAAGTTGGTGATGAAGAAGAACGACCCGGACGGCACCGCATCGGCCAGCGCGGCGACGATCCCCCGGGGGTCCTCCTCGTCGAGCAGGTGGTGCAGGATGCCGCAGAGCATCACGCACACCGGCCGGTCCGACTCGACCAGCGCGCGGACGTCCGGGGCGGCCAGCACCTCAGCGGGCCGGCGGATGTCGGCGGTGACCACCGCGGTGTTCGCGTCGCCGCCCAGGATCGCCTCCCCGTGCGCCGCCACCAGGGGGTCGATGTCGACGTAGACGACCTTCGCCTCGGGGTTGGCCTCCTGGGCGACCTCGTGGGTGTTGCGCGCGGTCGGCAGCCCCGAACCGAGGTCCAGGAACCGGTCCACGCCCTCGTCCGCCGCGAGGTGGCGCACGACCCGGTGGAGGATCTCCCGGTTGTACACGGCGATCTGCTTGAGCTCGGGCATGACCTCCAGGCTCGCGTGCGCGACCTGCCGGTCGATGTCGTAGTTGTCCTTGCCGTCCAGCATCACGTCGTAGACGCGCGCGGCAGTGGGGACGCCGGTGTCGAATCCGGCGGAGCCGTTGGGGTTGCGCGGGGGCCTGGAGTCAGGCATAGCGGGGCTCCTTGAACGCTG
This sequence comes from Streptomonospora arabica, assembly GCF_039531585.1. Taxonomy (NCBI): domain Bacteria; kingdom Bacillati; phylum Actinomycetota; class Actinomycetes; order Streptosporangiales; family Nocardiopsidaceae; genus Streptomonospora; species Streptomonospora arabica. The sequence goes on along the minus strand of NZ_BAAAQI010000018.1, from coordinate 19,281 downwards.
TATCGCCGTGTACACGGGCATCGTAGCGTCAACCGGACGTTTCGGTGCCGTCGCGGGCCCCGGTCCCGTCGCAGGGGACGGGACCGGGGCGGCGCCGCACCGGCCTCAGCGCAGGTGTCCCTCGCCCGTCACCACGTACTTCGTCGAGGTCATCTCGGGCAGGCCCATCGGGCCGCGGGCGTGCAGCTTCTGCGTGGAGATCCCGATCTCGGCGCCGAAGCCGAACTGGCCGCCGTCGGTGAAGCGGGTGGAGGCGTTGACCATCACCGCGGCGGCGTCCACCAGCGAGACGAACCTGCGCGCCGCCGACTGCGAGTCGGTGACGATGGCCTCGGTGTGCCCGGTGGAGTAGCGGCGGATATGGGCGAGCGCGTCGTCCAGCGAGTCGACCACCTTCACCGCCAGGTCCGCCGACAGGTACTCCGCGGCCCAGTCGGCCTCGGAGGCCGGCACCGCCTCGTCGTCGTACCCGCGCACCCGGTCGTCGCCGTGCACGGTCACACCGAGGTCGCGCAGCGCCGCGAGCACCCGCGGCAGGAACCGGTCGGCGACCGCGGTGTGCACGAGCAGGGTCTCGGCGGTGTTGCAGGTCGACAGCCGCTGCGTCTTGGAGTTGACCGCCACCGCGAGCGCCATCTCGGTGTCGGCGGACGCGTCGACGTAGACGTGGCAGTTGCCCTCGCCGGTCTCGATCACCGGGACGGTGGACTCCGTGACCACGGTCCGGATCAGCGAGCCCCCGCCCCGCGGGATGAGCACGTCGACCAGGCCGCGGGCGCGCATCAGCGCCTGCGCGGAGTCGCGGCCGGTCCCGGGGACCAGCTGTACGGCGTCGGCCGGCAGGCCGGTCTTCTGCAGAGCGCCTCGCAGCACCTCCACGATGCGGGAGTTGGAGGAGTAGGCCGAGGAGGACCCCCGCAGCAGCGCCGCGTTGCCGCTCTTGAGGCACAGGGCGGCGGCGTCGGCGGTGACGTTGGGGCGGCCCTCGTAGATGATCCCGATGACGCCCAGCGGCACCCGCACCTGGCGCAGCTCCAGCCCGTTGGGCAGGCTGGCGCCGCGCACGACCTCGCCCACGGGGTCCGGGAGCTCGGCGACGTCGCGGACGGCGTCGGCGACGGCGCCCACCCGCTCCGCGGTCAGCGCGAGGCGGTCGACCATCGCCTCGCTCTCACCGCCGGCGCGGGCGCGCTCGACGTCCTCGGCGTTGGCGGCCACGATGGACTCGGCCTCGGAGACCAGGGCCTCCGCCATGGCCAGCAGCGCCTCGTCCTTGACGGCCCGGCTCAGCGGCGCGAGGTCGGCCGCGGCGTCTCGGGCCCGTTCCGCGCCGGCGCGGACCTCGCGCTCGGTATCGCTCATGGTGCTGGTCGCTTCCCAGGTTGTCGGGGGGCAGGATGTCGCCTCCAGCCTAGCCGGGGCCCGCCGCGGCGGTCGGCGGCGAACCGGTCCCGCGGCGACGGGCGTCGGCCGCTCCCGGCCGCCGGAGAGCCGGCCGTTCTTCCTCGTTCTCCGGACAACCGCCCTGCGCAGCCGGTACGGTGACGGCGCCAGATCGCTCGAGCTAGAGCTTAGGTGGTGTCGATGTCGGCATGTCCCAACGGTGGTGAACACGACTGGGTCCTAGGAGGGGACCGCAAGTTCCACTGCTCCAAGTGCGGAGCGGAGAGCGCTCGCAGACTCTGAGGCGCCGGCGGACGGCATAGAAGACCCTCTCCTCCCCAAGGAACGGGCCCACGGCCCCCGCGAGCGCAGGTGCACTCCGTTCTCAGCGCCCCAGTCCAGGCTTCTCCTCGACGGTGCGCCCGGCGGGGTGCACCGTCCCCTCCTCCACGACGTCCCCTTCGGAGCTGGCACGCCAGGTCACCGGACCGCCGAGCTGGTCGGCGAGGTCCTGCGCCCACCTCCGCAGCGGCGCGAAGCGGTCGGGACCGGGCTGCAGCACCGTCCTGCCCCGGTACGTCACCGCGCCAAGCGTGACCACGCGGCCGTCATGGCGCAGCTCGGTATCGAACTCGTGCGTGGTGGACCTCATAGCCCGACACCCTACTGCGGGATCGCCGCAGGCCCGGGGCAACGCGCGGGATCGGGTGCCCCGATGCGGTCCTGCGAAGCGGAGGCTCCGCCGGGCCGCGGCGCGCTATTCGGCGCCGCGCCGCGCCCGCTCGCGCACCGCGCCCAGCAGCACCAGGTCGTCGCGGTGCACGATCTCGCGCTCGTACCCGGGCCCCAGCTCGCGCGCCAGCCAGCGGGTTGAGCGCCCCATCAGGTCGGGGATCTCGCCCGCGTCGAAGTTGACCAGCCCGCGGGCGATCGCGGTGCCGTCCTCGTCGCGCAGGTCCACCGGATCGCCGGCCGAGAAGTCCCCTTCGACCTTGACCACACCGGCCGGCAGCAGCGACGCCCGCCCTTCGGCGACCGCGCGCACCGCGCCCGGATCCAGCACGACGCTGCCGCGCGCCGCGGTGGCGTGGGCCAGCCACAGCTGGCGGGTGGACGGCCGCCGCCGCCCGTGGGCGGCGAACAGCGTGCCGACGCTCGCGCCCGACAGCGCGGCGCGCGCGTCCGCCGCCGAGCTCAGCACCGTCGGCACGCCCGCGTCGCTGGCGATGCGGGCCGAGGCCACCTTGGTCACCATGCCGCCGGTGCCCACCCCCCGCCGACCGGCGCCGCCGATGTCGATCCCGTCGAGGTCGGCCGGGTCGGCGATGCGCGGGATGCGGCGGGCGCCGGGCCGCGAGGGGTCGCCGTCGTAGAGCGCGTCGACGTCGGAGAGCAGCACCAGCGCGTCCGCGCGCAGCAGGTGGGCCACCAGCGCGGCGAGGCGGTCGTTGTCGCCGAAGCGGATCTCGTGGGTGGCCACCGTGTCGTTCTCGTTCACGATGGGCATGGCGCCGATGTCCAGGAGCCGGCGCAGCGTGCGCTGGGCGTTGCGGTGCTGGACGCGGCGCATCATGTCCTCGACGGTCAGCAGCACCTGCGCGGCCGTGAGTCCGTGGCGGGCGAAGGCAGCGGTGTAGTGGGCGACCAGCAGCCCCTGGCCGACGCTGGCGGCGGCCTGCTGGGTGGCCAGGTCGCGCGGGCGCGCGGTGAGCCCCATCGGGGCGATGCCCGCGGCCATGGCGCCCGAGGACACCAGCACCACCTCGGTACCGGCGGCGCGGCGCTCGGCGAGGACGTCGGCCAGCTCGGCGATGCGGCCGCGGTCGATGGTCCCCTCGGGAGAGGTCAGCGAGGAGGAGCCGACCTTGACGACGACCCGCCGGGCGCGGGTCAGTTCGGTGCGCTCGCCGAGCGCGTCGTTCCCTTCGGACGATGACGGATCTGACGGTGCGTTGCGCACGTCGCACTTCTTTCCATGGGTATCGGTCGTATCGGCGGCCGGGCCACCCATACCCCGCGCGACACGGGACCGGGACGCGTGTGGCGCCCCGCGCCCTCAACCCAGCCGGGAGTCGGTGCCGCGCGGGCCGATCGGTGTCTCGTCGGCGTCGATCGACGGATCCCAGTCGAAGACCACGGAGTCCTCCTCGTCGCCGATGTAGACCTCGGCGCCCTCGGTCGCGCCGGCCTCGGCGAGCGCCTCCTCGATGCCGAGCCGGTTCAGGCGGTCCGCGAGGTAGCCCACGGCCTCGTCATTGGCGAAGTCGGTCTGGCGCACCCAGCGCGCGGGCTTGCTGCCGCGCACCCGGAAGGTGTTGGCGCCCAGCGGCACGACCTCGAAGCGCGCCTCGCCGATCTCGCGGGGGCGCAGCACGACGCGGCTCGGCTCGGGCGCGGGCCGGGCGGCGCGGGCCGCCTCGACCTGCTCGGCCATGGCGAACGAGAGCTCGCGCAGGCCTTCGCGGGCCGCCGCCGAGACCTCGATGACGCGCAGGCCGCGTTCGCGCAGCATAGGCGCGACCATCTCGGCCAGCTCGCGCCCGTCGGGCACGTCCACCTTGTTCAGCACCGCGATGCGCGGCCGGTCGGTGAGGTCGATGCCGGCGGCCTCGCCGTAGGCCGACAGCTCGGCTTCGAGCGCGTCGAGATCGCTGAGGGGATCGCGGTCGGACTCGAAGGTCGCGCAGTCGAGCACGTGCACCAGCGTGGAGCAGCGCTCGACGTGGCGCAGGAACGCCAGTCCCAGTCCTCTGCCCTCGCTCGCGCCCGGGATCAGCCCGGGTACGTCGGCCACCACGAACTGGGTGGAGCCGGCCTCGACCACGCCGAGGTTGGGGATGAGGGTGGTGAAGGGGTAGTCGGCGATCTTGGGGCGTGCCGCCGACAGTGCCGCGATCAGCGACGACTTGCCCGCGCTGGGAAACCCGACCAGGCCCACGTCGGCGATCGTCTTGATCTCCAGGCGCACGTCCAGCGCCTCGCCGGCCTCGCCCTTTAGCGCGAAGCCCGGTGCCTTGCGCTTGGGCGAGGCGAGGGCCGCGTTGCCCAGTCCGCCGTTGCCGCCCCGCGCGAGGACCAGGCGGGTGCCCGGCCCGACGAGATCGGCGATCACCTCGCCCCCGGCATCGAGTACGACGGTGCCGTCGGGCACCGGGAGCACGGTGTCCTCGCCGTCGCTGCCGGAGCGGTGCGAGCCCTGGCCGGGGGTCCCGTTCTGCGCGCGGCGGTGCGGCCGGCGCTTGTACTCCAGCAGCGTGGCGGTGTTGCGGTCGACCTCCAGGACGACGTCGCCGCCGGTGCCGCCGTTGCCGCCGTCCGGGCCGCCCAGGGGCTTGAACTTCTCGCGGTGCACGGAGGCGCAACCGTGCCCGCCGTCACCGGCCTTGATGTGCAAGACCGCTTCGTCGACGAAGTCAGGCATGTGTCCTCTCCCCCGTACATTCTCCTGCCCGACCAGCCTATTCGCTGCGGAGGTCCGCGGCGGGCCGGGCTCAGTACACGCGTAAGGCGGGCCAGTCGACCTGGCCCGCCTTACGCGTATCAGCTTCCGCGCCGCCGGCCCTATTCCGCGGGGACCGGGGCGGGGACGATGTTCACGGCCTTGCGGCCGCGCCGCGTGCCGAACTCCACCTCGCCCGCGACCAGCGCGAACAGGGTGTCGTCGCCACCGCGGCCGACGTTGTCGCCGGGGTGGAAGCGGGTGCCGCGCTGGCGGACGAGGATCTCGCCGGCCCGGACGGACTGGCCGCCGAAGCGCTTGACGCCGAGCCGCTTGGCGTTGGAGTCGCGGCCGTTCCGGCTGGACGATGCGCCCTTCTTGTGTGCCATCTCGCGCCCCTCCCCTACTTGTTCTTGTTCGACGCGATACCGGTGACGCGCACCTGGGTGTACTGCTGCCGGTGGCCCATGCGCTTCTTGTAGCCGGTCTTGTTCTTGTACTTCACGATGTTGATCTTGGGGCCCTTGGCCTCGCCGAGGACCTCGGCGGTGACGGCGTAGCCGCTCAACTCCGAGGCGTCGCTGATGACCTTGCCGTCGTCGACGACAAGCAGCGGCTCCCAGGTAAGGGTGGCGCCGGCCTCATCGGAGACCTTGTCGATGGTCAAGACGTCGTCGACAGCCATCTTCTCCTGTCGGCCGCCCGCTCGCACGATCGCGTACACCGGGGAACTCTCTTCCTGCTCGTGTGGACCAGCCCCGCCGAAGCGGGGGCGGAAATGCGCTCAAAATCGACCTTCGACCAGCGCGCTCACACCGCGGCGGCGCAAGGTCGAGAAGTAGGTCTCGGGCGCGCGAACGATGGGGGCGCGCCGACGCACCGTCTTCTAGGTTACCACCGGTCGGCCGGGGCACGGCACGCTCGCACGTTCGCGCGCAGGGCGCGCGGACCGGCCCTGCGCGGGCCGGTCCGCGCGGCGGCGGATGCCGCCGACCCTGCTCAGGTGGCCTCGGCCACCGCCGACTCGGCGGCGGTCGTGGTCTTGGTCCGCCGGGTGCGGCGCCTGCGGGGGCGCTGCTCGGCGGAGTTCTCGGAGTCGGCCGCCTCGTCGCCGGACTCGGATCCGGCGTCGGCTCCGGCCTGAGCCGAAGCCGCGCCGCCGGAGGCTTCGGTCCCGGAGCCGGCGGACGGCGCCTCGCCGTCCTGCGCGGAGGCGTCGGCCTCCTCGGCGGAGGCCGCGGCGTCGTCCTTCTTGGTCCGGCGGGTGGTCTTGCGGCCCGCGGACTTGGTGGCGGACTTGGCGGCGGAGGCCGTCTTCGACTTGGCCGCGGCCTTGCCGGAGGCGCGCTTGCCCTTCGCGGGCACCGCCTCCTCGACGGCGTCCTCGGCCTCGGCCGCGGCGGCGGCTCCCGCGGCGGGTTCCAGGTCGGCGGGGTCGGAGGCCGCCTCGGGCGCGGGCTCGGCCGGCTCGGCGGCCGACTGGTCGGCGCGGTCCTTGTCGCCCTTGCCCTTCTTCTTGCGACCGCCGCCGCTGCCGCCGCCGTTGCCGTTCCCGTTGCCGCCGGCGGGCTTGGCGCCGACGGGTTCGGTGGAGACCGTCAGGCCGCGGCCGCCGCAGTGCTCGCAGCTGTGCGAGAAGGCCTCCAGCAGGCCCTGGCCCACGCGCTTGCGCGTCATCTGCACCAGGCCCAGCGAGGTGACCTCGGCGACCTGGTGCTTGGTGCGGTCGCGCGAGAGGCACTCCAGCAGGCGGCGCAGCACCAGGTCGCGGTTGCTCTCCAGCACCATGTCGATGAAGTCGATCACGATGATGCCGCCGATGTCGCGCAGCCGCAGCTGGCGCACGATCTCCTCGGCGGCCTCCAGGTTGTTCTTGGTGACCGTCTCCTCGAGGTTGCCGCCCTGGCCGGTGAACTTGCCGGTGTTCACGTCGACGACGGTCATGGCCTCGGTGCGGTCGATGATCAGCGAACCGCCGCTGGGCAGCCAGACCTTGCGCTCCAGCGCCTTGGCGATCTGCTCGTCGATCCGGTAGGCGGCGAACACGTCGCGCTCGTCGGTCCAGTGCGAGAGCCGCTCGGACAGGTGCGGCGCCACGTACTCGACGTAGTCGTGCACGGTGTCCCAGGCCTCGTCGCCGGAGACCACCAGGCTGGCGAAGTCCTCGTTGAAGACGTCGCGCACCACCCGAACGGTGAGGTCGGGCTCGCTGTTGAGCAGCGACGGGGCGCCGGCCGAGCGCGACTTGCGCTTGATGGAGTCCCACTGCTTGGCCAGCCGGTTGATGTCGCGCTCCAGCTCCTCCTCGCTGGCGCCCTCGGCGGCGGTGCGCACGATCACGCCGGCGTTCTCGGGCATGACCTTCTTGAGGATCTGCTTGAGGCGCGCGCGCTCCTTGTCGGGCAGCTTGCGGCTGATGCCGGTCATCGAGCCGTCGGGCACGTAGACCAGGTAGCGGCCGGGCAGGCTGATCTGGCTGGTCAACCGGGCACCCTTGTGGCCCATCGGGTCCTTGGTGACCTGCACCAGCACCGACTGGCCGGACTTGAGCACCGACTCGATGCGCTTGGGCTGGCCCTCCATGCCGGAGGCGTCCCAGTTGACCTCACCGGCGTAGAGGACGGCGTTGCGGCCCTTGCCGATATCGACGAACGCGGCCTCCATCGACGGCAGCACGTTCTGCACGCGGCCCAGGTAGACGTTGCCGACGTAGGACTTGTGCGTCGCGCGGTCGACGTAGTGCTCGACGAGGACGTCGTCCTCCAGCACCGCGATCTGGGTGCGCTCGCCGGTGCGCCGGATGACCAGGTCGCGCTGGACCGACTCACGGCGGGCCAGGAACTCCGACTCGGTAATGACGGGGGCGCGGCGGCGGCCCTGCTCGCGGCCCTCGCGGCGGCGCTGCTTCTTGGCCTCCAACCGGGTGGAGCCCTTGACGGCCTGGACCTCGTCCTGGGCGGCCTTGCCGCTGCGCGGCTCGCGCACCCGCACGACCGTGTTGGGCGGGTCGTCCTGGGTGGCGTCCTCGCCGTCGCCGCTGGAGCGCCGCCGTCGGCGCCTGCGCCGCCGGCTGCCGGCCGCCGACTCGTCGTCGGACTCCTCGTCGGCGGAGGAGGCGTCGGCGGAGGAGGTGCCGGAAGGGGCCTCCTCGGTGCGCGCCTCGGCGCTGTCATCGTCGTCCTCGGCTCCGGACTCGCCGTCCTCCTCGCCGGCGCGGGTGCGGCCGCGGCCGCGGCCGCCGCGTCGCCTGCGGCGGCGCGAGGGGCGCTCGTCGTCGCCGTCGTCCTCGTCGTCGGCGCTCTGGACGTCCTCGTCGTCCTCGGCCCGGCGGGCCTCGTCGGCCTCGGAGGCGGTCTCGGACCGCTCGGGCGCCGAGCCGTTGCTGCGGACCTTCGACTCCGGTGCGGCGGGGGCCACCGGCGGCTGGAACAGCACCATCGGCGACTGGAAGGCGCCGGACTCGGAGGCCTCCGGCGCGACTCCCGCACCGCCACCGGAGGAGGCGGGCTCGTCCTCGGCCGCGTCCTCCGCGCCGGCGGAGTCGGCCGCTTCGGCGGCCGTTCCGGCCTCCTCGGCGGGAACGGCGGCGGCGCGCGAGCGCGCGCCGGTGCTGCGGGCGCGGGTGCGCCGCTTGCGGGCGGGCTCCTCCGCCTGCGGCTCCGCGTCGGAAGCCGCGTCCTTCGCGGCGGCGGGCTCCGCGTCGGGGGCCGCGGCCTCGCCCTCCAGCGCCGACTGGCCGGCGACGGTGGTGAGGGGGCGTTCGGGCGGCGCCACCGGCTCGGGTTCGGGCGGCGGGCCGGCCGAGCGCAGCGCGCCGCTGCGGCGCACGGGCCCGCTGACCTTCACCTCGCTCTCCTGCGGCGGTGCGAAGGTCGCGGCCTGGGACGCGGGTGTCGCTGCGGCCTCAGTCGTTTCAGTTGTGCCCTCGGTGCCGTCGGCACCGGTGCTGGGCTCGTTGTCGAGCATCCGGGCGGTCTCCCGTCAAGTCCGCGGGCGCGGCCTGGGCGCAAGGCTTCGGCCGCTGCGCGCGCGGACTGTCGTCGCTATGTCGTCGCCGGCAGCCGTTTACCGGGCTGGCCGGGGAAAGTCGTTTCGGGCCGCCCGCGTCCCCAAAGGAGCTCACGCATCGGGCGCGCTCCGCGCGGGCGGGTTCGGCCGCGATGTCTCCATCGCAAGTCCGGCCGCGTCGGCCTGGGCATCCGCGGCGAGCGGATCGGCGATCGCGTCGGACCCGTCGCTGAGCGGCCCCTGCGCCAGCCGGGTCATCACAGGCGATGACAGCGGCGCGAGGTCGGCCACCCGGCGAAGGCCTTTCACCACGTCGTCCGGTCGTACGGCAGGTGTCGTGTGCCGGACGACCATCCGAAGTATGGCATATGTCTCGTCTCCACCCCGTGTGGCGCGCCCGTCCACCTCCAGGTGGAGGACGGCCGCCCGGGCGTCGAAGCGGCGGAGGCCCTTCTTCGTGGACCTCTCCACCTCGACGGTATCGGCCGCGTTGAACGCGGCCACCGCCTCCGCGGCGCCGTCGGGGCCGACGCCGGGCAGTTCCACCCGCCATTCCGACGCCTCCAGGCGGTCCGCAAGACCGCCCGGCGCCGCCGCCTCCACGACCTCGGCCACGTCAAGCCCGTCGGGCATGGCGTCGTCGAGCCGGACGCGGACCTCGTCGGACGCAACGGGCTCGGCCAGCGTGATCTCGAAGTACTCCGCCTCACTGGCCACCCCGGTCGGGGCGGCGTTGACGTAGGAGATCTTCGGGTGCGGCGTGAACCCCGCTGAGAAAGCGACGGGGACACCGGCCCGGCGCAGGGCCCGCTCAAGCACGCGGGCGATGTCGCGATGGCTCGCGAAGCGCATCCTGCCGCGCTTGGTATAGCGGACTCGCAGCCGCGGTCCGGGGCGTCCGGTGGAGGGCGGGGTGGTGCCCTCGGTTGCGGGGGGCAGCGCTTCTCCTTTCTTCGGTAACTCCCCGGTGGGCCAGCCGATTCCTCCCTGACTCACCCACCTGGGAGATTCACGTCCTACTTCAGACTACGGTGCCCGCCAAGGGACCCGCGCCAGCGGTGCGGGGCGGGACCTCCACTGGGCGGATGACCCGATGACACCGGGACGCCACCGCGCCGCGATCTGGATCACCCACGTATGTGCTGTTCCCACCCACTGACCGGTTGAAAAGCGTTCGCCCTGCTTCGCTCGCGCGGGCGCCGTGCGGACCCCTCATCCCGTGCTCCGCGCTGACCTGCGATGACACTCCGGCCAGAAATTTCTTCGAGGAAATCTCGCAGCAGTGCAAACCTCCGGCGCCACCCGTCCGTCTTACATCACGTATGGCCCGGCGCGAGCGGGGCGCCGGGCCATACACCTCGCTTCCCCGCAACTTCCCCTTCATCGGGGAGCGCACGGCCCCGGCGCCCCGCGTTCCGCGCCAGGCGGCCTCAGACCACCGTCAGCGGCAGCGACCGCCCCGGATCGCTCGGACCGATCTGGATCTCCGTGCCCATCGTGGGGCAGACCCCGCAGTCGTAGCAGGGGCTCCACCGGCAGTCGTCGACCTCGACGGACTCCTCGCCGTGCAGCGCGTCCTGCCAGTCCTGCCACAGCCAGTCGCGGTCGAGGCCGGCGTCCAGGTGGTCCCAGGGCAGCACCTCGTCGGCGCCGCGTTCGCGCACGGTGAACCAGTCCATGTCCACCGGCTCGCCGGCCAGCGCCTTCTCGGCGCACTCGGCCCAGCGCTCGTAGGAGAAGTGCTCGCTCCAGCCGTCGAAGCGCCCGCCTGCGCGCCAGGCCTCCTCGATGACGCGGCCTACCCGCCGGTCGCCGCGCGAGAGGAGCCCTTCGATGATGGAGGGCCGCCCCTCGTGGTAGCGCAGGCCGATCGCCTTGCCGTAGCGGCGGTCGGAGCGCAGTTCGGCCTTGAGCTTGTGCAGCCGCGCGTCGACCAGCTCGTAGGGGGTCTGGCCCGCCCACTGGAACGGGGTCTGCGGCTTGGGGACGAACCCGCCGATGGAGACCGTGCAGCGGATGTCGGAGCGCCCGCTGACCTCGCGCCCGGTGCGGATGACCTCCTTGGCGAGGTCGGCGATGGCGAGCACGTCCTCGTCGCTCTCGGTGGGCAGTCCGCACATGAAGTACAGCTTCACCTGGCGCCACCCGGCGGCGTAGGCCGCGGTGACGGTGCGGATCAGGTCCTGCTCGGTGACCATCTTGTTGATGACGCGGCGCATCCGCTCGCTGCCGCCCTCGGGCGCGAAGGTCAGGCCGGAGCGCCGGCCGTTGCGGGTGAGCTCGTTGGCGAGGTCGATGTTGAACGCGTCGACCCGCGTCGAGGGCAGCGACAGGCCGGTGTTGGTGCCCTCGTAGCGGTCGGCCAGGCCCTTGGCGACGTCGCCGATCTCGCTGTGGTCGGCGCTGGACAGCGAGAGCAGCCCCACCTCCTCGAACCCGGATGAGCGCAACCCCTGGTCGACCATCTGAGTGATGGTCTCCTTGCTGCGCTCGCGCACCGGGCGGGTGATCATCCCGGCCTGGCAGAAGCGGCACCCGCGCGTGCAGCCGCGGAAGATCTCCACGCTGTAGCGCTCGTGGACCGACTCCGCCAGCGGCACGATGGGGTTCTTCGGGTAGGGCCAGGTGTCGAGGTCCATGACCGTGTGCTTCTGCACGCTCCAGGGCACGCCCTCGCGGTTGGGCGTGTAGGAGGCGATGCGCCCGTCGGGGTGGTAGGCCACGTCGTAGAAGCGCGGCACGTACACGCCGCCGCCTTCGGCCAGCCGCAGCAGCAGGCCGTCGCGCCCGCCGGGCCGGCCCTCGCGCTTCCACTCGCGGACGACCTCGGTGATGGCCAGCGTGATCTCCTCGCCGTCGCCGAGGACGACCGCGTCGAGGAAGTCGGCGATGGGCTCGGGGTTGAACGCCGAGTGGCCGCCGGCCAGCACGACGGGGTGGTCGCCGGTGCGGTCGGCCGCATACAGCGGTATGCCGCCCAGGTCCAGCGCCGTGAGCATGTTGGTATAGCCCATCTCGCTGGCGAAGCTGATACCGAGGACGTCGAACGCCGCGACCGGCCGGTGGGCGTCGACCGTGAACTGGGGCACGCCGTGCTCGCGCATCAGCTGCTCCAGGTCCGATCCGACGGCGTAGCTGCGCTCGGCGAGCACGCCCTCGCGCTCGTTGAGGACCTCGTAAAGGATCTGCACGCCCTGGTTTGGCGCCCCCACCTCGTAGGCGTCGGGGTACATCAGCGCCCAGCGGACCTCGGCGTCGTCCCAGTCGCGCACGACGGAGTTGAGCTCGCCCCCGACGTACTGGACCGGTTTCTGCACACGTGGAAGCAAGGCTTCCAGCTGCGAAAACACGCTTTCGATGGGCATCGTGGTTCCCCTGCGTCGGCTCTCGCGGAATCTCCCTGTCGAGCCTCCCAGCTTAGCCACCGGATGCGGGCCCACCTTGCAGAGCGCAGCCCGGGCCGAGCGCAGCGGGACCGGCGCGGGCCGGGCGGAGTCCAGCGCGGCCGGCCGCGGCTCAGTGGACGCCGCGTTCGCGGGCGTGCACGTTGAGCACCAGGCCCAACGCCGCCATGTTGGCCACGGCCGCGGTGCCGCCGTAGGAGACGAACGGAAGCGGGATGCCCGTGATGGGCGCCACGCCGAGGGTCATGCCGATGTTGATCAGGCTCTGGAACCCCAGCCAGGTTGCCGCGCCGACGCACAGCAGCCGGGCGTAGGGGTCGCCGCTCCGGCCCGCGGTGCGCAGGATGCGCCACATCACGAAGGCGATCAGCCCGATGATCACGGCGCCGCCGACGAAGCCCAGCTCCTCCCCGGCCACCGTGAAGATGAAGTCGGTGTGCTGCTCGGGCACGAACCGGCCGCGGGTGTGCTCGCCTTCGAGCAGGCCCGTGCCGTTGAGCCCGCCCGAGCCCACCGCGATCATCGACTGGTTGGCGTTGTAGCCGGTACCGCGCGGGTCGGCGCTGGGGTTGAAGAAGGTGGTGAAGCGCTCCAGCTGATAGTCCTTGAGCAGGCCGAACCACCACACGCTGAACGCGGCGAGCAGGCCGCAGCCCACCAGGCCGACCACCCAACGCACCGGGGCGCCCGACAGCAGCAGCATGCCCATGTAGGTGCCGGTGAGCACCATCGCGGTGCCGAGGTCGGGCTGGGCGAGGATCAGCCCCAGCGGCGCCGCCAGCACCGCCAGACTGAACAGCACGTCGCGGGAGGTGGGCGCGAACTCGCCGTCGCGGGGTTCGCCCAGCAGCACGGCCACCGCCAGGAGCAGGCCGAGTTTGGCGAGCTCGCCGGGCTGCATCTGCAGGCCGGCGACGACCAGCCAGGAGCGCGACCCGTTGATGGTCTCGCCCAGCGGTGTCAGCACCAGGGCCAGGCCCAGCACGGCGGCGAGGTAGACGAAGGGCGCGTAGGCGCGGGAGACCCGGAAGTCCACCGCCGCCACCACCAGCAGCGCGACCGCGCCGACGGCCAGGTGGCCGACCTGGCGCTCGACGTAGCCCACGGCGCCGTCGGGATCGGACGGATCATAGGTGGCCGACCAGACCAGCAGCACGCCGATTCCCGACAGGGCGGCGACGGCGAGCAGCATCGGCCAGTCGAGCCGGCGCGGCGCGGCGGTGGCGACGAAGCGTCCGGCGCGTGCGGTCAGAGTCGGCGGGCTCGGTTGCGGGCTGGGAAGTGTGGTCATCGGCTACCGCCAGCGGTCGTCGTCAATGGTCGTCGAGCTGGTCGACGGAGCCGTCCGCGCGGACGCTGGGCAGCTCCGACGGCGGTGCGCCCGAGGGCAGGGCGGGCCCGCTCGGTCGGTCGCCGCCGCCCTGCTCGCCGCCGCCGGAGCCCGAGAAGCCGTAAATCCCCTCGTAGATCTTGCGCGCCACCGGCGCGGCGGCGGTGCCGCCGGTTCCGGCCTGCGGGATCAGCACCACCACCGCGAACTGCGGGTCGTCGGTGGGGGCGTAGGAGGCGAACCAGGCGGAGTCCTCGCGGTTCTGCATGGTGGCCGTGCCGGTCTTGCCGGCGATGGACACCTCGCCCTGAGGGAACCCGTCGAAGGCGCCGGCGGCGGTTCCCTCCTTGGGCACCGCGGTCAGCGCGCGCTGGAGGTACTTGAGGGTGCGGTCGTCCATCGGCAGCTCGCCGGCCTTGACCGGCTCGATCCTCTCGACCCGCTCGCCGTCGGCGGAGAGCAGCGCTCGTCCCACCCGGGGCTCGTAGACGGTGCCGCCGTTGGCGATGGCCGCGTAGGCGCGGGCCAGCTGGAGCGGCGTGAGGAGCATGTCGCCCTGGCCGATGGCGCGGTTGATGGCGTCGCCCGCGCGCCAGCGGTCGCCGTCGAGGCAGTGCTCGCGGGCGAGGCGCTCCAGGTAGGCCGCGTGGGAGGGATCCTCCTCGGCGACGTCGTCGTAGCCCTTCTTGGCCATCTTGCAGCTGTGCTCGCGGGTGTCCTCCCAGTACTCGCGCTTCCACCGGGCGTCGGGGACGCGCCCGCTGGACTCGTGGGGCAGGTCGATGCCGGTGAGCTCGCCGTACCCGAAACCGTGCGCCATCGCGGATACGGGGTCCCTACCGCTCTGCTTGTCCCCGTTCCTCTTGTGGTCGTGGTACATCTCGTCGCCGAGCTTGTAGAAGACGGTGTTGCAGGAGACCACGATGGCCTTGTGCAGGCTGATGGCCCCGTGGCCGCCGCCTGCGAAGTTCTGCCAGGAGCGGCCGGCCAGGCCGACCGACCCCGGGCAGGAGTAGGAGCCGTTGAGCGAGGCGCCGTTCTCCACCGCGGCCGCCAGGGTGGTGGGCTTGAACGTTGACCCCGGCGGGAACTGGCCCTGGAGCGCGCGCGAGACCAGCGGCTCGTCGGCGTCCTCGCTGAGCAGCTTGTCGTAGGTCTTCGCGTCGATCCCGCCGTTCCACACCTCGGGGTTGTAGGTGGGCCGGCTGGCCATGGCGACCACACCGCCGGTGCGCACGTCCAGGACCACCGCCGCGCCGGAGTCGGTCGGCTTGCCCTGCTGCTGCGCCTGCTCCACGGCGCTCTCCAGCGCGTCCTCGGTGATCTGCTGCACTCGGGTGTCGATGTTGGTGACCAGGTGCATGCCCGGCTCGGGCGGAGTGGCCTTGATGGTGCCGCGCACGTCGCCCTGGCTGGAGACCGCCAGGACGCGGCTGCCGGAGTCGCCGCGGAGCCGCTCGTCGTAGACGCCCTCCACGCCGCCGCGGCCGACCCGGTCCACGCCGCTGAACTCGGCACGCAGCTCCTCGCGGGCCTCGAACTCCTCCTGGGTGATGGGCTGGAGGTAGCCGAGCATCTGCGCGGCGAGCTCGTCGTGGGGGTACTCGCGCACCGCCATCTGCTGCGCGGAGATGCCGGGGAACTCGCTCTTGCGCTCCATGATCTGCAGGGCGACGCGCGGGTCGACGTCCTCGGCCAGCGGGATGGGCTGGTAGGGCGAGCCCTGCCAGCACGGGCGCCCGGTCTCGGGCCCGCACAGGCGCACGCGCCCGCTCAGCTTCTCGTAGGGGCGGTCGACGAGCTCGGCGACCTTGCGCAGCACGGCCGCGCCGTCGTCGTCCTGGTTGAGCAGGGCGTGGAAGTCGGCGGTGACCGTCAGCTCGGTGCGGTTGGTCACCAGCGGACGGCCGCTGGAGTCGAGGATGCGGCCGCGGACCGCGGGCTCGATGAGCTTCTGGGTGTGGCTGGCCAGGGCGAGCTCATGGTAGTGCTCGGCCCGCGGCACCTGCATGTACCACATCCGTGCGGTCAGCCCGGCGAACAGCGCCAGCACGAGCAGCTGCACCGCGACCATGCTCGCCCGCCCTGCCGTACGCGGACGCACGGGCCCGGCCTGCGGCCGGGGGCTCCGATGGCGCCGCCCGCTGAGCAGCCTGCGCCTGCGGAGTGGTGTCATCTCCCCCATCCCTTCGCGATCCAGGGCGTGGGCAGGTCGGAGTAGACGTCGCCGGAGACCCGCCGCATCAACGGGGCCACGGGCCCCAGGACCAGCGGGCTGACCAGGAGCGTCAGAGCGGCCCCGCCGAGGACCGGCCACAGGGCCTCCGGCAGCGCGGCGCGGGGGTCGCCCAGGACGACACCGATGAGCAGGAACCCCGCGGGCACAGCGAGCGCGGCGGCCCCCGCGGCCAGATAGGGGCCCAGGCCCCAGCGCGCGTCGGAGTCGTGGACGCACGCCACGAGGTAGCCGGCCAGGCACAGCAGCAGCGCGGTCCGGCCGATCTCGTGGTCGGCCGGCGGCAGCACGTCCACCGCCAGCCCGGCGGCGAAGCCGGTGACCGCCCCGGCGACCGGCGTGGACCACAGCGCGACCGCGACGACGGCCAGCAGCACGAGGTCGGGCGCCAGGCCCCAGGGCAGCGGCAGCCGGTTGACCACGACCGTCTGGACGAGCACGGCGGCCAGTACCAGCAGCGCCGAAACCGTCGCCTTCATCGTCCGTCCTCCCCGCCGGAACCGGACCCGCCGTCCGCGGCGTCGTCGCCGCCCTCGTCCCGCTTGTCCTTCTCGCCTTGTTCTTCCTGCTTGTCTTGCTTGTCCCCTTCGTCGCCCGACGCCTTGGACGGCGGGTCGGGCAGGAGGGAGTCGCGGGGGTCATCTTCGGGTCCGGCCACGATGACCCCCACGACGTCCAGTGAGCCGAAGTCGACGGCGGGCTCGGCTCTGCCCGTGCGGGTGAGCCTCCCCGGCGTCTTGTCGACCGAGGTGATGGTTCCTACGGGCACGCCCGGCACGAACGGGGTGCCGTTGAGCGAGCCCAGGGTGACGATGCGTTGTCCGGTCTTCAGCCGCGTGTCCGCGCTCATCAGCTCGAAGCGCAGCGGGTCGCCGTCGCCGGTCCCCTCGGAGCCGCCGTCGGCGACCCCGATCTCGTGGGAGCTCTCCAGCCGGGCGCCCACGGACGAGGCGTGGTCGGTCACCAGCACGACGGTGGAGGTGCCGGCTCCGGCCCGGACGATCCGTCCCACCAGGCCGTCGCCGTTGACGACGGTCATGTTCCGGCGGACGCCGTCGTCGCGCCCCACGTCGAGGGTGACGGTGTCGGAGAACCCGCGCGCGGTCACACGGGTGACCGCCTGGGCGGGCACGATCTCGTACCCGCCCATTCCGGACAGGTGCAGCAGCTCGTCGAGCTGCTCGGCGCGCTCGGAGTCGTACTCGCGGGTCTGCAGCCGCGCGCGCAGCGCCTCGTTCTCCCGCTCCAGGCTCTCGGCGCGCTCGGCGGCGCCGAAGGCGGCGGTGGCCGTCCGGAAGGCGCCGCCGATCGGGGCGCCCGCGACCGAGACGCCCGCCGAGACCGGGCGGAAGGCGGCCTCGCCGACCGTACGCGCCGCGCTGGTGACGGGGTTGGCGCCCTCGCGGGAGTCCAGCACCACCAGCACGAGCGAGAGGGCGGCGAGGATCCCCACGACGAGCCGGGCCCGGGAACCGTCGTGGCGCATGTCAGCGCCGCCGCTCGGGGACGAGGACCTGGCTGAGCCGCTCGTAGTTCTCCACGCAGGTGCCCGAGCCCACGGCCACCGAGTCCAGCGCGTTCTCGGCCACGTGTATGGGCATGCCGGTCTCGTGGCGCAGCCGGCCGTCGAGTCCGGCCAGCAGCGCGCCGCCGCCCGTGACCGCGACGCCGCGGTCCATGACGTCGCCGGAGAGTTCGGGAGGGCATTTGTCCAGCGTGGTGCGCACCGCGTCGACGATGCTGGTCACCGGCTCCTCCACGGCCTGGCGAACGTCGCCCGCCGACATCACGACGGTCTTGGGCAGCCCGCTGATCAGGTCGCGTCCGCGCACCTCGGCGTGCAGCTCCTCGCCGCCGGTGGGAAACGCCGACCCGATGGCGACCTTGAGCTCCTCCGCGGTGCGCTCGCCGATCATCAGCGAGTACTCCTTCTTGACGTAGGTCATGATCGCCTGGTCGAGCTCGTCGCCGCCCACGCGGATCGACTGCGACGTCACGATGCCGCCCATGGAGATGACGGCGACCTCGGTGGTGCCTCCGCCGATGTCGACGACCATGTTCCCGGTGGGCTCGTGTACGGGCAGCCCGGCGCCGATCGCGGCGGCCATGGGCTCCTCGATGATGTAGACCCGCCGGGCGCCCGCCTGGTAGCCGGCCTCCTTGACCGCGCGGTGCTCCACGGCGGTGATCCCGCTGGGGACGGCGACGATGATGCGCGGCTTGGCGAAGTGGCGGCGGCGGTGGATCTTCTGGATGAAGTAGCGCAGCATGCGCTCGGTGATCTCGAAGTCCGCGATGACACCGTCCTTGAGGGGGCGCACCGCCGTGATGTTGCTCGGCGTGCGCCCGATCATCTGCTTGGCGTCGATGCCGACGGCGACGATCTTCCCTGTGGAGGCGTTGAGTGCCACGACGGAGGGCTCGTTGAGCACGATCCCGCGGCCGCGGACGTAGACGAGTGTGTTGGCTGTCCCGAGGTCGACCGCCATATCGCGGCCCAAGAAGGCGAGGTTATTGTTCATGAAGCGTCCTCAGCGGCACCAAACGGGTGTGGGCCCCCACGGGGCGGTCAATACGGACTCGTTCCAGTACGGATATGGATCCAGTACCCGTATCGTAACTCTGCGCAGTCATCCGACTACGCAAACACTCCGAACGGATCAGGTGCTCGGACACCAAAAAAGCGCCGGGCACAGGCCCGGCGCTCGAGGACGCGTGGTCGCTCAGGCCCCCAGATCGGGGAAGAACAGCTTGATCTCGCGCTCAGCGGAGTAGGTCGAGTCCGACCCGTGCACGATGTTCTGCTGGACCTCCAGCGCGAAGTCGCCGCGGATGGTGCCCGGGCCCGCCGAGATGGGGTCGGTGGCGCCGGCCAGAGCACGGAAGGCCTCGACGGCGCGCTCGCCCTCGACGACCATGGCCACCAGCGGCCCGCCGGTGATGAACTCCACCAGCGAGTCGAAGAACGGCCGCTCGGCGTGCTCCTCGTAGTGGGTCTTGGCGGTGCCGGCGTCCAGCGTACGCAGGTCCATCGCGACGATCCGCAGGCCGCGGCGCTCGATGCGGGAGATGGTCTCGCCGATGATGCTGCGCCGCACGCCGTCGGGCTTGATCAGAACAAGGGTCCGCTCCACGGTGGTGACACTCCTCGGAAGTCGGTGCGGAAAGTCTCGGGGGATGCGGCGGGGTCGACACGTGGCTGCGTCCGACGCGCGGCGATGCGGCCGCCCCTGGCCGTGGCAACCTTATCGCGTCCGCGACGCCCGCGAAGCCGCTCCGCCAGGCCCCGGACCAGCGCGGACCGGCCGGATGCGGCCGCAGCGCGCACACGTGCGGTCCCCGGCGCGGACGCCCGCTAGATCGTTGATGGGAGTTGTTGTGTGTCCCGGTCAGTGGTCGTAGGCGATCAGTGACCGCTTGACCGGGGCGCCGATCAGCCAGTTGTGCCAGATCGCGGCGTTGAGCGCGCAGATGCGCTGGC
>NZ_BAAAQI010000017.1:0-123749 GCF_039531585.1 Streptomonospora arabica | reverse complement strand
TGCCAGCGCATCTGCGCGCTCAACGCCGCGATCTGGCACAACTGGCTGATCGGCGCCCCGGTCAAGCGGTCACTGATCGCCTACGACCACTGACCGGGACACACAACAACTCCCATCAACGATCTAGCCGGCGGGGCGGGGGCCGCTCGGCGGTGTCGCCGGGCCGGCGTGCCCGGCCGCGCCGTCGCCGCCGTCCGCGGGCGCCTCGGCGGCCTCGGCCGATCCGGTCTCGACCGGGGTGCGCCCGCGCGCCAGCAGCCACACCATGCCCGCGAACGCGGCCACCTGCAGCGGCCAGCCCATGGCGACCTTGGCGATCCCCAGCAGCGCGAACGTGCTGGCCACGCCGTAGTGCTCGGAGGCCCACAGCGGCAGCTGCACCGCGACGCGCACCACGCACGGCGCCACCAGCAGCCAGGTCAGCCGGGAGCTGAGCCGCACCACGGCGGGGTTGGCGCGCCAGGCGCCGACGTCGCCGGTGACGGCGCCGATCAGCAGGCCCATGGCCGGCCAGCGGATCAGGATCGTCAGGGTGAGCACGACCGCGTAGACGGCGTTGTAGATGATGCCGGGCAGCGCGAAGTCCTCGGCTTCGCCGCTGCGCAGCGCGAAGAAGGCGGCGATGCCCATGCCGAAGAGGCTGTTGACCACGAACTGCACCGAGGACCGCTGCACCAGGCGGACGGCCCCCAGTCCGAGTGCCAGCGCGAAGCCGAGCCCCAGGGCCAGCCGCAGGTCCTCGACGGCCAGGTAGGACAGGGTGAAGGCGAGCGTGGGCACGGCGGTCTCGACCATGCCGCGCTTGCCGCCCAGCGCCTTGGACAGCTGCGCGCGGACCACGGCCTCGACGGTCTGCTCGGAGACCTCCGTGGGCGCGCCTTCGTCGCCTCCTTTGCCGTCGCCTCCTTTGCCGTCGTCGGCGGTGCCGGGGTCGGCCGGCCGCTCGCCGGAGCCGGCCCCGCCGTCCTCGGGCCCGTGCAGTACGGCGGCGACCTCCTCCCCGGAGACCCGCGCACGCCGCGCCGACGGTGATCCGGGAACGCTGTCGGCGTCCGCCGCGGTTTCGGACCGGCCGCCGCTGGTTTCGGCGGCTTCGGCGGCTCGCTGCTGGTCGGTCATAAGCTCCACATTCCGGCGTCGGCTACGCCCTCCACCCTAGGACAACGCGTCGGGGGTCTTCAGCGCTCCGCAGCCCTATGCCCGCATACGCCCCCTATGTCCAGCGGATACAACGCGGGGAGGACGCGGATACCGGCGGAGATGCACGGCGCCGCGCGCCGACGCGCCGTCGTGGCGGCGCACCGGGACTGCGGCGGCCGCCTCCGGCGGGCCTGTCCGGAGGCGGCCCCTCGACCGCAATGGGCGCGTGCGGAGGTCACCCTCCTCCGCGCTTGTCCACGACCACCGCGGCGAGCAGGAGGCAGCCCGCGAGCGGAACCAGCGCCGGCGGCACCGCCCAGGTCACCGCCGCCGTGGCGGCCAGCGCCGCCACGAGCAGGGCCGAGCCCGCCGGATCGGCCGCCGACCGCGCCAGGGCCGCGCGCAGCGCGCCGCGCCAGGCGCCGCCGGGCCGCCACGCGGCCGCCGCGCGCAGCAGGGGCACGGCGGCTGCGGTGCCCGCCACGGCGCAGCCGGCCAGGGCCGCCGCTCCCCCGGGCGGATCGAAGGCCGCCACGATCAGCGCGTCGGCAGCGAGCACCGCGCTCAGCCCGGCGCCGGCCAGCCCCGCCTTCCAGGAGCCCGCCCAGGCTGCGCGCAGCCGGCCGGCGTAGTCGGCGACACCGGTGCCGCCTTCCCCGTCGGTGTGGGCGCGCACGTGCGCGCTCCCGGCCGCCAGCGCCGCGGGCAGGGTGACCAGTGCCAGACCCGCGGCCAGGGTGAGCACCCCGGTCAGCAGGCACTCCCCGAACAGCACCGCCCGCGAGACCGCCGGCGCCGCACCGGCCGCCCTGCCGCCCGCCATCGCCGTCACCCCTTCAGCCCGGTCGTGGCCATGCCCTGCACCAGCAGGCGCTGGAAGGCGAGGAAGAACAGCACGACCGGGACCAGCGCGATCACCGACATGGCGATCATCGCGCCGAAGTCGGAGGTGCTCGTCTGGTCGGCGTACATCCGCAGGGCCAGCGGGATCGGGAACTTCTCGGGGGTGTTGAGGTAGATCAGCGGCGCGAACAGGTCGTTCCAGCTCCAGATGAACGCGAAGATCGCCGCCGTGCCGAACGCCGGCCGCGACAGCGGGGCGATGACGTGCCAGAAGATCCCCCAGTACCCGCAGCCGTCGATCCGGGCGGCCTGGTCCAGCTCGCGGGGCAGCTGGCGCATGAACTGCACCATGAGGAAGACGAAGAACGCCTCGGTGGCCAGGAACTTGCCCAGCAGCAGCGGGACGTAGGTGTCGACGAGGCCCAGCTGCTGGAAGATGATGTACTGCGGGATGATGACCGCGTGGAAGGGCATCAGCAGGGTGCCGATCATCAGCACGAACATCGCGTTGCGCCCGCGGAACCGCAGCCGGGCGAAGGCGTAGGCGGCCAGCGCCGAGGACGCCACCGTGCCCGCGACCGTGAGCACCGCCAGCAGCAGCGAGTTGCCCAGGAACCGCCAGACGGAGATGCCGGCCATGCCCTCCATGGCGCGGGCGAAGTTGTCGGCGACCGGCCGGGCCGGCAGCAGCTGCGTGTTGCCGACGATGTCGTTGGTGGGGGTGACCGACGCGCCCGCCACCCACACCAGGGGGTACATGATCAGCCCCAGCAGCGCCAGTGCCAGGGCGTGCCAGAGCACGCGCCGGGGCCAGGTAGCGGCGGAGGATCTCATCGGCCCTCGTCTCCGGAGTAGAACACCATCGTCCGCGACATCCGGAACAGGGCGGCGACCACCAGCCCCGCCCCGAGGATCAGCATCCAGGCCATCGCCGAGGCGTAGCCCATCTGGTAGTGGGTGAACCCCTGCTGGTACAGGTAGAGCGTGTAGATCAGGGTGGAACCGGCGGGACCGCCGGTGCCGCCGCTGATCACGAACGAGGCGGTGAACACCTGGAAGGAGTTGACCGTCTCCAGCAGCAGGTTGAAGAACAGCACCGGCGAGATCATCGGCAGGGTGATGTTGCGGAACCGGTGCCACCATCCGGCGCCGTCCACCTCGGCGGCCTCGTAGTACTGGTTGGGCACCTGCTTGAGTCCGGCCAGGAAGATCACCATCGGCGCCCCGAACTGCCACACCGCCAGCAGCACCAGCAGCAGCAGCGCGAAGTCGGGGTTGCCCACCCAGCCGCCGGTCTCGATCCCCACCGAGCGCAGGATGCGGTCCACCACCGCGTCGTCGGAGAACAGCGCCCGCCACACCAGCGCCACGCTCACGCTGGCGCCCAGCAGCGAGGGCGCGTAGAACGCCGAGCGGTAAAGCCCCTGGCCGCGGTGCGGCGACGCGAGCAGCATGGCCACCGCCAGTGCCAGCGCCAGCTTCAGCGGCACCGCCAGCACCACGTAGGCGGCGGTGACCCTGATCGACTGGAGCCACTGGTCGTCGCCGAACAGCCGCCGGTAGTTGTCCAGGCCCACCCAGGAGGGCGCGGTGAACAGGTTGTAGTCGGTGAAGGACAGATAGAGCGAGGCCAGCATCGGCCCCAGCGTCAGCCCGAGGAACCCGAGGATCCACGGGGAGAGGAAGGCGTAGCCCGCGGCGCCCTCCCGGCCGCGGCGCAGCCGCCGCGCCCGTTTCGCGGGGGTCGGGGCCGCGGGCGGTGCGGCGGGGTCGCCGGAGCTGTGGGAGCTCGGGGCGCCCTGGGCCGTCCGGACCATCAGCGGTCTCCTTGTCGCCGCGTCAGGAGCTCAGGGTGCGCTCGGCGAAGGACACGAACTCGCCGGCGGCCTCGTCCGGGCTCATCTGCCCGTGGTGCACCTCTTCGGAGAGCCGGATGAACTCGGTCTCCAGGGCGCCGGCGCCGGCCGGGGGTGCGGGGGGCGCCTCCTGCAGGTCGGACATGCGGTCGTCCTCGTAGTCGACGATGGCCTGGTCGACCTCGGTGTAGTCGATGGCCTCGCGCTGGGCCTCGGTGGCCGGGATGCCGCGGTTGCCGCCGAAGATTTCGGCGACGCGGGGGTCGTTGATCATGAAGTCGACCAGCTTGGCCGCCGCGTCGGGGTTGCCGGTCTGGGCCGAGGCCGACAGCAGCATCGAGGGCTTGAGGTACTGCCCGGAGTCGCCGGAGTCGGTGGGCAGCGGCGCGAGCTCGAGGTCCAGGTCGGACTCCTCGACGTAGCGGGTGAGCATGTTGTCCCAGGTGAACTCCGACGCCGACAGGTTGGCGCCCAGCGGGGCGAGCGGCTTGACCTGCTCCGCCTCGTCGGCGGGCACCACGGCGCCGTCCTCGCGCAGCCCGGCGGCGCTCTCCCAGAACTCGGCGAGGCGGTCCCGGCCGAACCCGAGCTCGCCGCTGTCGGTGAACAGCTCGCCGCCCTCCTGGCGCAGCTGGGCCTCCAGCACCCAGATCAGCCCGGTGTAGTCGGAGGCTCCGTAGGGGTCGCCTCCGGTGTGCTCGCTGACCGCCGTGAGCGCCTCGTCGTACTCCTGCCAGGTCCAGCCGTCCTCGGGCATGGGCGCGCCCGCCTCGTCGAACAGCTCGGGGGCGTAGACGAGGGAGAAGGTGTTGCCGCCGATGGGCACGCCGTAGCGGGCGCCGTCGATGACGCCGGCCGTGCTCAGCCCCTCCAGCAGCCCGCTCGTGTCGAGGCTCTGCTTGTGCTGCTTGAGGTCGAGCAGCACGCCGCGGTCGCTGTACTCGCGCAGGTAGGCGTTGTCCATCTGCAGCACGTCGGGCATCCCGCCGCCGGCGACCTGCGTGGAGAGCTTCTCCCAGTAGGTGTCGTACTCGGAGAAGGTCGGGGTGACCGTGATGTCGGGGTGCTCCTCCTCGAACAGGGCGATGGCCTCGCGCATCATCTCGGCCCGCTCGGCATTGCCCCACCAGGAGTAGCGGATCTCCGGCGACCCGCCGCCCTCGCCTCCCCCGCAGCCGGTCGCCGCCAGCCCGAGGACCATCGCTACCGCGGCGGCAGACCTCGCCGCACCGCCCGTCCGCTGCACCATGGTGGTGACCGCCCTTCTTCGCCGCTCGATTCGCCCGATTATTAAAACGATTTACGGAAAGCGCTTCCCGTCCAGTTGGAGGCTCAGATTAGGCTCCCGGAAATCTCCCGTCAATACTGGTGTGCCATCCATTGCAACGATCGACCCCGCACACCGCGGCCGCGCCGGCGCCCACCGCCATCCGCGGTGCGGGCGCCGCCGCGAGCGCTAGCCTGGCCGCAGAGCCGACCGGCGGCCCGCCCGCCGGGGAACCTGGAGCGTGCGCCATGACCGTGTCCCTGCGCCCCGACCACCTCGACTTCGCGCTGCGGCTCAACGCCGCGCTGGCCGGATCCCGAACACCGGAGCACGCCTGGTCGCCGCTGTCGGTGGCCGGTGCTCTGGGGCTGGTGGCCACCGGTGCGCGCGGCGCCACGCGGCGCGAGTTCGAGGCTCTGCTCGGCCGCGACATCAGGGGCCACCTCGCCGCCTTGGACGACGCGGTCTCCGACGGACCGGATCTGGCCGCCGCGACCTCCCTGTGGATCCGCAGCGATCTGGAACTGAACGCGGAGTTCGAGGCCGCCGTGCGCGCGCGGCCCGACGCGGCGGTGCGCACGGCCGACTTCGCGAACGACCCCGAGCGCGTGCGCCGCGAGGCCAACGCCGAGGCCGCGAAGACCACCCGCGGCATGATCGAGGAACTCCTGCTGCCCGGTGACGTACGCGCATCCGCCCAGGCGCTGCTGCTCAACGCCCTGTGGGTGCGGCTGCGCTGGTCCGACCCCTTCGACCCCGACGCGACGGAGCCCACGCCCTTCCACACGCCCTCGGGCGAACGCCGCGTGCCCATGATGCGCCGCCGCGGCCGCCGCCCCTACGCGGCGGCCGCCGGCTGGCGGATGGCGACCCTGCCCGCGGCCGACGACCTCGCGCTGGACGTGCTGATGCCCGACGCCCCGGCGCTGGGCACCGCACCGGCTCCCGAAGCGCTCTCGGCGCTCTACCGCGCGGCCGCACCGACCGAGGTCGACCTCTGGCTGCCGCGCTTCGAGGCACGCACCCGCACGGCGCTGTCGGCGCCCCTGGCCGAAACCGGCGTCGCCACCGCGTTCAGCGACCGGGCGGACCTCTCGGGGATCTCGCCGCGCCCGCTGCGCATCGACGAGGCGGTGCACGAGGCGGTGCTGCGGGTCGACGAGAAGGGCGCCGAAGGGGCGGCCGCGACAGCGGTCGTGATGCGCACCGTCGCGGCCGTGGCCGACAGGCCGGTCCGCTTCGCCGTGGACCGCCCGTTCGCCTTCGTGCTGCGCCGCCGGCAGGCGGTGCTGTTCCTGGGAGCGGTCGCCGCACCGAGCGATCCGGGACCGGCCCGGGAGTGACGGCTCCGCCGCGCGGCGCCTACCCGGCCAGCCGGTCGAAGGGGGCGGCGTAGCGGAACGCGCCGCGGTGCGCGGTGTCGTAGGCGCTCAGCGGACGCACCTGGAAGTAGTCGCCCCAGGCCGGATCGGGCGCTACCACGCCGAGCTCCGCCGCCGGGCGGAAACCGAAGCGGCGATAGTAGCCGGGCTCGCCGAGGAGTGCGACGAGCGGCTCCGACCGGGCGTCGGCCGCGCCCAGCACGGCGTGCATCAGGGCGGATCCGATTCCGCGGCCCTGGCAGCCGGGCGCTACGCCGATCGGCCCCAGCCCCAGCGCCGCGGTCGTGCCCACGTACCCGCGGGTGCACACCACGTGGCCGACCACCGGCCCGCCGCCGACGGGATCCGCCGGGTCGCCGGCCCCGGTCCCCTCGACGGCCGCCAGCGAGTACTCCGGCAGCCAGCCGGCGTCCCGGCGCAGCCGCCCCAGCAGGACCGCCTCGACCGGTTCGGTACCGTCCGGGGCTCCGGCGGGAACGTTCGCGGCGAAGGCGGAGGCGATCACCGCACGCACCGCCGCCTCGTCCGCGGCGGTCTCTCGTCTGATCAGCATCCGCACACCCTAGACGCGCCCACCCGCCGCGGCACGCGGTTTTCCGCAGGACCGGCCGCGGGCATGCGGGGCGGCCGATCGCCGCCCGCCGGTGGCTCGGGCCCCGGCGTCCGGCGCGCGCCGCGGAACCGGCGGGGATCGGCGGCGCGACCGATCGGGCTCTGCGCAGGGCTCCGGGCGCTGCGGACTGCGGACCCGGCCGCAGCGGCCGCCGTTGGCCGGGCCACCCGGCCCGGTGCCCCGAGCGGACGCACCCGCGCCCGGCACGGCGGCGGCATCGGCCGCGGCCCGGGGCGGCGGTGCTCCGCCGGCGGCCTAGGACTCGGCTCCGCCGCCGCCCTCGTCGGCCTGGCCGTTGCCGGCGCTGCGCTTGCGCTGGTCCGCCGCCTGGGCCATGGACTGCTGGATCTCCTGGGGCACGACGATCGGCAGCATCTCGCGCGGGGGCGCCGGGCTGTCGCCGCGCACGACCACGATCTGCTGGAACAGCTCCTCGACCTCGGCCATCGCCTGGGGCTTGGACGCGCCCTCGCCGCGGATGACGCCGTGCAGCACCCACCGGGGACCGTCGACGCCGATGAAGCGCACCCGCTCGCCCATCTGCTGGCCCTGCTCGTTCTTCTTGCCGGCGACGGGCACGACCGCCCGCAGCTCCGGGCCGAAGGTGCCGTCGAAGTCCTCGACCTTGCCGCCCTGGGAGGTCACCTGGGAGCGCAGTTCCTCGCGCATGTCGGCCCAGACTCCGCTGGACTTGGGCGCGGCGAAGGGCTGCACCTGCAGCGCCGAGCGCTGCGTGCGCAGCGTGACCCCGATGATGCGGTTCTGCTGGGGAGCGACGTTCACCTGGATCTCGATGCCCGATCGCACCGGGATCCGCACCGACCCCAGGTCCATGCGCTGGGCCTCGGGCGCCTCCTCGGCCGAGTCCCACGGACCGTCGCTGCGGTGGCGGTCGGCCTCCTTCTCCGGCTCCGGCGGGTCCTCGGGCCGACCCGCGAAGTCGGCCTCGGAGCCGACCGCGCCGGCGGTCGCGGCGGTGCCGTCGGCGCCCTCGCCGTCCTTCTTCTTGCGTCGGCGTCCGAACACGCCTTACACCTCTCCCGCTTCGTCGTCCCCGGCGGATCTGGCGCCGGGAGTGCTCGTCGTCGTCAAGTGCGCGCCGCGTGGCCGCCCGTGGAACCGAATCCGTCCGCGCCGCGCACGGAGTCCGGGAGCACATCGGCTTCGCGGAACAGCGCCCGCTCCACACGCTGGACGACCAGCTGGGCGACGCGGTCTCCGCGGGTGAGCTCGACCGGGGTCTCCGTGTCCGTGTTGAGCAGGGTCACCCGCACCTCGCCGCGGTAGCCGGCGTCGACGGTGCCGGGCGCGTTGACGAGGGTCAGTCCGCACCGGGCCGCCAAGCCCGAACGGGGGTGCACGAAGGCGGCGTAGCCCTCGGGCAGCGCGATGGCGATTCCGGTGCCGACCACCGCCCGCCGACCCGGTTCGACGACCACGTCCTCGGCGGTGACGAGGTCCGCGCCCGCGTCGCCGGGGTGGGCGTAGGCCGGCAGGGGAAGGTCGGGGTCGATGCGGCGGATGAGGACCTCGACCCCGCCGCTGCGGCTTCCGTTACTCACACTGAGCCAGCTTATCGCGGTGCGGGGCCTGTGTCGGACGCCGCGTGGAGCGCCGGCGCGCGGGAGGGGCGGAACCGCCCCGCACGCCGGTCGCTCGGCGCTGCGGCGGACCGCCGGCTACCCGGCCGCGGGCAGGCTGACCTCGACCTGAAGCTCGGTGTCGTCGGAGGCCTCGAAGTCCAGCCGGGCGGCGCGCCCCGCCGCGGCGAGGTCGTCACCCGCCAGACGCACGTGGTTGACGTTCTTGCCGCGCACCGAGACGCGTTCGATCTCGGCCCGCATGGAGAGCTTGGCCTCGGACTTGGCCTTGCGGACCGTGCGCAGCACCTCCGAGGCCGCCGCCAGGACGGCGGGGTCGCCCTCGCGCGCGGCCGCACGGAACTCCTCGGCCTCGGGCCAGGACTCGGCGTGCACCGAGCCCTCGTGCCACCAGCTCCACACCTCGTCGGCGACGAACGGCAGGAACGGGGCGAACAGCCGCTGCAGCGCCGACAGGGCGATCAGCAGGGCCGCGCGGGCCGAGGCGGCGGCGGGCGAGGCGGTGTCGTAGGCGCGGGCCTTGACCAGCTCCAGGTAGTCGTCGCAGAACTCCCAGAAGAACCGCTCGACGCGCTCCAGTGCGCGGGTGTGGTCGTAGGCCTGGAAGGCCGCGGTGGCGTCCTCGACGACGTCGGCGAGCGTGGCGAGCATCGAGCGGTCCAGCGGCTCGGTGACCGCGGACGGCTCCGCCGCCGTGTCCTCGCCGGCGACCGACAGCGCGAACTTGCTCGCGTTGAGGATCTTGATGCCCAGCCGGCGCCCGACCTTCATCTGGCCCTCGTCCAGCGCGGTGTCGGCGCCGAGCCGCCCGCTGGCGGCCCAGTAGCGGATGGCGTCGGAGCTGTACTTCTCCAGCAGGTCGATGGGCGTGACGACGTTGCCCTTCGACTTGGACATCTTCTTGCGGTCGGGGTCGAGGATCCACCCGGAGACGGCCGCGCCCCGCCACGGCAGGCTGCCGTGCTCGAAGTGGGAGCGCACGACCGTGGCGAACAGCCAGGTGCGGATGATGTCCTGGCCCTGGGGCCGCAGGTCCATCGGGAAGACGCGCTCGAAGAGGTCGGGGTCGCGCTCCCAGCCGCCGGCGACCTGCGGGGTCAGCGACGAGGTGGCCCAGGTGTCCATGATGTCGGGGTCGCCGGTGAAGCCGCCGGGCGCGCCGCGCTGGTCCTCGGCGTAGCCGGCCGGGACGTCGGAGCTGGGGTCGACCGGCAGCTGCGACTCGTCCGGCAGCAGCGGGGAGTCGTAGTCGGGGTTGCCCTCGGCGTCGAGCGGATACCACACGGGGAACGGCACGCCGAAGAAGCGCTGGCGGCTGATCAGCCAGTCGCCGTTGAGGCCCTCGACCCAGTGCTCGTAGCGCGAGCGCATGTGGTCGGGGTACCAGTTCAGCTCGCGCCCGCGCGCCAGCAGCTCCTCGCGGACGGAGGTGTCGCGCCCGCCGTTGCGGATGTACCACTGGCGGGTGGTGACGATCTCCAGCGGCTTGTCGCCCTTCTCGTAGAACTTCACCGGGCGGGTGGTGGGCGCGGGATCGGCGAGCAGGTCGCCGGACTCGCCCAGCAGCTCGACCATGCGCTCGCGGGCGGTGTGCACGGTGGCGCCGGCCAGGCGGGCGTAGGCCTCGCCGCCGCCGGCCGCGGCGACGGCCTCGGGCGGCTCGGAGACGATGCGGCCGTCCCAGCCCACGACGGGCCGGGTGGGCAGCTGCAGCTCGCGCCACCAGGTGACGTCGGTGAGGTCGCCGAAGGTGCAGATCATCGCGATGCCGGAGCCCTTGTCGGGCTCGGCCAGGCGGTGGGCCATGACCGGGACCTCGACGCCGAAGACCGGCGTGCGCACGGTGCCGCCGAACAGGTCCTGGTAACGGGCGTCGTCGGGGTGGGCCACCAGGGCGACGCAGGCGGGGACGAGCTCGGGCCGGGTGGTCTCGATGGCGACCGGCTCGCCGCCGTCGCGGTGGAAGGCGATCTTGTGGAAGGCGCCGGTGCGCTCGCGGTCCTCGAGCTCGGCCTGGGCGACGGCGGTGCGGAAGGTGACGTCCCACAGCGTGGGCGCCTCGGCCATGTAGGCCTCGCCGCGCGCGAGGTTGCGCAGGAACGCGCGCTGGGACGTGGCGCGGGCGCCGGCGTCGATGGTGGCGTAGGAGTAGCGCCAGTCGACGCTGAGGCCCAGGCGGCGCCAGATGCCCTCGAAGACCTTCTCGTCCTCGGCGGTCAGCCGGTCGCACAGCTCGATGAAGTTGCGCCGCGAGACGGGCACCTGCCGCTTGGGGTCGGGCTTGGCCGGCGGCGTGAAGGCGGGGTCGTAGGCGACGCCGGGGTCGCAGCGCACGCCGTAGTAGTTCTGCACGCGGCGTTCGGTGGGCAGGCCGTTGTCGTCCCAGCCCATCGGGTAGAAGACCGACTTGCCGCGCATGCGCTGGAAGCGGGCGACGGTGTCGGTGTGGGTGTAGGAGAAGACGTGGCCGATGTGCAGCGACCCGGAGACCGTGGGCGGCGGGGTGTCGATCGAGTAGATCTCGGAGCGGCTCTTGGTGCGGTCGAAGTGGTAGACGCCGGACTCGTCCCATACGTCGACCCATTTCGCCTCGATACCGTCGAGCGAAGGCTTGTCGGGCACGCGGAAGGAACGAGAGCGGTTGGTCATGGGCCCAATGGTATTGGTTCGGCGGCCCTGATCGCTCCGGATTTCCACAGCCCACGACAGCGTTCCAGCGGCGTCTCGCGCGGTCTCGCGGCCGCGGCCCGGGCGGCCGGTGCGGCGCGCCCCGTGCAGGCGGCGGCGCAGGCGCCGGGCATGAAAGGATTCCGGCAAGGCGCATCCGCACGGCGCCGGATCGCGGCGCGCCGGAGGCGGTCGGCCACAGCGCCGCGCACGGCCGCGCGGTCAGCCGCGTGCGGCAGCGCGGCCACGCGGCCACGAAGGCTAGAAGGGAAGCGATCCGACAGATGGCTAAGAAGAGGAACGGTGAGTTCGCCGCGCAGGTCGTCGGCAGCGTCACCGCTCTGGCGGCGGCCTACGTCGCCCGGAAGGCGCTGACGTTCGCCTGGACCCAGGCCACCGGCAAGGCGCCGCCCACAGAGCCGGAGTCCCCCGACGTCA
Source organism: Streptomonospora arabica (assembly GCF_039531585.1). Classification (NCBI taxonomy): domain Bacteria; kingdom Bacillati; phylum Actinomycetota; class Actinomycetes; order Streptosporangiales; family Nocardiopsidaceae; genus Streptomonospora; species Streptomonospora arabica. The sequence continues at coordinate 111,942 of NZ_BAAAQI010000017.1, read as the reverse complement.
GCCTCAGCGAGGCGCTGGGCTGGGCCGTGGTCACCGGCATCGGCATGGAGGTCACCCGCGTGCTCGCGGTGCGCGCCGCCCACCGCCGGTTCTTCGACGCCGCCCACCAGAGCGGCGTCGTGGGAATCGACGTGGACTGAGCGCGCCGGGCGCGGGCGGGCGCCCGCCGGCGGGCCCGCGCGGTCCGCCGGCTGGCGCCTGTGTCAGCGGCCGCCGCGGGGCAGCTCCCGCGCGGAACCGTCGGCGCCGGCGCCGACGCCGCCGCGCCCGGACGCCGGGGGCAGGCCCTGCGCGCGCAGATCGGCGCGCACCGACGTCGCCAGCGCCCGGGTGGCGGCGCGGTTGAGCGCCCCTCCGGCCACGGCGCCGGTCAGGTAGGGGCCCAGCGTCGACAGGTGGCGGCCGAGCGTGCGCAGCAGTCTCCGGCGCAGCGCGGCCTTGGCGGCGGCCCCGAGGGTCGCCGAGAGCGACTGTGCGGCGCTGAGCGGGTCGATCCCGCGCTTGCGCGCCCACGAGGCGAGGTAGCCGGTGGTGCGCTGCAGGCTCGTTCCCGGCGCCGGCTGCCCGTAGACCTCGTGCAGCTCGGCGATGAGCTTGACCTCGACCGAGGCGACCACGACGGTCTCGGCCACGATCTGGGCCGGCGCCGTCAGCAGCAGCGGCGGCGCGGTGAACTGCACCGCGGCCAGGGCACCGCCGGCCGCTCCGACGCCGGTCGTGGCGTGGGCGGCGTTGCGTACGAGCGCGTCGGCGAGCTCTTCGCCGGCGAGGCCGGAGTGGTGGCGGATCAGGGTCTCGCGGTCGCGCACCGGGATGCGCGGTGCGATCTCGTTGGCGAACACGTCGGCCAGCCACCGGCCGCTCGCGGCGCCGCCGGCGCGCGCCGAACGCGCGCGGGCGGTGAGCGCCGCGGCGAGCCTGCCCAGCAGCCCGGCCCGGCGCCGGGGGTCGGCGCCCTCCTCGTCGAGGAGCTCGCCCACCAGGACTCCGATGTCGTCCTCGGCGACCGCGGCGACCTCGGTCCCGGGCGCGGTGGAGCCGGCGTCGCCCGCGGCTCCACCGGCGCCGTCGCCGCCCGCCTGCGGGCGGGGACCCGTCTCCTCCCGGTCTCCAGTGTCCTCGGCCACGTCGACCTCCCATTCGCGGTGTCCCCGGATTGCCGGGTGTGCCCGGCTTTCCCCGGGAGCGGTCCCGGGGCTTGCGGGGCCGGAGGCCCCGACGCTTACAAAGCTAAGGGAAGGCGGAAATCAATGCCGGGCGCTCGGTGCGCAAAGGACGATGCGCCCCCGGGAGCCCTCCCGGAGACGCATCACATGCCGCGGCGGAGGCCGTTCGAGGCAATAGAGGAAAGGAGTCCGCCGGGCTCAGGCGGCGCACTCCTTGCAGACCAGCTGCCCCTTCCGCTGCTCGGCCAGCTGACTGCGGTGGTGCACCAGGAAGCAGCGCGAGCAGGTGAACTCGTCTGCCTGGCGCGGCAGGACCCGGACCGCCAGCTCTTCGCCGGACAGATCAGCACCGGGCAGCTCCATGCCCTCGGCGACCTCGTCGGGGTCGACGTCTATGGTGCTGGTTCCCTTGTCGACACGGCGCGCCTGCAGCTCCTGCAGGCTGTCCTCGTTGATGTCTTCGTCGGCCTTACGCGGGCTGTCGTAATCGGTGGCCATTCTGCTAACTCCATCCCCCTCGTTCTATGCCTCGTTGCGCGCTTCCAACGCATGAGGACCTCGTTTTGTGCCCGAGCCGCGTGGAAACTTCCGCCGGCGTAAGTGGACTATGACCCCTCCCGGGTGCAGTCGCACCGCATAGCAGCACCCTTCGAATAGAACCGGTCGCGCTTCGTCGCGCCGTCGATCCACTCGCCCTCATGTGCTACCCAACGCCCGCGGGATTCCGACCTATTTCCTCGTCTTTCCCCACGCCGCGCGGGCTCGATGCCGCCCGTGAGGCGGGGTAAGAACATACACGCGTACTCCGGGAGATATTCCCGCAGCGTTCGCGCCCGGGAGAGCATACCCACCCACGGCGCGCCCACGATCCCGGGGCCGTCGTGTCGTAGAACACGTATGAGTATCATGCGGAAGCCGCGTCCCGCAGGATCTTCGCCCACCTCGTGATCAGCACCCGGCGTCCGGACGGCCAGATGCTACCTGCCCGCGGATGCGGCCGTGTCACCGGTCTCGGCAGCGGGGAACCGGACGGTGACGACCAGGCCGCCGCCCTGGCGCGGCCACACGCTGACCGAGGCGCCGTGGGCGCGCACCACCGAGCGGACGATGGACAGGCCCAGCCCGGCGCTGCGCCCGGACTTGACGCGGTCTCCCGAGGCGCGGCGGAACGGCTCGAACAGTCCCTCGATCTCGTATCCGGCGATGACCGGGCCGGCGTTCTCCACCTGGATGGCCGGGGAACCCTCGTAGATGCCCGAGCGCACGGTGATCTCACCGTCGGCGGCGTTGTAGCGCATGCCGTTCTCGACGAGGTTGGCGACCAGGCGCTCCAGCAGGACGGGGTCACCCACCACCGCGGCCGGGCGCAGGTCGGTGCGCAGGGTCAGATCGGCCTTCTCCAGCTCCTCGGCGAGCTGGCTGAGCACGGAGCCGAGCACCTCGGCCATGTCCACGGCGGTGCGCACGTCGAGCTCGCGGTCGCTCTTGGCCAGGAACAGCAGGCCGTCGATGAGCCGCTCGTGGCGGGAGTTGGTCTCCAGCAGGGTGCGGCCGACGGTCTTGAGATCGGCCGAGGCCTCGGGGTCGCTGAGGGCGACCTCCAGCAGCGTGCGGTTGATGGCCAGCGGCGTACGCAGCTCGTGGGACGCGTTGGCGACGAAGCGGCGCTGGCCGTCGAAGGCGCGGTCGAGGCGCTCCAGCATGCCGTCGAAGGTGTCGGCCAGCTCGCGGATCTCGTCGTCGGGGCCGCTGAGGGCGATGCGCTCGTGCAGGGACCGCTCGGAGAGCCGCCGGGCGATCCGGGTGATCTTGTGCAGGGGCGACAGGGCCCGCCCGGCCACGAAGTAGCCCAGGCCGACCGCCAGCAGGCCGACGATCACCAGCGCGATCACCGAGTAGCGTGTCATCTCGGCCAGTACCGACTCGATGAACTCGGTCTTGCGCATCTGCAGCTCGACCGGGTCGGCGTTGGGCATCGTGAAGTTGAGGTTGTCCAGCAGGCCCGCGACGATGATGTAGTTGAGCAGCACCAGCAGCGAGCCCGCCGCGAAGAACAGCATCCCGTAGATCAGGGTGAGCCGCGCGCGCAGGCTGATGTTGTCGGTGAAGCGGTGCACGCCGCCGGTGACCGGGCCCGGCGGCTTCGCCGAGGCGGTGGCGGGCTCGGCCGACAGCCGCCGCCACGTGCCGGTGTCGCCCGGCGGGGTGGGCGCCACCTCGCCCGGGCCGGCCGCGTGCTCGGGGCCCGGCTCAGGGCCCTGCGCCGTCAAATCCGGTACCCCGCACCGGGCACCGTCTGGATGACCGGGGGCTCGCCGAGCTTCTTGCGCAGGGTCATCACGGTGACCCGGACGACGTTGGTGAACGGGTCGGCGTTCTCGTCCCAGGCCTTCTCCAGCAGCCCCTCGGCGCTGACGACGGTGCCGTTGGCGCGCATGAGCACCTCCAGGACGGCGAACTCCTTGGGCGTCAGCGAGACCCGGCGTCCGTCGCGCTCGACGGTGTGGTTGGCCGGGTCCAGCTCGATGCCGTTGCGCTGCAGCACCGGCGGCAGCGGGGGGACGGCGCGGCGGCCCAGCGCGCGCACGCGCGCGATGAGCTCGGCGAAGGCGAAGGGCTTGGTGATGTAGTCGTCGGCGCCCAGGGTCAGGCCCTCGACCTTGTCCTCCAGCTCCACCGAGGCGGTGAGCATCAGGATGCGGCCGGTGTAGCTGCGGGCGACCAGGTCGCGGGCGACGTCGTCGCCGTGGACGCCGGGGAGGTCGCGGTCGAGGACGACGACGTCGTAGTCGTTGACTCCCACGTGCTCCAGCGCGCTGTCGCCGTCGTAGACGACGTCGACGGCCATGGATTCGCGGCGGAGCCCCACGGCGACCGTGTCGGCCAGAACCTGCTCGTCTTCGACCACGAGTACGCGCACTGTGAGTTCGTCGTCCTTAGCTTTCCTGCGACCGGAGTGGGCCGCTGCCGGCGCATCCCCCAACACACCGGCAGCGGCGCTTGTGACCCCCGGCTGCACCATCCGTTATCCCACCCGCCCGATAAGGATGGAGTAAGCCACCTGAGCGGTGGACTCGGCCCCCGCCCCCGCCGCGACCGGCGGAAGAGCGGACCCATCCCCTGCCGACCGAAGGCCGGCGGCGGGTGCGCGGCAACCCGGGGTAGCCACTGGGGAGCCGGCGCGCGGTCCCGGCCGGGCCGGGCCGCAGCCCCTTGCGCGACTCCCTGACTGTGCGCGGGTGTCGCTGCCGGCGTATCCCCCAACCGCCGGCAGCGACGATCACCCCGCACATCTCGAATCTGACACATCCAGGATAAGAAAGAAGTAAGCCCTGGCGCACCTCGCGAAATGTGGTGTAGGGCACCGCCGGTCCGGCTCGCGCCGGCGCCGACTCCGTGGTCGAGTATCCCACGGCGCGCGACGCGCACGCGAGGGCCGCGAAGGCGCGGCACAGCCGGGATCACAGCTGGGTCACGGACGTTTGGCGGCGCGCGCCCGGTGGGTATGGCCGTCACCTGCGGGTCGCGCCGGTCTCGACACCGCTGTCCCCTGTCACGCCGCACCGTGCCGCCGAGGCGCTGTGCTGCAATGACGCGATGAAATGTGAGGTGAAATGGGCGAGTTCCGCGCGGAGATCAAGGGCCGCATCAAGGAGATCCGCCAGTCGCTTCAGGCGGCGCAGGCCGCAGGAGACGAAGACCTCGCGGACGTGCACACGTCGGAGCTGGAGGACCTCCACCGCATCGCCGCTCGCAACGGAGTCGACACCGGCTGCGTGTGAGTCCCGGGAGCGCCGCCTCGGCCCCGACGCCTGCGGAGCGGCGCGCGTGGCCGGTCGGGTGGGAACCGGCCGCGCAGCAGAGCCAGGCGGGGTGTGCAACCCCGCGGGAACCGTGAGGAGCGCCTCCGAAGTGCCGGGCACTTCGGAGGCGCTTTTTCGCGTTGCCGGCGGGGCCGGGCGCTGCCGGACTCAGTCCGCGGCGGGGCCGTCGGTGTCGGCTCCCAGCGGGGCGAGCAGGTCGTGCAGCTGGGCGAAGAGCTCCGGGGCCGCCCCGATGACCAGGTCGGGGTTGGGCGGCGCGCCGTGCAGGCCGCCGACCCGGGCGCCGGCCTCCTGCGCGACGAGCGCCGCCGCGCCCCAGTCCCACGGTTTGAGCCCGCGCTCGTAGTAGGCGTCGACGCGGCCGTGCGCCAGTTCGCACAGCTCCACCGAGGCGCAGCCGCCGCGCCGGATGTCGCGCACCCGCGGAAGCACCGTGCGCAGCACCTCGGCCTGCTGGGCCCGGCGCCGGGACTCGTAGCCGAAGCCCGTGGCCACCAGGGCCAGCTCCAGCGGCACCGCGGTCGCCGCACGCAGCGGCTCGCCGTTGAGGAACGCTCCCCCGCCGAGAACGGCGGTGTACACGTCGCCCCGGGCGGGCACGGCCACGGCGCCGGCCACCACTTCGCCGGCGATCTCGGCGGCGATGGAGACCGCCCATTCACCCCGCCCGTAGAGGTAGTTGACGGTGCCGTCGATGGGGTCGACGATCCAGCGCACCGCGCCCTCGCCGGCCACGTCGCCGCCTTCCTCGCCCAGCACGGGGTCGCCGGGTCGAGCCTCGTGGATGCGCTTGCGGATCAGCTCCTCCACCGACCGGTCCATCTCGGTGACCACGTCGGTGGGGGAGGACTTGGTGTCGAGCACGCCGATGCCCGCCTGGCCCTCGGACGCCGCGCGCCCGCCCTCCTGGGCCGCATCGACGGCCAGGGCCAGCAGCGCGGCGCGGTCCGGTGTGGGACTCGCTGTCATGTCTCCCCCGTTCCTGCAGTCGGTCGCTGCCGGGCGCGCCGCGCGCCCGCAGCCGTGCGTGCTCGGCCGCGCGCCCTCACAGCAGCGCCGGCCGCTGCCATTCCTTGCCCAGCACGTGGTGGTCGAGGAAGGCGAGGACGGTCTCGTACCAGATCCTGGAGTTGCCGGGGGTCAGCACCCAGTGGTTCTCGTCGGGGAAGTAGAGGAACTTGGCGTCGACCTCGCGGCTGATGAGGTCCCACCACAGCCGTAGACCCTCTCCGATGGGCACCCGGTAGTCCTTGTCGCCGTGGATGACCAGCATGGGCGTGCGGATGCGGTCGGCACTGGAGTGCGGCGAGGCGGCGCGGTAGCGCTCGGGGTGCTCCATGGGGTCGCCGAACTCGGCGGTCCAGGCCGCCGGGTAGTCCGTCGTGCCGGCGGCGAAGGCGTCCAGCGCCCACAGGGAGGCGTGGGTGACCACGGCCGCGAACCGGTCGGTGTGCCCGGCGATCCAGTTGGCCATGTAGCCGCCGAAGGAGCCGCCCATCGCGGCCGTGCGGGTGCCGTCCACGTCGTCCCGGGCCGCGGCCTCGTCGGTGATCGCCATGAGGTCGGCGAAGGTGCGCTCGCCCCAGGAGGCCCGTGCCCGGCGGCGCATCTCGCGGCCGTAGCCGGTGGACAGCGCCGGGTCGGGCAGCAGCACCGCGTAGCCGCGGGCCGCCAGCAGCCACGGGTTCCACCGCCAGGACCACCCGTTGAAGCTCATGTAGGGCCCGCCGTGCACCCACAGCACCAGGGGTGCGGGCGATGCGGACGAGGCGCCGGCGGGCAGCACGAGCCAGGCGCGCACGGGGGTGCCGTCGTCGGCCTCGGTCTCGACCTCGGTGAGGGTGCCGGGTACCTCCAGCGGCGCCTCGGGTGAGCGCAGCCGCACCGGGTTGCCGCCGTCCGCGCCCGAGGCGTCGTCGATGCGCACGGGCGTGGGCGGTTCGTCCCAGGAGTCGCGCAGGGCGTAGAGCGCGCCGCCGCTGCGCGCGGGGTTGAGCCGGGTGTAGGTGCCGTCGTCAAGGGTGAGGCGGGTCAGCTCGCCGGTCGCGGCCTCGACGCGGAACACCGGGCAGCGGCCCTGGTAGTCGGCGGTGAACAGCACGGCCGAGGAGTCGGGCGTCCACACGTGCTCGCGCGGCCAGAGGTCGTGTGCCGCCAGCAGGTCGCGGCCCTCGCCGGTGTCCAGGTCCACCAGCCACAGCGTGCTCTCGCGGGTGGCGCCGTCGGGGCCGGGCTCGCCGTCGTAGTCGCGGAGCGCGGCGACGCGGCGGCCGTCCGGCGAGACCGCGGGCGCGCCGAAGTCGTAGCCGGGTTCGGCCGCCAGGACCCGGCGCTCGCCGGTGGCGGCGTCCAGGGCCATCAGCTGTTCGCGCTGGACGCCCCGGCCCGCGGGCACGGTCCAGCCGGTGACCACGGTGCCGCCGTCGGGCGTGAGGTCGGGCGCCTGGCCGAACAGGGCGGCGCCCGGCTCGGGCGTGAGGTCGGCGGACTCGCCCAGCCCGGCGTCGGCGCCGGCGGGCGCCGCGGCGGTGAACAGCCGCGGAAGCGCCGGTCCCAGGTCGCGGTCCCAGCTGCGCACCGGGGAGGACTCGTGCAGGATGGCGCTGACCCCGGCGTCCTTGCGGGCCTTGCGCGCCAGGGCGTCGGCCTCGGCGTCGGCGGTGCCGGGCAGTGACTCGGAGGTGTAGGCGACCGTGCCCGCGTCGCGCGCGACGGCCAGGGCGCCGAACCCGCCGGGGCGCCGGGCCACGCAGCGGGCCTCGCCGCCGCCCGCGGGCAGCAGCCACAGGGCGGGGGTGTCGGCGGACTCGGTGCTGTCGGGGTCGGGGCGAGCCGAGGTGAACAGCAGCGAGCCGTCGGGCAGGAAGGCGGGGCCGCCCTCGCCCGCCGCCGAGCGGGTCAGCCGGCGCGGCTCGGCCTCGCCGGCCGGGTCGATCTCCCACAGGGCGGTCGTGAAGGCCGCCCCGTCGGGCTTGAGCTCGCTCACCGGCGCGATCAGCCGTGTCCCGTCGGGTGACAGGACCAGGCCGTTCACACGGCGCAGTCCGGCGTACTCCTCGGGGTCATACCAGGTGCGAACCACGTCGTGCGACTTCCCCTCTGCCGTCGGCTGCCTTCGGCCGCCCCTCCCCGTCCGACGCGAGCGGCCGCTGCGGCGGCCGCTCGCCGGCTGGGGACGCTGCGCGGCATCCCGTGGGGGACATCCGCGGATATCCCTGTCCAATCGACCCTATCGGGACGCGTCCGCCGCCGTCGGGCCGACCGAGCGGTCAGCGCTGCCGGCAGCACCCCTCGGGGCAGTCGTGGCAGGCCGGCAGCGAGGTCAGGCCGAAGGGCTCGGCGCCGGAGGCCCGCTCGGCGACCAGTTCGCGCACCATCGCCACGAAGCGCGGGTGCGTGCCGGGACTCAGCGCGCGCACGAAGTGCAGCCCCAGTTTCCGGGCGGTCTCGCGGGCCTCGTTGTCGAGGTCGTACTTGACCTCCATGTGGTCGGAGACGAACCCGAAGGGCACGACGACGACCGCGGTGACACCCTCATCGGCCAGCTCGGCCAGCCGGTCGCCGACGTCGGGTTCCAGCCACGGCTGGGAGGGCGGGCCGCTGCGGCTCTGGTAGACGAGGTCGTAGGGGTGGTCCTCGCCCAGCCGCTCGCCGACCAGCCGCGCGACCTCGGTGAGCTGGGCGACGTAGGCGCCGCCGGGGCCGTGGTCGTGGTCCGGCGCGCCGCTGGCGTCTGCCATGGCGGTGGGGATGGAGTGGGCCGAGAACAACAGGCGGGCCCCCGCGCGCTGGTCCTCGGGCAGCCGGTCGAGCGCGTCGCGGGTGTGCTCGACCAGCGGCTCGATGAACCCGGGGTGGTCGAAGAACGGGCGGATCAGCTCGATCTCGGGCGCGTCGGGCCCCGCGGCCTCACGGGCGGCGGCGATGTCGTCCAGGTAGGCCCGGTGGCTGGAGTAGTTGCTGTAGGCCGAGGTCGCCATGGCCACGGCGCGGCGCACCCCGTCCCGGGCCATCTGCGCGACGGTGTCGGCCAGCATGGGGGTCCAGAAGCGGTTGCCCCAGTAGACCGGCAGGTCCACGCCCGCCCCCGCGAAGTCGGCGCGGACGGCGGATATCAGGTCGCGGCACTGCTGGTTGATCGGACTGACACCGTCGTAGAGGTAGTAGTGCTGTCCGACTTCGGCCAGGCGCTCCCGCGGGATGTTCCGGCCGCGGGTGACGTTCTCCAGGAAGGGGATGACGTCCTCGTTCGCCTCGGGGCCGCCGAAGGAGACGAGCAGAAACGCGTCGTAGGGCTCGTAGGGCATGGCTCCATCAAACCAGCTCCCCGAGGCGGCTCTCCTCCGCCCGCGCGTTGCGCGTGTCACCGGCCGGCGCCGCCCGTGCGGGGTCCGCGGAGGCGCCTGGGACGCCCTCCGGGTAGTCTGCCGCGCTATGAGCAGTGTGGTGTGGCACACATGGTCCGGTACACAGCAGGCCCGGCCCCGCAGGATCGCGGCGCCCTCCAGCACCGGGGCCGTGTCCGCGGCGGTGCGCGGCGCCGCGGAGCAGGGCATGCGGGTGCGGATGGTGGGGTCGGGCCACTCCTTCACCGGAGCGGCGGTCACCGACGGCCTGCTCCTCTCGCCCACGGGGTTGGCGCGGCTGCGCGGCGTCGACGCCGAGGCGGGCACGGTCACCGTCGAGGCGGGCATGCCGCTGTGCGACCTCAACGAGGCGCTGCACGCGCGCGGGCTGGCCCTGGCCAACATGGGCGACGTCGCCGTGCAGACGGCGGCGGGCGCGATCCAGACGGGCACGCACGGCACCGGCCGCGACAGCGGCGGGCTCGCCCAGCAGGTCTGCGCCATGGAGCTGGTGCTGGCCGACGGCTCGGTGGTGGAGTGCTCGCCCGAGCGCGAGCCCGACCTCTTCGAGGCCGCGCGGGTCGGGCTGGGGGCCTTCGGCGTGGTGACCGCGCTGACGCTGAAGGTGCGCCCGGCGTTCCTGCTGCGGGCGCGCGAGGAGCCGATGCGCCTGGCGGAGGTGCTGGCGCGCCTTCCGGAGCTGCGCAGCGCCAACGAGCACTTCGAGTTCTTCTGGTTCCCGCACACCGGCTGCACCAACACCAAGCGCAACAACCGCGCCGAGGGCCCGGCCGAGCCGCCGTCTCCGCTGCGTGCCTGGCTGGACGACGAGTTCCTGTCCAACACCGTCTTCGGTGCGGTCAACCGGCTGGGGCGGCGCGTGCCGGCGGCCATTCCCGCGATCAACCAGGTCTCGGCGCGGGCGCTGTCGGCGCGGACCTACACCGACGCCTCCCATCGCGTCTTCGCCAGCACCCGCCGGGTGCGCTTCGTCGAGATGGAGTACGCCGTCCCCGCCGAGACGCTGCCCGACGTGCTCGGCGAGATCCGCGGGATCGTCGACTCCGGGCGGCACCGGATCGGGTTCCCGGTCGAGGTGCGCTTCGCGCCGGCGGACTCGGTGTGGCTGTCGACGGCCTACGGCCGCGACACCGCCTATGTCGCCGCGCACGTCTACCGGGGCATGCCCTACGCCGACTACTTCCGCGAGATCGAGGCGGTCTTCACCGCCGCCCGGGGCCGCCCGCACTGGGCCAAGATGCACTCGCTCGGCAGCGGCGACCTCGCCGCCCTCTACCCCCGATTCGCCGAGGCGGAGGCGGTCCGCGACCGGGTGGACCCCGAGCGGCGGTTCGCCAACGAGTACCTGGACACGGTCCTGGGCGCCTGAGCTGACGGGGCGCGGCGACCGCGGCGCGCCGCCGCCGACCGCGGCCGCGACCGCGCCGCCGCGCGCCGGATCCGCGAAAAGTCCGCCTTGTCCCCCCGGCCCGGTATGGACGGCCCGGGATACCATCGGCCAGAGGCGGCGCGCGCTCCGGGCCGGAGCGCTCACCGCCTCCAGAGCCCGGACCGCCTGCGTGCCACGATGGCGTTCAGGATCACGCCGGCGCTCGGCGGGCGGTCCCCGACCTCCCGGAAGGTACGCAGTTCGGACATGCCAGTCGTGGTAGTGGCCGAACACGTGGATGCCGATGAGACTGGGATCGTGGGGGATGGCCGAGGACCTACCCTCGACGGGACGCGAAAGGGAGGGCGATGCAAGAGCTTCGCCTCGCCGCCGTCAGCGAGGACGGCACTTACCTGGTATTGGCGAGTGCCGGTCGTGGGACCCGTTTCATGCTGCCCGTCGACGACCGTCTCCGCGCTGCCGTGCGCGGCCAGTTCTCCCGGCTCGGCCAGTACGAGATCGAAGTGGAGAATCCGTTGCGCCCCAAGGAAATCCAGGCCCGGATCCGCTCGGGTGAGACAGCCGAGGCGATCTCGGACCTCTCCGGGATCCCGATCGAGCGCGTCCGCTGGTTCGAGAGCCCCGTGCTCCAGGAGCGCGAGTACGTGGCCCAGCAGGCGCAGCGGGCATCGGTCCGCCGCCAGGGCGAGACCGCGCCCGGGCCGAACCTGGGCGATCTGATCACCGAGCGCATCGGCGCGCACCAGTTGGAGACCGGCGACGCGGCCTGGGACTCCTGGAAGCGCGAGGACAGCACCTGGCAGCTCAAGCTCGTCTTCCTCGTGGGCGGCGAGGAGCGCGTGGCCCACTGGGTCTACGAGCCGCGCCGCAGGTCGGTCACCCCGGCCGACGACGAGGCGCTGCGCTTCCTCGCCCCTGAGGCCGACGAGCCCCTGGATCTGGGCCCGGGCAGCGCGAACGTGACGCCGTTCGTCCCGCGCCGCCAGGGGCCCGCGCCCGAGCCCGCGCGCCCGGAGCCGCTGCGGCCCGAACCCGCGCGCCCCGAGCCGGCGGCGCCCGAAACCGGCCGCCAGGACACCCCGCCGCCCGCCGAGCCCCCGCGCTACGAGGAGCCGCCCGCACCGGCGCCTCCGGCCGCGCCGCGGCGGCCCGCGGCGGGCCGCTCCCGCATCACGACCGACGACGTGATCCCCGGAGAGCGCGCCACCCCGCCCGAGCCCGCTGCGCCGCAGCGGCGCGAGGAGCGCCCCGCACCGGAGCCCCCGGCCGAGTCCCCGGCGGCCTCGGCCGGCGAACCCGAACACCCCGGCCGGCCCGAGCGCGCGGAGCGCCCCGCCCCGGGGCGCGCTTCGGTGCTCGACGCCGAGCCCCCCGCTGCGCAGGGCCAGGCGGCGGGGTCCGCGCGCGCTCCCGAGCCCGCTCCCGCCGCCGAGCAGGACGACCGCCAGGACCGTGCGGCCGCCCGCCGCCAGGAGCCGCCGGTCTCGGCCGCGGCCGCCGGGACGGCGAACACGGGAGGCGGCGCATCGCCCCGCCGCAAGGGCCGCGGCCGCCGCGCCTCGGTGCCCTCGTGGGACGAGATCATGTTCGGGTCCAAGAAGTCGGACTGAGTGCCGGCGGGTGCCCGCCCGGCGGCGGACACCCGGCCGCGCCCGGGGCGGTGCCGCGCGCCGAGCGCAGTCAGCCCTGATCTTTCGCGGTCCGCTCGCCGCCGGCGCCGAGGCCGCCCGCATCCGCTCCCGCGCCGCTCGGGGCCGCCGGCGCGTCCGGGCCGGCCCCTTCGAGGAACGGCCGCACCATCTCCGGGGTGACTCCGCGGGCGAAGGCCGCCGACTCCGCGAAGCCGGCGTCGATCGCGGAGTAGCCGCCGCTGCCCGCGCCCACCGACAGCTCCAGGTCCGCCAGCGCGGCCCGGCGCTGGAACAGCGTCTGCCTCCAGGTCCAGCCGATGATGGCGTCGCGCACCACGACGGCCTGCACGCGCCGCAGCGACCCCGACCGCACGCTCACTTGGCGGCCGTCGTCGCCGTGGCCCAGCGAGCGGTAGCGGTCGATCCCCAGCGGCACGCCCAGCAGCGCCAGCAGCGCGAACACCCCGGCCACCCACGGCGGCGCCAGCAGCGCGGCCGCGGCGGCCGCGACCGCGAAGGGCGCCACCGCCCGGAACAGCCGCCGCCCCAGCGCGGCGCGCGGGTGGCGCGCGAGCGTGCCCCGGAAGGGCGAGAGCGCGTGTTGTACGACCTCCTCGACCCGGCTGCGCGGACCGATCGGCATCAGCATGGCGCGGGTTGCGGTCTGGCCCAGTCCGGTGACGATGGCGCGCAGGTGCACCGCCGAGCGCGTCCGCTCCAGCGGGTTGTCCACCAGCTCGTGGCCGCGGATGCGGCGCTTCTCCAGGGTCACGCTCTGCCGGGTCAGCATCCCGCGCTCGGCGATGAGCGCGTCGCCGCGCCGGCGCAGGGTGAACCGCCAGTGCGTCACCGTGTAGGAGACCACCGCGAACAGCGGCATGGCCAGCAGCAGCACCAGGACCGCCAGCACCGCCCCGGCGACCAGCAGGGACACGGCCATCTCGCTCGCGCGTTCGTAGATCCCGAGGGCGAGGTCGCCGAACCGCTCCGCGGCCCGCTCGCCCAGCCCCTGGCCGAGGACGCCGACGAGCGTGGCCAGGGCGACGAACGGTGTCAGCAGGTAGCCCAGGCTGAGCACGGAGTAGAGGTACCAGCTCGCCGGGACGGTGAAGTAGACCTCGGTGTCGGACTCCTCCCCCTCGGTCGGCGCCCGGACCTCGGCGGCGCCCTCGGCCCGCGGCAGGTCGCCGGAGTCGCCGCGCAGGTAGGCGCGCCGGCGCAGCAGGACGCGGCGCAGCCGCTCCGCCTCCTGCGCGGTGACGGCGTCGAGCTTGCCCTCCTCGCTGCCCCCTCCCCCGGCGGCGGCCTCGATCTTGACGACGGCCAGCCCGAGCATGCGGTGGAGGAGGTTGGCGCTGATGTCGACGCCGCGGATGCGCTCCAGCGGGATGGAGCGGCGCGAGCGGCCGATCAGGCCGCGCCGGATCTCCAGGCGTTCGGCGCCGACCTGGTAGCGCACCGTGTACCAGGTGAAGAGTCCGCTGGCGAGCATCGTGGCGACCGCCGCGGCGGCGCCGCCCAGCACCCAGGGGTTGAAGCTGAAGGTACCGGCGATCAGCGCCACCAGGACGGGGACCAGGTAGCTGCGCAGGTAGTTCAGCGGCGCGGTGACCAGGGTCAGCGGGCTGAGGCGGTAGGCGGGTTCGGACTCGGGCGCGGCTGCGGCCGCGGTCTCAGCGGGTCCGTCGGGACCCTCCGGTGCCTCCGGGGCCGCCGGCTCCCCGGCCCGCATCCCGGCCGCGCCGGTGCCCGGTCCCGCGCCGGCCCCGGGCCGCTCCTCGGCGCCGGCGCGGTCGGCGCCTTCGGGGCTCGGCCGCTGCCGGTCGAACCGGCCGTTCTCGCTCATCTGCCTCCTCCGGGGGGCCCGCGGGGGCGGCGGGCCGCGGAGCCGCCCCGCTGCGGGCACGGGCTCATGTGGCGTCGTCGCGCAGCTCGGCGGCGCGCGCGGCCAGCTCCTCGGAGATGCGCCGGGCTTCGTCGGCGTCGAGCCCTTCGATGGTGGAGGATCCGGCGTGGGAGGCGGTCTGCACCTCCAGCGTCGCCACGCGGAACATCCGCTCCATCCAGCGCTGGCGGTGGTCGACGGTCTGGATGCGGCTGACCGGGACCAGCTGCCACTTGCGGCTGAACCAGCCGGTACGGGTGTAGACGACGTCCGCGGTGATCTCCCAGCGGTGCACGCGATAGCGCCATTGGGGCACGAGCGGGACGCGGACCGCGGAGTACGCGGCGTAGAGGACGGGCAGCCACCAGGCGTTGCGCAGCAGCCATCCGGGCACCCAGTCCCACGACGCGAACCGCAGGCCCCACACGCCGGCGCACAGCAGGACCAGCAGCACCGCGGCGGCCATGGCGCCTTCCAGCGTCCACATCCGCACCGATCGCCGGGAAACCCGGTGGGTCGGAGCTCTCAACCGCGTCGTCGTCGCCACGGCACCGAGTCTAGGGGCGGGGCGTTGCGCCGGTCACATGCCGCGCGGCGCGGGACCGGGGTGCCGACCGCCTCCGGCCGCCGGGGAAACCTCGGGGGTGCTGCGGTGTTGGAACGAGCACGGTCGCGTCGGGCCGGTATGTCGTCGGCATGTCAGCAGGTGCGGGCACTTGTCAGCGGTTTGTCAGTACCCGGCCCGAGACTGGCGGAATGAACGGAAACGGGGAGGAACGATGACTGACGCCATCCGGGCGGAAGGTCTGGTCAAGACGTTCAAGGGGCAGACCGCCCTCGGCGGAGTCGACCTGACCGCGCGCACCGGAGCCGTGCTCGGTGTGCTGGGGCCCAACGGCTCCGGCAAGACGACGACCGTGCGCATCCTGTCGACCCTGCTGCGGCCCGACTCCGGGCACGCCCTCGTCGGCGGCTACGACGTCGTCCGCGAACCGCACCAGGTGCGCCGCCAGATCGGACTCACCGGCCAGTACGCGGCCGTCGACGAGGACCTGACCGGGACCCAGAACCTCGTTCTGATCGCCCGGCTGCTGGGCTTCTCGCGCACCGCGGCCCGGGCGCGCTCCGCCGAGCTGATGGAGCGCTTCGGCCTCGCCTTCGCCGCCGACCGCCCGGCCAAGACCTACTCCGGCGGCATGCGCCGCCGGCTCGACCTCGCCGCGAGCCTGGTGGGCCGCCCGGCGCTGCTCTACCTGGACGAGCCCACGACCGGACTCGACCCCCACAGCCGGAACGAGCTGTGGGACGTGGTGCGCTCGCTGGTGAACGACGGCGTCACGGTGCTGCTGACTACGCAGTATCTGGAGGAGGCCGACCAGCTCGCCGACGACATCGCGGTCCTCGACCGCGGAGAGGTCATCAGCAGGGGCACCCCCGACGAGCTGAAGGCGCGGGCGGGCGCCCAGGTGCTGCAGGTGCGGCCGCTGGAGGCGGACCGCGTGGAACAGGTCGGCCGCATCGTCGAGGCCGTCACCGGCTCGGAGATCCGCACCAGCGAGGGCGCGGCCAACGCCTCGGTCACCGACACCACCGTCATGCCCGAGGTGGTGCGCCGCCTCGACGACCAGGGCATCGCGGTCTCGGAGCTGACCCTGCGCAGACCCAGCCTGGACGAGGTGTTCCTGGCCCTGACCGGGCGCACCGCCGAGACCGCCCCCGTCGACGACGGCGCCGCCGGCGCCGAGGAGACCGAGAGGACGCACGCATGAGCGCCGTGGACACGGCCGAGCCGGCCGGCGGCACGACCGCCGCGCCCGTCGTCACGCCGCGCATCACGCCGCTGTCGGCGGCGCAGCACGGCGCGCTGCTGACCTGGCGCAGCCTGCTGAAGATCAAGCGCAACCCCGAGGAGGTCCTCGGGCTGACGTTCATGCCGCTGATGTTCGTCGCGCTGTTCGTCTTCGTCTTCGGCGAGGCGATGATGGGCGACTGGCAGGCCTACCGCGACCTGATCACACCGGGGATCATCGCCCAGTCGGTCATCTTCGCCACGATCGGCACCGGCGTGGCGCTGAACACCGACATCGAGAAGGGGATCTTCGACCGGTTCCGGTCGCTGCCGGTGGCGCGCTCGGCGCCGCTGATCGGCGCCATCCTGGGCGATCTGGTCCGCTACCTGCTGACCGTGATCATGGTGCTGCTGGTGGCGGTGGCGATCGGCTACCGCCCCGCGGGCGGCGTGCTGGGCGTGCTGGCGGCCACCGCGGTGGTCATGGCCTTCGCGTTCGCGCTGTGCTGGCTGTCGGCGTTCATGGGGATGCTGCTGCGCACGCCCATGGCGGTGAACATCTTCGGGTCGGTGTGGATGTTCCCGCTGACCTTCGGCAGTTCGGCGTTCGTGCCCACCGACCGGATGCCGGGGTTCATGCAGACCTTCGCCGAGGTCAATCCGGTCACCCACGTCATCAACGCGATGCGCGAGCTGCTCGCGGGCCGGCCCGCCGGCGAGTCGCTGCTGTGGGTGCTCGCGTGGATCGTCGCGATCACCGCGGTGTTCTTCCCGCTCGCCACCCGGGCCTACCGGCGGCGGGCCTGAGGTCGCCTTGGGCGGCGGCGCCCCGCGCACCCGCGCGGGGCGCACGCGTGCGCCGGCCCCGGCGGGGCCGGCGCCGCAGCACCCGCCGGGCGCGGGGTTTCGGGCCGCCGCGATCCGCGGCCGCGCGATCAGGGCGCCCGGGCGGGAACCGCCGGCCGGGGACGTGCATCGAAGCCCTGTAGGACCGACCCCTCGAATCCATTCGTGCCCGCCGCACGGCGGCGGCTCCACCCCCGATCGGAAGGACACCATGGGCTTCAAGCGCTTTCTCGCCGCGATCGGCATCGGCGGCCCGAGCATCGACACCGTCGTCACGCAGGCGCAGGCCCGGCCCGGCCAGCAGCTCGCGGGCCACATCGACCTGGCCGGCGGCGAGGTCGACGCCGACATCGACGAGATCGCGGTGGCGCTCGCCGCGCGGGTGCAGGTGGAGATCGGCGACTCCGAAGGCGAGGTCACGCGGGAGTTCTCGCGCGTCGTCGTCAGCGGCGCCTTCCGCCTGGGCGCGGGCGAGAACCGGCGGATCCCCTTCACCTATCCGGTCTCCCTGCAGAGCCCGCTGACCGACGCGGGCGGAGGGCCACTCCCCCGTGCCACGCTCGGCCTGAGCACCGACGTGGTGATCGGCGGCCAGCCCGACAAGGGCGACCTCGACCCGGTCCGGATCCACCCGCTGCCGGCCCAGGACCGGGTGCTGGAGGCGGCGCACCGGCTCGGTTTCACGCTGGCCAAGACCGACATCGAGCAGGGCCGCCTGTCGGGCACCCGCCAGGAGTTCCCGATGTACCAGGAGCTGGAGTTCAAGGCGGCTCCGCAGTTCCGCGGCCGGATGAACGAGATGGAGCTGTCGTTCGTCGCCGATGAGCGGGGCGTCGACGTCGTCATCGAGGTCGACAAGCGCGGCGGCCTGTTCACCGAGAGCCAGGACCGCTTCGCGCGGTTCCGGATCGAGCACGCTCAGGCCGAGCAGCCGGGCGACTGGTCGCCGATGCTCGCCGAGACCGTGGAGTCCATGCTCAAGCGCCGCGGCCTGTTCGGCTGAGGCCGCGGCGCCTCCCAGCGGGCGCGGGCGGGCCGCGCGGGCCTTGGCGGGTGGGGACCGGCCCGGTGCCCGGTGAGAGCCGCCGGCGCCGCAGCGGGGGGCGGGTGCTGCTCGCCATGCGAGCGTCTGCACCCGCCGCCCGCCGGAAGCGCGCCGCACCGCCCGCAATCCTCGGCGCGCCCTCCGGCCGGAGCCGCACCGCCCGCGCCCCGTCCCCGGCGGGAACAGGACAGCGCGCACGCGGCGGCGCGCCGGGCCCCGGCTCTTCGCGCGACCGCAGCGCGGCTCCGGCGGCGCCGCGGCCGGCCGGCTGCGGCCGGCACACGCGAGACCGACCGCCGCCCGGCCGGTCACCGCACCGTAGGACGGACGGTGCGGCACCGCCGGGCGGCGGTCACTCGGGCGCGGTGCCGGCGGGGCGGCCGCCGCCCCCCTCGCCCAGCCAGCCGTCGATCCACGCGGTCACCGCGGCCGGGTCGGCATCGGCGCCCGATGCGAAGGCGCGCTCGAACCCGGCCTCGCCCAGGCGGCGGCGGGCCTGCGCGCGGACCCGCGCGATCGCGGGGGCGGCCTCGTTGGGCAGACCGCGCACCGACCGGGCCCGGCCGAGTGCGACGGCGGCGCGCTCAGGCCACTCCGCGACCAGCACCTCGGCCAGCTGCTCCAGGATGTCGGCGCAGGGCATCCCGGCCGTGTGGGGGGCGATCGCCTGCCAGGCGGCCGCGGCGTCGGCCAGCGCTGCGGGGCGGTCGCCGAGGGCCATCGCCGTGCGGCTGCGCAGCGCCAGCCACGCGGGTTCGACCTGTCCGCGCACGACCGGGTTCATCGCGGCGATCTCACCGGTCAGCGACAGGGCCTTCTCGTAGGCCGCCGCCGGGGCGCCGGCGGCGTGGTCGACTTCGGCCTCGCCCATTCTGCAGAACATCCGGGTGTCGCTCTCGTCGGCCAGCGGGCGGGTCGCGGCGAGCTCGCGGCGCGCGGACTCGATGCGCCCGCGTCCGGCCATGCACAGCGCCTGGCGGATCTTGAACTGGGCGCGCAGCCCTTTCAGGCCGATCTCGGCGGCCAGCTCGTCGCCCTCGGACAGCAGCTCCATCTCGCGGTCGAGGTCGGTGAGGTGGTACAGGCCCGCGGCCACGGTCAGCGCGTGCGCGGTGCCCCACCGGTCGCCGATCGCGCGGAACCTCTCCAGTGCGGTGCGGACCCGGTCGCGGCCCTCGCGGCCGCGGCCGTCGTGCAGGCACAGCAGGCCGCCGAACAGCTGTGCGCCGGTGCGCATCCACGGGTCGGGGTGGTCGGCGGCGGTGGCGCTCAGGCGGGCGATGCGCTCCTCGCGGTCGTAGCCGAGCATGCCCAGCAGCATCAGCACCAGCAGCAGCCCGGGGTGGTTCTCGGGAGGGTCGCCCAGCTCGACCAGGATCTGCTCGGCGCGCAGCAGCCCCTTGGTAGAGGTCTCGGGCCCGGCGAAGTCGGCGCCCAGCGAGTGGATCGCCAGGCAGTGGGCGTAGGCGACGGTGCGCCCCTCGGGCGGGTGCTCGCCGGCGGCCCGCAGCAGCTCGCCGCACCAGCGCACCAGGTCGCTCCAGGCGTTGCCCATCTGCCAGTACCAGCAGGAGGCGAGCAGCAGGTCGAGGGCGCGGGAGAGGTCGCCGACGTCGATCGCCCAGCGCAGCGCGGCGGTGAGGTTGTCGTGCTCCACACGCAGCTGGGCCAGCCAGAGCAGCTGCTCGGTGCGGCGCAGATAGGGGTCGGCCCGGGCCCACAGGGCGAGTGTGTAGTCGGCGTGGGCGCGCCGGACCGCGGGTTCCTCGCCGCTTTCGGCGAGGCGCTGGGCACCGTAGGCGCGCACGGTCTCCAGCATCCGGTAGCGGGGCTGGCCCTCGCCGCCCTCGCCGACTTCGGCGGTGACCAGGGACTTGTCGACCAGGGCGAACAGCACCGACCACACGTCGCGGTCGTCGCCGAGGCCGTGGGAGCACACGTGCTCGACGGCTTCGAGTGAGGCGCCGCCGGCGAAGACCGACAGGCGCCGCAGCAGGGTGCGCTCGGCGCCGTCGAGCAGCTCCCAGCTCCAGTCGACGACGGCCTGCAGGGTCTGGTGCTGCGGCAGCGCGAAGCGGTTGCCGTTGGTGAGCAGCCGGAACCGGTCGGACAGCCTGGCCGCCAGGTGGGCCGGCGGCATCGCGCGCAGCCGGGCCGCGGCCAGCTCCAGCGCCAGCGGCATGCCGTCGAGTTCGCGGCAGATGCGCACGACGTGCTCGGCGTTGCCGGCGTCCACGGCGAAGGCGGGGTCGGCCGCGCGGGCGCGTTCGGCGAACAGCCGCACCGAGGCGTAGTCGCCGGCGTCGGCGGCCGGGGTGGTCTCGGGAGGGAGGGCGAGGGAGGGCACGGCCAGCAGCCGCTCCCCCGCGATCCCCAGGGGTTCGCGGCTGGTGGCGAGCAGGCGCAGCCGGGCGCACCGGGCGAGCAGGTGTTCGGCGGCCTCCGCGGTCTCGGCGACCAAGTGCTCGCAGTTGTCCAGGATGAGCAGGAGCTCGCGCTCGTCGACGAAGTCGACCACGCGGTCGAGGAGGTCCCCGGTGCCGGTGGGCGCGCCCGAGAGCGACACGGCCGAGTTCTCGTACAGCCCGAGGGCGCTCACCAGGGCGTGGGGGATGTCGGCGCCGTCGCGCAGGGGCGCGAGCTCGACGAACCACACACCGCCCGCGGGCGAGTCGGGGCGCTCCTCGACGAAGCGGGAGCCGGCCTCGATGGACAGCCGGGTCTTGCCGGCCCCGCCGGGGCCGATGAGGGTCACCAGGCGTTCGCCGACGAGCAGCGCGCCGACCTGGTCGACCTCGTCCTCGCGGGCGACGAAGCTGGTCAGGGTGTGCGGGAGCCGCTTGACCGGGCGCGGGGCGGGCGGCGGGGACTGCTCGCGGGAGGCAGGCGGGGGCTCGGGCCGCTCGGCGCGCGCCGGCGCGGAGTCGCCTGCGTTGAGCTCGCCGCGCAGCAGCCGGACCTGCAGCCGCTGCATGTGCGGCGACGGGTCGATGCCCAGGTCCCCGGCGAGCGCGTGGCGCAGCCGGTCGTAGGCCGCCAGCGCGTCGGCCTGGCGGCCCGCGGCCGACAGGGCGCGGACGAGCAGTTCGACGGGGCGCTCGTCGTGGGGCTCGCGCGCGGCCAGCTCCTCGATGTCGGGCAGCGCGTCGTCGTGGCGGCCGATCTCCAGCAGCAGGGTCAGGCGCTCCAGCGAAACGCTGCGGTGCGACTCGGCCAGGCGCACGGCGACGTCGTCGGCACCCCCGGCCCCGGACAAATCCGACAGCGCCGGGCCCCGCCACAGCGCCAGCGCCTCCCCCAGCAGCGCTTCGGCGCCCTGCGGGTCGCCTTCGGCGCGGGCGGCGCGGCCGCGCCGGGCCAGCTCGTCGAAGCGGTGCAGGTCGACGCAGGCGGGGTCGACGTCGAGCCGGTAACCCGCGGGGTCGCCGCGCAGCGGCGCCGTGTCGCCCAGCGCGCGGCGCAGCCGGGAGGCCAGCGCCTGCAGCGCGTTGCCCGAGTTCTCGGGCGCGGGTTCGTCGCCCCACACGCCGCGGACCAGGCGCTCGCTGCCCACGGTGCGGCCGGGTGTGAGCAGCAGCAGCACGAGCAGGCGGCGCAGGCGCGCGCCGCCGATGGGCAGTGCCGCGCCGTCAGCGCTGTACACCGCGAGTGGACCGAGGATGCAGAACCGCACGGCTCCATGATTGCCGATTCCCGCAGCAGGACTTCAACAGGTTTACCGATTCTGTGGAATCCGCGCGTTCGCCGTCGGAGGATCCGGCCGCGGCGGCCCGCCGCGGCCGGGCGAACCCATCGCCGCTCAGTCCGCAGTATGGTTCGGGTATGCCGTGCCGTGCGGCCGCAGCCCGACTCCCGCCCCGTCGGCAGCGGCGCCCGGCACCGGGAGAGTCCCGTCGGAAGAGTTTCGCAGGAGCCCCATGTTCTCGGTCGACCGCCGCTCATCACGCCAGCGCCGCGCCGGGGCGCGGCTCGCCGCCGCCGGCGGTGCCGTGCTGGCCGCGACCGCGGGGTGCGGGAGCCTGGCCTCCGACACCGAGACGGAGCTCGACGACAACATCAACCTGACGAGCACGATGATGCAGGCCGGCGAGCCCATGCCCCGCCTCTACACGTGCCGGGGCGAGGGCGTCTCGCCGGCGCTCCAGTGGTCGGGGCTGCCCGACGAGAACACCACCGAGTCCCTGGCGCTGGTCGTGGACGCCCCCGAGGAGGCCACCGTCTTCTGGGTGCTCTACGGCCTCGACCCGCAGACCGCCGAGCTGCGCCAGAACACGGTCCCGCACCCGGGCGAGCAGGGCCGCAACAGCGAGGGCGAGACCGCCTACGACCCGCCGTGCTACTCCGAGGACGGCGCCGACGAGGTCCGCTTCACGCTCTACGCCCTCGACAGCGAGCTGGACCTGGCCGACGACGCGTCACTGGAGGAGGCGCTGGGCGCGATCGCCGAACGCGCGGTGTCGCGCGGTTCCCTCACCGTCTCCAACGGCCAGTGAACGCCGACACCGCGCCCCTCCCGTGCGCGCGGCCCGGAGACCGGCGCTGCATCCTGCGTGCGCACCGCGTGTACGCGACGGCAACGTCCGTCGCCCTCTGCACTCATGCCGCATCTATGCATAAAGTGGGATCGTGCCCCCCGTTGATTACCTCATGACCGAATCGTGCAACCGGCGCTGCCGAGGCCTGCGCACGGGCGCGGCGACCGCGCCGGGCCGCGTTCGCGGCTTCGGCGCCGCCGGACATCCCGCGGTCCGCGCCGCGCGTCCCACGGCAACGGGGGTCCCCCGACGGACCGCGGTCCACCCGCACCGCCGACGCCCGCGAGGCGCAGGCGCGGCGGCGGTGCACCGAGCGCCCTCTCCGCGCGCTTCCACACCGGCCGACCCGGTCGCCCCCGCCGGTGGCAGCCATGACGTCTACCAGGCCGCGGGCCCTAGGGTGGTGCATTCACCGTGACCATTGCGCTAATCGCGATCATCGCCGTCATCGTGGTCCTCATCGTCCTGATGCTGATCCTGCTGGGCATGCGGGCGCTCAACGTCAGCAACGCCGACGACGGCTATGACGACTACGACGAGCCCGAGTACGACGACGGCTACGCGGAAGGCGACGACCGCGAGGAGCCGGAGGACGACCCCGCGCCGCGGGGCCGCGCTCGCGGGCGCGGGCGCTCCCGCGAGCGCCGGCCGCGGCCCGAGCCGGAACCGGCGCGTTCCCGCTCGCGCCGCGGCCGCTCCTCGGCCCGCGACGACGACGGCGACGACTTCGCCGACAACGACTTCTGGTCCAGCCTCTCCGGCGACGACCCCGACTTCGCCGACGAGGAGCGGCCCTTCTCCGGCTCCGGCTCCGGTCGCCGCGACACCCGGGCGGAGTCCACCGAGGCGATGGCGGCGGTCGTCGAGGACGACGAGCCCCCCGCGCCGACGCGCTCCGCCGACACCGGGCCCGGCCGCGCGCCGGCGGTCGAGGGCGCCGCCCGCGACCGGCGCGGCCGCGAAGCCCCCCAGGCGCTGCCTCCGGCAGGGCAGGAGCCCGCGGGCGACGACTCCGGCCTGCGCATGCTGGCGAGCCTGGGCCAGGGGTCGGCTTCCGGTGAGGAGCCCGGGCGCGATGCCGCCCGGGAGCGCCCCGCCGCGCCGGCTCAGGAACGCCCGAGCGCCCCCGCGGCACAGGCCCCCGAGCGCCCGGCCGCGGCGGCGGGCGAGCTCGGGCCGGCGGGCGGGCGGAGCCGTCCTGAGGCCCGCGACCCCCTCGACGACCCGCTGGGCGGTCCCGCGCCGTCCTCACCCGCCCGGCCGTGGGCCCAGGGGGGCTCGTCCGACCCGCTGGCGGGGCACCCGCCGCCGCCGGGCGGCGCCGACCAGTCCCGCCCTTCGTCCCGCGACACCGGGTCCTTCGCGCACGACCCGCTCAGCGGCCCCTCACCGCTGAGCCGCGGCGCTTCGGCACCCGCTCCGGGCGCCCCGCCCACCTACGACTCCGGGCCCCTCACCCGCGGCGGCCCGGGCTACGAGGGCTCCTCCCCCGCTCCCTCCTCCTACGACAGCGGCTCCTACGACACGGGCTCGCTCAACCGGCCCACCTACGACTCCGGCCCGCTGAGCCGCTCCTCCTACGACTCCGGCGCCCACGGCCGCCCCGACCTCGGCGGCCCCGTACAAGGCTCCTCGGCCTACGACACGGGCTCGCTCAACCGGCCCACCTACGACTCGGGCCCCCTGAGCCGCTCCTCCTACGACACCGGTACGCACAGCCGCCCGGGCTACGATGCGCCCGCGGGCTCCTCGGCCTACGACACCGGCTCCTACAACCGGGCCTCCTACGACCCGGGGCCCGCGTCGCCCTACGACACGGGGTCCTACAGCCGCCCTTCGCGCAGCTCCTACGACACCGGCGGGCGCGGCGGCCCGGGCGGCGGCGACCCCCTCACCGACCCCGCGTTCACCCCCTCCCCCGGTCCGGCGGGCCCCGAGTCCGGATCGCCGATCTGGTCGAGCCTGGACACCGGCTCGCACCAGCGGCCCGCCGCGCCCCCGAACCCGCCCACACCGTCGGGCGGATTCGAGGCGGCGCCGCCGGCGTACGGGACCGGGTCGTTCGCACGCGAGCACTACGACAGCGGGCCCTATGACAACAGCGGGCCCTACGACAGCGGCGGCTACGGCGCTCCGCCCCACCCCGGCCGCCAGGCCGGCCCTCCGCCGGGCGGCCCCCCGCCGGGCGGGCCGGCGCCGAACGGGCCGGAGCCCGGCTACGGCTACGGCGGCCGGCAGCAGGGGCCCTGGGACCAGCAGTCGTGGGGCGGCGCCACGGGCGAGCAGCCGGGCATGCACCCGCGGCCGGGCTACGACGCCCAGGCCTACGGCCCCGGCGGCCCGCACGTTCCCGAGGGCTACGACAGCGGGCCCTACGGCGCACCGCCGCCGGCCCCCGGACCGGCACCGGCGAACGGCTATCCCGGCATAGGCGCCTCCCAGCAGGCGCCGGGAAGCCCGCAGCCCTACCCCGGGTACGCCGACGTGCTCGGCGACTACCCGCCGGCGGACCAGTACGGCGGCTACCCGCCGGCCGGCCCGTCCCGATACGACCCCGCACCGGGCGAATGGCCGCCCTACCCGGGCCGCCCGGAACAGCAGGACCCGGACAACCCGCCTCCGCCGCCGTACGGCCAGGGCGGGTACGGCGGCTACGGCTACGGGAACCGCTAAGGCGCGTCCGACGGGTCCCTCCCTAGCGGGCGGCGCGCTCAGGCGTGCCCCCGCGCCCCGGGCGCGAAGCTCCGCATTCCGGCGCGGGGCGCCGCGCAGGAGGACAGGCGACCCGGCGAACA
Organism: Streptomonospora arabica; assembly: GCF_039531585.1. Taxonomy (NCBI): domain Bacteria; kingdom Bacillati; phylum Actinomycetota; class Actinomycetes; order Streptosporangiales; family Nocardiopsidaceae; genus Streptomonospora; species Streptomonospora arabica. Next base: position 86,669 of record NZ_BAAAQI010000017.1, on the reverse strand, counting down.
CACCCCGGACGCGGCGGCGGGCCCTCCGGGGCACCGCACAAAGGAGGGCGGGGCGCGCGGCGCGCGCCCCGCCCTCCGCTGTCCCCGGCGGCCCGGGGGGCCGCGCCGCCGCCCGCACGGCCGGAGCGACAACGGTTATCGACATCATGGTGAATCCGGCCCGGACGACACTCCCGCATGGCTACAGTAAGTGACGGCCGAAGTTCGTTGGGTCATGGGCTGCCGTGCCCGGCCCGCCGCGAGGCCGCTGTCCCAGAGCGCCATTTCGTTCGCACCCACCGGGGGTAGTCATGCGTCCAGACGCCCAGGGAACACCGACCCCGCCCCGGGAGAGCGCGCAGAGCCCGCTCTCCCGCGTCCGCTCTCTTCCGTTACTCGGCAACGTCCCCGGCGACGTCGCCGCCTCGCTCGTCGTCTTCCTCGTCGCGGTGCCGCTGTCGCTGGGCATCGCCGTGGCCTCCGGGGCTCCGCTGATCGCCGGGATCATCGCCGCCGTTGTCGGCGGCATCGTGGCCGCGCTGGCCGGAGGTTCGGCGGTGCAGGTCAGCGGGCCCGCCGCCGGACTCACCATCATCGTCGCCGACCTGGTCACCGCTTACGGCTGGCGGGTCACCTGCCTGATCACGCTGCTGGCCGGCCTGGTGCAGATCGCCCTGGGCGCCTGCCGCATCGCGCGTGCGGCGCTGGCGATCTCGCCGGCGGTCATCCACGGCATGCTGGCCGGCGTCGGCGTCACGATCGCCCTCGCCCAGCTGCACGTCCTGCTCGGCGGCGACCCGCAGAGCTCGGCCACCGCCAACATCGCCGAGCTTCCCCGCCAGCTCGCCGACAACCACACGCCGGCCGTCGTCGTCGGCATGGTGACCATCGCCGTGCTGCTGGTGTGGCCGCGCCTGCCCGGGCTGCGCCGCCTGAGCCGACTGCCCGGCGCGCTGGTCGCCGTGGTCGCGGCCACGGCCCTCGCCACGGCGGCCGGCTGGCCGGTCGAGCGCGTATCCCTGCCCGACTCCCCCGCCGCCGCCTGGACCGGCCCCGTCCTCCCCGATCCGGGCGACCTGCGGGGCGTGGCCATCGGAGTGGCGGCCGTCGCCCTGGTCGCCAGCGTGGAGTCCCTGTTGTGCGCTATCGCCGCCGACCGCCTGCACGACGGCCCGCGCGCCAATCTCAACCGCGAGCTCCTCGGCCAGGGCGCCGCCAACACCGCCAGCGGGGCCCTGGGCGGCCTGCCCATCGCCGGTGTCATCGTGCGCAGCACGACCAACGCCCGCGCGGGCGCGCGCACGCCGCTGGCGGCCATGCTGCACGGCGTGTGGATCCTGGCGTTCATCGGCCTGTTCGCGCACGCCGTCGAGTTGATCCCGCTGGCGGCGCTGGCCGGGCTGCTGGTGGTGATCGGCCTGCAGATGGTCAACCTCGCCCATCTGCGCGATCTGCGCCGCCACCGCGAGGCCAGTATCTACGTCGCGGCGCTGCTGGCCGTCGTGCTCTTCGGACTGCTGGAGGGCGTCCTCATCGGATTCGCGCTGTCGGTGCTGGTATCGCTGCGCCGGCTGACCCGCGTGAGCGTGCTCACCGAGGAGCGCGAGGGACGCCGGCACATCGTCGTCCAGGGCTCGCTGACGTTTCTGGGCGTCCCCCGGGTCGCCCACGTGCTGCGGACCGTGCCCAGCGGAGCCCACGTCGACCTGGACCTGCACGTGGACTTCATGGACCACGCCGCGTTCGAGTCGATCCACGCCTGGCGCCTGGACCACGAGCGCACCGGCGGCAGCGTCGACATCGACGAGGTGCACGAGAACTGGTATGAGCGCCGGTCCCGACAGGCCCCGCCCGCCGGCAAGACCTCGCCCGGAGGCCTCGCCCGGTCGTGGGCGCCCTGGGGCATGCGCGGCGGCTTCGACCCCGCCGCCCCGCCCTCGGGCCTGCTGCTCAGCGGGGCGCGGGAGTACCACGCCAGCACGGCCGGGCGGATGCGGTCGCTGATGAGCCGGCTGGCGCAGCGCCAGCGCCCCAAGGCGCTGTTCATCACCTGCGCCGACTCCCGGGTGGTGCCCAACCTGATCACCGCAAGCGGTCCCGGCGACCTGTTCACGTTGCGCAACATCGGCAACCTGGTGCCCCGGCGCGGCAGCGGGAGTGGCGACGACTCCGTGGGCGCGGCGGTCGAGTACGCCGTCACGGTGCTGGAGGTGCCCTCGGTGGTGGTGTGCGGCCACTCCAACTGCGGCGCGATGAAGGCGCTGCTGGAAGGACCGGGCGAGCCCGACGCCGAGCTGGGCCAGCTGCGGCGGTGGCTGGCCCACGGCGGCGAGAGCCTGGAGCGCGCCGGCGCCTTGCGGCTGCGGGACGCGCCGACACCCGAGGCGATGCGCAGGCTCTCCCAGGCCAACGTGGTGCAGCAGCTGGAGAACCTGCTCACCTACCCGGCGGTGCGCCGCCGGTTCGAGCGGGGCGACTTGGAGCTGTCGGGGATGTACTACGACCTGGAGTCGGCCCGGGTGCACGTGCTCGGCGCCGACGGGTCCTTCGCCGCGGTGTCGGCCGAGGCCGCCGAACGGGTGGGCGCGGACGCGTCCGCGCCCGGCTCCGGGAGCGCCGCCGGGCCGGCCGAGGCGGCGCCCGGCCCCGAAGGCGCCGGGGCATCCCCGTCGCCCACGCCGTAGGCCGGGTTCCCTCGGGGCGCGCCTTCCTGCCGCGGGCGGGGCCGCGCCCCGCGGGGCCGTGGGCCGCGACCGGCGAAGCGCCCCGCGCGGGTGCCGAGCGCCCGCCAGGCGGGCGGGACCGATCGGGCAGGGCGGCCGAGCACCTTTCCGCCGCGGTGCCCGAGGCGGGAAGCGGCGCTTCACGCACCGGGCGCGGTACGCGCGCGTGCGCAGCCGCCCTCAGTCTTCTTCGGTGTAGTCGTCGCGCACGTCTTTTCGCACCTCGGAGGAGTGGTAAAGGGCGAACAGGACGATGACGACGATCGCGATGATCGGCAGGGCGAACAGGATCACCCAGATCGTGGACAAGGCAGCTCTCACCGAAACCCGGCTCGCAAACGGCGCGGGCGCGCATCCGCGCCCGCGGTGGGCCCCGCGCGGCACCTCGCGGAGACCGACTGGACCCTCACCAATCTATCCCGCCGCACGCCTGGTCGGTGCACGCATCCCCGTATGGGCGGGACTTTCGGCTCCCGGCCGCGCACTCGGCACCTGCGCCGGCGGCGCCGCGCCCCCGGCCGCGCTCGCCGCACGCGGAGCGACCGCTGCCGGCACACGCACCCGACAGCGGGCCCACCGCAGAGAAGGGGGAGAGCCGGCCGGTAAGCCGGATTCTGTCGGTCCTTGCGGACCGGGCGGCCATCCGTCTGGGACTGCCGTTGCCGGCAGCCTCGGTGCGGTCTACCCGCGGACATCGGGCGGGCAGCCCTCGAACGTCCGCGCAGGGGACCGCGGTCCCCCTTTTTGACCTTGCTCCGGGTGGGGTTTACCGAGCCGACCGGATCGCTCCGGCCGCTGGTGGTCTCTTACACCACCGTTTCACCCTTACCACCGCGCACAGCGGTGGCGGTCTGTTTTCTGTGGCACTTTCCCGCGGGTCGCCCCGGGTCGGTGTTACCGACCACCCTGCCCTGTGGAGTCCGGACTTTCCTCGACACCCCTTCGGGTGCCGCGGCCGCCTGGCCGACTCTCCCCTCACCGCGATGATATCGCGCCGCGCGCCTGCTCGGCGCGCGTGCGGGAGCCGAGCACGCCCGGCTCAGGCGCTGCCGGGGCCGAGGTGTCCGGTGTCGTTGAGGGAGCGCACCAGCGTCGGCCCGTCGCTGAAGCAGTCGATGCGCGACAGGCAGCCCACGTCCAGGTGCATGCGGAACAGCGCCTTCGGTGGTGCCAGCAGGGCCTGCTGTAGCAGCACCTTGATCGGCGTGACGTGGCTGACCACCAGCACCGTGCGGCCCGTGTGGCGCGCCAGCAGCTTTTCGCGCGCCTCGGCCACGCGCTCGGCCACCGCCGCGAAGCTCTCGCCGCCCTCGGGTGCCGCGGCGGTGTCGGCCAGCCAGCGCCGCAGTTCGTCGGGGCGGCTGCGCTGCACCTCGCCGAAGGTCATCCCCTCCCAGGCCCCGAAGTCGGTCTCCCGCAGGCCCTCGTCCACCTCGACCGGCAGCGCCAGCTCGGCCGCCACCGGCTGGGCGGTGTCGCGGGCGCGGCGCAGCGGCGAGGAGACGACCACGTCGATTCCGGATCCGGCGAGGTGCCGGGCTGCGGCGCGGGCCTGGGCGTGCCCGGTCTCGGTCAGGCCGATGTCGCCGACGCCGGCGAATCGCTGCTCCGTCGACATCGGGGTCTCGCCGTGGCGCAGCAGCACCAGCCGTGTGGGCTCGGTGTCGGGCGCCGCCCAGCCGGTGGCGGCGGGCTGCGGCGCCCGGGTTCCGGCGCCGCCCGCGGGTTCGGCCGGCGGCTCGGCGGCGGAGTCCGCCGCGCCGCCGGATGCGGCTTCCAGCCGCACGGGCCGTCCCTCGGCGGCGGCGTCCATCGCCTCGTTGGCCAGCGCGTCGGCGTGGGCGTTGTCGGCCCGCGGCACCCACACGTAGGAGACCGCGGCGAACCCGGCGGCCTTGGCGCGGGCCTCCTCGGCGAGCGGCCGCAGTGCGGCGTGCTTGATCCGCCAGCGGCCCGACATCTGCTCGACCACCAGCTTGGAGTCCATGCGCGCCTCGACCGCGGCGGCGGGGTCGAGGCCCTGGGCCGCCGCGAGCCCGGCGATCAGGCCGCGGTACTCGGCGACGTTGTTGGTAGCCCTTCCGACGGCCTCGGCGACCTCCGCCAGCAGTTCGCCGGTGTCCGCGTCGCGCACCAGAGCACCGAACCCGGCCGGGCCGGGGTTGCCGCGGGATCCGCCGTCGGCCTCGATCACCAGTCGCCTGCTCATCACTCGCTCCTTGTACCTGTGCCGGGCCCGCCCGGCCCGCGCATCCGCCGGTGCCCCGCGACAGTCGTCCGAGCGGCCTACAGTCCCGAGTCGCCGGTACGCACCAGGATGCGCCGGCACTGGTCGCAGCGCAGCACCTCGTCCGCGGGAGCCTGGCGGATCCCGGAGAGCTCGGCGGTGCTCAGCGCGAGCTTGCAGCCCTCGCAGCGGCCGTAGCGCAGCGCCGCCGCGCCCACGCCCTCGTGCTGGTCGCGCAGCTTGGTGTAGAAGGCGGCGAGGTCCTCGGGGACCTCTGCGGCGACGCGCTCGCGGCGGGCGGACTCGGCGGCGCGGTCGGCCTCGATCTCGGCCCTGGCGGTGCCGCGCCGCTCGTCGGCGGCGTCGCGCTCGGTCTCGGCGGCCTCCAGCTCCTTGCGCAGCTCGGCCTCCTCTCTCTCCAGGCCCTCGCGGCGCTCCATCACCTCCAGCACGATCTCCTCCAGCTCGGTCTGGCGGCGCTGCAGGGACGCGATCTCGGACTGCAGGTGCTCCAGGTCCTTGGGCGAGGAGACCTGGCCGGCGTCGAGGCGCTTGGAGTCGCGTTCGGAGCGCGTGCGCACCTGGTCGACGTCGGACTCGGCCTTGCGCTGCTCGCGGTCGAGGTCGGACAGCGCCGTGGTCAGCACCGTCCGCCGGTCGCGGAGCTCGCTGATGCGGCTGTCGAGGCGCTCGACCTCCTCGTTCTCGGGCAGGTTGCGCAGGCGGTGGGCGAGCTGGGCGAGTCGGCTGTCGATCTCCTGGAGATCGAGTAGGCGCAGCTGGTGGGCCGGTTCTGCTTTCACTTGTGTTCAAGGCTCCTTTGCCGACGTCGGAAGCGGTCGCGGCGCAGCGCGGGCCGTCGGCCGCGGCCAGGGGTCGATCGGCTCACAGTGCCAGGGACCAGGCGTCGGTGACGATCTCGGATACGCGGAACTCCACGTTAGCCCGTCGGGGCCCGAGCGCGCTCGCGAGCCGGGCGGCGCCCTCGGCGAGCCAGGGCCACTCGCCGGCCCAGTGCGCTGTGTCGATGAGGGCGGGGCCGCCGTGTTCGGCGAACTCCGAGGCAGGATGGTGGCGCAGGTCGGAGGTCAGGTAGACGTCCACGCCGGCGGCGCGGGCGCGGTCGAGCAGGGAGTCGCCCGCCCCGCCGGAGACCGCGATGCGCTGGACCGGACGGTCGGGGCCGCCGCTGACGCGGATCCCTCCGGCGGTGCGGGGCAGCCCGGCGGCGGCCTGCGCCGCGAATTCGCGCAGCGGCAGGGGCTCGGGCAGCGACCCGATGCGTCCGATGCCTCGGCCGCCGGCGGGGTCGGCGGGATCGGGGTCCAGGGGCGCGAGCGGGCCGGGCAGGCCCACGGCCGCCGCCAGTGCGTCGGAGACGCCGGGATCGGCGGTGTCGGCGTTGGTGTGCGCGGTGTAGAGGGCGGTTCCCGCCGAGATCAGCCGGTGCACGAGTCGTCCCTTGGGCGTGGTGGCGGCCACGCCGGTCACCCCGCGCAGCAGCAGCGGGTGGTGGGTGACGAGGAGGTCGGCTCCCCATTCGCGGGCCTCGTCGACGACCTCGGCGACGGGGTCGACGGCGAAGAGCACGCGGCGCACCGGCTGGGCGGGGTCGCCGCACACCAGCCCCACGGCGTCCCAGGGCGCCGCCCACGCGGGGTCGTAGACGCTTTCGAAGGCGCGGGTCACCTCGTGCAGGGTCGGGTCGGCAGGCGATTCGCTCACGCACCGCACCTTAGCGCCCCGGCCGGCCGGTCGGACCGGTGTCCGCCCCGGCCGCACGCGTCGCGCGAGGCGGCGGTCGGCCGCCCGGGAGTCGGCGCGGTGACGCGCCGCGCCGGGCACCGGCGCGTGCTCAGGCCCGGGCGGCGGGGGTTCGCGGTGCGGTCCAGCCCGCCGCGTACACGCCGACCGCACCGGAGACCGCGCCCAGCACCAGCCAGACCGCGGCAAGGCCGGGCAGCGCCCGACCGCCCGGGCCGGCGAGCGCCAGCAGCAGGTAGCAGACCAGGCCGAACAGTGTCGCCGGACCCGCCCGCGGTACTCTGACCAGGCGCAGCAGCCACCAGCACACCAGCGGCGTGGCCGCCAGCCGAGCCGCGAAGGCCGCCAGGCCGAGGCCGATGTTGGCGCCCACGACCTGGTCGGCGGTGAGCGAACCGGCCAGCGCCGCCGCACCGTGGACCGCCAACCCGACGGCCGCGGTTCCGGCGGCGCCAACAGCGGCGCCGAGGGCGATGCGGCGCCAGTCGGGCGCGAGGCGACTCGGGGTCATGGCCTCCATGATGCCCGGTGCCGTGACGCTCTAAGCTGGGTGCCAACCATGACTGAACTCGCCGCATCGCCCATCGGGGCGCACGTACCGGTCGCCGGGGGAATGGCCACCCGTGGTCTCGCCTATGCCGCCGACATCGCCGCCGAAACCGTCCAGGTCTTCGTCTCCAACCCGCGCGGCTGGGCCACGACGCCCGGCAGCCCCGACGAGGACGCCGAGCTGCGCGAACGCTCCGACCTTCCGGTGTTCGTGCACGCCAACTACCTGATCAACCTGGGTTCGCCCGACGAGACCATCGCGGAGCGGTCCGCGACCGCCCTGCGCCACGCGCTGCAGCGCGGCGCCGAGATCGGCGCGCGCGGCGTGGTCGTGCACACGGGGTCGGCGGTGCGCGGCGGCCGCGACGAAGGGCTGGCCCGGATGCGCGCGCTGCTGCTGCCGGTCCTGGAGGAACTGGGCGAGCAGGTTCCGCCCGTCCTGCTGGAGCCGATGGCCGGGCAGGGACAGGTGCTCTGCGCGACAGTGGACGACCTGGGGGACTACCTCGCCGCGCTGGACTGGCACCCGCGCGCCGGGGTCTGCCTGGACACCGCGCACGTCTTCGCGGCGGGCCACGACGTCTCCACTCCGGAGGGGATGTCCGCGATGCTGGACCGGTTCGGCGAGGTCGCGGGGGCCGAGCGGCTGCGGCTCGTGCACGCCAACGACTCCAAGGAGGCGTGCGGCAGCAACAAGGACCGCCACGAGAACATCGGCGCGGGCCACATCGGCTCCGCGCCCTTCGGCACGCTGTTCGAGCACCCGGTGAGCGCCGGTGTGCCGGTCGTCTGCGAGACGCCGGGCCCGGTCGCACCGCACGCGGCCGACGTGGCGACGCTGAAGGACCTGCGCGGCGGCCCCGCCGCCGACTGACCCCCTCCGCCGCGCCTTCAACACCCGCCGCAGGCGCCCGAGCGCCCGGCGGGTGCGCGACGAGAACCCGCCGCCCGCGCGCCGCGGCCGCGCTCCGGTCGGGGCGGCGGGTGGTGCGCCGGCGGGGTGGGCGGCGATTTCGGACGGCCGCTATCCATGCGTGTATTGCCGACCCAGGGTTGCGCCCGGCCGCGCGGTGCGAGGATGGCAGGGCCGTTCCCCCTACCGGAGTGCGCACCGTGACATCTCCCCCCTCGGGGCGGAGGGAGCGGAGGGACGCGGTCCCCGCCGACCGGGTCGCCCTCCTGCCGGCCGACCGCCGCCCCCGCCTCCCTGCCGCATGCTCGACGCCGCGTCCCCTCCCCCTGGAGGCCTTCCGATGACCACCACCCTCATCACCGGAGCGAACAGGGGCCTGGGCTTCGAGGCGGCGCGCCGCCTGACCGGGGCCGGCCACACCGTCTACATCGGGGCGCGCGACCCCGAGCGCGGCCGGGCGGCGGCCGCGCGGCTGGGCGCTCGATTCGTCCGGCTCGACGTCACCGACGACGGCTCCGTCCAGGCGGCCGCCGCGTCCCTCCGCGCCTCCGGCGGCCTGGACGTCCTGGTCAACAACGCCGGAACCGCCGGGGCGCGCAGACCGGTCGGCGAGACCACCGCCGACGACCTGGTCGGTACCTTCGAGACCAACGTGTTCGGCGTCGTCCGCGTCACGCACGCCTTCCTGCCGCTGCTGAAGGAGAGCGCCGCCCCGGTGGTCGTCAACGTCGGCAGCGCCCTGGGGTCGCGGGCGGCCTGCGCCGACCGGTCGCGGCCGGAGTTCGATGTGGCCTACCTGGACTACAGCGCGTCCAAGTCCGCGCTGGTCATGCTCACCTCGCAGTACGCCAAGGCGTTCCCCGCCATCCGGTTCAACGCCGTGGACCCCGGTTACACCGCCACCGACCTCACCGGCCACCAGGGCGCTCCGGTCCAGGAGGGCGCGGAGGTCATCGTGCGCATGGCCGCCGTCGGCGCCGACGGACCCACCGGCGGCTGGTTCGACAACGCCGGCCCCGCCGCCTGGTAGCCGGCGCCTCGTCGCCGCTGCGGGAGCGCGAGCACCCGCACCGCCCTCGAACGCACGCGAGCGGGCCGCCCGGCGGTGCGCCGCCGTCCGGATGCCGGGACGGACGGGGCTCGGCCGGGCGGCCCGCTCCGGCGGGTGGTCGCGCGCGAGCGCGCGACCACCCGCCCCGCGGTCAGCTCATCGGCTGCTCGTGCTTGCCGGGACGCGTACCCGGCGGGCGTTCCGCGGTACCGTGCCGCGCCTCCTGGGTGCTGGCGCCGCCGTAGGGGCGCTCACCCGTTCCCGCTTCGCCGGACGCCGCGTCCGCGTCCGCATCGGTGCCCTGCCCGCCGCCGACCGCCTGCTGAGTGCCCGCGGGCGCCCTCTCGGCGTCGGCGCGGCCGGCCGCATAGGCGTCCTCGTCCGCCGTCACCCGGTCGGGCCAGCCGGCGGTGACCGCGTAGATGACCAGCACGTCGACGGCGATGGCCACCAGCGACCACACCGGGTAGGACCCGATGAACGCCAATTGGGCGAACGCGTTCACCGCCGCGACGACGACGGTGAAGACCCGGGCCCAGGTTTGGCCGGAGAGCAGGGCGAGGCCCGCGAGTACCAGGACGACGCCCCAGACGCCCAGCACAAGCCCCCAGATCGCGAAGTCCCAGACGAGCATCTCGTCCTCGGCCGCGACGAAGTAGGCGGGCATGAGCATCGCGACCAGGCCCTGCACGATGTTCACTGCGCCGACGACGAACAGCAGGGTGGCTGCGAAGACTCCCCAGCCGTTCGCGCGCGATCGCTTCATGTCGTGCTCCTCCCCCGGGACGGGGCGCGCGAGTGTGGCCGCGCGCGCCGCCCGTCCGCCTAGTCAGACATGACCTGGCCTCACCATGCCCGACGCGTACAGGGCGGCTCCATACCCGGCTCACCATGTGCGGGTAAAACAGCACAAAAAACGGATTCCCGGCCTTGTCCTGCGGGTGGGTCCGGCGAGAGGGAACGGGTCGGCGGAGTACCGGCTTCGTGGCGTGGCGCGCGGCCGGATGCGGACGCACAATGGATCTTAGAACGCGGGTCCCGAGGGATTGAACGCCCGCGTCCTCGGCCACAATGGAGCGTGTAGGACCTCGGAGGGCGGTGCACAGCATGGAGCCGGTGAGCCTTGTAGTGGGGGCGGCCATCGCTCTCGGCGGGGTGATGATCGGCCGCATGATGCCGCGCCGGCCCCCCTATCCCGCTCCGCCTCCGCAGGTGCCCGCGGTCTCGGCGAAGCCCGCCACGCCCCAGCCCATCTGCGGCTGCGGCCACCACCTGGTCTTCCACGACCAGGAGACCAAGATGTGCCAGGCCCAGGTCGTCATACCCGGCCGCTGGGTGGGCCAGAGCGGCGGAACGTACCGCCCGTGCAAGTGCCAGGGCTACCGCGGGCCGGTCCCGGTGGACGAGTACTACGCCCCCGACATCATCGGCGGCGACTCCTGAGCGGCGCGGCCGCCGGCGGCCGCCGGCGGGGCGCTGCGCGCCTCCCCGCGGTGCGGGGGCGGCCGTGAGCGCCGGCGGCGTGCCGCGAGGGACCGTGTGGGTCGTGGCGGGCGCTCCGGGCGCGGGCAAGTCGACGGTGGCCGAGCTGCTGCTGCGCCGGCTGGAGCCCGTGCCGGCCTTACTCGATAAGGACACGCTGTTCAGCGGGTTCGTCGCCGAGGTGCTCGCCGCGCACGGCCGGTCCTACGGCGAGCGCGAGGGCGCGTGGTACGACGAGCACGTCAAGGCGCACGAGTACGGCGGGATGACCGCGGCGGCCGCGCAGATCCGCGCGTCGGGGTGCCCGGTGATGCCCGTGGCGCCCTTCACCGGGCAGATCCGCGACCCCGGCCGATGGCGGGCGTGGGTCGGCGAGCTCGGCGGCGATCCGGTGCGCCTGGTGTGGGTGGCCAGCGACGGGGCGACCCTGCGCGCCCGCATCGGCGGCCGGGGGCGCTCCCGCGACACGGGCAAGATCGACGGGTTCGACGCGTTCGTCGCCCGGGTGCGGCCGGACGAGCCGCCGCCCGTCGAGCACATCGCGATCGACAACCGGCTGGGCGCCGCACCGCTGTCCGACCAGGTCGCGGCACTCGCGGGGGCCGTCTGACCTTTGCGGACGCCCGCGGAGGGTACGGGACCGGTATGGACATCGGAACCGTCGAACTCGTCATCATGGCGGTGCTGATCATCGGCATTCCGGCCATCTTCGTGACGGTCGCTGCGCTTATGCGGCACCGGTACCTGCGCTCGCGGCGCTGAGGGGCGCCGCTTCCCGCATCCGCCTCCGCCGGCGGCACGCTCCGGATGCGGCGCCGTCCGGTGCCCGGCCCGATCCCGGGCTCCGGAACGCGCGCCGCGCCGGTGTCAGCCGCCCGCCTCCTCCTGCGCCCGGCCCGGCTCGGCGTGCGCGGGCACGACGCGCTGCAGCAGCCCCCAGGTGAACTCGGCGACGTGGCGCCCGCTGCGCCCCGAGGCGTCGGGGGCGGTGAAGGCCAGGCGCCAGCGCGAGGGGGCGGTGCCCTCCATCGGCACCGCCGGCGCGAACGCGCGCGCCACGTCGTCGACGACGCACGACCAGGGGTCGAGTTCGCCGACGTGGCGGGGTCGGGGCGCGGTCGCGCCCTCGGCGCGCACCAGCCACTCGTGCAGCACGGGCCCGCCCTCCAGCGTCACGACCTCGTAGCGCAGGTCCGGCCACAGCGGCACCGGCCAGCGGTGCACCTCGCAGTCCAGGTCGCCCACCGGGCGCCGCGCGGTCGTCTCGGCGGGGCCCAGCAACAGCCGGTAGCGGCGCAGGCCCGAGGGCGCGCGGGCCGAGCGCAGCATCGCCTGCCAGCGCCGGTTCGCCTCGCGCATCTCGGCGCGGGTGGCGCCGAGCTCCCGGCGGGCGTCGTCGACCAACTGGGGCCGGTAGTCGGCCATACGCCGCAGCAGCACCAGCTGGAACCCGCGCGGACCCATCGACTCCACCGCTCGCCCCCTTCGGCGGGCACGCCTCCGGCGGCGCCGCGGCGGCCGGCGCCTACCAGCGCAGCAGCGCGGCCACGCCGTCCTCCTCGGCCAGCACGCCGGCGGCCTCAGGCGGCAGCATGGTGACGGCGGCGCCGGAGGTGTAGCCCATCTCGATCATGCGCTCGCCCAGGTCGGGCTCCTCGGCCATGGCGGCGTCGGACTCCCCGGGCGGCCGTTCACCGTGAGGGTAGTACCGCCCGTCGAAGGTGCGCTGGCCGCGCAGCTCGCGGGTGCCGTCCAGGACGAGGTGGGCGACCCGGTTCTCGCGGAACGCGCCGAGTGTGTCGCTGATCCCGGTCGTGCCCGGCCCGCCCGAGCGCGCGGCGTCGCGTGCCTGCTCGGCGAGGACGCGGCAGCGGCGCCGGCGGTCCTCCTCCAGTTCGGGCCGCACCAGTGCGGCGATCTCGTTGGTCGACAGCGACTCCACGACCCGGTCCAGCAGGACGACGTCGCGGCGGGCGGGCGAGGTGGACAGGCCCTTGCGGACGACGTCGATCAGCCGGCGGTCGCCGGTGACGGCGACGGACTGCCAGCCGTGCTCGTCGGCGATCGCGGAGAGGCGCGGGCGCACCGAGGCCAGGTAGCGCTGGAGGTTGTCCTCGACGCGGCGGTCGAACCGGTCGAGCTGGTTGGCGCCCCGGGAAGGGCTGCCGGACTGGGCGAGCGAGGCCGGCCCGCGCATGGAGCGCCAGTCGTCGGTGTCGAGGTCGAAGGCCAGCCGGGTGACCTCCCGGGCGACGCCGAACCGCAGGTCGATCACGCGCACCCCTTCGTGGGACACGGCCAGCACGCCGGCGGGCGCGCCGAGGGTGAGGGCGCCGGCCAGCGGCCGCAGGTAGGGGCGGCGCTCCAGCACCGCGCAGTCGTCCAGCGGCATCTGCACGTTAAGCGTGTGCACCTCGTCGCGGCTGACGGGGGCGAAGAGGGCCCGGCCCACCCCCGACTCGCCGGCGTCGAGCACGGACTCGATCTCGGGCTGCAGCCGGTCGAGCCGATCCAGAACCGCCGCGCGGCGCTCCCTGTCGCCGTCGTCGGCCGCTCCGCTGCGCAGCGCGCCGATGGCGTTGCCCACCGCCAGGCGCCAGGCCGGAGAAGCCGACTTGTCGCGCGGGTCGGCGGTGGCGTACACGGTCAGCACGCCCATCTCGTCGTTCATGGCGGCCAGGTCGCGAACCGACGTCGGATCAATGATCACGGTCATCCCGCCCATCGTCGATGCGCCTTCCGGTCCAACGGAGGCGTCTACTGTCCTCTTTAACAGGAGATCAGGGCGGGGTTCAACGGTCGGTCCCCGGCTGGTCACCGCGGGCTCAAGATGCGGGGAGCAGGGGCGGCGGCCCGGTGTCAGAGCACGCCGTGGCCGGGGCGGGGCTCGGCGGGGATGCCGCCGAACCGTCCGGACCGGAAGTCCTCGACGGCCTGCAGCAGCTCGTGGCGGGTGTTCATGACGAACGGGCCGTAGGCCGCGACGGGCTCGCGGATCGGCTGCCCGCCCAGGATGAGCACGTCCAGCTGCGGGGAGCGGCTCTCCTGGCGCTCGTCGGCGCGCACGGTGACCGCGTCGCCCGGCCCGAAGACCGCGAGCCGGCCCGTCTCGATCGGGTGGCGGTCGGAGCCGGCGCCGCCGGAGCCCGCGAGCGTGTAGACGAGTGCGTTGAAGTCGGGCCGCCAGGGAAGGCGCAGCTGCGCGCCCGGAGCCAGGGTCGCGTGCACGAGCGAGATGGGCGTGTGCGTGGCGCCCGGTCCGCTGTGGCCGGCGACGTCGCCGGCGATGACCCGCAGCAGCGCCCCGCCGTCGGAGGAACTGAGCAGCGTGACCTCGCCCCGGCCGATGTCCTGGTAGCGGGGGTCGGTCATCTTGAGCCGGGAGGGCAGGTTCACCCACAGCTGGAGCCCGTGGAAGAGCCCGCCGCTCACGACGACCTCCTCGGGCGGGGCCTCGATGTGCAGGATGCCGCCGCCGGCGGTCATCCACTGGGTGTCGCCGTCGGTGATGGACCCGCCGCCGCCGTGGGAGTCGCTGTGGTCGAGCACCCCGTCGATCATGTAGGTGACCGTCTCGAAGCCGCGGTGCGGGTGCCAGGGGGTGCCCTTGGGCTCGCCCGGGGCGTACTCGACCTCGCCCATCTGGTCCAGGTGGATGAAGGGGTCGAGCGCGCGCATGTCCACGCCCGCGAACGCGCGCCGGACCGGGAAGCCCTCGCCTTCATAGCCGGTGGGAGCGGTGGTCACCGAGATGACGGCGCGTTCGGCGGCGGTGGCCGCCGGTTCGGCCGCGCGCGGCAGCACCAGGATGTCGTCGACCGTCACAGCGGGCATGCGGGGCCTCCCAAGCTCCGGGCGCTCGGCACCTTGCCGACCGCACTCGACACGAACAATCCATGCGTTTGCATCATTCCACGCACGCTCCCGCGGCCGCACCCGCCTTCCCGCCGACGCCCTGGGCGACCGCAGCGCCCCGGGCTCCTTCCCTTCGGCGTGACAACCGCCCTCACGGCCAGGACAATGCAGCGGGTGAACAAGACCGAGAAGGTGGACCAGCCAACGTGACGATCAGTATCGACCAGCGCATCGCCGAGGAGATCGGCGTCAGCCAGCACCAGGTGACCGCGGCCGTCGGGCTGCTCGACGACGGGGCCACCGTCCCCTTCGTCGCCCGCTACCGCAAGGAGGCGACCGACGGGCTCGACGACACCCAGCTGCGCCACCTCGAGGAGCGCCTGCGCTACCTGCGGGAGCTGGAGGAGCGCCGCGCCGTCGTCCTGGACTCCATCCGCTCCCAGGGCAAGCTCGACGAGGAGCTGGAGGCGCGCATCAACGCCGCCGACTCCAAGGCGCGGCTGGAGGACATCTACCTCCCCTACAAGCCCAAGCGCCGCACCAAGGCCCAGATCGCCCGCGAGGCCGGCCTGGAGCCGCTGGCCGAGCTGCTGCTGGGCGAGCCCGACCGGGACCCGCAGGCCGCGGCCGCCGGCTACGCCGACCCGGACGCGGGCGTCGCCGACGCCGCCGCGGCGCTGGAGGGCGCCCGCGCGATCCTGGTGGAGCGCTTCACCGAGGACGCCGACCTGGTCGGCGAGCTGCGCGAGCGGCTGTGGTCGCGCGGCCGCCTGGTCGCCGCCGTCCGCGAGGGCCGCGAACAGGACGGGGCCAAGTTCTCCGACTACTTCGACTACTCCGAGGCGCTGACCGACCTGCCCTCCCACCGCGTGCTGGCGATGTTCCGCGGCGAGAAGGAGGAGGTGCTCTCACTCACCCTGCAGCCCGAGGACGACGAGCACTCCGCCGCCGCCCCCGCGGCCCCCGGCCCCTACGAGCGCGCGATCGCGGCGCGCTTCGGCATCGCCGACCGCGGCCGCCCGGCCGACCGGTGGCTGGCCGAGACCGTGCGCTGGGCCTGGCGCACGCGGGTGTTCGTGCGCCTGGACATCGACCTGCGCATGCGGCTGTGGCAGCAGGCCGAGGACGCCGCCGTGGGGGTGTTCGCCGCCAACCTGCGCGACCTGCTGCTGGCCGCGCCCGCCGGCACCCGCCCCACGCTCGGCCTGGACCCGGGCCTGCGCACCGGTGTCAAGGTCGCCGTGGTCGACGCCACCGGCAAGGTGGTGGCCACCGACACCGTCTACCCGCACGCGCCCCAGCGGCGCTGGGACGAGGCGCTGGCCGCGCTCGGCCGCCTGGTCCGCGAGCACGGCGTCGAGCTGGTCGCGATCGGCAACGGCACCGCCTCCCGCGAGACCGACAAGCTGGCCGGCGAGCTGGTGAAGCTGATCGGCGCGGGCAGGCTCACCAAGGTCATGGTCTCCGAGGCCGGCGCGTCGGTCTACTCCGCCTCCGCCTACGCCTCGCGGGAGCTGCCGGAGCTGGACGTGTCGCTGCGCGGCGCCGTGTCCATCGCCCGGCGGCTGCAGGACCCGCTGGCCGAGCTGGTCAAGATCGACCCCAAGTCCATCGGCGTGGGCCAGTACCAGCACGACCTCTCGGAGACGAAGCTCTCGCGCATGCTCGACACGGTCGTGGAGGACTGCGTGAACGGCGTCGGGGTCGACGCCAACACCGCCTCGGTCCCGCTGCTTTCGCGGGTGTCGGGCATCAGCTCGACCGTCGCGCAGAACATCGTCGACCACCGCGACGCCAACGGGCCGTTCGCCGCGCGCTCGGCGCTGAGCCGGGTGCCGCGGCTGGGCCCCAAGGCCTTCGAGCAGGCCGCCGGGTTCCTGCGGATCCGCGGCGGCGACCCGCTGGACGCCTCCAGCGTGCACCCGGAGTCCTACCCGGTGGTGCACCGCATCGTGGCCGCCACCGGCGGCGACGTCTCCTCGCTGATCGGCGACACCGCGAGGCTGCGCTCGCTGCGGCCCGCGGACTTCGCCGACGACGGGTTCGGGCTGCCCACGGTCACCGACATCATCGCCGAACTGGAGAAGCCCGGGCGCGACCCGCGGCCGGAGTTCGCCACCGCCTCGTTCAAGGAGGGTGTCGAGACGCTGGCCGACCTGCAGCGCGGCATGATCCTGGAGGGTGTGATCACCAACGTGGCCGCCTTCGGCGCCTTCGTGGACGTGGGCGTGCACCAGGACGGCCTGGTCCACGTGTCCGCGATGTCCAAGAGTTTCGTCAGCGACCCCCGCGACGTCGCCAAGCCCGGCGACGTCGTACGGGTGAAGGTGATGGACGTCGACACCGACCGCAAGCGGATATCACTGAGCATGCGGCTGGAGGACGACCCCGAGAGCGGCGAGCGCGGCGCACGCGGCGGCGGCAACGGCGGTGCACGCGGCGGAGGAGGCGGCCGCAAGGACGGCTCCCGCAACCGCAGGGGCGGCGGCCGCCGCGAGGACCGCGGCGGCGCGTCCGGCGGCGGCGGCGCCGACGGCGCCATGGCCGAGGCGCTGCGGAAGGCCGGACTGGACAAGGGGATCGGCTAGGGCGCGCGCCCGACCGCCGTGCGGGGGCGGGCGGCGCCGCCCGCCCCCGCGCGGCGGCGCCGCCGGCCTCCCCTCCCCGGCCCGGGTCCGCTCAGAGCCGGGCGGAGGGAGGCGGCCCGGCGCCGGCGGGGTCGGGCGGAACGGGGCCGCCGTCGGCCGGCCCGGAGTCGGCACCGGCGCCGGGCGCTCCCCCGCCCTCCGGCCCGGCCCGGCCGTCGGCCTCGTTGCGGCGCCGGTGCACGAGCAGCCCGGTCCAGCTGGCCGCCAGCAGGACCGCCCCCGCGATCAGCAGCACCGTCGCCGTGCCGATCGCGCCGTCGGTCAGGTCCCAGACCATCTCCGGCACGCCGACCGTGACCCCGATGACCCCCATGACCAGGAGCACAGCGGTGCGGTCGAGGAAGTAGTAGGCGATGCACGCCGCCGCAACCAGCAGGGTGGCGGCGTATCCCCATGCGTTCTCGTCGGTCCAGGACAGCAGGGTCTGGCCGGCCGCCAGCGCCAGTCCGGCCCCCAGCCCCAGTCCCAGCCGGCGCTCGGCGGCGGCGCCCAGGGCCGAGAGCACCGCCCACACCACGCCCAGCGCCAGCCAGCTTCCTCCCAGCAGGAGGGTGTCGTCGCCTGAGGCGAACTCCTCGACGAGCGTTCCGACCACGCCGACGCTCATCCCCCACACCGCGACCTGGCCCACGGCCGAGGGCAGTGCGGCATAGCCGGCGGCGGCGACGGCCAGCCCGACCAGGGGCGGCAGGTAGGCGGGGTCGCCGTCCTCCGCGACGTCGACCGCCACCGCCACCGCGAAGGCCGCCAGGACGGCGGCCAGCGCCAGGAGCACCCCGGCGATCCGGCGCCGGACGTCGGGCACCCGGTTGCGGCGCCCGAGCATCTCCTGCGGGCCGCCGCTCATGAGCATCGCGCCGCCCGCTGCCGCGGCCGCCAGCACCGCCAGAAGGGTGATGCGGGCGTCGTCGCCCAGTTCCTCCCAGGAGGCGGCCGCCAGCGCGACCGCTCCGGCCAGCACCAGGCCGCCGCCGATGTAACCGACGATCTCCATCCAGCGCACGCGCCCGGGCGCGGGTTCGGCCGCGGCCAGCGCCACGCGCACCTGGTCGGCCTGCCAGGCCGAGATGACGCCGCGCTCGACCAGACCGCTCAGGGCCGTGTCGCGGGACGGCTTCGACTCGCTCACCTGTGTCCTCCTCCCGCACTCGCAAAGCCGCCGGCGGACTTCGCCGGACGCCTCCATCCCATCGTGCCGGGGCCGGGAGGACCTGAGTACCGGTACTCAACGCGCACGGGGGGCGACCGTGCCGCGGTGGGACACGCGGGGGCGGCGCGGGAGCGCGGGGCCGCCGTCACCGGCCGCCGGGAGCGGCGGCCTCGGAGGTCCGGCCCGGGCGGCGCAGGGGCGCTCCGGCGCGGTGCATGTGGGTCAGCGCCTCGACGTGCGAGCGCACGAAGCCGGTCTCGTGGTAGGACAGCCCGATCTCGGCGCAGTAGGCGCGCACGATGGGGCGGGCGCGGCGCAGGTGGGGAGAGGGCATGCTCGGGAAGAGGTGGTGCTCGATCTGGTAGTTGAGCCCGCCCAGGGCGAGGTCGGTGAACACGCCGCCGGTGACGTTGCGGGATGTCAGCACCTGCTTGCGGAGGAAGTCGGGCTTGTCGCCGCCGGTGAGGGTGGGCATGCCCTTGTGGTTGGGCGCGAAGACGCTGCCCAGGTACACGCCGAACAGGCCCTGGTGGACGGCCAGGAACAGCAGCGCCTTGCCCGGGGAGAGCACGGTGAACAGGGCGCCGAGGTAGAGGGCGAAGTGCGCGGCCAGCAGCGCCGCCTCCAGCCACCGCAGGCGCAGGCGGGGGCGCAGCAGCGAGCGGACGCTCTGCACGTGCAGGTTCAGGCCTTCAAGGGTGAGCAGCGGGTAGAAGAGCACGGCCTGCCACCCGCCGATGATCCGCGCCGGCCCCGACGCGCGCTCGGCCTGGTCGTGCGACCAGACCAGCAGGTCGGGGGCGACGTCGGGGTCGAGGTCCTCGTGGTTGGGGTTGGCGTGGTGCCTGGTGTGCTTGTCCTGCC
Organism: Streptomonospora arabica; assembly: GCF_039531585.1. Taxonomy (NCBI): domain Bacteria; kingdom Bacillati; phylum Actinomycetota; class Actinomycetes; order Streptosporangiales; family Nocardiopsidaceae; genus Streptomonospora; species Streptomonospora arabica. The sequence continues at coordinate 67,464 of NZ_BAAAQI010000017.1, read as the reverse complement.
ACCAGCCGTACCCCATGCCGATCCCGAGGTTGCCGACGATCCGCCCGGCCGCCTCGCTGGGGCCGCGCGTGCGGAAGACCTGGCGGTGGGCGAGGTCGTGCGCCGCCAGTGCCACCTGGCCGAAGACGGCGGCGAGGTAGACCGCCACCGCCATCTGCCACCAGGAGTCCCCGATCAGCACAAACGCCGCCCACCCGGCGATGAAGAGGACGGCGAGCGCGCTCAGCCGCACCGCGTAGTACACGGGTCGGCGGCGCATCAGGCCCGCCTGCTCGATCCGCCGCGACAGTGCGGCGAAGTCGCTGGGGGTGCGGGACGCACCCCTGCGCCCGCCCCCGCGCGGCGCTCCGCGCTCCGCGCTCGATCCTGTCATGGTCATGCTGGCTCCTCCACGCGTCGATCCGCTGCCGGAACCCTCGCCCGACAGGGCTCAGCGTGGTGCAGGGCTGACCGTCCGCCATCGCGTCGACCGGGGGATACGCCGCGCACCGCGCTCCGCCCGGTTGCGGCGGAGGTCGGAACCGCTGCCGAACCGGTTCCTTCAACCTAGGCGATACCGGAAGCCGCCACGATGGTGCGGGCTTGCTAACCGAAGGTGGAGCCCGCACCACCCCCTGCACTACCACAAAGCGCCCGCCCTCGGGCAGCGGGGCGAATGCGCGCCGTCCGGTGACGCGACATCAAGAACCGTACTCGGCGCGGATGCGCTCCGCGAAGTGGGAAAACTCGCATCCGTGCAGGAACGCGGACCGCATCGTGCCCGGGTCGGCGGCGCCGGTGCCGGCGATGTCGAAGGCCGTTCCGTGGTCGACCGAGGTGCGCAGGATCGGCAGCCCCACGGTCACCGAGATCGTACCGTCGAAGTCGAACGTCTTCGCGGCGATGTGCCCCTGGTCGTGGTACTGGGAGAGGACACCGTCGTAGCGGTCCTGCAGGAGCTGGTGGAACACGGAGTCGGCGGGCACCGGGCCGGCCACGTCGGCGCCGGAGGCCCGCACCCGCTCGACGGCGGGGGCGAGGTGGTCGATCTCCTCGGTGCCGAACGCGCCGTTCTCGCCGCCGTGCGGGTTGATGGCGGCCACGGCCAGGCGCGGCTCGTCGTGGCCGAAGACCCGCAGGGCCGTGAGCGCCTCCTCGATCGCGGCGACCTGGTGGTCGGCGCCGACCTGGTCCAGCGCCGTGCGCAGTGAGACGTGGCGGGTGGCGAAGAAGATCTTCTTGCCGCGCACCACGAACATGGTGTTCTGCCGGGTGACCCCGGTGAGCGCGCCCAGCATCTCGGTGTGGCCCAGGTGCTCGCTGCCGGCGGCCCAGATGGCCTCCTTGTTGATGGGGCCGGTGACGACGCCCGCCACGCGGCGGTCCATCGCCGCGCGGGTGGCGACCTCGACGGCGCGCACGGCGGCCGCGCCGGCGCGCGCGTCCACCCGCCCCCAGGGCAGCTCGGTCTCGCCCAGCTCGCCGATGTCGAAGCAGTCGAGGACCCCTTCGCGCTCGGCGGGCAGACCCCAGGAGTCCAGCGCGCGGACCTCCACGTCCAGGCCGCACACGGCGGCCGCGCGCCGCAGCACGGCGGGGTCGGCGACCACCACGCCCCGGGCGGAGGCGGTGCCGCCGACCTCGCTGAGCGTGCGCACGGTGATCTCGGGCCCGATCCCCACGGGGTCGCCGACGGTGACGGCGAGGGCCGGACGGCCGGTCGCGGTGTGGGCGGTCTCGGACAATTGGCTTCCCTCCCAGGATGCGCCGGCCGCGGCGGATAGCGCGGCCGGGCTGTTCGGATTCGTCTGCCGCGGCGCCGGAGGTCCCCGGCGCGCGGTCACACCCGCGGCGGTGTGCGCAGCGGGCCGGGGGGATCGGGCGCCTGCGGGGCGTTGGGAGCGTGCGGGGCGTGGTGCTCGGGCACCTCGGCCGGGACCGTGCGCATGCGGGCCTGCACCGCGCGGCGCAGCTCGCCCAGGCACGCGACCAGGGTGGAGTCGTCGCCCACCAGGCCGCCCTTGGTCACCACCGGAACTCCGTCGAGTGCTCCACCGCTGAGCCTGCCGTGCACGGCCAGCGGCACCACCTCTCCGTCCACCTCGAAGGCGCGCACCTCCAACGCGTCGAGGACCGCCGAGGTGACTTCGCCGCCGCTGGTGTAGAGGCCGCTCGGCGCGGCGCCGCCGATCCCCCGCACCGCCTCGGCGACCAGTCCGGCGAGCAGTCCGGGCAAGGCGAGCTTGGCGGCTTCGGGCAGTTCGACGACGTCGCGGGCCGCCCCGGCGGTCCGCAGCACCACGGGTTCGGGGAAGGCGGCCGCGGCGAGGGTGTCGGCGAGCTCGCCGGCGAGCCCCGCGCGGTAGCCGGGCTCGTCGCGGGCCAGGCGGGCGGCGTCGGCCTCGACGAACCGCACGGGACCGCTGCGGGCGGCCGCGTCGAGCTGGCGACGGGTCAGCTCGGTGGCGCTGCCGACCACGCCCAGCAGGGGACCCGCCGCGGCCGCGCTCCCGCGCAGCCCGAGCGCCTCGGCCAGCAGCGCTCCGGCGGGCCCCGGGTCGACGGCCACCCATACGGTGCCGTGGTCGCGGTGCGCACGGGCGGCGGCCTGGGCGATGTCGGCCAGGTGCTGCTCGGTGAGCGCGTCGCAGAGCACGACGGGTTCCGCGCCCGCCGCCAGTTCCGCGTCGAGCGGCCCCTGCGCGACGCTGCGCAGCGGGACGTGGCGCAGCGGCAGGGCCGTCTGCTCGGCGAGCAGGTCGGCCACGACGCTGGTGCGCATCGGGCTGAGCGGGTCCAGCGCGAGCTCGGTGCGCTCCAGCGGGACGCCGTCGAGCAGCTGGACGCCGTCGACGGTGACCCGCCCGGAGGCCGGGAACGCGGGCGCGAGCAGGGCCCGCACCGGGGTGGGCTCGGCGACCCGCGCGCGCACCCGGCGCCACGCCGCCTCCAGCTCCGCGCCGACGTTGCCCCGCAGGGTGGTGTCGGTGCGCTTGACCACCAGCGCCACCGGCCAGACCGCGTCGATCGCGGCGGCGACCGCTTCGGCGGCCCGGCCCGGTGGCATATGGCGGCTGTCGAGGTTGACCACGACGGCGTCGTAGTCGCGGGCCGCGCGCGGGGCCTGCTCGGGTGTGACCGTGGCCACGCGCATCCCGGCGCGCGCGAACCGGGCGCCGGTGGCGTTGGCGCCGGTGAGGTCGTCGGCGACGACGAGTACCTGGGCCACGGTGGTCTCTCCTATCCCAGAACGAGGGCGGCGATACCCAGCAGCGGGATGCTGGCCAGCCACAGTGTCGTGGTGGCGCCGGTCCACATCTTCATCGCCGGAGCGCCGGAGAGCCCGGTGAAACGGGTGACGACCCAGAAGAAGGAGTCGTTGACGTAGGAGAAGACGAAGGAGCCGGAGCACGCGGAAAGAACGGCGAGCGTGGGATCCACCCCCGCCGACTGCACCAGCGGCGCGCCGAGCGTGGCGGCGGTGATGATGGCGACGGTGCCCGAGCCCTGGGCGATGCGCACGAAGGTGGCGATGAGGAAGGGCATCAGGAACAGCGGGACGGGCCAGGTCGAGACCTCCTCGGCCAGGGCGTCGCCCACGCGGGACTGGCGCAGCACCTCGCCGAAGGCGCCTCCCGCGCCGGTGATGAAGACGATCATGCCGGCGGAGGCGGCCGCGGAGGTGAGCCAGCCCACGACGGTCGTGCGTTCGATGTCGAGGCGCGGCAGCAGGTAGACGGCGATGACCAGGCCGATCAGCAGTGCGACGGCGGGTTCGCCGATGAAGGCGAACACGTCGGCGACACGGCTTCCCTCGGCGGCGGCGCCGCTGACGGTGTTGCCGACGATGAGCAGGAGCGGCAGGAGCAGCGGGATCGCCGCCAGCGCAGGGTGCACCCGCGGCTTGGCGTCGTGGCCGGTTCCGTCGGCGGCCGCATCCGCGGGGCTCCCCGCCGGCGCGGAGCCGCCCGGCGCCCCGCCGGAGGCCGCGGCGCCGGCGGCCGCCGGCTCGGGCAGCAGCTCGGGGTCGAGGTGGCGCTCCAGGCGCGGACCCATGATGCGGGCGTAGGCGACCACGACGGGCACCAGGATCACGGCCATCACCAGGCCGGCCACGACGACGGTGCCCAGGTCGGCGCCCAGCAGCCCCACCGCGGCCAGCGGCCCGGGCGTGGGCGGGACCAGGTGGTGGGTGACCGCCAGACCGCCGGCGAGCGCGAGGGAGACGCCCACCAGGGGCTTGCCGTAGCGCCGGGCCAGCGAACGGGCGAGCGGGTGCAGGATGACGAACCCGGAGTCGCAGAAGACCGGGACCGAGACGACCGCGCCGGTGGCGGTCATGGCCACGTCCTCGCGGCCCTTGCCGAAGGCGCGGACGAACATCCGCGCCAGGGCGTCGGCGCCGCCGCTCTCCTCCAGGACCTTGCCGATCATGACGCCGAGTGCGATGACGATGCCGATCCCGGCGAGGGTGTCGCCGAACCCGGAGGTGATGTAGCCGATCAGGTCGTTGATGGGGACTCCGGCGACCACGCCGGTGACCAGCGCGCCGGCCAGCAGGCCGACGAACGCGTCCAGTCGCGACCACACGATGATCGCGACGACAGCGGCGACGCCGAGGACCAGCGCCGCGAGCAGCTGCACATCCATGTCCGCCCCTTTCGTGGGGTCAATCGGTTGCCGCAGGCGTGATGGGGCCGCCTGCGGTCGCTGCGACGCGGAGCCGGCAGGAGGGGTCCGCGTCGAACGCGCGGGCGTCCTCGTCGCTGATGCCGTCGTCGGTGACGAGGACGTGGGGGCCGGGCACGACCGCCCAGTAGGGGTGTTCGCCGGTGTGGAGCTTGCTGGAGTCGGCGACCACGACGACCTCGCGGGCGCTGCGCATCTGCAGCTCCTTGACCGCCGCCAGTTCGGGGCTGGGGCAGTTGACGCCGCGGCCGGGGAGCAGCCCGTCCGCGCCGATGAAGGCGATGTCGGCGGTGACCCGGTCGAGGACGCCGCGCGCGTAATCGCCCACGATGGAGCCGCGCCGCCGCCGCACCCGCCCGCCGACGACGATCAGCTCGACGCCTTCCGCGTCGTGCAGGGCGGTCATCGGCCCCAGTCCGCTGGTGACCACGGTGGGACCCGAGCGGGCGGCCAGCCGCTCGGCGATGAAGGTCGTGGTGCTGCCCGCGTCGAGCAGCACCACGTGGTCGTCCTCGACGAGGTCGGCCGCCAACGCCGCGATCCGCCGCTTGGCGGCGGCGTTGCGCTGGCTCTTCTGCGCCCAGGACAGCTCACCGCCCCCGGGCGAGGGCACGGCGCCGCCGTGCGTGCGCACGATCTTGCCGGCCTGCTCCAGCTCGGTCAGGCCGCGACGCACCGTCGACGGGCTGATCCCCAGCGCACGGGCGAGGTCCTCGACCCGGTGGACGCCGTCGACGACCGCGTCCAGGAGCTCCTGATGGCGCACGCGACACTCCCGTTTGCTTGCTCATTTCACGCAGATGAACGGCACAATAGTGACTCAAATGAGCAGTACAAGCAACAGGTAGACCAGATCGTGACTGAACTGCGCAATTTCACCTGGGGCCCGGCGGGGGCGCCGAGCGCACCGGCCCCTGTTGGACCAAGCCGCCGAAGGGGCCTCGGGCGTGTTGGCGGGTCCCTCCGGAGGAAGCGCCCGCGGGCGCGCCCCGCTCCCGGGGCGCGAAGCGCCGCTCCTCCGGCGGGGCGCTCGGCGCTGCGGCAGGGACCGGTGCCGCTCCCGCGCGGCCGGGGAAGGGGCCGGGGCGGATCCCGGCCGGCAGGACGGGAACGCGGCGGGAGCGGTGCCGGGGCGCCGCAGGAGGACGGCGACCCGGCGAGCACGCCTCAGCCCGCGGGCAGGGCGGCGACGGCGCCCGTGCGGCCGCGGGCGGCCAGGAATTCGGCGGTGCCGGCGTCGGCGGGGAAGAAGGACTCGACGACGAGCTCGGCGAGGGTGACGTCCACGGGTGTGCCGAGTGTGGCCACCGTGCTGAAGAACGAGAGCTCACGGTCGCCGTGGCGCAGGCGCAGCGGCACGACGAAGTCGCCGGGGCCGCCCGGGGCACTCTCGGCCGCGGAGCCGTCGTCGCCGGGATAGGAGCGCAGCTCGGCGTAGAGCTCGCGCAGGTCGGCCGCGTCGGTGACCTCCGCCTGGCGCCGCAGGCGCCCGAGCAGGTGCGCCCGCCACTCGCCCAGGTTGGCGATCCGCGGCGCCATCCCCTCGGGGTGGAGACTGGCCCGCAGCACGTTGACGGGCGGGCTCAGCAGGTGGTCGGCGACGGTCTCGGTGAGCAGGGCGATGCCGGCGTTGGCGTCGAGCAGGTCCCACCGCCGGTCCACGACCACCGCGGGATAGGGCTCGTGGCCGGTGAGCATCCTGCCCACGGCCGTGCGGACCTCCGCCATCCGCGGGTCGTCCAGTGAGGTCTCCGGGTAGGCGGGCGCGTAGCCGGCGGCGAGCAGCACCCGGTTCCGTTCGCGCAGCTCCAGGTCCAGGTGGTCGCACAGGCGCAGGACGAGGTCGCGGCTGGGCCCCGAGCGCCCGGTCTCGACGAAGCTCAAGTGCCGGGTGGACACCCCGGTCAGGCCGGAGAGCGCGAGCTGGCTGAGGCCGCGCCGCGCGCGCCAGTGCCGCAGCAGGGCGCCGACGGGCTCTGCCGTACGCGCCGACACCATCACCACTGCGCCGCCTCCTCTGGTCGGGCCGAGCGCTCCCGCGCCTCGCCTGCCCCGCCACGATGCCCGCGTTGTGCGGCCGTGTCCATTACCCGCCGGGTAACGCCCGCGGACGCCGGCCCGCCGCTACCTCGCGCGTAATCGACGGGCGCGGTGTCCCGTGGCAGCTTTCTCGGCACCGGCCGGGGCGATCGACGCAGTCTGCGCCCCGCACTCGGACCCGACTATGGAGGACACACCATGCAGGACTTCGACGACCTGGTGAAACGCTTCATCGCCGCATGGAACGAGGCCGACCCGGCCTCCCGGGCCGACGCGGTCGCCCGACTGTGGACCGAGGACGGCCGCTACACCGACCCGCTGGCCGACGCCTCCGGGCACGAGGCGATCGCCGCGGTCATCGCCCAGGTGCAGGAGCTCTTCCCCGGCCACGTCTTCCGCGCCCTGCCGGAGGTGGACGCCCACCACCACGTCGCCCGGTTCGGCTGGGAGCTCGTACCCGAAGGCGGGGGTGAGCCCGTCGCGGTCGGCTTCGACGTCGCCGAAGCGGCCGGCGACGGGCGGATCAGCGCCGTCTACGGCTTTCTCGACAAGGCGCCCGCGATGGGGTGACCGGCGCCCCGGCCGCTCCGGCCCGCAGGGGGCGTTGCCATCCGGGCGTGAGCGGCCGGCGCTCGGCCACGGGGCGTCGGCGGTCCGGCCGCCCCCTCTCGGCCGGGCCGCGCCGCCCGCGTCGCCGAAGCGGCCGGCGACGCGGTGCCGGCGGCGGCCGTCAGGACCGCCGCGCCGCCGAGGGCAGCGCGAAGTGGACGGTCTCGCGGGTGACCTCGCGCTCGTGCACGGTGACCGGCCCCAGTCCGCCGAGCGCGGCGACCACCTCCTCGACGAGCCCGGGCGGCGCCGATGCGCCGGCGGTCAGCCCGACCGTTCGCACGCCCGCGAGCCACTCCGGCCGGATCTCGCCCGTGTCGTCGACCAGATGGGCCGGGACGCCGCGGCGCTGGGCAAGCTCCACCAGCCGCACGGAGTTGGAGGAGTTGGCCGAGCCGACCACCAGCACCACGTCGGACTCCCCGGCGATCGCGGCCAGCGCGTCCTGGCGGTTGGTGGTGGCGTAGCAGATGTCGTCGGAGGCGGGCCCGCGCAGCGACGGGAAGCGGGCCCGCAGCGCGTCGACGACCTCGGCGGTCTCGTCGACGGCGAGGGTGGTCTGGGTCAGATAGGCGACCCGCTCGGGGTCGGCGACCTCCAGGGCCGCGACGTCCTCGGGCGCCTCGACCAGGACCGTGCGCGCGGGCGCCTGTCCGAGGGTGCCCTCCACCTCCTCGTGGCCGCCGTGGCCGATGAGCACCACGGTGTCGCCGCGGGACGCGAACCGGCGCGCCTCGGTGTGCACCTTGGTGACGAGCGGGCATGCGGCGTCGACGACGTGCAGGCCCCGCTCGGCCGCCTGCCGGTGCACCTGCGGCGAGACGCCGTGCGCGGAGAAGACCACGGCGGCCCCTTCGGGGACCTCGTCGAGCTCGTCGACGAACACGGCCCCGCGCGCTTCGAGCCCGGCCACGACACGGGTGTTGTGCACGATCTGCTTGCGCACGTAGACGGGTCCGCCGCGCTGCTGGAGCACCTGCTCCACCACCTCGATGGCGCGCTCGACCCCGGCGCAGAAGGACCGGGGAGCGGCGAGCAGGACGGTGCGCGCCGCTCCCGCGACGGCGAGCCAGGCGTCGACGGCCTCGCGGAGGGCACTCTCGCCCGCCTGCCCCGGCACCGTCGCCGCGGTGGGGGCCGCGCCGAGCCCGCGCGGCGGGTCGGACCCCGCGACCACGGCGGTGTAGCCGCCGCCGTGGTCCGCGCCGGCCGCGCCTTCGCCGCCGCTCGGCGGGGTTACTCCTCCCCCGGCGGCCGGGCGGCGGCTTTCGGGCAGCCGCAGTGCGCCCCGGACCGGGCGGGCGCCGCGGCGGCTCAGTTCGCCGGCGACCAGGTCGGCAGCAGGGCAGGGGACGTCGGGACCGTGCGGGGGGACGAGGCGGTCGGCGACCAGGACCTCGCCCAGGGGCGGGTCCCCGCCGCCGGGCGCCGTGGCCGGTGCTGCGGTCTGAGGGGTCCGGGACATGGCTGTGTGCCTCCTCGGCTCGGCCGTGGTCAGTGGTCGCGGCGGACGGCCAGGCGGGCCAGCTCCGCCAGTTCGGCGGCGGGGGCCGCCGCCGCGGCCGCGGAGCGCAGATGCTCCAGCGCGCTCTCCAGCAGGGCGGCGGTCTCGCGCTCGGCCCAGGAGCGCCCTCCCGCTAGCTCGACCAGCTCGGCGGCGCGGACCAGGTCGGGGCCCTCCAGAGGCCGGGCGCGGGCGAACAGGGCCGCCAACTCGCCCGACTCCGCGGTGCCGGCGGCCAGCGCGGCCACGACGGGCAGCGACTTCTTGCGGTTGCGCAGGTCGGAGTGGACGGGTTTGCCGGTGGTCGCCGGATCGCCCCAGATGCCCAGCAGGTCGTCGGCGATCTGGAAGGCGAGGCCGAGCAGCTCGCCGAAGCGGTGCATCCCTTCGGCCCGCCCCGGCGCGGCTCCGCCGAGGGAGGCACCGAGGCCGCAGGCGCAGCCGAGCAGCGCGCCGGTCTTGGCCTCGGCCATCGCGCGGCATTCCGCGGGGGCGATGTCGGCGCGCCGCTCGAAGTCCATGTCGGCGCTCTGGCCGGCGATGAGCCGCTGGACCGTGCTGTTGAGCCGCCGCACCGTGTCGCTGCCGGCGGGGTCGCCGCCCGCGGCCAGGGTGTCGAACGCCAGCGACAGCAGCGCATCGCCGGCGAGGACGGCGCCGCCGGTCCCGAAGACGCGCCAGGCGGTGGCCCGATGCCTGCGGGTGGCGTCGCCGTCCATGACGTCGTCGTGCAGGAGCGAGAAGTTGTGCACCAGCTCGACGGCCACCGCCGCCGGGACCGCGCCCTGCCCGGAGCCCCCGGCCGCCCGGGCGCTGAGCAGCGCCAGCGCGGCGCGGAACAGCTTGCCGCCCGCACCGCCCACCGGGTTGCCGTGCTCGTCGCACCAGCCGAAGTGGTACTCGGCGATCGCTCGCGGCGCGGAAGGAAGGGTCGCGACCGCCGCCCGCAGTGCGGGGTCGACGACGTCGCGGACGCCGGCGAGCACATCGGCGGCCGGTCGGCCGCCCGTCGTCTCCTCGATTGCCACCATGGTCGCAAGTCCCTTCTGTGCGTAGCGCCGATCGGGTCAGCGTCCGGTCTCGACGTGCTCCAGAATCCCGAGGGCGTCGGGGACCGGCACGGCGGCCGAGTAGTAGGTGCTGACCAGGTAGGACATCAGGGCCTTGTCGTCGATGCCCATGAACCGCACCGACAGCCCGGGCTCGTACTCGTCGGGCAGGCCGATGTGGTGGAGGCCGACGACGCCCTGGTCGTCCTCGCCGGTGCGCATCGCGAGGACGGAGGTCGTCCCCGCGCCCGTGACGGGGATCTTGTCGCAGGGCAGGATCGGGATCCCGCGCCAGCCGGCGACCGCGTGGCCCTGGTGTTCGACGGTGTCGGGGTAGACGCCGCGGCGGCTGCACTCGCGGCCGAATGCGGCGATCGCGCGGGGGTGCGCCAGGATGACGCGGGTCTTGCGCCGCCGGGAGACGAGGTCGTCGAGGTCGTCGGGGGTGGGCGGACCGCTGCGCGTGGGAATCCGCTGCCGCAGATCCGCATTGTGCAGCAACCCGAAATCGCGGTTGTTCACCATCTCGTGCTCCTGGCGCTCCCGCAGCGCCTCCACCGTCAACCGCAGCTGCTCCTCCAACTGGTTCATCGGCTGGTTGTACAGATCCGCCACCCGCGTATGAACCCGCAGCACCGTCTGCGCCACACTCAGCTCGTACTCCCGCGGCGCCGCCTCATAATCCACGAACGTCCCCGGCAGCAACGGCTCACCCGCATGCCCCGACGCCACCGCGATGTCGGCTTCGCCGTACTTGTTGGCGGGACGGAAGGCGCGCCCGCGCGCCTGCTCGATGTGCGTGCGCAGCGCGGCGGAGGCGTCGGCGGTCTGCAGGAAGCGCTCGCGGCTCAGTGCGAGCACGGTGCAGGCGGTCCTGGCCCTGACGGTCTCGCCCCAGGTGCCGGGAGCGGCCTCCAGCGCGGCGCCGCCGAAGTGGTCCCCGTCGGTCAGCTGGTCCACCACCGCGTCGTCGCCGTAGTCGCCGGTGCGCAGCACCGCGGCCTTTCCGTGCGCCATCAGGTACACGTGGTCGACGGGGTCGCCGGCGGCGGCGACGACGTCGCCGGGACCGTACTCGCGCTGCTCGAAGCGGTCGGCGAGCGCCTCCAGGACGCCCTGGTCGCCGAAGCCGCGCAGCGCGGGCAGCTCGGCGAGCTCGGGCGGCAGCACCCGGACGTCGGCGCCGGTCGAGACGAAACTGACCCGCCCGTCGCCGACAGTGCAGGTCAGTCGGCGGTTCACCCGGTAGGCGCCGCCGTCGACCTGCACCCAGGGCAGGGACCGCAGCAGCCAGCGGGAGGTGATCCCCTGCATCTGCGGGGGAGTCTTGGTCGTCGTCGCGAGGTTGCGCGCCGCCGCGGTACCGAGGCTCCGCTGCTCGGGCCGCTCGTTCTCGACGCTTGGGTCCGTCATCGGGTGCACCACCTGACTCGGTTCGTGTTTCTCGGGTTCGTGCCGGGGCCGCGGGGGTCGCGGTCCGTCCGGCGGTCGCGGCCGGGCCGCCACCGGGCGGGGTCGCCGTCGGCGCTCCACCCGGCGCCGGCGGGTCCGTGCGGGCGGAAGGGGGCGGGGAGCCTCGATGCGGTCGGCGCCCGTGCGGCCGGATCGGGGCTGCGGGGGGTGCCGCACGGGCGGGTCCGCGGGGCGGGAGCCTCAGTCCTCGCGTCCGACCTCGACGTTCTCCAGAATCCCGAGGGCGTCGGGGACCAGCACGGCGGCCGAGTAGTAGGTGCTGACCAGGTAGGACATCAGGGCCTTGTCGTCGATGCCCATGAACCGCACCGACAGCCCCGGCTGGTACTCGTCGGGCAGACCGGTCTGGTGGAGGCCGATGACGCCCTGCTTCTCCTGGCCGGTGCGCATGAGCATGATCGAGGTGCTGCGGGTGTCGCTCACCGGGATCTTGTTGCAGGGGAACATGGGCACGCCACGCCAGGCGGGCACGCGGTGCCCCTCGATGTCGGCGCTTTGGGGATAGACGCCGCGGCGGCTGCACTCGCGGCCGAACGCGGCGATCGCGCGGGGGTGGGCGAGCAGGAAGTCCGGCTGCTTCCACACCGTGGCCAGCAGCTCGTCGAGGTCGTCGGGGGTGGGCGGACCGCTGCGCGTGGGAATCCGCTGCCGCAGATCCGCATTGTGCAGCAACCCGAAATCGCGGTTGTTCACCATCTCGTGCTCCTGGCGCTCCCGCAGCGCCTCCACCGTCAACCGCAGCTGCTCCTCCAACTGGTTCATCGGCTGGTTGTACAGATCCGCCACCCGCGTATGAACCCGCAGCACCGTCTGCGCCACACTCAGCTCGTACTCCCGCGGCGCCGCCTCATAATCCACGAACGTCCCCGGCAGCAACGGCTCACCCGCATGCCCCGACGCCACCGCGATCGCCGCCTCGCCGCCGGGGTCCGCCTGGGGCACGTCCCGGGAGCCGATCTCCGCCAGATGCGCACGCAGCGCCTCGGAGCGCCCGGCGACCTCCTCGAACTCCGACCGCCGCAGGGTGAGCACGGTGCAGGGGGTGAGCGCCTTGGCCGTGGCGTCCCAGGTGCCCTGGTCCTCGACCAGGGCGGCCGCACCGAAGTGGTCGCCGTCGATCATGGTCCCCAGGACCGCATCGTCGCCGTACTCGCCGCTGCCCAGTCGGCTCACCTTGCCGTGGGCGATCAGGCACACCCGGTCAGCCGGGGAGCCGCGCTCGACGATGACGTCGCCGGGCGCGTACTCCTCCTGGGTGAAGCGCTCGGCCAGCGCCTCCAGCGCGGCTTCGTCGCCGAAGTCGCGCAGCAGCGACAGCTCGCACAGCTCGTGCGGGATCACCCGCACGTCGGCGCCGGTCGAGACGAAGCTGACCCGCCCGTCGCCGACGGTGTAGGTGAGCCGGCGGTTCACGCGGTAGGAGCCGCCGGCGGCCTCGATCCAGGGGAGCAGGCGCAGCAGCCAGCGGGAGGTGATCCCCTGCATCTGCGGGGGAGTCTTGGTCGTCGTCGCGAGGTTCCGCGCGGCCTCGGTTCCCAGGCTCAGCCGCTGCTGCCCGTTATCCACACCGGACTCGGTCATGGAGGTTCCACCCAATCCTTGCTGAGGGTTGATTCTGTGCCGATTGTTCATCGACCGGCGATCCCCGCACACGGAATCCGACCGGCGCCCGGATCTACGGTGGACGTTCGTTATCCGAGCACCATTCGTGCGCGGATGTCGGGGAAATCCGATTTCGCCTTCCACGGGGATACTCGGACCGTCGTCCGCCGCGGGGGACGGGAGACGCACCGGAGAACTCCGCTTCGCACGCCGCTTTGTCGGACCGGCTTCTTCGGCGGTCACGTTCGGTGTCCGGTCGATCGCACACCTGGTCGGCACCTCACGTACCCGGCGATCCTGCGCTCATGCGCCTCGAACACCGACTTCCACCACGGACGCCTATCGCGCGCTCATAGACCCCGAATTCGGTTCGCACGGAACAGCGGCGGCGATTACCGCGCCGAACCCCTTACCTGCGACCAAGCAAGGCGCCACCGCGTTCAGGACCGCGCGTATCCCGGTACGAAGAAATCCGCCGGAATAGCGGAACAGCCTCCGGAGGACCGAATCCGGGCATTCGGTAACCATAATGAAGACATGCCTGCAACCGGGCTCGCGGGCCGCGGTTCGCCTCACCATAGAGGATAAATCAGACCAAGCAATAAAAGCAGTCCGGATACACCGAACTGCTCATACCGACTCGATCTCCATTTTTCCGCCTGGGGTGCGGCCGGCGGGCCGGCGCAGCGGGTGCCCGCTGCGCCGGCCCGCCGGACCCATCAGCCGCCCGCCGCGGCGGGCTCGTGCTCCTGGCGCAGGATGCCGCGCACCGCCGCCTCGACGGCCCCGGCGTCGATCCCGGCCTCGCGCCGCTGCTCCTCGGGTGTGGCCGAGCCCGGCATCCCCGTCACCGCGAGCTTCATCGTGCGCGGCGTGGAACGGGTGTCGGCGAACACGTCCAGCACGGCGTCCCCCAGCCCGCCTTCGGGCCAGTGGTCCTCGACCGTGACGATGCGCCCCGTCTCCTCGGCCGCGGTGCGCAGCGTCGGGGCGTCCACCGGCTTGATCGAATAGGCGTCGATCACGCGCACGCCGATCCCCTCGCCGGCGAGCGCATCGGCCGCGGCCAGCGCCTCGTACACCGTCGCGCCGGCGGCCACGACCGTCACCCGGTCGTCGGCCGAGGAGCGCAGCACCTTGCTGCCGCCGATCTCGAAGCCCTCGTCGGGCCCGTAGAGCACCGGCGTCTTGCCGCGCAGCGTCCGCAGGTAACTCACCCCGTCGTGCTCGGCCATCCCGGCGGTCAGGCGCGCGGCGGAGTTGGCGTCGCAGGGGTGCAGCACCACGCTGTTGTGCACGGCGCGCAGGGCCGCGATGTCCTCCAGCCCCATCTGGGAGGGGCCGTCCTCCCCGATGGACACACCGGCGTGTGACCCGACGAGGTTGATGTCCGCACGGCTGACCGCCGCCATCCGGACGAAGTCGTAGGCGCGGGTCAGGAAGGCCGCGAAGGTCGCCGCGTAGGGCGTCCACCCGCGTACCTGCAGCCCCACCGCCGCGGCGATCATCTGCTGCTCGGCGATGTAGAACTCGAAGAAGCGGTCCGGGAGCTGCTCGGCGAAGAACTTGGCGCGCGTGGAGTCGGCGACCTCGCCGTCCAGCACGACCGTGTCGGGGCGCGCGGTGCCGAGCGCCGCCACCGCCCGCCCGAAGGCGTCGCGGGTGGCCTCCTCATCGCCCACGGCGTAGGTCGGCAGGTCCACCCGGGAACCGCCGGGACGCTGGCGCACTCCCCCGCTGTCGGGCAGCGCCACGTCGATGCGCAGGTCGCGCCGCCCGCCCAGCTCGGAGATCGCCTGCTCGGCGTCGCTCAGCGGCTTGCCGTGCGCGCCCTCCTGGTCGGCGACGGCGCTGACGCCGGCCCCCTTGACGGTGCGGGCGATGATCGCGGTGGGGCGCTCGGCCTCCTCGCGCGCCCGGCGGTAGGCCGAGTCGATCTCGTCGACGTCGTGCCCGTCGATCTCGACCGTGTGCCAGCCGAACGCCTCCACGCGGCGGCGGTAGGCGTCCAGGTCCCAGCCGAGCCGGGTCGGACCGCGCTGCCCCAGCCGGTTGATGTCCAAGACAGCGGTCAGGTTGGCCAGGCCCGCCTGTCCGGCGTACTCCATGGCCTCCCACACCGAGCCCTCGGCGAGCTCGCTGTCGCCGCAGAGGACCCAGACGCGGTACGGGAGGCGGTCCAGGCTCGCGCCCGCCAGGGCCACGCCCGCTCCGATCGGCAGGCCCTGCCCGAGGGACCCGGTGGCCACGTCGACCCACGGCAGCCGCGGCGTGGGGTGGCCCTCAAGCGGGCTGCCCAGCTTGCGGTAGCGCAGCAGCTCCTCGTCGGAGATCGCGCCGCAGGCCTTGTACAGGGCGTACAGCAGCGGCGACGCGTGCCCCTTGGAGAAGATCAGGTGGTCGTTGCCCGAATGGGCGGGCTCGTTGAAGTCGTAGCGGAGATGGTCCGAGGCGAGCACGGCCATGAGGTCCGCCGCCGACATCGACGAGGTCGGGTGCCCCGAACCCGCGGCGTCGGCGGCGCGGACCGCGTCGACGCGCAGCTGCTGTCCCAGCTCCTTGAGCCGTTGCCGGTCGGTCATCGTGTTCTTCCTCCTCATATGGCATAGCGCCGCGGAACGGCAGCCCGGGCCCGCTACCCGCCAAAGGGCCGCGCATGCGCCGGCGGCGGTTCCCCGGGCGCGGGCGCCCGCCGGTCGTGCAGCCCCTGCACGGTGGCCCCGGCCAGGTAGTCGACGACGTCGGCGGCGCTGGACCGGCGGGCGTGGGCGGCGCGCTGGCGTGCGGCGCCGCCGCCGCGCGTGCGCAGCGCGGCCAGCGCCTCCAGCGCGTACCCGAGGTCGCCGGAGCGGGCGAGGTAGGGCCGCAGGTGCTCGACGGCCCCGGCGAGGACGGAGTGGACCGGACGCAGCCGGCCGCCGCCCAGCGGATCGGGGCAGCTGCCCTCCAGCCCGTCGCGCGCGGCGCGCCACAGGTCGCCGCGCAGCACCGCCGGGTCGCGCCGCGCGGGCGTCCGGCCGGCGGCGGCGTCGTCCAGCGCGGCGCTGACCAGGGCGCGCACCAGGACCGCGAGCAGGGCCGACTCCTCAGGGGTGGAGGGAACGTCGCACACCCGGATCTCGACCGTCGGGTTGTAATCCGAGAGCCGGATGTCCCAGTAGACCATCCGGCGGTCCAGCGCGGCGCCCGACTCCAGCAGCGCCGCGACGCAGGCCTCGTAGTGCTCGGCCGACTCCATGGGGGGCGGCGGCCCCCCGGTGGGCCAGCGCGACCAGCGGGGCTGGCGCCAGCTGGCGTAGCCGGTGTCGGCTCCCTCGCAGACCGGGGAGTTGGCGCTCAGCGCCAGCAGGACCGGCAGCCACGGCCGCAGGCGGTTGCTGGCCGCCACCCCGCTGTCGCGGTCGGGAACGCCCACGTGCACATGGCAGCCGCAGTTGGTGCCCGCCGCTGCGGCCACGGCGCCGAACCGCTCGGCGATGCGCCGGTAGCGCGATCCCGGGTTGAGCCGCTGGGGGCCGCTCTCGGCCATGATCGGCACGCCCGCGGCCACCACCCGCACGCCCTGGCCGGCGGCGGCTTCGGCCAGCCGCCGGCGCGCGGCGCGCAGTCCGCCGAGCAGCTCGTCGACCCGGGTGCAGACCGGGCCGGCCGACTCGACCTGGCTCCGGGTGAACTCGCCGAGCAGCGCGCTCGCCCCCGGTGCGGCGGAGTCCAAGACCTCGACACTGCGCGGGGCGAGCGCCCCCGACGCGTCGACCAGGAAGAACTCCTCTTCGACACCCATCGTGGGCACGCCGGCGCCTCCGCGCCGGAGCGACCGGGAGACGACCATGGATCACCGCCCTCCGCGATTGCGCCCCCGGCCGCCGGCGGCACCGCGCGGGGACAGGCGTCCGTCCTCGGTGGTCGGCTCGCCGGGAACCGGAGACTGGTTGCGATGGTGGGGCGGCGCCGCCCGGGGCCGCTGCCCGCGGGACGGCGCGGCGGCGGCCGCGCGGCGCGCCCCGAAGGCGGACCGCTCGGTGTCCGCCTACCCCGCCGGTGCGGACGGTAACCGCTGACTTGCCCGGATACCGCCCACTGCAGGACGCGGGCCGGCCGGTTCGCGGCGCACGGTCCGCCCGCGCGGTGCCCGTCCTCTCCTTCGGGGCGGTCGGGGGACGGTTTCCGCAGGCGGCCAGGGGGGTAGCCGGGGGCGTGACGCTCCACGACGGCGTGGCGGAGGTGGTCCGCATGCAGGTCTTTCGCGACCGCGACGACGGCGGGCGGCGGCTGGCCGACCGTCTCCTCGCACTGCGGCTGCGCGATCCCGTAGTGCTGACGCTGCCCCGCGGCGGGGTGCCCGTGGGCCGCGTGGTCGCCGAGCGGCTGGGCGCCCCGCTGGACGTGACCGTCGTACGCAAGATCACCAGCCCCGACTTCCCGGAGACCGCGGTGGGCGCCGTCACGGCCGAAGGCGCGCCGATCATCAACGACCGGCTCAAGCGCATGGTCCACCCCGATCCCGACGTACTGGCGGACAGCATCGAGAAGGAGCGCGCCGAGGCCCGGCGCAGGGTCGAGGCCTACCGCGGCGAGCGCCCCGCACCGCGGGTCGCCGGGCGCGACGTGGTGGTCGTCGACGACGGCCTCGCCACGGGCATGAGCGCCCGGGCGGCGCTGTCGGCGCTGCGCGAGCAGGGGCCGGCGTCGCTGACACTGGCGGTACCGGTGTGCTCCCCCGAGGCCGCCGACGCCCTGGGGGATGTGTGCGACCGCGTGGTGTGCGTGCTGTGCCCGCCGCGGTTCCAGGCGGTCAGCCTGTGGTACGAGAGCTTCCCGCAGGTCGACGACGCCGAGGTCCAGCGCATGCTGGCCGGCGCCGGGGCCTGAGCCCCGGTGCCTCTACGATGTCGCCATGCCGGCGCATCTCGAACTCCAGGACTACGTTTCCGCGATCACGCGAAGCGGCGAAGTGTTCCGCGGCGCGGCCGAGCGCGCCGGCCCTGCGGCGCGCGTGCCGACGTGCCCGGACTGGACGGTCGCCGAACTCGTCGCCCACCAGGGCATGGTGCACCGGTGGGCCGCCGCCGTCCTCCGCGGGGACGGCGACCACGACACCGAGCGCTCCCACGCCGAGGGAGCGGCGGCGCCGGACCCCTTGGCCTGGTTCTCCGCCGGTCTCGCCGACCTGGTCGAGACGCTGCGCGCGGCCCCGGACGACGCGGAGGCCCCGGTGTTCTTGAAGAACGCGCCGCGGCCGCGGCTGTTCTGGGCTCGCAGGCAGGCGCACGAGACCACGGTGCACAGCGTCGACGCGCTCTCCGCGGCTCTGGGCGCGCCGCCGCCGACCGCCGACGCGCCGGTCACGCCGGCCCTGGCGGCGGACGGGATCGACGAGCTGCTCTGCGGCTTCCTGCCGCGGCGGAAGAGCAGGCTGCGGTCTCCCCAGCCCCGCACCCTCCTGGTGCGGTGCGACGACACCGGCCACTCCTGGTCGCTGCGCATCAGTGAGGAGCCCGTCGTCGCGGTAGCCGGCGCCCCGGCCGCAGCAGAACCCCCCGACGCGGTGTTCAGCGGCACGGCGGTGCAGCTCTACCTCGCCCTGTGGAACCGCGGCCGCGAGGTCGCGGTCGACGGCCTCCCGGAGCTCGTCGAGCAGTGGCGCGCGCAGGCGCGCGTCGAATGGGGGTGAGCCCCGCGCACCGCCGCACCGAGCGGCGCGCGGGGCGCGGGGCGCGGGGCGCGGGGCGCGGGGCGCGATCGGCAAAGGGATCTTGAATCGATTTTATCGAATCCCTTCCCGACTTCTCCCGACCGTGTTATGTTCGTTCGCCCAGAGGCAATTGAAAGCGCTTTCAACTGTAAACGGAGCGGCCAGGATTCCCGTGGCCGGGGAGGTTTCGCCGAACGCCCTCGCACCACCACCCGCTTCGAGACCGCACCCGGGAATCCGGACCGACGACCGATCAAGCCCCATCCCCCACCGATCCCCAGCGCCGGTCCGCGGCAGGCGGAGCCCGCCTCCGTGCTTCTCCGTGCGGCGGCGCTCGGGGAGCGAGGAGCACTCGGATGACAGACGGAATTCCCCCGACCCGCGGCCGGGGCAGAACCCGGCTGCACGCGGCCGCCGCGGCGGCGGCCGCGTGGGCCATGGGCGCGGCCCTCCTGGCGGCCCCGCCGGCGAGCGCGGCGGCCGGCTGCAGCGTCGACTACACCGTCAACCAGTGGAACAACGGCTTCACGGCCCAGGTGGCGATCACCAACCTCGGCGACCCGATCGACGGCTGGACGCTGGAATGGGAGTTCGCCGACGGCCAGGCCGTCACCGGGTCCTGGAACGGCGAGGCCACCCAGTCGGGGTCGAGTGTGCGCGTGGACAACGCCGCATACAACGCAGCGATCGCCACCGGCGGCACCGTCGAGTTCGGCTTCCAGGCCACCCACAGCGGAACCAACGACGCTCCCAGGGCCTTCACCCTCAACGGCACGGTCTGCGACGGCTCCACCGGCGGCGGGGACGACGGCGGCGGAGATGACGGCGGCGGGGACGGCGACGACGACGCCTCGGGCCGCCAGGTCGAGGCCCTCGACCGCGGCCCGGTCAGTGTGCGCAGCGGCGACGGCAACCTGGTGGGCTGGCGGATGCTGGCGACCGACCCCGGCGGCGTCGCCTTCAACGTCTACCGCGGCGGCACCCGGGTGAACTCCGAGCCCCTCACCGGCGCGACCTCCTACCTGGACTCCCCGGCCCCCTCCGGCGCGGAGTACACCGTACGGCCCGTCGTCGACGGCCGGGAGCAGGAGGCTTCGCGCTCGGCTCTGCGGTTCGGCCGGGGCTATCTGGACGTCCCGCTGCAGCGGCCAGCGGGCGGCAGCACCCCCGACGGCTCCTACAGCTACTCGGCCAACGACGCCAGTGTCGGCGACCTCGACGGCGACGGCGCCTACGAGATCGTGCTCAAGTGGCAGCCCGACAACGCCAAGGACAACTCCCAGTCCGGCTACACGGGCAACACCATCGTCGACGCCTACGAACTCGACGGCACCCGCCTGTGGCGCATCGACCTGGGCCGCAACATCCGCGCCGGCGCCCACTACACCCAGTTCGCGGTCTACGACCTGGACGGCGACGGCGCGGCCGAGGTCGCCATGAAGACCGCCGACGGCACCGTCGACGGCCGGGGCGAGGCCATCGGCGACGCGGACGCCGACCACCGCAACAGCGGCGGCTACATCCTCTCGGGGCCGGAGTACCTCACGGTCTTCGAGGGCGCCGATGGCGCCGAGCTGAGCACCGTCGACTACCTCCCCCCGCGCGGCAACGTGGCGGACTGGGGCGACGACTACGGCAACCGGGTCGACCGGTTCCTGGCCGGAGTGGCCTACCTCGACGGCGAGCGGCCGAGCCTGATCATGGCGCGCGGCTACTACACCCGCTCGGTGATCGTCGCCTGGGACTGGCGCGACGGCAGGCTCACCGAGCGCTGGACCTTCGACAGCGACGAAGCCGGCTCCGCCTGGGCGGGCCAGGGCAACCACCAGCTGAGCATTGCCGACGCCGACGGCGACGGCCGCGACGAGGTGGTCTACGGCGCGATGGCCGTGGACGACGACGGCAGCGGCCTGTGGAACACCGGCTACGGCCACGGCGACGCCCTGCACGTGGGCGACTTCCTGCCCGAGCGCGGCGGACTGGAGGTGTTCGACATCCAGGAGCGCACCGGAGGCGAGGCGGGCGCCCACCTGAACGACGCCGCGACCGGCGAGACCCTGTGGCGCAAACCCACGGCCGACGGCCAGGAGGGCCCCGGACGCGGCGTGGCCGCCGACGTGTGGGCCGGCAACCCCGGCGCGGAGTTCTGGGCGACCGGCGGCGGGATCAGCGGCCTGTTCGACGGCCGGGGGAACAACGTCGGCCGCACGCCGTCCTCGGCGAACTTCGCGGCCTGGTGGGACGGCGATCCGGTGCGCGAACTGCTCGACGGCACGCACATCGACTCCTACGGCCCCGACGGCGACGAGCGCCTGCTGACCGGCGAGAACGTGGCCTCCAACAACGGGACGAAGGCCACTCCGGCGCTGAGCGGCGACATCCTCGGTGACTGGCGCGAGGAGGTGGTCTGGCGCACCGAGGACAGCAGCGCCCTGCGCATCTACTCCACGCCGCACCCGACGAACGTCCGGATGCCCACGCTGATGCACGACACCCAGTACCGGGTGGCCGTGGCCTGGCAGAACACCGCCTACAACCAGCCGCCGCACCCGAGCTTCTTCCTCGGCGACGGCATGGACGCGGCTCCCCTGCCCGACGTCCACACCCCCTGACCCGCCCTTCGCGGAAGCGCGCGGCCCGCCGGCACCGGTGCCGGCGGGCCGCGCCGCGCTCGTGCCCGGCGGAAGGCCGAAAGCCGTGCCTCGGCAAAGGAGGCCGCAGCAAGGCGAGGGGCCGGTCGGCGCGCGAGGGACCGGCCGTAGGGCGGAACGGGCAGCGGCGGCGGAGGCCTCAGGCCTCTCAGGTCCGCAGGGCGCCCAGGTGCTCCACGAGGCCGGCCAGCTCGGGGTCGGCGGCACTGAGGTCGAGGGCCTCGGCGAGGACGGACTCGTAGACCGGCACGGCCCGGCGGAACACGTCCATGCCGTGCTCGGTGATCCCGGTGTAGACCCCGCGCCGGTCGTGCTCGCAGTTGCGGCGCTCGGTCAGGCCGGTGCGCTCCAGGCGGGTCACCATGCGGCTGACCGAGCTCTGGTTGAGGTTGACGGCGTCGGTGAGGTCCTGCATGCGCATCTCGCCGTCGGGGGCGCCCGCGCACGCCGAGAGCGCGAGGAACTCCGAGAGCCCGATGCCGAACCCGCGGTGCAGGGCGCGCTCCACGAGTGCGTCGACCCGGCTGTGCAAAGCGACCAGGCGCGTCCACAGCGCACCGGTCGCCGACAGCTCCGCCGGCGCAGCGGGCGGAGTGGTCCGGGGACCCTGCTCAGCGGTGATGACCGGCCTCCTCGTACTCTTCGCCGCCGGCACCGGCCGATCGGCGCGGAGGCGGCGGTGCCCAGCATATTCGATGCACCATCGATGCAGACCGATACACCGGCGGCACCCAGGGCGTGCGTCCCGACGCCACGTGCCTTGTGGGAGAGGAGGAGCGCGCCAAGAAACAGATCGAAGAGGCGTACCGACGCCACGGCGGCTAGCGACGCCCCACCGACGTGGCCGTGTATTGGCCGCAGATCCTCACCGACGCCCCGGTCCGACCACCGACAGCCACCGACGCATGACTAAGCCTCCTGGCCTGTAACCGCAGGCCGGGGGCGTTTTCCATGTTCAGGAAGGGTGGGCGCGAGAGGACTCGAACCTCCGACCACCCGCTTGTAAGGCGGGGGCTCTGCCAACTGAGCTACACGCCCGGATTGCGGTGCCGATCCGGTGACAGGGAAATCGTACCGGCTCCGCGGGGCGGCGGGGCCGGTTGCGGGCCGCGGTCAGGCGAGGTCGGCGAGCGCCTTGCGGTAGTCGTCGACGTCGCGCGGCTCGGAGATCGGGTTGACGACCTTCCATCGGACGGCGCCGGACTTGTCGATGACGAAGGTCGCGCGCAGCGCCACTCCGCGGGTCTCGTCGAAGACGCCGTAGGCCCGCGCGGTGCCGCCGTGCGGCCAGAAGTCCGACAGCAGCGGGAACTCCAGGCCCTCCCGGTCGGCCCAGGCCCGGTGGGCGAACATGGAGTCGACCGAGACCGTCAGCAGCTGCACCCGGTCGTTGACCAGGTCGCCGGACGCCTCGCGCAGCGCGGTCAGCTCGCCCCGGCACACTCCGGAGAACGCCAGGGGGTAGAAGACCAGCACGACGTTCCTGCGGTCGGCGAAGTCGGCGAGGCGCACGGTCTGGCCGTGCTGGTCCGACAGCTCGAAGTGCGGCGCGGCCTCGCCCGGCTCGATCGACATGGGCCCTCCTGCGAACGTGCTGACACGGGGCGAGTGCCGCCCGCCGATGCCGACGGACGGCACACCCGCGGGTCACCCTATGGCAATCCGCTCCGCAGACGCCGTCCCGGCCGGGAACGGGAGCCGCTCAGCGCTGCACCTTCGGCGCGACGAGGCGTGTCCCCGACCAGTTCGCGCCGGCGCTCACCGCGCTGGTCTGCGACAGTCCGGCCGTGGTGGACGCCTCGGCGACCTCGCTCGGCGCGACGTGCCCCTCGCGCCCGGGCTTGGGGGTCAGCACGAGGATGATGCCCCCGCCCTCCACCGCGCCGAGAACGTCGACCAGGACATCGGTGAGGTCGTCCTCCTCGTCGCTCCGCCACCACAGCAGCGCGGCGTCGACGACGCCGTCGTAATCCTCGTCGACCAGCTCCTCGCCGGTTCGCTCGGCGATCGAGGCGCGCAGCTCCTCGTCCACGTCGTCGTCGAACAAGAATTCCTGCACCACCTGACCCGGTTTGAATCCGAGTCGGTCGGCCAGGCCACGTTCGCTTTGTGCCTGGCCCGCGGTCGCGCTCACGAAAGTCCTCCTCCACAAGTTCTGCTCTTCGCGCCGATCCCGCAGATGTTCCGGCGGGCCGACCGTGCGCGGTCCCGTATCACCGGGGCGACCCCGCTGTTGAGGGCTAAGTTCACACGCTGGGGACCTGATCCGTCAACGCGCCTGCGCCCTGAGGTGTACTGCACTTACCATCCTGTCCGCTATCCGGCGCCCGTCAAGAACGAGAGGCGGACTTGCCTGGTCGGATTGTCGATATTGGTGTCGACGAACGCGATGGACTGCCAGGTTCCCAGCTCAAGGCGGCCGCCGACCACGGGTACCGTGGCCTGGGGCGGAATGAGCGCGGGGAGCACGTGGTCGCGGCCGTGGCCGTAGGAGCCGTGGCGGTGCCGCCACCGGTCGTCCTTGGGCAGCAGGTCGCCGAGCAGCGCGAGCAGGTCGTCGTCGGAGCCGGCACCGAGCTCCATGATGCCCACGCCGGCCGTGGCGTGCGGCACGAAGACGTTCAGAAGGCCGTCCCCGCCGGTCTCGGCCACGAAGTCCCTGCACAGGCCCGTGATGTCGGTGATGCTCTCGGACCCTCCGGTGCGCAGGTCGAGAAGTTTTGTCCGCATGCGGCAACGCGTACCCAGTGAGGCGCCCCCTGCAACCTCCACAGGGACCGGATCGACGGTGGCCGCCGGGGCCTCCGGCGGCCATACTCGGATGCACAAGATCCGGGCGGCCCGTTGCCGTTCGGATACCGCCGACCGACATCCAGGGAAGGGGGGCGTGTGGGCAACGGCCTGCGCCTCGGCCCGCTGCTGCGGCACGTGACGGAGACGACGGCGACCATCTGGGTGGAGACCGAGGCGCCGTGCGAGGTCGCCGTCACCGCCGGCGGGTACACGGCCCGCTCCGGGACGTTCACCGTGCACGGGCACCACTACGCGCTCTGCGACCTGCGCGGCCTGCCGCCCGGTGCGGCGCTGCCGTACGAGGTGCGGCTGGACGGCGAGACCGCCTGGCCGCAGCAGGGCGCCGGCCGCCCGCCGAGCGTGGTGCACACCCTCGACGCCGCCGCTCCCGCCCGCGTGCTCTTCGGCTCCTGCCACACCCCCACCGAGCACTCCCGCGCCAGCGTCCTGCGCTACGGCGTCGACATGCTGCGCGCCTACGCACTGCGGCTGGCGGCCGCGCGCAGCGGCGCCCCGAGGGCGGACGGCTCCGCACAGAGCGGGTCCGGCGCCGGGGCCGCGGCAGCCCTCCCGGAGGGCGGCGAGAACGAGCCCTCGCTGCTGCTGCTCATCGGCGACCAGGTCTACGCCGACGAGCTCCAGCCGGGCATGACCGACTACCTCGCGCGCCGCCGGGCGCACGCCCGCGCGCGGGGGCAGGGGGCGGCCGGCTCCCGGCCCCCCGACGAGGTGGTCTCCTTCGACGAGTACGCCGAGCTGTACCGCCAGTCCTGGTCGGACCCCGACATCCGGTGGCTGCTGTCGACGGTTCCCACGCTGATGCTGTTCGACGACCACGACATCCGCGACGACTGGAACACGTCGGGCACCTGGCGGCGCCAGATGGAGCAGAACCCGTGGTGGCGGCCGCGCATCACG
This sequence comes from Streptomonospora arabica, assembly GCF_039531585.1. Classification (NCBI taxonomy): domain Bacteria; kingdom Bacillati; phylum Actinomycetota; class Actinomycetes; order Streptosporangiales; family Nocardiopsidaceae; genus Streptomonospora; species Streptomonospora arabica. Next base: position 42,462 of record NZ_BAAAQI010000017.1, on the reverse strand, counting down.
GCCGGGCTCGGCGCCTACTGGATCTATCAGCACCTGGGCAACCTCGCGCCGGACGAGCGCGCGGCCGACCCGGTCTTCGCCGAGGTCCTCCGCGCGTCTGCGTCGGCCGGCCCCGCATCCGGCCCCTCCCCCGCCGCGGCGGAGGCCGGACGCGCTCCCGCCGGTACGGCCGCGCACGGCGCCGCCGCGGACGCCGACGCCGAGGGCACCGGCGCCCTCCGCCGCGAGGCCCCGGCCTCCGGCGGCGGTCCCGCGCAACCGGCCGGTGCCCCCTTCCCCGCCGCGGAGGGGGACGCCCCGGCCGCCGCCGACGCCCCCGGGCCCGCGGAGAAGGCCGCCGCCGGGACCTCCGACGCGGCCCCCGTCGTCGACGCCTTCGCCTGGCGGTCCCACCAGGAAGCCGACAGCTACCGGTGGAGCTTCCGCTTCGACATCGGCCGCGACCGCCTGCTGATGGTCGACACCCGGTGCGGCCGCGTCGTCGACGACGACACCCGGCGCAGCATGCTCGACCCCGTCGGCGCCGCGTGGCTGGACGAGCAGCTCACCGGCGACGTGGACCACCTCGTCGTCGCCAGCACCCTGCCGTTCCTGCTGCCGGCGGGCGTCCACCACCTCGAATCCTGGAACGAGGCCGTGTGCGCCGGCGCCTGGGGCCAAGCCATGCGCCGTCCCGCCGAGAAGGTGCGCCAGGAGATCGACCTGGAGCACTGGGCGGCCTTCCAGTCCTCGTTCCGGTCGGTCGCCGACACCGTGCTGCGGGTGGCCGCGGGCGAGCGCGGCGCGCCGCCCGCCAGCGTGCTGTTCCTCGGCGGCGACGTGCACTTCTCCTACCTGGCGCGCGCCCGGGCCGCCGGCGCGGCCGCCGATCCGGCCGGCGGCGGCACCCGCATCGCCCAGCTCGTGTGCTCGCCCACGTGCAACCGGATGCCGGCGGCGCTGCGCGAGATGACCTGGCTGAGCGTCCGCGGAATCGTCGCCGCGATCGGCTCGCTGATGGCCCGCGCCGCGGGAGTGCCCCGATCCCCGCTGCACTGGCGCATCGAGGGCGGCCCCTGGTACGACAACTCCCTGGCCGCCCTGGTGCTGGACGGCCGCAGCGCCGAGGTGGTGTGGTCGCACTCGCCGGTGGCCAGGCGCACCGTCAAGCGGCTCACCCCCAACGAGTCCCCGCGTCCCGACGTGCGCGAACTGGCGCACCACGTACTCACGCCCTGACGCCCGCGGGGCCCGACCGCGCCGGTCCGCGCGGCCGCCGGCGCCCCGGGCCGTCAGGGCACCCGGTAGTCGTGGTCGCGGGCGTCGGTGATCGCCATGTGCCCGGGAGCGTGGGCGATGGCGAACTCCGGCGCCGAGGCCGCCACCGCCGCCTGCGGCGTGACCCCGCACGCCCAGAACACCGGGACCTCGCCGGGGCGGACCTCCACCGGATCGCCGAAATCGGGGGCGTCCAGGTCGGCCACGCCCAGCCCCGCGGGATCGCCCACGTGCACCGGCGCACCGTGCACCGACGGGTACCGCGCGGTGATGCGCACGGCGTCGGCGACCCGCTCTGCCGGAATCGGCCGCATCGACACCACCAGCGGCCCCGCCAGCCGCCCGGCGGAGCGGCACGGGCGGTCGGTGGTGTACATCGCGACGTTGCGCCCGGTCTCGATGTGGCGCAGGGGGATGCCCGCCTCCAGCATCGGCGCCTCGAACGTGAAGCTGCACCCGATCAGGAACGCGACGAGGTCCGGACGCCAGTAGGCGGTCGCGTCGGCCGTCTCGGCGACCAGGCGGCCGTGCTCGTAGACCCGGTAGGCCGGCAGGTCGCTGCGCAGGTCGCCGGCGAAGACCGGCGCCGACACCTCCCCGGGCTCGGTGACCTCCAGCACCGGGCACGCCTTGGGATTGCGCTGGGCGAACAGCAGGAAGTCGAGGGCGAGGTCCCGCGGCAGGGCGATCAGGTTCGCCTGGGCGTAGCCGGCGCAGTAGCCCGCGGTGGGCACGCGGAGGCCGGCGCGGAACCGCTCGCGCGCCTCTCCGGGCGCCAGGCGCGCCGGGAGCGCGGGCGCCGCGCGGGGCGCGCCGGGGTCGGCTGGGGCATCGGACATGTCAGGACCTCCGTATCCTGCTCAGGGGCGCGGGGCGGACGCCTCCGCCGGGCCGGCGAACGGCGGGCCGACGAACGCCGGGCGGCCGCGCCCACGGCGACGGCCCGGTGCGGGGCGCCGGCGCGCTCACCGGTGGAACCTCAGCGCGGTGCCGGGTCGGGCCTGGGCCGCGCGGGAGACGTCGGCGGCGACCACGACCGCGATGACCGGGTAGCCGCCCGTGACAGGGTGGTCGGCCAGGAACAGCACGGGGCGCCCCTCCGGGGGCACCTGCAGCGACCCCGGTACCATCCCCTCGCTTGGCAGCTCGCCGCCGCCGCGCCGGGACAGGGCCGGGCCGGACAGGCGCGCGCCGATCCTGTCGCTGCGGGAGGTGACCTCGTAGGCCGAGGAGAGCAGGACGCCCAGGGCGCCGTCGTCGAACCAGTCGTCGCGCGGGCCCGGAACGACCCGCAGGCTCAGCTCCCGCTCCGGGAACGGGCGAGCCGGCACCCAGTCGACCGCCGGCAGGTCGCGCGGCGGGGGGCCGACCGGAAGCACCGTCCCCTCCTGCGGCGGCGGCGGACCGAGGCCGGCCAGGGTGTCGGTGCTGCGCGAGCCCAGAACGGGCGCCACGTCGAATCCCCCGCGCACCGCGACGTAGCTGCGCAGCCCGCTCGGCGGGGCCCCCAGGTGCAGCTCGGCCCCGTCGGGCAGGTGCAGGACGGTGTCGGCGGCCGCTCCGCGGCCGTCGACCTCGACGGGGCAGGGGGCGCCGGTGACGGCGGCGGTCACGGCACCGCGCGCCCGCAGCACCAGGCCGCCCATGGTCGCTTCGAGCGCCGCGGCGCCCTCGCGGTTGGCCAGCAGCCGGTTGGCCAGCGCGTAGGAGGTCCGGTCGGCGGCCCCCGAGCCGCCCACGCCCAGCGCCGCGTGCCCGCGGCGCCCGCTGTCCTGCACGGTGCTCAGGGCGCCTGTGCGCACGACTTCAACTGCCGGCATCGGCGCGGCCGCCCCCTTCGCTCCGCCCGCTTCTGCGCCCGTTGATCTGCTGAGCGCCCTGCTCCCCGTTCTGCGCGGCCGTCCGACACGGCGCGGCGGCCGAACCGGCGCCCCGGCGGCGCGCCGGAGGCGGCTCCTCGGTGAACCGCACCCGCACGCCGGGGCGCAGCAGCGCCGGCGGATCGCGCTCCAGGTCCCAGGTCACCACGTCGGTGCGGCCCAGGAGCCGCCACCCGCCCGGCGACGCACGCGGGTAGATGCCGGTGAACTCCCCTGCCAGCGCGACGGCGCCGGGCGGCACGCGGGCGCGCGCCTCGCCGCGGCGCGGCACGTGCAGCCGGGTGTCGTCGCACACCAGGTAGCCGAACCCCGGTGCGAAGCCGCAGAAGGCCACGGTCCACTCGGCGCCGGTGTGGACGGCGACCACGTCGCGCTCGCTGAGCCCGGTCAGCGCCGCGATGTCGGCGAGGTCCTCGCCGTCGTACTGGACGGGCACCTCCAGCTCGCCCGCTCGGGCGCGCTCGCCCCGCCGCGGCCGCAGCCGGCCCACCGCCTCCGCCACCGCATCCGCGTCGCCGCCGTCGGGATGCATCCGCAGCAGCACCGTACGGGCGGCGGGGACGATGTCGGTGACACCGCGGGGCGGGTCCTCGACGAGGGCCGCCTGCAGCGCCAGCGCCTCGTCGAGGTCGGCGACCTCCACCAGCACCCCGGAGTCGGCGCACCTCAGCACGCGCATGCTGCTGCTCCTTCTCCGCAGGCGCGTGCGGCGGCGCGCGCCCGTCCGGCCGCGCGCCGCCGGGCGAATCGGGCCGGCTCCCCTGCGGCGGGCCCCATCACGCGTCCCCGGCGGGCGCTGCGGACCCGGTGAAGGGTGCGAGCTCGACGCCCGCGCCGCGCAGCCGTTCGGCCACCGCGCGGGCGATCCCGACGGCGCCGGGGCTGTCGCCGTGCACGCACAGCGACTCGGCCTGGATCCGCACCGGCGTCCCGTCGACCGCCGCGACGGGTTCGCCGCGCACCATGTCCAGGCAGCGCCGGGCGATCTCCTCGGCGTCGTGCAGGACGGCGCCGGGCGCGCGCCGGGAGACGAGGGTGCCCTCGGGGGTGTAGGCGCGGTCGGCGAAGGCCTCGCGGACCGTGCGCAGCCCGGCCTGCTCGGCGCGGCGCAGCCACACCGATCCCGGCAGGCCGAGCACCGGCAGGCCGGGGTCGTAGAGCGCGACCGCCTCGGCGACCGCCGCCGCCTGGTCCTCGTGGTGCACGATGGCGTTGTAGAGCGCGCCGTGCGGCTTGACGTAGCGGACGCGCTCGCCGGCCGCGTGCGCCATGGCCTCCAGCGCGCCGATCTGGTAGAGCACGTCGTTCGTCAGCTCGGCCGGCGGCATGTCGATGAACCGGCGGCCGAATCCGGCGAGGTCGCGGTAGCCGACCTGGGCGCCGATGGCCACTCCCCGCTCGGCGGCGCCTGCGCACGCCTCGCGCAGCACCGTGGGATCTCCGGCGTGGAACCCGCACGCCACGTTGGCGCTGGTGACGACGGACAGCAGCGCGCCGTCGTCGCCCAGCCGCCAGTTGCCGAAGCTCTCTCCCAGGTCCGAGTTGAGGTCGATGCGCATCGTCTGGTCCCCGTTCCTCTCGATTGCCGTGCGGCGGCGCTGCCTGCCGCCGTCCCGGTGCCCCCGGCCTTCCCTGCTCCCCCGCGGCCCGCCGGCCCGCCGATCCGTCGGCGGCCCGGCGGCGGGGCGCACGGTGCGCCCGAAGCCCCTACTGCCACAGGTCGGCGATGCCGCCCAGCGCGTTGGCCGCGATGTAGACGGTCACCAGCCAGGCCAGGACGCCGAGGCCCAGCAGCCAGGCCGGGTAGCGGTAGCCGTGCAGCAGGTCCGCCCGGCGGCGCGCGGCCACCCAGAGCATGATGCCCAGTCCCACCGGCAGGATCAGCCCGTTGAGGGCGCCCGCCAGGATGAGCAGGGTCGCCGGCGCCTGGCCCAGCCCCAGGAACAGCACGGTGCACAGCGCGATGAACGCGGCGACGAGCCAGTTGCGGTTGCGGGCCATCCCGGCCGAGAACGTCGAGATGAACGAGACGGAGGTATAGGAGGCGCCGATGACGGAGCTGATCGCCGCGGCCCACATGATCAGCCCGAACAGCCGGCGCCCGGTCTCGCCCGCGGCGGCGGCGAAGGCGGCGGCCGGCGCGTTGGGCGAGTCGAGGATGGCCGCGCCGCCGGTGACCACGCCCAGCACCGCGAGGAACAGCAGCACCCGCATGACGCCGGTGACGATGATGCCCACGATGGAGGTCTGGGTGACGGCGCCGACGTTGCGGATGCCGCCCAGGCCGTTGTCGACGAGGCGGTGGGCGCCCGCGTAGGTGATGTAGCCGCCCACGGTGCCGCCGATGAGGGTGACGGTGGCCAGGAACAGGTCGTCGGTGACCCGGCCGGGCAGCACCGCATGGCGTAGCGCGTCGCCGACCGGGGGTTGGGATACGAAGGTGACGTAGAGCGTCAGGCCGATCATCAGCACGCCCAGGGCCACCAGGATGCGGTCCAGGGCCACTCCCGCACCGCGCAGCACGAACAGCGCGACGGCGACGGCGGCCGAGAGCGCGCCCCCGAGCTTCATGTCGATGCCGGCCAGGGCGTCCAGGCCCAGAGCGGTGCCGGCGATGTTGCCGACGTTGAAGACGATGCCGCCGAAGACCACGAGCGCGGCCAGTACGTAGCCGGCGCCCGGCAGCACCTTGTTGGCCAGGTCCTGGGCTCGGGTCTCGGCCACGCCGATGACACGCCAGATGTTGAGCTGCACGGCGATGTCGACCAGGACCGAGACCAGGATCGCGAACGCGAACGCGGCGCCCAGGCGGGCGGTGAACTCGGTGGTCTGGGTGATGAAGCCGGGCCCGATGGCGCTGGTGGCCATCAGGAACATCGCGCCGAGCAGACCGCTGTTCAGCAGTACGCGCCGCGTGCGCGGCGGTTTGGGGGCGACCTCGGGGGTTTCACTCATGCGGTCCCTCCTGGGGGGTGGATGCCGAAGCGGTGAGGCGCTCACCGCTGCGTGAGACGCCCATCACAGGGATTGTTGAACAATACTTCAATACTCCAATTTCTGCCAGGTTTCCGGCCGGGTCACGGCGTGTAACGCATGCATTCCCCCGCTGCCGCTCCGCTCGCGGCGGCGGGCGTGCGGGCGGGTGTGCGGGCGCTCGCGCCCATCGGGGAGAATGAAGCCGGGACCCGACGCAGTAGGAGAGGGAGCGCGCGTGACCGCCACCGGCGACTGGATCGACGATCTTCCCGACGCCGGGGACGATCTGGAGCGCTCCAGTACCGCCGAGCGCGTCGCCGACCTGCTGCGCGGCCACATCATCAACGGCGCCCTGGCGCCGGGCGCGCGGCTGTCGGAGGAGCGTCTGGGCCGCAAGTTCCGGGTCTCGCGCAACACCCTGCGCGAGGCGTTCCGGCTGCTGGGCCACGAACGGCTGCTCGTCCACGAGTTCAACCGCGGCGTGTTCGTCGCCAAGCCCGGCGCCGAGGACGTGGTCGACATGTTCCGGATGCGCCGGGCACTGGAGCTGGCGGCCGTCCGCTCGGGTCCGCAGGCACCCGCCGAGGCGGTCGGCACCGTGGGCGCCGCGGTCGAGCAGGGCGAGGGGGCGCGCGCGCAGGGCGACTGGGAGGGCATCGGCACCGCGAACATGGCCTACCACCGCGCGATCGGCGGCCTGCTGGGCAGCCCGCGCGTGGACGAGACGATGCGCCAGCTGCTCGCCGAACTGCGCCTGGCCTTCCACGTGATGGCGGCGCCGCGCGACTTCTACGCCCCCTACCTGGACCGCAACCGCGCGATCTACGAGCTGCTGGCCGCGGGCTCGTTCGACACCGCCGCCGAGGAGCTCGCGGGCTACTTCGACATCGCCGAGAACCAGCTCGTGCGCGCCTTCACCGCTCCACCGCGCGTCTGAACGCCGCCCCGGCCGCGGGGCACAGCGCGCGCACGCCCCGGCACCCGTGCACACGAAAGCGCCGCGCGCCGGCGGCACACCGCCCTGACGGGCGGGTCCGTCGGCGCGCGGCGCCGGGTGCGGTCGTCACGAAGCCTCGGCGAGGGGCCGAAGCCTCAGTTCTTGGCCTTGGGGCGGCTGCCGCCCGGGCGCTGGGGCTGGCTCTTGCGCCGAGGGGGCCGCGGCTGGCGCGGCACCGGCCGCGGGCCGGTCGCGGCGCCGGATCCGGGGAAACCGGGAACGATGTCGCCCGACTCGGCGGGCCGCTGCTCGCCGGCCGCCTCCGAGTGCTCGGGTTCCGCTCCCGCGGAGGGCGCCTCCTGCTCCGCGTGCCCGGTCTCGGCCGCGGTCTCGGCGCTCTCGGTCCCGGTGCCCGCCGGTGCCCGGCCGCCTTCGCGCTGCCGCTGCCATTCGCGGTAGCGCGCGGCCAGCGGCGTGGCGAGCGGCCATTCGACCGGGGCCGGCTGCGCCAGCGCGGCCCACAGGTAGGCCCGGGTGCCCCAGGCCTCCATGGCGCGGCGCGCACGGGTGATGGTGAAGAAGGTCGGCGACGCCAGCAGGAGCTGCGGCCACGCCAGCGCGAGCGCGGCGAACAGCGGGAACAGGCCGCCGCCCACGACAGCGGCCGCGGCGCCCACCGCCACCGGAGTGAGCGCCAGGCCGATGCGCAGGTTGGTGATCTGGCGGAAGCGGTGCATCGACCGGCGCACCGACGCCTCGGCCGAGAGCCCTTCGGGCAGCGGGGTCGGCTGGACCATCAGGGCCAGCAGCAGGGACGCCACGCCGACGGAGCCGGCGAGCAGAATGGTCCAGCCGGGCGCCGAGAGGCTGCCGCCCACCAGGAGTGCGACGATGCCGAGGACGGGCAGCGGCGCGGGGATGAAGAACAGTACCTGGCGCAGCATCTGGCCTGACTCGGTCGGACGTCTCAGTGCCGCCGCCACCTTGCTCAGCTTCTTCCCGACGCGACCGATGATCACTGCTGTGCCACCCCCAAACTCGTGCTGCGCTGTGCGAGTGGGACACCCGTCACTCGCAGCCCCGGTTCCGGAGACGCCGCGCGTCACGGCCTGTGTGGCGCTAACCGCTGTCGTTCCGGTCCGAGACGCCGCGTTGTAACGGTCTCCCGGCCGCGACCCGCCACCCCCCGCCCCGAAGCCGGGGCAGGCCGCCTCGACCCTGGACGGATCATCGCCAACCACCCGCCGGTTACACTATCCGTTTTTCGGGGGTCGAGCTCCCGAATGGTGCGGGAACTCCCCCGTTCAGGACGCGGGGGAAGGGCCGCGGGAGCACGCCCGCGGGCCGGCGTCCGGCCGGCGGCTGAAAGCGGTTCTACGGCGATGACGAGGTCGGTCGGGAAGAACGTCCCTCTGTAACGACGATCGCCCCGATTCCTGCCCGAGATGCGGTGGATCAATCTCCGATATCCGAAACGATGCGGAATCGTCCGGGCACACCGCCCGAAACGCCTACGCCACGCCTGTGGCCGTCGCCGCGGTGCCGGAGGGGTGGTCCACCACGGAGCGCCGGCGGCCGCCGGCGCCGCTGCTATCGATGCGCACCGGACGACGGGAGTGCCGTCGTGCCGTCTCCCCCGGCGCCGCCGACGGCCCGGTCGACGACCGGCAGTGTGCCGCCGACGGTGCAGACGTGCCGGTCGCCCGTCCGCATCTCGGCCCGCAGCGGGACGAGAAGCCCGCCGTCCTCCTAATCACCGCCGGCTCGTCGGTGCGACCGGCGGTGAACGCGCGGGTGCAGGACGCGACGGGAAGGACGGGCCGTCGACGGGGCCATGGCGCCTACGGCTTCTCGGCCGCCCTTCGCCGTGTCCGGGACGGCGGGCGGCGGGCGCGGGCGCGGCTACGGCTCCCGTTCGGAGATCCGGCCCAGGGTGATGGCGATGCGCAGCACGAACGACCCCCGCCCGTCTGCGGGCACGTGGCCGGTCAGCTCGGCGATGCGGCTCAGCCGGTAGCGCACCGTGTTGGGGTGCACGAACAGCATCCGCGCCGTCGACTCCAGCGACGAGGCGTGCTCCAGGTAGACCGACAGGGTGTCCAGCAGCGGCGAGCCCGCGTTGCGCAGCGGCCGGTAGACCTCCTCCACCAGCTGCCGGCGTGCGGCGGTGTCGCCCTCCAGGGCGCGCTCGGGCAGCAGGTCCTCGGCGCGCACGGGCCGGGGGGCGTCCGGCCAGGCCACGGCGGCGCGCAGCCCGTTGACCGCCGCGCGCACCGAGTGGTTGGCCACGCGCAGGTCGCCGACCGCCGGCCCGACCACCACGGGGCCGGGTCCGAACAGCCCCGCCAGCGGCTCGGCCGCGGCGAGCACCGCCGAGTCGCCGCCGAGCTTCTCGCTGATGCCGATGACGGCGATGACGCGTTCGCCCTGCACACCCGCCAGGACGTCGTGCCCGGCCCGGCGGGCCGCCGACCGCAGGTCCTCCAGTGTGCTCTCCGAGTCGGCTTCGCCCAGGCTGCCCGCGAGCGCCAGCACCGGGGTGCGCGACCAGCCCAGCGCCGCGCCCCAGGTCTCCAGCCCCTCCTCGCGGTCGCCGTGCAGCAGCGCGTCGACCACCAGCGCCTCAAGCCGGGCGTCCCAGGCTCCGCGCGCCTCGGCGGCGCGTGCGTAGACCTTGGCGGAGCTGAAGGCGACCTCGCGCGTGTAGTGCAGCACCGCCTCGCGCAGCTGCTGCTCACCCCCGGGCGCCGCCAGCTCGTCGACCTGGTTCTCCACCACGTCGATCACGACGCGGATCATGTCGACCGTCTGCTGGAGGGTGACCGAGCGCGTCAGCTCGCGGGGTGCGGTGCCGAACACCTCGACGGTGATGGCGGGCTTGCCGCGCGCCGGGTTCTTGAACCACTCGACGAAGGCGGCCACACCCGACTGGGCGACCAGCCCCACCCACGAGCGGTCCTCGGCCGACATCCGCCGGAACCAGGACAGCCGGCTCTCCATGCGCGCGACCGCGGCGGTGCCCAGCGTGCCCATCGCGCGCTCCAGCCGCTGGACGGTTGCGGCGCGGACGGCGTCGTCGTCGCCCGGCGCCTGCTCGTCCGCTCGATCGGTGGAATCCGTGCTCACGCTCCTAGAGTGGCATCGACGGGGGTGCGCGCACGACACGGCGGCGGTCGGCCGGTGCCGCGAGCCCCGTTGCGGCCGGAGATCACGGCCGCCAGTGTGACCGGTACCGCTTTTCGCGTTCTCCTGCGCCCGCGGTTGTAGAACGGCGACAAACCCGGACCCCGTTTTTTCGTCTCGGTCCGCATCCGTTCGGTGGGGTCCCACAGGGCAGTGTTGGTGACGTGCTTGTCATCGCTGCTCCCGGCCAGGGCGCCCAGGTGCCCGGATTCCTCGCCCCCTGGCTCGAACTGCCCGGAACGGCCGAACTCCTCGAACGGTGGTCCGAGGCCGTCGGCCTGGACCTGAAGCGCTACGGGACCACCGCCGACGCCGAGGAGATCCGCGACACGGCGGTCGCCCAGCCGCTGCTGGTCGGCGCGGGCTTCGCCGCCGCCGCCGCGCTCTTCGGCGAGATCGACTCCGCCCCCGACTCGATCGACGCCGTCGCCGGCCACAGCGTCGGCGAGCTGACCGCCGCGGGCCTGGCCGGCGTGCTGCGCCCCGAGGACGCACTGGCCCTGGTGGCCGAACGCGGCCGGGGCATGGCCGAGGCCGCCGCCCGGACCGAGACCGGCATGACCGCGGTGCTCGGCGGCGACCGCGACGAGGTGCTGGCCGCACTGGAGTCCCACGGACTCACCCCCGCCAACGACAACGGCTCCGGCCAGATCGTGGCGGCCGGGACCACCGAGCAGCTCGCCGCGCTGGCGGAGGACCCTCCGCCGCGCGCCCGGCTGCGCTCCCTGTCGGTGGCCGGGGCCTTCCACACCCACCACATGGCCCCCGCCGCGGAGCGCGTGGAGCGGCTGGCCAAGTCCGTCGAGCCCGCCGACCCCCGCACCCGGCTGCTGTCCAACCGCGACGGCGCGGTGGTCGCCACCGGCGGCGAGTACCTCGACCGCCTCGTCCAGCAGATCAGCGCGCCGGTGCGCTGGGACTCCTGCACCGAGACGCTGGCCGGGCTGGGCGCCACCGCCCTCATCGAGCTTCCGCCCGCCGGCACCCTCACCGGGCTGGCCAAGCGCGGGCTGCCCGGTGTCGAGCGGCTGGCCGTCAAGACCCCCGACGACCTCGAACGCGCCCGCGAGCTCGTCCGCGAACACAGCCAGAGCACCGCAACCCGACAGGAAGGCCGCCCCTGATGAACCTCCTCCCCGCGGCGGCGGGAGCGCGCGTCCTCGCGCTGGGCGAGTACCAGCCGGCGAACGTCGTCACCAACGACGACCTCGCCAAGCGGGTCGAGACCAGCGACGAGTGGATCCAGAGCCGCGTCGGCATCAAGGAGCGGCGCATCGCCGGCCCCGACGACAGCGTCGTGTCGATGGGCGCGGCCGCCGGCGGCAAGGCGCTGGCGGCGAGCGGCCTCGCGCCCGCCGACATCGACCTGGTCATCGTCGCCACCTGCACTCTGGTCGACCAGATCCCGAATGCGGCCGCACGCGTCTCGGCCCGCCTGGGCATCGAGGCGCCGGGGGCCTTCGATGTCAACGCCGCCTGCGCCGGGTTCTGCTACGGCCTCGGGTTGGCCGCGGACTCCGTGCGCGCGGGGTCGGCGCGCAACGTGCTGGTCATCGGCTCGGAGAAGCTGTCGGACTGGCTCGACTGGGAAGACCGCTCCACCTGTGTGATCTTCGCCGACGGCGCCGGCGCCGCCGTCGTGAGCGCCGCCGAGACCCCCGGCATCGGCCCGGTGGTCTGGGGCAGTTCGGGCGACCGCGCCGACAAGATCTACCTGCGCGACGACAAGTACCTCCACCAGGAGGGCCAGGCGGTCTTCCGGTGGGCGACCACCGAACTCAACGCGGTCGCCGCGGAGGCGCTGCGCCGCGCGGGCGTCGAGCCCGAGCAGTTGACCGCTTTCGTGCCCCACCAGGCGAACCTGCGCATCGTCGAGGCGATCGCGCGCAAGCTGGGAGCGCCCCAGGCGATCATCGCCCGCGATATCGTCACGGCGGGCAACACCTCGTCGGCTTCGGTTCCGCTTGCGCTTGCGCGCATGTCCGGACGCGGCGAGCTGCCTTCGGGGAGCCTCGTGCTCACCATGGGATTCGGCGCGGGCCTGACCTACTCGGCCCAGGTGCTGGAGATTCCCTAGACATCCGCGGGCGCGGCCCTCTCCGGGGCCGGGCGCCGCGGCACGTATCGACCGACACGCAGTTCACTAAGGAGAACCCCGACATGGCTCACACCGAGCAGGAGATCCTCGACGGCCTCGGCGAGATCATCGACGAGATCGCAGGTGTCTCGGCGAGCGAGGTCACCCCGGAGAAGAGCTTCGTCGACGACCTGGACATCGACTCCCTGTCGATGGTGGAGATCGCCGTCGCCGCGCAGGACAAGTTCGGCGTCGAGATCCCCGACGACCAGCTCAAGGACCTCAAGACCGTCCAGGACGTCATCAACTTCATCCAGAAGTAGCGCACCGTGCCCGCCGGCCGCGCAGCCGGCCGGCGGGCCGGGCCCCCTGCCAGCCCGTCCGGGTACCGGCCGGGAGATCGACCACCCGATGTGAAGGGCGATTGGGAGCGATGAACACCACCGAAGTCGTCGTGACGGGACTCGGCGCCACAACCCCGCTGGGAGGTGATGTCGCCAGCACCTGGTCCGCACTTCTCGAAGGCCGGTCCGGTATCGACACGCTCCAGGAGGACTGGGTCCAGGACCTGCCGGTGCACTTCGCCGGCCGAATCGCCACGGAGCCCTCGGAGGTGCTCCCCCGGCAGCGCCTGCGGCGGCTGGACCGCACCCAGCAACTGGCGCTGATCGCGGCTCAGGAGGCCTGGGAGGACTCCGACTCCCCCGATGTCGACCCGTCCCGCCTGGGCGCCGTGGTCTCCAGCGGGATCGGCGGCATCCTGACGATCCTGGAGCAGTACGACACCTTCCGCGAGCGCGGCTGGAAGCGCGTCTCCCCGTTCACCGTCCCCATGCTGATGCCCAACGGCCCCGCCGCCGCCGTGTCGCTGGAGTACTCGGCCCGCGCCGGTGCGCACGCACCGGTGAGCGCGTGCGCCTCCAGCGCCGAGGCCGTGGCCGACGCCATCAACATGATCCGCAGCGGCCGCGCCGACGTGGTGATCGCCGGCGGCGTCGAGGCCGCCATCCACCCGCTGAACATGGCCTCGTTCGCGTCGATGCGCGCGCTGTCCACCCGCAACGACGACCCGCAGGGCGCGTCGCGCCCCTGGGACACCCAGCGCGACGGCTTCGTCATGGGCGAGGGCGCCGGCATCGTGGTCCTGGAGTCGGCCGAGCACGCCGCCGCGCGCGGTGCGCGGGTCTACGCCGTCGCCGCCGGCGCGGGCTACACCAACGACGCCCACGACATCGTGCTGCCCGACCCCGAGGGCCGGGGCCAGGCCCAGGCCATCCGCGCCGTGCTGGAGGACGCCGACCTGGCCCCCTCCGACATCGCCCACGTCAACGCACACGCCACCTCCACTCCGGCGGGCGACGTCGGCGAGAGCGTCGCCATCCGCGCCGCCCTGGGGGACGCGGCGGCGGACCGCGTGGCGGTGACCTCCACGAAGTCCATGACCGGGCACCTGCTCGGCGGCGCCGGCGCGGTGGAGTCCATCGCCACGATCCTGGCGCTGTACGAGGGGCGCATCCCGCCGACGATCAACATCGAGGAGCTCGACCCCGAGGTGCGGGTGGACATCGTGCGCGACAAGTCGCGCGACATGCCCGCCGAGGCTGTCGCCGCCCTCAACGAGTCCTTCGGCTTCGGCGGCCACAACGTCGCCGTCGCCTTCCGCCGCGCTTAGGGCGCCACGACGGCTTCGTCTGCAGCGGGCGGCGCACCGGGGTGCGCCCCGCAGGAGGACAGCGGCCCCTCGAACACGGCCCGGCACCCTCCCTCGGCCGCGACCACCGCGGCACCGCTCCCCCCGGCGCGGTGCCGCGGCCGGGCGGCCGCCGGGAGTCCGCGCCGGACGGGAGGGCCGCCCGGTTCGCTCGGATACGTCCCGGCCGGAGTGCGCGCCGGCGGGGCCGGCGGCGGATGCGCCGCCGCCGCGCGGGGCACGCACGGCGACATCCCGTTGCCGGACCTCCCCGCACCGCGGGCGGACGGGCGGGACCCGTCCGCCCTTCCGCCTTCCCGGGGGCGGCCGCGGCCCGACGGAGAACATGAACGCCCCGCCTCCCTGCGGGGAATGGCGCTTGAACTCGTGTCCCGGGCCGCTGACAACACGCGCCCCCTCCGCGATGATTGCCGTGTGTCCCTTCAGTCCCCGGCGTTGAGCGATATGCATCCCGGTCCCGGAGACCACCGAAGCGACGCCGCAGACGGCGGCTCGGGCGAGGTCCCGGTCTACCGGCCCGTCGTCGATCTCGACTCCGGAGCGGTGCTCGCCGTGGACGCCGACATCCGCGCGGCGGACGGCAGGTCGCGGAGCGAGTGGCCCGGCGACCCCGCCTCGGCGGCCGAGCGGCTCTCCCGTCTCGTGCGCAGCGCGACCGCCCGCGAGTTACTGCTCCCGCTCGTCGTCCCCTTGCCCGCGCAGGCCGTGACCGCCGAGCCCGAGGTGTTCCATCTGTTCGAGGACACGCTGCGCCGGAGCGGGCGGCGCCCGCGCGACGTCACCGTCATGCTCGGTCCCGACCTGCCCCGGGTCCCCCGCGAGCCGCTGGTGCGCGGGCTCGCCCGACTGCGGGAGCAGGGATTCCGCTGCGGTCTGGGCACCGCCGCCGTGCCGCCGGACCTGCTGCTGGAGACCAGCCCGTTCCTGCTGCGCATCGATCCGGGAATCGTGGGCGGGCTGCCCGGCGACCAGCGCATGGGCGCCCTCGTCGACGGCCTGGTGCGCATCGGGCACGGCGGCGGCGTCTTCCCGATGGCCTCCGGGGTCACCTCCGACGAGCAGGTGAGCCGGTTGCGGGAGGCCGGCGTGCGGCTCGCCCAGGGGCCGCTGTTCGCCGACGACGACTGGCTGCCCGGCGAGCGCGTCGGCTCGGTGCCGGCGGCCCCGGTCGAGGCCGCCCAGGAGCGCCACGACTCCGGGCCTCCGGTCGCCGAGTTCATGCGGCCGCCGGTGGCCATGAACACCGATGCCACGGCCGAAGAGGTGCTGGACGCGTTCAGCGCCGACACCGCGCTGAACAGCGTCGTGCTGATCGACCACCGCGACCGCCCGATCGCGCACATCGACCGCGCGCGGTTCCTGCTCGCGGTCACCGGGCCCTACGGCCACGCGCTGCACGCGAAGCGGCCGGCGAGCCGGCTGGCCGACACGCCGCGGACGGTGCCCCGCAACGTCCGGGCGATGGCGGCGCTGCGGGCGGCCGGCCACGAGCGCGAGCGCGTCTACGACGACCTCGTCACCGTCAACGAGTTCGGCCAGTGCACGGGGATCGTGCACGTCGGCGACCTGATCCAGAGCCTGGCCGGCGAGGCCGAGTGATCGGGCGGGTCGGGCCGCGCCCGGGCGAGGGGGCCCGCGGATCCCGCCGGTTCCGGTTGTGCCGCTCGGGCCGGGCGGATCGGTCCGGAGTCCCGGGTCAGCCGCGTCCGCTCCGGTGCCCGCGGCTGCGCGCCTGCCGCACGGCGCGGCCGTTCGCGGGCTCGTAGCCGGCGGCTCCCCCGTCGGCGGGCGCACCGCGGTCGCGCTCCGCCGCCGTCGGCCCGACCCCGTTGGGCTCGGCCGGGCCCGGGGCGGTCGACAGCTCGATAAGCTGGGGGCGCTTGGGGTCGCGGCCGTCGCCCGAGGAGCGGCCCAGGGCGCGGCGGCTCAGCCACGGCACGAGGTGCTGGCGGGCCCAGCGCCAGTTCTCGCGGCGGCGCAGGATGCGCGGCAGCCGCTCGGGCGGGGTCTCCCACGGGCGCATCCAGGTCTCGCGCGGGCCCATCGGCGCGTCGAGCAGCTCGGCGATGCGGGCGGCGACGATCCGGTGGCCCTCGGCGTTGAAGTGCAGCCGGTCCACGCTCCAGGCGCGGGGGTCGTTCAGCGCACCCATCGACCACAGGTCGACGATGTCGCTGGCGGTGCGCTCGGCGACGGCGCGCAGGTGCATGCTGAACACCGCGATCCTGCCGCGGTACACGCGCAGGACGGGGATCCATCCGGTGTCGTGCCCGGAGAGGATGACCACGCGGATTCCGGCGTCGCGCAGCCGCCGGACGCCGGTCTCGAACTCGGCGGCGAGGGCGTCGAGGTCGGTGTTGGGCCGCAGCACGTCGTTGCCTCCGGCGTGCACAGTGACCAGATCCGGCCCGAAACTCAGGGTCTGTTCGAGCTGCTCGCCGAAGATGTGGCGCATGCGGCGCCCGCGAACGGCAAGATTGGCGTAGCGGAAGCCCGGTGCCAAGGCGCTCAGGTGCTCGGCGAGGCGGTCGGCGAACCCGCGGTACCGCCCGTCGGACGCGAGGTCGTCGAGGCCTTCGGTCAGGCTGTCGCCGATGGCCACGTAGGAGCGGATGGCTGCGGGCGGCTGCTCCTGATCGCCCTCCGGGGGATTCGTCTCCAGGTCAGTCACATCAACCAATCATGCAGCTCGGCCACGGGCACCGTCGCAAGGGCCCACGGCGACGCGCGGGGAGCTCGACAACGGGGTGCGTCTCTCACACACGACACGGACGAGGATGTGTCAACAGGGAGAGGCAAGGGTAGGGCCTGCCCGACAAGCATACCTCCGACTACCGCCGACACGCCTGCACCAGGTCCGATCTCCGGGCGTCAGGTGCGTCGCCTCGGCAGCCGGCCGAACGGCGGCCGGAGGGTTACGCACGCGACTACGCAAGGAGCCGTTGCACCCGCATGAGCAACAGCGACGCCATTCCGGAGAACAGCGAGTCCGGCGAGCAGGCCGAGGCCTTCCCCGCCAACGACGTCGAGCAGGCGCTGCAGGACGCGCTGGCCCAGTCCGGCGCCGAGTCGCCCGATCCGGCTCCCGTGAGCGCCTTCATCTCCGCGCTGCGCGAAGGGCAGGTGTGGGTCCCGCTGCCGCAGGGCTCGGGCACCCAGGACGACGGCTCGGTGGCGCTGCCGACCCTGGAGCTCGAAGGCGCGCCGTTCATCCCGGCGTTCACCTCCGAGGAGCAACTGGGGCTGCGCAGCGCCGAACTGCCCTACACGGTGCTGGCCGCGCGCGACCTCGCCGAGGCGATGCCCGACGGCGTCGGCTTGGCGCTGAACCCCGGCAACCCGGCCAGCGTCCCGATCTATCCCGACACCGTCGCGGCGCTGGCCACGTGACCGCGGCCGCTCTGCGGCGGGGGCGCGCCTCCGCCGCAGAGCGGGGTGCAGCCGTACCACACCGGCGCGACGGCGCCCAGGAGTGCTTTTCGCGCCGAGAAGGCCCCGCGCACGTAACCTACGTCACAATACCGCGCATCCCCATCGAAACCGGCATTCCACCAAGCGGGACAGCATCCCGGGGTCAGGCCGTCAGACCCGCCGCCACCTGCTCGGATCCGATCCGCCCCGGCACTGTTCAACCGCAGCACGCGCACGTACGATCACCCGAGGGTGCGCCGCTTCGACCTGTCGGGCACCGACCGCGCCTCCGGCGGCCGGGCACCGGGCGCCGGTCGAGTGGACGTACTGTGGTCCAGGAACGTATTTGCCCGCGGGGAACCGGTTCCGGCTTCCCGCCGCGGGCCGGACGCGCGGAGGTCGAGGTCTTCAGCAGATGAACGCCGTCTCCCCGATCTGCCTCACCGACCTCGTTCCCGCCCTGCGGTGGAGCGATCCCGCGATGGTGGGGCCGGTGCTGTGGCACGCCCGGCTGATCGAGGGCTGGTGGAACTCACTGCCGCTGCCCCGCGTCCTGGACATCGCCGGAACCACCTGGCTGTCGCACTCCCTCGCGCGCCTGGCCGCCGAGCAGTGGAGCCACCTCCCGCTGGGCGAGTTCCTGCCGTGCCTGCGCGCCGCCGACGTGGACATCGACGACGTGGCCGAGCCCGTGCGGGGCGCCCTGCTGGCCACCGCCGGCAGCTGGGAGCGGCTGGTCTCGGCCAGCCCGGCCGCCATCGGCTCCTGGGGGCTGCCCGAAAGCTGCGGTCCGCTGGACCTCGTCGGCACCGCCACCTGGCGCGCGGTCGAGCCCCTGGCCGGCGAGCAGGGCCGCGCCGCCTCGCCCTCCCCCGGGCTGATGGTCGAGGCCGTCCGCACCCTGGCCAACTGGATGCCCGACTCGGCGCCCGACCACGTGCACAGCGCCCTGGCCTACCTCACCGCCGCCACCGGCGCCGGACCGGCCGAGGCGCCCGCCGAGCCCGATGAGGCGCCGAGAACGCAGAGCCCCGCCACCCGGGCGATCCGGACGCTGCGCGCGCTGCGGGCCCAGCGCGACGAGGAGACGCGGTCGCGGGCGGGCGCCGGCGCCGCATACGAGTCCGCCGCCGGGTCCGCAGCGGCCGAGGCCTCCGCGGGGCCGGTGCGCAGCTCGCTGCTGGGACCCGACCGCACGCTGCGTCGCCCCGCCTTCAGCCGGGTCCCGCAGCAGGACACCGCGGAGCCCGCGCCCGCGCCCGCCCCCGAGCTCGGCCGCCACCCCCTGGTGGACCTGCTCGAGGACTTCTTCCGCAACTGGACCGACGTCGAGCGCACCGTCGCCGCCGAGCGGCTGTTCGCCTCGGAGCCCGTCAGCATCCGGCTGCTGACCGACCAGCTCGGCGTGGACCTGCGCGACATCCGCAACGCCCAGCGCACCGTCGAGGAGCGGCTGCTGCAGTGGCTGGGCTCGCCTGCGGGCGGCCCGCTGACCAAGCACATGCGCGAGCTCTCCGACCACCTGGGCGCCGCCGCCACCGTCGACCACCTCATCACCGCCCATCCCGACCACCCGGTCGAGGTCCCGGCGCTGGGCACGCCGCTGTGGCGGGTGGTCATCACCCTCTTCACCGACCGCCGGCTGCACAACGGCTGGCTGGTGGCCGACGACCCGCACCGGATGCGCTGGCAGACCCGCGAGATGCTGGGCGACGCGCCCAGCACCTCCGACGCCGCGATCCGGCTGGCCCGGATCGGCATCCGCCAGCAGGCCGTGCGCGCGTGGCTGCTGAGCACACCGGGCGTGACCATCCGCGAGGGCCACGTCATGGTCGACCCCTCGATCCCGGTCGAGAACGCGCCCCCCGGCCCCGCCTACGGCAGCACCCCGCCCGACCCCGACGCCGAGGCCGAAGGCACCACCACCGCCAACGGGCTGCCCATCCGGCGGCGCCCCGGCGCCGAGGCGCCGCTGCAGGACCACGCCGAGCATCCCCGGCCGAGCGCGCCGCAGCCGCCGCGGGTGGCCGACTCGGCCCGCTGCTTCCGCGCGCCCGACGGCCGGTGGTGGCACCGGGTGGACGTCTCCGCCGACCACCTGCACGGCGCACCGGTCACCGTTCCGCCGGGCTATGCGACGCATCTGGGCCTGCAGCCGGGCCGCCTGCTGTGCCTGACAGCGCCCGGCGCCGACCTGCTGGTGCTGGTCTGGCGCGACCAGCCGGCGTTCGACTCGCTGCGTCCGCTGCTGCGCCGCCTCTCGGCGCAGCCCGGCGACCGGGTCTTCATCACCGTCAACGGCGACCGGCTGGACGCGCGCCGCCTGCCGGCCGCCGACATGAGCTCGCACGGCCCGACCAGCCGCGCGCTGCACCTGATCGGCTACACCGCACCCGCCGCCACCGAGGAGGCCCTCAAGATCATCGCGCGGCGCATCAGCGAGGACGGCTCCGACGACCGCGCCGCGGAGCCGCAGGCCCTGCTGGACAGCCTGACCGAACGCGGTGACACCGACATCGCCCACGAGCTCGGCCCAGGCCTCATCCCGGCGCATTGAGCCCACAGGCACGGCGCAGCGGTCATGACTGCGAACACCGTCGGCTTCGCCCCCTTCGACCACCTGGTCGAGATCGTCGCCCCCGCACCGCGGCAGGGCTGACCGCTCCGGCGCTGACGACGGGCCCCGCCGATGCTTCGGCGGGGCCCGTGCAAACGCCGGGGATCGCGCCTGCGGCGCACGGTTTTCAGACGTTGAAGCCGAGCATGCGCAGCTGGTCGCGGCCGTCGTCGGTGATCTTGTCCGGGCCCCACGGCGGCATCCAGACCCAGTTGATCTTGACCTCGCGCTCGAACTCGTCCAGCGCGGTGTTCGCCTGGTCCTCGATGACGTCGGTCAGCGGGCAGGCGGCGCTGGTGAGCGTCATGTCCAGGGTGATGACGTCCCCGTCGACGTTGACCCCGTAGAGCAGGCCGAGATCGACGACGTTGACCCCGAGCTCGGGGTCGATGACGTCCTTCAGCGCTTCGCCGATCTCCTCGGCCAGCGCCTCGCCGCCGGCGGGCTCCGGTACGGTCGCGGTGGAGTCCTGTTCGGTCATGAGGCGCCCTCCTTCTCCGTTTCCAGGGTCTGGGCGGTCGCGTCCTTCCACGCCATCCAGGCGAGCAGGGCGCACTTGATACGGGCAGGGTATTTCGAGACGCCGGCGAAGGCCACCGCGTCCTCCAGCACGTCCTCGTCGGGCTCGGCCTGGCCCTTGGAGTGCATGAGCTCGGTGAACTCGTCGAGCATGCGCATGCCGTCGTCGACGCTGCGCCCGATCAGCAGGTCGGTCAGCACCGACGCGCTGGCCTGGCTGATCGAGCAGCCCATGCTGTCGTAGGACACGTCGCTGACCGTCGCCCCGCCGTCGAGGCCGCCCCCCTCGGCGGCCGGCGTGAGCCGGACGCGCAGGGTGATCTCGTCGCCGCAGGTGGGGTTGATGTGGTGGGCCTCGCCGTCGTGCGGCTCACGCAGCCCCTTGTTGTGCGGGTTGCGGTAGTGGTCCAGGATGATCTCCTGGTACATGGAGTCGAGCTGCATAGTAGCGGCCTGTCCCCCCTCCTAGCGTGCAGCCGCGGTGCCGAAGAACCGCTGCGCGGCCCGGATTCCCTCGGCCAGGGCGTCGACTTCGGCGAACGTGTTGTACAGGTAGAACGACGCCCGCGTGGTGGCCACGGTCTCGTAGCAGCGGTGCAGGGGCCACGCGCAGTGGTGGCCCACACGCACCTCGACGCCGAGGTCGTCGAGGACCTGGCCCACGTCGTGCGGGTGGATGTCCTCGACCGTGAACGCGATCGCGCCGCCGCGGTCGACGGCGTCGGCCGGGCCGATGATGCGCACGCCCGGCACCTCGGCGACCCGCTTGAGCGCGTACTCGGTGAGGGCGTGCTCGTGGGCCTGCACCTTGTCCATACCCACCGCGCTGAGGTAGTCGCACGCGGCGGCCAGCCCCACGGCCTGCGCCGCCATGGGGGTCCCGGCCTCGAACCGCTGCGGCGGGTCGGCCCAGGTGGTGTGGTCCATGTAGACCACGCCGATCATGGACCCGCCGGAGATGAACGGCGGCATGGCCGCCAGCAGCTCCGAACGCCCCCACAGCACGCCGATGCCGGTCGGCCCGAGCATCTTGTGCCCGGAGAAGGCGAGGAAGTCCACGCCCAGCTCGGCGACGTCGACCGGCATGTGCGGCACCGACTGCGCGGCGTCGGCCAGCACCAGCGCGCCGTGGGCGTGGGCGCGCTCGGCGATGGCGGCGACCGGGTTGACGGTGCCCAGGACGTTGGACTGGTGGGCGATCGCGACGAGCTTGGTGCGGTCGTTGATCAGCTCGTCGATGCCGCTCAGGTCCAGCCGGCCCTCGGGGGTCACCGGGAACCACCGCAGCGTCGCGCCGGTGCGCTGGCACAGCTGCTGCCAGGGCACCAGGTTGCCGTGGTGCTCCATCTCGCTGACGAGGATCTCGTCGCCGGGGCCGACGACGAACCGGGCGTGGGCGTCGCCACCGGTGGCGGCGTTGCTCATGGCGTAGGCCACCAGGTTGATGCCCTCGGTGGTGTTCTTGGTGAAGACGACCTCGCCGGGCTGGGCGCCCACGAACGCCGCGATGGTCGCGCGCGCGCTCTCGTAGGCGTCGGTGGCCTCCTCGGAGAGCTGGTGCGCGCCGCGGTGCACCGCCGCGTTGTGGCGTTCGTAGAAGACCCGTTCGGCCTCGACCACCTGGCGGGGCTTCTGCGATGTCGCTCCGGAATCGAGATACACCAGCGGGCGCTCGTCGCGGACGGTGCGGGCCAGGACCGGGAAGTCGGCCCGCACCGCCTCGACGTCGAGGCGCCCCAGCTCGCTCGTGGTCACTTCGCTGCGCCTGCCTTCGCGAAACGCTCGTAGCCCTCGGACTCCAGGGTGTCGGCCAGCTCGGGCCCGCCGGACTCGGCGACGCGGCCGCCGGCGAACACGTGCACGTGGTCGGCCTGGACGTAGTTGAGGATGCGGGTGTAGTGGGTGATGAGCATGACGCCCACGTCGCCGGTCTCGCGCGCCCGGTTGATTCCGGCCGAGACGACCTTCAGCGCGTCCACGTCGAGACCGGAGTCGGTCTCGTCGAGGATGGCCATGCGCGGCTTGAGCAGCTCCAGCTGGAGGATCTCGTGGCGCTTCTTCTCACCGCCGGAGAAGCCCTCGTTGACGCCGCGGGCGGCGAAGGAGGAGTCGATGGCCAGGTTGCCCATGGTCTCCTGCAGCTCCTTGGAGAAGGTGCGGAGCTTGGGCGCCTCGCCGCGCACGGCGGTGACCGAGCTGCGCAGGAAGTTGGACATGGACACGCCCGGAACCTCGACGGGGTACTGCATCGCCAGGAACAGGCCGGCGCGGGCGCGCTCGTCGACGCTCATCTCCAGCACGTTCTCGCCGTCGAGCAGCACCTCGCCGTCGGTGATCTCGTAGCGGGGGTGGCCGGCGATGGCGTAGGCGAGCGTGGACTTGCCGGAGCCGTTGGGGCCCATGATGGCGTGGGTCTCGCCGGAGTTGATGGTGAGGTCGACGCCCTTGAGGATCTCCTGGCGCTCCTCGGCGCCGATGAGGACGTCGGCGCGCACCCCGCGGATTTCGAACTTCGTCATATGCGATTCAGCCTTTTGAACTCTGGGTGTTGAGCGAGACGAGGACGTCGTCGCCGTCGATCTGCACTGCGTAGGTGGCGACCGGTTGGGTCGCCGGCGGGTTGATCGGCTTGCCCGAGCCGAGGTCGAAGCAGGACCCGTGCAGCCAGCACTCGACGGTCCCGTCCTCGACCTCGCCCTCGGACAGGTTCACCTCGGCGTGGGAGCAGATGTCGCTGATGGCGTAGATCTCGCCTTCGCTGCGCACCACCGCCACCGGCGTGTCGCCGATCTCCACGCCCAGCGCGCCCTCGTCGGGGACGTCGCTCAGCGAACACACCCGGGTGTATCCGTCACTCATGGAGGGCCAGCTTCTCCTCCACCTCGTCCATGATGCGCTCGCGCAGCTCGGGGACCGCGATGCGGCCGATGAGCTCCTGGAAGAACCCGCGGATGACCAGGCGCCGGGCCTCGTCCGCGGGGATGCCGCGCGACTGCAGGTAGAAGAGGTGGATGTCGTCGAGCCGGCCGCTTGCGCTGGCGTGGCCCGCGCCCTCGACCTCTCCGGTGAAGATCTCCAGGTTCGGCACGGAGTCGACCCGCGTGCCGTCGGTGAGCACCAGGTTGCGGTTGTGCTCGTAGGAGTCGGTGCCGGAGGTGCCCTCGCCGATGATGACGTCGCCGATCCACACCGCGTGGGCGTCCTCACCGCTGAGCGCGCCCTTGTACTCGACGCGGCTGCGGGTGTTGGACTCGTTGTGGTCGATCAGCGAGCGGTGCTCGTGGTGCTGGGCGCGGCCGGTGAAGTACAGGCCGTGCAGCTCGGCGTCGCCGCCGGTGCCCTTGTAACGGACGCTGGGCGACAGGCGGACCAGGTCGCCGCCGAGTGTGACCACGAAGCTGCGGAACCGGGCGTCGCGGCCCACCGTGGCGTACTGGTGGGAGACCTGGACGGCGTCGTCGTCCCAGTCCTGCAGGCTGATGACGGTCAGCGAGGCGCCGTCCTCGACGACGAACTCGACGTTGTCGGCGTAGACGGCCGAGCCGGCGTACTCCAGGACCACGGTGGCCGAGGAGTGCGGCTCGGCGCGCACCAGGACGTGGCCGTAGGCGTCGCCGTGCTCGGTACCGGTGATGTTGACGAACACCGTCTCGGACAGCTCGGTGTCCTTGGGCACGGTGACCACGGTGGCCGGGTTGAAGTCGGTGAAGCTCTCCCAGGCCAGCGCGCTGACGCGGTCGTTGGGCAGGAAGGACGCGCCGATGCGGGAGTCGTCGCGCCCAACGCGCTCGACGACGGCCTGCTCAGGGCCGGAGACCTCGACGGTGATGGTGCCGTCGGCGATCTCGCGGCCCTGGTGCAGGCCGCGCAGCCGGCGGAGCGGCGTGAAGCGCCACTCCTCCTCGCGCCCGTTGGGCACGGGGAAGCTCGCGGACTCGAAGGACCCGTGCACGTCCAGGCGCGAGATCGGGATGTCCCCGCCGTGCGAGTGCTCGCGGATTCCGAGATTGGGGCTGGCCATGCTTAACCGACCGCTCCTTCCATCTGCAGTTCGATCAGCCGGTTGAGTTCCAGCGCGTACTCCATGGGGAGCTCGCGCGCGATGGGCTCGACGAACCCGCGGACGATCATGGCCATGGCCTCGTCCTCGTCCAGACCGCGGCTCATCAGGTAGAAGAGCTGGTCCTCGCTGACCTTGGAGACGGTGGCCTCGTGGCCCATCTCCACGTCGTCCTCGCGGATGTCGTTGTAGGGGTAGGTGTCCGAGCGGCTCATGGTGTCGATGAGCAGCGCGTCGCACTTGACCGTGGACTTGGAGTGGTCGGCCCCCTCCTGCACCTGGATCAGCCCGCGGTAGGAGGCGCGGCCGCCGCCGCGCGCCACCGACTTGGACACGATGGTGGAAGAGGTGTTGGGCGCGCAGTGCACCATCTTGGAGCCGGTGTCCTGGTGCTGGCCCTCGCCGGCGAAGGCGACGGAGAGGGTCTCGCCCTTGGCGTGCTCGCCCATCAGGTAGACGGCCGGGTACTTCATCGTCACCTGGGAGCCGATGTTGCCGTCGATCCACTCCATGGTGGCGCCCTCGTAGGCGACGGCGCGCTTGGTGACCAGGTTGTAGACGTTGTTCGACCAGTTCTGGATGGTCGTGTAGCGGCAGCGGGCGTTCTTCTTGACGACGATCTCCACGACCGCGGAGTGCAGCGAGTCGGTCTTGTAGATCGGCGCGGTGCAGCCCTCGACGTAGTGGACGTAGGCGCCCTCGTCGACGATGATCAGCGTCCGCTCGAACTGGCCCATGTTCTCGGTGTTGATCCGGAAGTAGGCCTGCAGCGGGATCTCGACGTGCACGTTCGGCGGCACGTAGATGAACGACCCGCCGCTCCACACGGCGGTGTTGAGCGCCGAGAACTTGTTGTCGCCGGGCGGGATGACGGTGCCGAAGTACTCCTGGAAGAGCTCCGGGTGCTCCTTCAGCGCGGTGTCGGTGTCGAGGAAGATGACGCCCTGCTGCTCCAGGTCCTCGCGGATCTGGTGGTAGACGACCTCGGACTCGTACTGCGCGGCGACACCGGCGACCAGGCGCTGCTTCTCGGCCTCGGGGATGCCGAGCTTGTCGTAGGTGTTCTTGATGTCCTCGGGCAGCTCCTCCCAGGAGGCGGCCTGCTGCTCCGTGGACCGCACGAAGTACTTGATCTTCTCGAAGTCGATGCCCCCGAGGTCGGCGCCCCACTCGGGCAGCGGCTTCTTGCCGAAGAGGCGCAGCGACTTGAGACGGAGCTTCTCCATCCACTCCGGCTCGTCCTTCTTGCCGGAGATGTCGCGGACGACCTCTTCGTTCAGGCCGCGCCGAGCGGAGGCGCCGGCCTCGTCTCGGTCGGCCCAGCCGTACTCGTAGGTACCGAGCCCTTCGAGCTCGGGGTGCGCGGTAGACGTCATTACGCGGATCCTCCTGGACTCAGACGTCCTTCATCTGGCGTCGCCCGCCCTCTCGCCCCAGGACGGGCGGGCGTGTTCTCATCGGTGCGCGACTGGCCCGGGCTCCCGGCGGGACGGGGCTCGGCAGCGGCGATGTCGCGCGGGGTGACGTGCGTGGTGCACACGCCGTCGCCGTGGGCGATGGTGGCCAGCCGCCGCACCGGGGTCCCCAGCAGCCGTTCGAAGACCTCGACCTCGGCCTCGCACAGCTCGGGAAACTCCGTGGCGACGTGGGCCACCGGGCAGTGGTGCTGGCACAGCTGGTCGCCGCCGCCCGGGGCGGGGGCCTCACCGGCCGACGCCGCGTAGCCGTCGTTGGACAGCGCCTCGGCCAGCAGCCGGATGCGCTGCTGCGGCGGCGCCGCGGCGAGCATCGGGCGGTAGCGCCGTTCCAGGTCGGCCACCTGGCTCCGGGCGAACTCGGCCACGGCCTGGGACCCCGCCTTCTCGGCGAGGAACCGCAGCGCACTGGCGGCGAGATCGTCGTAGCCGTGCACGAACGCGTCGCGCCCGGCATCGGTGATGGCGAAGACCCGGGCCGGCCTGCCGCGGCCGCGGCGCCCGCGGTCGCGGGAATCGCGGGCCTCGACCATGCCCTCGTTCATCAGGTTGTCAAGGTGGCGGCGGATCGCCGCCGGAGTGAGGCCGAGCCGCTCGCCGAGCATGGCGGCGGTGATGGGCCCGTGTTCGAGGATCAGCCGCGCCACGCGTGCGCGCGTACCGTTCTCGGCACCCCGCTCGGGGCCGTGAGCGGCCGCGGAGGCGCCGGCGGCGGCGCTTCCCGCGGACTGCTGACGGTTCCCCATGTTTTTCACAACATCAGTGTGGCGTAAATAAGTCCCGGTGGGCAAACGCCGCCCGATGCGGTAAGTCACGCAGGTGAGGCTTACCTTGCCGGCTTTTGGTGGGGTGGGGCGGGGGTTTGGGGGTGGTGCTGGGTGCTGGGTGCTGATAGTCGGCAACACGTGGTTGTGTGCGGTATTCCCGACCGTGCATGCGAGTTGTGCTCCGGACTGGGCCGGGGTCCTGTTCGGGGATGCACCGTGCGCTCGGCGGCAAGCCGGCCCACTCGCTGCGCGCGTTGGCCCCATCGCCGCAGCCCACCCCCTCGGGGCGCCCGATCCTGTAGGTGACCCAACCCCCACGGGACGGGCGCTCCTGTACGTGACCGCACCCCCGCGGGGCGGCCGGTCCTTCAGGGGGCCGGGGGCGGTGCGGGTAGTCGGCCGTCCCGCCATAGACTCGGGACCCATGGAGACAGCCGCGGTCGAGGCCACTGAACTGGTCAAGCGCTACGGCGCGACAACCGCCGTGGCGGGCCTGACGTTCTCCGCGGCCCGCGGCGCGGTCACCGCGCTGCTCGGCCCCAACGGCGCCGGCAAGACCAGCACGGTCGAGACCTGCGAGGGCTTCCGGCGCGCCGACGCCGGCCGGGTGCGCGTGCTGGGCCTGGACCCGGCCGCCGACGCCGCCGCGCTCAAACCGCGCGTCGGTGTGATGCTGCAGTCGGGCGGCGTGCCCACGGGCGCCCGGGCCGGCGAGTGGCTGCGCCTGGTGGCCTCCTTCCACGCCAGCCCGGTGCCGCCCGAGGTGCTGCTGGAGCGCCTGGGCCTGGTCTCCGCCGCCGCGACGCCGTTCCGCCGCCTCTCCGGCGGCCAGCAGCAACGGCTGTCCCTGGCCGCCGCCGTGGTCGGCCGCCCGGAGCTGGTCTTCCTCGACGAGCCCACGGCCGGACTGGACCCCCAGGCGCGCCACGCCACCTGGGACCTCATCGCCGAGCTGCGCGACTCCGGGGTCGGCGTGGTGCTGACGACCCACTACATGGACGAGGCCGAGCGGCTCGCCGACCACGTGGTGATCATCGACCACGGCCGCACCGTCGCCTCCGGCGCGCCCGAGGAGCTGACCGAGTCCCGCCAGGAGCTGCGCTTCCGCGCCGGCGCGGACCTGGACACCGCCGGGCTGGGCGCGGCGCTGCCCGCCGCCGCGGCCGTCGAGCGGCGCGGCGACGGCGATCCGGGCCCCGGCGCGGGCCGCCGCGGCACCGCCGTGCTCACCGAGTACGCCGTCACCGCCGACGCGTGCGGGGGCATCGGCCCCGAGCTGGTGGCCACCGTGGGCGCCTGGTGCGCCGCCAACGGCATCTCCCCCGAAGGGCTGCGCGTGCAGCGGCGCAGCCTGGAGGACGTCTTCCTCGAACTCACCGGCCGAGACCTGCGCGAGCCATGACCGAACCACGTACCCGCACCGCACCCGGCCTCTTCGCTCCCGCGCCGGGGGCCGCGCCGCCGCACCGCATGGTCGGCGCGCAGGCCGCCATGGAGCTGCGCATCATGCTGCGCAACGGCGAGCAGCTGCTGCTGACCATGGTGATTCCTATCCTATTGCTGACGGGGTTCAGCCTGACGCCGGTGCTCGACCTGGGACCCGGCCCACGCGTGGACTTCCTCGCGCCGGGCGTCCTGGCGCTGGCGGTGCTCTCCACCGCCTTCACAGGCCAGGCCATCGGCACCGGGTTCGAGCGCCGCTACGGGGTGCTCAAGCGCCTGGGCGCGACCCCGCTGCCGCGCGGCGGCCTGCTGGCGGCCAAGACCCTCGCGGTGCTGGGCGTCCAGCTCGTCCAGATCATGCTCATCTGCGCCACCGCCGCGGCGCTGGGCTGGCGCCCCCATGCCGACGCGGCCGGCGTCGCCTACGCCGTGCTGCTGGTCCTGCTGGCCACCGCGTGCTTCACCGCGCTGGCGCTGCTGATGGCCGGGACGCTGCGGGCCGAGGCGACCCTGGCCGCGGCCAACCTGGTCTACGTGGTGCTTCTGGGCCTGGGCGGGGTCGTCTTCCCCGTCGACCGGCTGCCCGGGGCGGTGCGGACCGCGGTGGAGGCGCTGCCCATCACCGCCCTGACCGAGGGCCTGCGCGGTGTGCTCGCCGACGGCGCGGCGCCCTCTCTCGGCCCCGTGGCCGTGCTGGCCGCCTGGGCGGCCGTCGGCGCGGTGCTGGCCGCACGGCTGTTCCGCTGGGAGTAGCGCCCGCCGCACCGCGGTTCCGGCCGACCGGGGCGGCGCGCGGCGCGCGGACCCCCGCGCGGGCCCGGCCGTTAGGCTCGTGCGCGTGGAGTCCATCGGTGTGCCCCTGGTCGCGCTCATCCGATCGCTGGGGCCGCCGCTGGTGGTCCTCGCGGTCGGCGGGGTGCTGCTGGTGCGCCGCCGTCCGGTGCGGGCCCGGCTGATGTGGGCGGCGCTGGCCGTGCAGCTGGCGACGGCCGCGCTGCCCTACGCGTGGCTCTCGCTGCAGGCGGCGGCGGGACTGGGCCGGCACTACGCCGTCGCGCCGGTGATGATCCTGGTGCAGCCGGGCGCGGAGGCCCTCGCCTGGATCCTGGCGCTTGCAGCCGTGACCGCCACCGCTCCCCCGCACCGGGGTGGACGCGAGCCCCCGCCGCCCGGCACGCGGAGCGCTGGCCCCGGCCGGAACGGCGCCTCCCCCGATCGGCGCGGCCGCACCGACCGGGCCGTGCCGCAGGGCCCGCCCAGCACTCGGACGTAGCGGCCGGGCGCGCGGCCGCACCGCATCCGCCCGGCCCGGGCCCCGGGATACCGGCGCGCGCTCCTACTCCTCGGCCTCGTCGCGCTCCAGGGGGCAGGTCATGCAGTGGGGGCCGCCGCGGCCGCGGCCGAGCTCGCTGCCGCTGATCTCCAGCACCTCGACCCCCCGGTCGCGCAGATAGGCGTTGGACGCGGCGTTGCGCTCGTAGGCGACCACCGTGCCGGGCTCCAGCGCGAAGACGTTGCAGCCGTCGTCCCACTGCTCCCGCTCGGAGGAGAACACGTCCTGGGTGGGGGTCAGCACGGTGATGTCCTCCAGCCCGGAGGCGTCGGCGATGGCGGCGTGCATGCGCTCGGGCGGGTTGTCGGTGACCTTCAGCTCCTTGTCGGTGTCGCCGGGCTCGATGGTGTAGGAAGGCAGCATGCCCAGGCCCGCGTACTTGGTGAACACCCCGCGGTCCACGCACGTCATCACGGTGTCGAGGTGCATGATGGCGCGCGCCTTGGGCATCCACAGTCCCAGCAGGCGCTGCGCGCCGCCGCGGGCGAACAATTCGTGGGCGAGCATCTCCACGGCCTGGGGCTGGGTGCGCTCGCTCAGCCCCACCAGCACCGAGCCGTTGCCGATCGGCATGACGTCGCCGCCCTCGATGGTGGCCGGGCCCCAGGCGTGGCCGGGGTTCCACAGTTCGAAGGCGGCGTCGGCGAACAGCGGGTGCCACCGGTAGACGGCCTCGTAGTGGATGGTCTCGCGGCGCCGCGCCTTCTTGCGCATCGCGTTGACCGACACCCCGCCGCCGATCCAGCAGGAGGTGTCGCGGGTGAAGAGGTGGTTGGGCAGCGGCGTCAGCACGAAATCGTCGGGGCCGAGGGTGTGGAACCACACCGAGCGGGGCTCCTCGACGCGCTCCAGCAGCTCGCGCTTGGTGATGCCGCCGATGAGGTACCGGCACAGGGAGGCGGGGTCCATGGCCTCGAACGCCGCACGCAGCGCGTCGACCGCCATCGGGCCGAAGAAGCGCTGGTCCCAGATGCAGTCGAGCACGTAGGCGCGGGCCTCCGGCAGCGCCAGCACCTCCTGCAGCAGGTCGCCGAAGAGGTGCACCGCGACTCCGCGGGAGCGCAGCAGCGCGGTGAAGACGTCGTGCTCCTCGCGCGCCCGCTCGGCCCACAGCACGTCGTCGAAGAGCAGCGCGTCGTTGTTGGAGGGGGTGAGCCGGCTCAGCTCCAGGCCGGGACGGTGGACGATCACCTGCCGCAGCCGCCCCACCTCGGAGGTCACCGAAAACGCCATGGACTCCTCGCTTCTCGTTCCGCCGCGGCCCGCGCCGTGCGGGGTGAGGGTCAGCATTCCGTGCAACCGGGTGTCCGAAACCTCGGCGGGCTCCGGTCGGCCCGGCGGCGGACCGGAGGTGCACCGGGGCGGGCGGGACGGCGCGCCCGGCCGGGAGGCGCTTAGGATGAGCGCCTGTGAGTGCGAACGCGGCGGTGAATTCATCCGGTGGCCCCATCTGGACGCGGCTGCCCAGCGGGACCGGCCTGCTGCGGGCGGCCGGCGAGTCCGTGCCGCCGACGTGGTTCGTGCTCATCGGCATCCTGTCGGTACAGGCGGGCGCGGGTGTCGCCAGCCGCCTCTTCGCCGTGCTGCCGCCCAGCGCGGTGGTGTGGCTGCGGCTGCTGACCTCCGCGGTGGTGCTGCTGGCCCTGGCCCGGCCCGCGCTCCGCGGCCGGACGCGCGCGGACTGGATGGTGGCCGTGGGCTTCGGCGTGTGCCTGGCGACCATGAACTTCGCCATCTACCAGTCGTTCGCGCGCATTCCGCTGGGCATCGCGGTCACCATCGAGTTCCTGGGCCCGCTGTCGGTGGCGGTGATCGGGTCGCGGCGCAGGATCGACCTGCTCTGGGTGGCGCTGGCCGGCGCCGGCGTCGTGCTGCTGGGCCGCAGCGACGGCGACATCACCCTGGCCGGTGTGCTGTTCGCGCTTCTCGCGGGCGCCGCCTGGGCCGGCTACATCCTGCTCAGCGCGGCGACCGGGCGGCGGTTCCACGGCATGTCGGGGCTGGCGGTGGCCAGCGTGGCGGGCACGATCCTGGTCGCCCCGGCCGGGATCGCCGCGGGCGGCTCCGCACTGCTGGACCCCAAGTTGCTGCTGATCGGGCTGGCGATCGGCCTGCTGTCGTCGGTGGTGCCCTACACGCTGGAGATGCAGGCGCTGCGCCGGATGCCGCCGCGGGTGTTCGGAATCCTGATGAGCCTGGAGCCGGCGGCGGCCGCCCTGGTCGGGCTGGTCCTGCTGGGCGAGTTCCTGTCGGCGTGGCAGTGGCTGGCGATCGGCTGCGTCGTCGCCGCCAGCGTCGGCGCGACCCGCCGGCGCGAACCGAAGGAGCCGCCGCGCGCGGACGCCCCCGCCGAGGAGGCGCCCGAGCGCGAGCCGGACTGAACTCCGGCGGGCGGGGCGGCGGGCGGGCGCGTCGGCGCCCCGCGGGCCGCCGCTCGGTCCGCGGTCGGACCGCCGCGCTGCGCGTGCCCGCCGCGGCAGGCGGCGCCGGGTCCTGGGCCGACGCCGGCGGCCACCCCGTCCAGCACGCCGGCCACCTGCCCCAACCACGACGCCGCGGTCTCCAGTCGGCCTCGGCATACCGATCGTGCAGCGCGCTCATCGCCGCCCCCGGCCCGGTCGGGCCCCCGGTGCGCACGGCACCGGGGGCCTCCCGCAACCACGACGACCTTGCGCCGGGCGTCGGGGGGCGCTCGCGGCGGAGCAGTCCGCGGTCGGCGAGGCGGTCGACGACCATCGTCACCGAGCAGGTGGTCAGGCGGAGCCCTTGGGCGATCTCGCCCGGTGTCATCAACCCGCCCACTCTGAGCAGCGTGTAGCACTGGAAGTCGGTCGGGTTGATGTCGGAGTCGGCCGACAGGGCGTACAGCAGGCGGATCAGCCCGGCGGCCAGGCGCTGCCCGTCGTGCTGGATGGCGTCATAGAGGCCCTCGCGCGAACGCCGGGGCCCGCCGGGCCTCCGACCGTCCTCGCCCGGCGCGGCGTCCCTCGTCCTCGTTCTCCTCGCGCTCCGCCTGGACTGCGGCGGGCCCGGCCCGTTCCCCGCCCCCGGCGAGTCGAGGGCGCCCTCGGCGACCCCCCGGCCCGGCGGAGCGCTTCGCACGCCGACTCCGGCGGAGGTCGCGGCACGGGCGACGGTAGGCGGCCCCGCGGCGGGATAGCGGCCGCAGCGTACTCCGCCTCCGCCGGGAACGCCGGGCGCGGGCCGCCGCACGAGGACGACCCGTGAGCGCATGTCTTCATTCATCATTCCTGCTCCCGGCTCGTTCCCCGCCCCTGACCACGAAAGGCCGGCCATGGTGCACGGATCCGCCCATCGCCCGGAGGACTCCCGGTCGCCCTGGAGGCGGCGCGTCTGGACCGGCGCCGCGGTCGTGGTGGCGCTCGCCTGGATCGCGGGGGCGGGCCCGCTGGGCTCGTACGTCGGCCGGCTCTCGGAGGTGCAGACCAACGAGCAGTCGGCGTTTCTCCCGCTGGGGGCGGAGTCCACCGAAGTCAGCGAGATCGAGGAGGAGTTCTCCGAACAGGACGCCGCACCGGCCTTCGTCGCCTACGCCGACGAGGACGGTGTGGACCCCGCGGCCGTGCGCGCCGACGCCCGGAGCATCGCCGGATCCGAGGCGGTCGGCGGGACGATCGCCGGACCGCTCATCGGCACCGAGGACGACGGCGTCCTCCAGTTGGTCGTCCCGCTCGACCCCCGGATGGAGGAGACCGCCGCCGTCGACCGGCTGCGCGCGGAACTGGCGGACAGCGCGACCGAGGACGGCACCGAGGTGCTGGTCACCGGACCAGCGGGGTTCGCCGCGGATCTCTCCGCGGCCTTCGCCGGCATCGACGGCACGCTGCTGGCCGTCGCGCTGGCCGCCGTGCTGGCCATCCTCGTTGCCGTGTACCGCTCGCCGATCCTCCCGGCCGCCGTGATCGCCGCGGCGGTGCTGGCCCTCGCACTGGCGGCCGCCGGGGTCTACGCCGCCGCGGCTGCGGACTGGCTCACCCTCAGCGGACAGAGCCAGGGCATCCTGTTCATCCTGGTCGTCGGCGCCTGCACGGACTACGCCCTGCTCCTGGTGGCGCGCTACCGCGAGGCCCTCACCGAGCACCGCAGCGCACCGCCGGCCCTCGCCTCCGCGGTGCGCGGCACCGCCGCCCCCATCCTCGCCTCGGGCGGCACTGTCGTCCTCGGCGTGCTCTGCCTACTCGCGAGCGACCTGGCTTCCAACCGCAGCTTGGGGCCGGTGGCGGCGCTGGGGATCGGCGCGGCGATGGCCACCGCGCTGACGTTCCTGCCGGCGGTCCTGCTGCTCCTCGGCCGCACCGCGTTCTGGCCGGCCCGGCCCCGGTACACGGTGGCCGACGCCGGCAGCGGGGGCGACGGGACGGGAGGCCAGGCCCGGCACCCGCTGTGGGGCCGGGTCGCCCGCGCCGTGGGGCGCCGGCCGCGGGCCGTGTGGACGGTCACCGCCCTGGTCCTGCTCGCCGGTGCCGCGTTCGTCCCGTCGTTCGAGGCGGAGGGGACCTCCACCGCCGACGTCTTCCGCACCGATGTGGAGTCGGTGCGCGGCCAGGAGGTGCTGCGGCGCGGCTTCGGCGATGACGCGGGGGCGGCGCCCGCGGTGATCGTCGCCGACGCCGGCAAGGCCGATGAGATCGCGGCCGCCGCCGAGCGTGTGGACGGCGTGAGCGGAGCACGTCCGGTCACCGAGGGCGGCGGGCCGCCCACGGGGGCCGGGGAGCGACCGGGCGCACCCGCTGCTCCGCCGAAGGTCGTCGGCGGGCGCGTCCTGGTCGAGGCGGGCCTGGAGGCCCCCGCGGAGTCGGCGCGGGCCGTGGAGATCGTCCGTAGTCTGCGAACGGAGGTGCACGCGGTTCCCGGCGCCGAAGCCCTGGTCGGCGGCCCCAGCGCGGTGATGCTCGACACGCTGGAGACCGCGCAGCGCGATCTCGCGGTCGTGATCCCGCTGGTGCTGGTGGTGGTGCTGGCCGTGCTGGTCGCGGTGCTGCGGGCGGTCGTCGCGCCGCTGCTGCTGGTGGCGACGACCGTGCTGTCGTTCGCGGCCGCGCTGGGTGTCGGCGCACTGGTGTTCAACCACGTGCTGGAGCTGCCCGGAGCCGACCCGGTCGTGCCGCTCTTCGCGTTCGTGTTCCTGGTCGCCCTGGGCATCGACTACAACATCTTCCTGATGACGCGGGCGCGTGAGGAGGCGGTGCGCGCGGGCCACCGGGAGGGGGTGCTGCGCGCCCTCACCGCCACCGGCGGGGTCATCACCTCGGCGGGGGTCGTGCTGGCCGCGACCTTCGCGGCGCTGGCGGTGATCCCGGTGCTGTTCCTGCTGCAGCTCGCGTTCCTGGTTGCGTTCGGAGTACTGCTGGACGCACTCGTTGTTCGATCCCTGCTGGTGCCCGCGCTCGCTTTGGACGCCGGCCGGCGGACGTGGTGGCCCGGCCGGCCGGCGCGCAGCGGGCGGTAGCCGGGGGGCTCGCCGCCACCGGCGCTGCGGCGAAGCCGCGGCCAGGCGCCGCGCGCCGGCGTGCCGCCGGAGGCTCCTCCCCGGCGGGCCCGGCGCCACCAGGCGACGAGGTCAGAACTCCGGCGGCGTCGAGCGCGGCGGATGGACCGTCCTGCGCACCCACTCCCCCACCGCGGCGGCCGTCTGCTCGGCGTGGTCCTCCAGCATGGTCAGGTGGTCGCCCGGCACGCGCAGGGCGTCGTGCGGCAGCGGCCACGCGAAGCGCCACAGCCCTTCCGCCACGGGGGCGCCGCCGCCGTCGGCCACCGGGTCGTCCGGCCGCACCATCGCCGTGCGAGCGGCGATCTTGCGCGGAGACCAGCTCTCGAACAGGTCGAGGTAGCCGCCCATCGCCGTTGCGCGCGCGGCATCGGTGAGGCCCAGCTCCCGGTCGCGCTCGATGATGCGCCCGCCGATCAGCGGGGCCAGCGCCGCGTCCTCGGGCACCGGCGTGTCCAGCAGCACCACTCCCGCCGGCCGGCGGCCGCGCTGCTCCAGGGCCTCGGCCACGGCGTGGGCGACCCAGCCGCCGGAGGAGCGGCCCACCAGCACGAAGCGCTCGGCGCCGCACGCCTCCTCCACCGCCGCGGCCTGCGCCTCGGCGGCGGCCCGGACCGTGCCGGGCAGGTGCTCGCCGCCGGCGAACCCGGGCTGGGGCAGCACGCGCACCTCGTGGACCCCGCGCAGGGCCGCGGCGAAGCGGGCGTACTCGTGCGGCCCGGAGATCATGACCAGCGAGGGGAAGCATACGAACAGCGGCGCCCGGCCCTCGGCCAGCAGCAGCGGCCGGGGCCGCGGCTGCCCGCGCCCCGCGTCGAACCGCGGACGCAGCCGGGCGGCGGCGCGCAGCATCTGCAGGCCGTCCTCGACGCGCCCCGCCGCGCACGCCCCGCGGAACAGCGCGACCATGCTGTCGCCCCCGGGGTCGGCGCCCGCGGCGGCGCCCTCCCGCCCGGCGCCCGCCTCACCGCCTCCGGGCCCCTCGACCGGCCCGAAGCCGTGCTCGGGCGCGCTGCGCTCGTCGAGCAGGCCGCGCAGGTGCTCGGCCAGCTCCCCGGGTGTGGCGCGGCTGAACACCAGGCCGGCGGGCAGGGGCGCGCCGACCGCCGCAGCCAGGCGGTTGCGCAGCTCGACCGCCGTCAGGGAGTCCGCACCCAGCTCCAGAAACCGCCGGTGCTCGCCGATCGCCGCGGCGTCGGAATGGCCGAGCACGTCGGCGGCGTGCGCACGCACCAGCTCCAGCAGGACGCGGGTGCGCTCGGCTTCGGGCCGGGCGGCGAGGTCGCGCGGCAGCCCCGTGCCCCCGCCGCCTTCCGCGGCCGCCGCCGCTCCGCGCCGCGGCGGGCGGACGAGGCCGCGGAACACCGGCGGTATCCGGCCGGTCTCGCGGGCGCGCGCGGCCAGGCCCGCGCGGTCGACGGGCATCGCCACCACGTGCGGTTCGCCCGTGCCGAGGGCGGTGTCCAGCAGTTCCAGGGCCTGGTCGGTCTCCAGCGCCCCGGCGACGCCCTGGCGCCGCATGCGGGCGAGGTCGGCCTCGCCGAGACCGGCGGTCAGCTCGCTGCGGTCGGCCCACAGCCCCCACGACAGGGATGTGGCGGGCAGCCCGCGGCTTCGGCGGTGGACCGCCAGCGCGTCCAGCGCGGTGCTGGCGGCGGCGTAGGAGGCCTGCCCTGCGGCGCCCAGCACCCCCGCGGCCGAGGAGTACAGCACGAAGGCGGCCAGCGGCGCCTCGCGGGTCAGTTCGTGCAGGTTCCAGGCCGCGCCGGCCTTGGCCGCCAGGACGGGTGCGGCGCGCTCGGGCGTGAGCGCGGTGACCGGCGCGTCGTCGAGGACCCCGGCGGCGTGCACGACCGCGGTGAGCGGCCGGTCGGCGGGCACGCCGCCGATCACGCCGGCGAGGGCGGTGCGGTCGGCGGCGTCGCAGGCGCGGATGTCGGCCTCGGCGCCCAGCGCCCGCAGGCCCTCGGCCAGCTCCCCGGCGCCGGGGGCGTCGGGACCGCGCCTGCTGGTCAGCAGCAGGCGGCGGACGCCGTGGGTGCGCACCAGGTGGTAGGCGGTGAGCGCGCCCAGGCGGCCGGTGCCTCCGGTGATGAGCACGGTGCCGCGGGGGTCGGGCGGGGTCGGCGTCTCCAGCACGAGCTTGCCGACGTTGCGGCCCTTCTGCAGGCACCGCAGCGCCTCGTGGGCGCGGCCGATCGGCCAGGCGGAGGCGGGCAGGGGCCCCAGCGCGCCCTGCTCGAACAGCCGCAGGACCTCCTGGAGCATCTCCTGGATGCGCTCGGGTCCGCATTCGCCCTCGCCGAGCCGGAAGGCGCGGTAGGTGGTGCCCGGGTGGTCCGCGGCGACCGCCCCGGCGTCGCGGACCTCGGCCTTGCCGATCTCGACGAAGCGCCCGCCCGGCGCCAGCAGCCGCAGGGAGGCGTCGATGTGCGCGCCGGTCAGCGAGTTGAGCACCACGTCCACGCCTGCGCCCCCGCCGAACGCGTCCTCGTAGTCCAGCGTGCGCGAGTCGGCGATGCGGGCGTCGGGGACACCGAATCCGCGCAGCACCGGCCACTTGCCCCGGCCGGCCGTGGCGTAGACCTCGGCGCCCAGGTGGCGGGCCAGCCGCAGCGCCGCCTGGCCCACACCGCCCGCCGCGGCGTGCACGAGCACCCGCTCCCCGGGCCGTACCCGCGCCAGGTCGACCAGGGCGTGGTAAGCGGTCAGGTAGGCGATGGGCGCCGCCGCGGCGTCGGTGTCGCTCCAGTGGCCGGGTACGGCGGCCACCATGCGCCGGTCGGCGACGCCGACGGTGCCGAGGGCGCCGTGCACGATGCCCATCACGCGGTCCCCCGGGGCCAGGTCGGTGACTCCCGCGCCGGTTTCCAGGACCTCGCCGACGCACTCGCTGCCGAACTCGTGCTCGGCGGCGAAGAGCCCGAGAGCGAGCAGCACGTCGAGGAAGTTCAGGCCGGCGGCGCGCACCGCGATGCGCACCTCGCCCGCCGTGAGCGGGCGCTGCGCCGCCCGGGCGGGCACCGCCCGCAGCCGGAGGGTGCCGTCGCCGGCGGGTTCGAGCCGCCACGGTTCGGCGCCGGGCGGCGGGATGACCCGGGCGGACTCCACGGCCGCCAGCCTCGGGACGCGGCACGCGCCGCCGCGCACCGCGATCTGGTCCTCGTCGGCGGCCAGCGCGGCGGCGAGCACCCCCGCGGCGGCGCCGTCCGCACCGTCGGCGCCCGGTTCCAGGTCCACCAGGGCGAACCGGCCGGGGTGCTCGCTCTGCGCGCAGCGCACCAGTCCCCACACGGCCGCGCCGGCCGGGTCGGGCTCAGGGCCCTCGGGGGCGGGCCCGTCCCGGCGCCCGTCCCCGCCGGGGGTCCGAGCGGTCGGCTCGGTGCCCACGGCGACCGCCCCGGCGGTCGCCACCACCAGTCGCGCGCCGGCGAGGCGGTCGTCGCCCGGCCAGGCCCGGACGAGCGCGAGGACGTCGGCGACCGCGGTGCGGGCGGCGCCGGCTCCGGAGCCCGGCCGGGCACAGCGGTAGAGCACGACGTCGGGAACCGGCGCGCCCGCTGCCGCGGCCGCGCTCAGTTCGGCGAGGTCGGCGTAGTGGGGCGCGCTGGCGGACAGTACTCCGGCGCCGGCGCGATCCCCCAGACTCGCCCAACCGGACGGCGCCGGAGCCGGCTCGGCGGGAGCCGGCGCCGGGACCCAGTCCACCCGGTAGAGGGGCTGCGTGCCGCGCCCGCCGGCGGCCGAGGCGGAGACCGGCCGGGTCGTGAGGGCCTCGACCGTGAGGACGGGGGCGCCCCGGGGGTCGGCGGCGTGCACGGCGAAGACCCCCTCCTCCAGCCGGGTCAGGCACACGCGCAGCGCGGTGGCGCCTTCGGCGTGCAGCCGCACGCCCTCCCAGCTGAAGGGCAGGCGCGGCGCCGCGTCCGGCCCGTTCCCACCGGAGGCGTCCAGCAGCAGCGGGTGCAGTGCGGCGTCGAGCAGCGCGGGGTGGATCCCGCAGGCCGCCGCCTCGGCGCGGCGTTCGCCGGGCAGGGCGACGTCGGCGTAGAGCCGGTCCCCGCGGCGCCACGCCGCCTCCAGCCCGCGGAAGGCGGGCCCGTAGGCATAGCCCCGCCCCGCCAGATCGTCGTAGGCGCCGTCCAGCGGCAGGGGCTCGCTTCCCGGCGGCGGCCACGCCCCGGTGGGCCCGCCGGGCGCGGCGCCGGGCGCAGCCGCGTCGTCGGGGGCGAGCGTCCCTTCGGCGTGCACGGTCCAGGCGTCGCCGGCGCCGGGGCCCGACTCCGCCGGGCGGGGGCGGGAGTGCACACTGACGGCGCGGCGGCCGCCTTCCCCCGCGTCGTCGACGCGGACCTGCACCTGCAGGCCGCCGGTCGCCGGCAGCCATAACGGAGTGTGCATTGCCAGCTCCACCAGCCGCGGGCACTCGGCGCGGTCGCCGCCGCGCAGCGCCAGCTCGGCCAGGGCGGTTCCCGGCAGCAGGGCGTCGCCGCCCAGCGCGTGGTCGGCCAGCCACGGCATCCGGTGCAGGGCCAGTTCGCCGGTGAGCAGGAACCCGCGGGTGCCGGCGCGCGAGACGGCGGCGCCCAGCAGCAGGTGGTCCTCGGTGCCGATGCCCAGGGCCGGGTCGGCGCCGCCCGCGCGCCGGGCCCAGTAGCGGCGGTGCTGGAAGGCGTAGGTGGGCAGGTGCACGCGTGCGCTGGGGCGCCGGGCGAGGAGCGCGCCCCAGTCGGGGGCGGCGCCGTGCGCGTAGGCCTCGGCGACGGCGGCGGTGAAGCGCTCCGGACCGCCCTCGTCGCGGCGCAGCGTGGCCACCACCCGCTGCCCCGCCCCGGGCGGGGCGTCGACCGACTCCGCGGTGCGGGCCACGGCCGCACCCATCACCGGGTGCGGGCTGACCTCGATGAACACGCACCGGTCGGCTTCGGCGAGCGCGCGCACAGCGGGTTCGAACAGCACCGGTCGGCGCAGGTTGGCGAACCAGTAGTCGGCGCCCAGCTCGGCGCCGTCGACGACCTCGCCGCGCACGGTGGAGTGGAAGGGCACGCCGCCCGAGCGCGGCGCCAGTCCCGCCAGCTCCGCGGCGATCGGGCCGCGCAGCACCTCCATCTCGGGAGAGTGGGACGCGAAGGCGGAGGCGACGGGGCGGGCGCTGACGCCCTCCCGCTCGTACTCGGCCCGCACCTCCTCCAGCGCCTGCCGGCGCCCGGAGATGACGACCGACTCCGGGCTGTTCAGCGCGCCGACGCTGAGCGCCTCGCCCCACGGGAGGATCCGCGCGGCGGCCTCCTCGGCCGGCACCGGGACCGCCAGCAGGCCGCCGGTCTCGATCAGCGGGACGGACAGCCGGCTGCGCGCCGCGGCGACGCGGGCGCCGTCCTCCAGCGAGAGCGCGCCGCAGACGCAGGCGGCCGCGATCTCGCCCTGCGAGTGGCCCACCACGGCGTCGGGCCGAACCCCGCAGGCGGTCCACAGCTCGGCCAGGGCCACCATCACCGCCCACAGCACAGGCTGGAGCACATCCACCCGTTCCAGGCCCGGTGCACCGGGTTCGCCGCGCAGCACCGCACCCAGCGACCAGTCGACGTGCGGGCGCAGCGCCGCCTCGCACTCGGCGATCCGCCCGGAGAAGATTTCGGAGGCCTCCAGCAGTTCGGCCGCCATCCCCGGCCACTGCCCGCCCTGCCCGGGAAACACGAACACGGTCGCGGTGGTCGCACCGGGAGCGCCGCCCTCGCCGCGCACGGTGCCGGGCGGGGTCTCGCCGCGCGCGAGGGCGGCCAGCCCGTCCAGGTGCTCGTCGCGGCGGGTGCCGAGCACGACGGCGCGGTGCTCGAAGCGGGCGCGGGTGGTGGCCAGGGAGTAGGCGACGCCGACCGCGTCCGCTTCGGGGTGCTCGGCCAGATACGTATGCAGCCGCTCGGCCTGGGCGCGCAGCGCCTCGGGCGTGCGCGCGCTGATCGGCAGCGGCACCGTCCGCTCTCCTCGCGCCGGGTCCGGTCCGAAGAGGAGGGGCCGGGGGCCGTACGGTGCCGGGGAGGCGGTCGGCCCGTCGCCGGACGTGTTCCCGGTGCCGCCCGCGTACGGCGGGGCTTCGGGGGCGGCGGGAGGTGCGGGGATCCCGGCGAGTCCGCCGAGGACGCGTCCCCGCGGAGCGCCGGCGGGCTCGCCGGAGGGCGCGGGGAAGTCGTAGGCGTGATCGTGCGGCGGTTCCTCGACGACGACGTGGGCGTTGGTGCCGCTGATCCCGAACGACGACACCCCGCCGATCCGCCGGCCCTCCCCCCGCGGCCACGCACGCGGGCCGCCCGAGACCGCACCCAGACCCAGCTCCGCCCAGTCGACCAACTCCGACACGCCGTCCGAGACCCCGGTGAGAGCGGGCGCCGTGCCGCGCCCGAGCACACCCAGCAGCGCGATCAGCCCGGCCACCCCCGCGGCCGCCTGCACATGGGCGATGTTGGCCTTCACCGACCCCACCACCACACCGCCGCAGCGGCCATAGACCGCACCCAGCGCCCCCAACTCGATCGGATCACCCAGCACCGTCCCCGTACCGTGCCCCTCCACCACACCCACGTGCGAGGCCTCCACACCCGCATCCGCCAGCGCCGCACGCATCACCGCCTCCTGCGCCGCACCATTGGGCGCCGACAACCCGTTACTCGCCCCATCGGAGTTCACCGCCGACCCCCGCACCACCCCCCACACACGCCGACCCCCGGACACCGCATCCGACAACCGCTCCAACACCACAACACCCGCACCCTCACCGAACCCCGTGCCGTCGGCCTTGGCGCCGAACGACCGGCACCGCCCGTCCCGCGACAACCCGCCCTGCCGGGAGTACTCGACGAAGACGCTCGGCGAGGAGGCCACGGAGACGCCGCCGGCCAGGGCGAGGTCGCACTCGCCCCGGCGCAGCGCCTGCACCGCCTGGTGCAGCGCCACCAGCGACGACGAGCACGCCGTGTCCACCGTGACCGCCGGCCCGCGCAGACCCAGCGTGTAGGCCACACGGCCGGAGACCACGCTGGCGGCGTTGCCGGTGAGCACGTAGCCCTCGGTGCCCTCCGGCCAGGGGCTCGCGGCGGTGAGGTAGTCGCTGCTGGTGGCGCCCATGAAGGTGCCGGTCGCGCTGTCCCGCAGCACCGTCGGATCGATACCCGCCCGCTCCAGCGCCTCCCACACCGTCTCCAACAACACCCGCTGCTGCGGATCCATCGCCAACGCCTCACGCGGCGACACCCCGAAGAACCCCGCATCAAACCCCGCCGCATCCCCCAGAAACCCGCCCCGCCGCACAT
>NZ_BAAAQI010000016.1:0-130113 GCF_039531585.1 Streptomonospora arabica | reverse complement strand
CCCCCCGCCCCCCCCCCCCCCCCCCCGCCCCCTTCCCCTCCCCAATCCCCACCTCTGCCCCCGACCTTTTCGAGGACCAAGGAAACCTATGACCGAGACGAGTCGTGCCGGCGATACGGCACCGGTCGCCAAGGCGGCGGACATCCCCGCTCCGCGAGCGGGAAGGCCGCGGTTCGCGAGACTGTGGGACCGCTACGGCATCCTCGGCGTCCTGGTGCTGATGATCGTGCTGATGGCGGTGCTCGCGCCCAACTTCCTCACGTTCGCCAACGTCTTCAACGTCGCGCGGGCGGCCTCGATCAACGCGATCCTGGCCGCGGGGATGACGCTGGTCATCCTCACCCGCGGCATCGACCTCTCCGTGGGCTCCAACCTGGCGGTGTGCGGCATCGTTTCGGTGCTGCTGTGGACATCGGGCTTGCCGGCCGTCGTCTGCGTCGCCGGCGGCATCGCCGTGGGGGCCGCGTTCGGCCTGCTCAGCGGTGCACTCATCGCCTATCTCGCGCTGCCGGCGTTCATCGTCACCCTCGGCGGCCTGACCTACCTGCGCGGCACCGCCTACCTGCTCACCGACGGCCAGCCGCTGCTGGCCGACGACCTCGGGTTCCGCCTCATGGGCAGCGGCTTCGTCGCCGGCGTGCCCGTGCCCGTCGTGCTGATGCTCGCCGTCTTCGCCGTCCTGTGGTTCGTGCTGCGCTACACCCGGTTCGGCACCGAGGTCTACGCCATCGGCGGCAACCCCGAGGCCGCGCGGCTGGCCGGCATCAAGGTGAAGTGGACCCTGGTGCGGGTCTACGTCATCGCGGGCGCCTGCGCCGGGCTGGCCGGCGTGATCTTCTCCGCGCGCGTGATGTCGGGCCAGCCCACCGCCGGCGAGACCTACGAGCTGGACGCGATCGCCGCCGTCGTGCTCGGCGGTACGAGCCTGATGGGCGGGATTGG
Source organism: Streptomonospora arabica (assembly GCF_039531585.1). Lineage (NCBI taxonomy): Bacteria > Bacillati > Actinomycetota > Actinomycetes > Streptosporangiales > Nocardiopsidaceae > Streptomonospora > Streptomonospora arabica. The sequence continues at coordinate 129,171 of NZ_BAAAQI010000016.1, read as the reverse complement.
CACCGTCCAGCGGACCCTGATCGGCGCGATGATCATGGGTGTGCTCAGCAACGGGCTGCTGCTGATGAACGTGCCCTACTTCTATCAGCTCATCATCAAGGGGGCCGTCATCGTGCTGGCCGTGGCCATCGACAGCCTCAAGAACTGGAAGCGGGCCTGAGCCGGGCGCCGCGCGTCCGGCCGCCCGGTCCTGCCGCGCGCAGGTCCGGGCGGCCGGGCACGGCGCCGTGATGCGCCGGTCCGCCGATGGGGCCGCCGGTGAACAAGTCCGGCAGCGGACCGGAGCGCGCGGTAATGGACTCCGCCCCCGCAGTGGACACGTGGGCGGCTCCGGGGTGGGAGGGCATCGAGGGGTCGCGCCCGCGCGGGGCTGCGCTGCGGCGTTGCGCGGCTGCGGCCGGATTCCGGCGAGCCGCGCGGGACATCCCATTGGCAGGCCCGGATGCCCGGAATCGCATTCGCCGCCCGCTGGCCGGCGTCGGCCATTCAGGACGGGCATAACGCACAGGAAAGCCGAACGCCCTGCTTGGAATGCGGTGTTGTGCGAAACGGTCCGCGCTTCGGCTGCACGGTTCGCCGGCCCGCGTCCCGCCGACCCCCGGCGGCTGCGCCGCCGGGGTGGAGCCGCGTGCGGCTCGCGGTGCCTGCGCAGCGCGCGCCCGCCCGATACCGTCGGAATAGGGCGAAGTACAGTGTCGGGGGCCTCCCGGCGCGGTTGATCAGGGCATCGCGGGCCGGGGCCCGCGGCGTCCCCCGCCCGGGCGCGAGGCCCGCCGGCGGACGGCCGGCACACAGGGCACGACGGCGACTGCCGGACGAGAAGATCATGGAGACGCAGAGATGACGACGCGACCGCCCGAGGACCACGGCCTGCGGTTGACCGCGAAGGTGTTCTCCGACATCGAGCGGCGCGACTACGACCAGCCCGAGTTCCGCCAGGCCGTGCACGAGGTGCTGGAGTCGCTGGAACCGGCACTGGAGCGGCACGGCGAGTACGTCGACGGCCGGGTCCTGGAGCGGCTGTGCGAGCCCGAGCGCCAGATCATCTTCCGCGTGCCCTGGACCGACGACAGCGGCGACGTCCACGTCAACCGCGGCTTCCGGGTGGAGTTCAACTCGGCCCTCGGCCCCTACAAGGGCGGCCTGCGCTTCCACCCCTCGGTCGACCTGGGCATAGTCAAGTTCCTCGGCTTCGAGCAGATCTTCAAGAACGCGCTGACCGGCCTGCCCATCGGGGGCGGCAAGGGCGGGTCCGACTTCGACCCCAAGGGCAGGTCCGACTCCGAGGTCATGCGGTTCTGCCAGTCCTTCATGACCGAGCTGCACCGCCACATCGGCGAGTACACCGACGTGCCCGCGGGTGACATCGGTGTCGGCCGCCGCGAGATCGGCTACCTGTTCGGGCAGTACAAGCGGATCACCAACCGCTACGAGTCCGGCGTGCTCACCGGAAAGGGGCTGAACTGGGGCGGTTCGCAGGTGCGGACCGAGGCCACCGGCTACGGCACCGTGTACTTCGTCGGCGAGATGCTGCGCGAGCGCGGCGAGGATTTCGACGGCCGCCGGGTGGTGGTCTCGGGCTCCGGCAACGTGGCGGTCTACGCCGCGCAGAAGGCCGCCGAGCTGGGCGGCACCGTCGTGGCGATGTCCGACTCGGCCGGCTACATCGTCGACGACTCCGGCATCGACCTCGACCTCGTGCGCGACATCAAGGAGACGCGCGCGGGCCGCATCAGCGAGTACGCCGACCGGCTGGGGCGCGCCAAGCATGTGGACGGCGGCTCGATCTGGGACGTGCCCTGCGACATCGCGCTGCCGTGCGCCACGCAGAACGAGCTGGACCGCCGCTCGGCCGAGACCCTGGTGGGCAACGGCGTCACCGCCGTGGGCGAGGGCGCGAACATGCCGACCACGCCCGCCGCCGTCAAGGTGTTCTCCGACGCGGGCGTGGCCTTCGGCCCCGGCAAGGCCGCCAACGCGGGCGGTGTGGCCACCTCCGGGCTGGAGATGCAGCAGAACGCCTCGCGCGACTCCTGGCACTTCGACTACACCGACCGGCGGCTGTCGGAGATCATGGCCGACATCCACACCATGTGCCGCGAGACGGCGGAGACCTACGGCGCGCCGGGCAACTACGTGCTGGGCGCCAACATCGCCGGCTTCGTCAAGGTCGCCGACACCATGCGGGAGCTCGGGGTCATCTGAGCCCCGCGCCACGGAGCCCCCGGGCACCGCAGAGCCGGCGCCGGCCGCGGCGGCCGCCCGGACCCGTGTGTGCCGGCTAGGGCGCGCCGGCGGCCGCGGCGATGACGCCGTGGATCGAGGCCCTGATGCGCCCGGCGGCGGCCGCGGGATCGGGCCGGCCGGTGTCCAGCCAGGCGATGACGGCCTCGACCGCCAGGGCGGGGATGAGTCGGGCCGCCCACTCCGCCCAGGGCCCCTCGGGCAGCCGCCCGGCCAGGTTCCTGCGCGTGGTGTCGACGGACGCGGCGGCGAGGGCGTCGGTGAGGTCGCGGAACTCCGGCTCGCGCGAGGCATGGCGGAACAGCAGCCGGAACCCGTCGGGGTCGGCGGCCGCCGCCTCCAGCAGGGCCGGGATCGCCTCGTCGCCGAAGCCGTCCGTCCCCACCTGTTCGGCCAGGCGCTCGCAGGCGCGGTCCAGCACCGCCCGGTAGAGGGCGGCCTTGGAGTCGAAGTGCCGGTAGAGCAGCACGCGGGTGATGGCCGCCTCGGCGGCGACGTCGTCCAGGCCGGTCGCCGCGAACCCGCTGCGGGCGAACGCGCGCGTGGCGGCGTCCAGGATCTGCTCGCGCCGGTCGGCGCGATTCATCCGGCGCACACGGTCGGCCGCCTTGCCGTCCGCCTGCCCGGAACCGCCGCCGCTGCGGGTGTCCGTCACGTTCTCCGCCTCCTCGCGAACTCGTTGTTGACTCCTAATTATACATGTGCTTTTGTTTAAAGTACAGTATACAAATTGGTGTCGACTTCGAGGAGGGCGCATGCCCGCCGCACGTCTTCCGTTCGAGCAGTCCCATCCGCTGGAGGCCCCTCCCGTCCGGCGCGAGCTCCAGGAGCGCGGCCCGATCCACCGGGTGCTCACGGCGGTCGGCGACGACGCCTGGCTGGTCACCGACCACGCGCTCGTGCGCAGCCTGCTGGACGACGACCGGCTCGGCCGCTCGCACCCCGCGCCGGACGAGGCCGCGCGCACCGGCGACTCCGTGCTGTTCGGCGGCCCTCACGGCGACTTCGCCACCGAGCGGACCGACCACGCTCGCATGCGCGCGTTGCTTCGCCCGCACTTCGCGCCCAAGCGCATGCGGGCCCTGCACCCGCGTGTCGCGGAGCTGACGGCGCAACTGCTCGACGACCTCGACCGCTGCGGCCCGCCCGCAGACTTGCACCGGGCGCTGGCCGTCCCGCTGCCCGTCGCGGTCATCTGCGAGCTGCTCGGCGTCCCCGTCGCCGACCGCGGGCGCTTCCGGACCTGGACGCGGGCCGCCGCGGACACCGGCGACCGCGCCCGCTCCGAGCAGGGGCTGGCCGACCTGTTCGGCTACGGGCTGGAGCTGGTGGCGCGCAAGCGGCGCGAACCCGGCGACGACGTCCTCTCGCGGCTGTGTGCCACCGAGGGCGTCGGCGACGAGGAGGCCGCGATGCTCGGGATGTCCCTGCTGTTCGCCGGGCACGAGACAACGGTCGTGGCCATCGGCCTGGGCGCGCTGCACCTGCTGACCGAGCCGGGCCTGTGGAAGCGCCTGTATGAGGACCCCGGCCGCATCGACGGCGCGGTCGAGGAGGTCCTGCGCGCGCCGGCCAGGCCCTCCGGCGGGATACCGCGCTACGCCCGCACCGCCTTCGAGGTCGCCGGAGTCCGCGTGGACGCCGGTGAACTGGTACTGCTGGACACCGGTGCCGCCAACCACGACCCGGCGGTGTTCCCCGATCCCGAGCGCTTCGACCCCGCCCGCAACGCGGGCGCCCACCTGGCCTTCGGCCACGGCGCCCGGTACTGCATCGGCGCGCCGCTGGCCAGGATCGAGCTGCACGCCGTCTTCGCCGGCCTCGTTTCGCGCTTTCCCGGCATGCGCCTGGCCGCGGAGACCCGGACGCTGTCCTGCGACGGCCGGGCGGTCACGGGCGGCCTGGTGGAGCTGCCCGTGACCTGGTAGGAGCCGGCCGCCGCCGGGGCACCGCTCAGCCGATCCGGCCGACGCCGCCGAAGAGGTAGACGGGATCGGGGACGGCGGCGAAAGGGCCCGACCCGGTGTCCTGCGGTCGCCACTGCGAGCAGGTGACCACGCCCGGATCGAGGAGTTCGGTGCCGTCGAAGTAGCCCTCGATCTGCCCCTGGTCGCGGGCGCAGATCGGGGTGCCGCCCCGCTCGTTCATCTCGCGCATGACCTGGCGCATGGGCTCGCCGTGGATCTCGGCGGTGGAGTGCGTGAGCACGAGGTGGCTGCCCGGGGGCATCGCCCGGACGAGCCGCGACACGACCTCGTAGGACTCGGCGTCGTCGACGACGTGGTTGACCACGCCGAGCAGCATCAGCCCGATCGGCCGGTCGAAGTCGAGGGTCTCCGCGCTCTTGGCGAGGATGGTCTCGGGCTCGCGCAGGTCGGCCTCGATGTAGTCGGTTGTGCCCTCGGGCGTGCTGGTCAGCAGTGCGCGGGCGTGCACCATCACCAGCGGGTCGTTGTCCACATAGACGATGGCGCTCTCGGGCGCGAGTCGCTGGGCGACCTCGTGGGTGTTGTCAGCGGTGGGCAGGCCGGTGCCGATGTCGAGGAACTGGCGGATGCCCGCGTCCTCGACGAGGTAGCGGACCACGCGGGTGAGGAACGCCCGCTCGGCGCGCGCGCCGTCGGGGATGTCGGGGATGGTGGCCAGGACTCCGTCGCCCGCGACCCGGTCGGCCTCGTAGTTGTCCTTGCCGCCCAGCCAGTAGTTCCACACGCGGGCCGAGTGCGGCACCGAGAGGTCGAGGGACGGCGGCGGCGCGTCTCCGCCGGATGCGGGAGTGTGCTCGCTCAAGGGTGGCTCCACGGTTTCAGGGGATGGTGATGGTGTGTCTCGCACTTTTTCGCGCCTCGTGACGCCGGTCAAACCCGACGCGCGGCCCGATTCCGGACTGTGCCCTAAGTTTTGCCCGCGGCGCAGCCTCGGCGGCACGGTCGGGAGGGCCGGAAAATTCGCTCGCCCCGGCTCGCCTCGCCCGGTACGGTCGCCACGTGTTCCCGCCGCGGGAGCCCCTGGGGCCCGCGCGGCTCTCGAAAGTCCCCTCGCTGAAAGCAGGTTCCGTCAATGGCATGCCGTATCGGTGAACTCGTGCTCGCCTGCCGCGACCCCGAGGCGCTGGCGCGGTTCTGGTGCGAGGTGCTGGACTTCGTCGTGCTCGACCGCGAGGAGGACTGCGTCGAGATCGGGACGCGGGAAGGGTTCGGCGGCCCGCAGCCGACGATCATTTTCAGCCGCGACGACGAGCCGAAGAAGGCGGACCTCCGGCTGCACATCGACCTCAACGCCACCGACCGCGACCAGGACGCCGAGCTTGAACGCCTCCTGGCCGCGGGGGCCGTGCCCGCCGACGTGGGTCAGACCGGCGAGGAGTCCTGGCACGTCCTCGCCGATCCCGAGGGCAACGAGTTCTGCCTGCTCAAGGCCCGCATCGCCCCGGTGTGACGGTCCGCGTCGGCAACGAAGCGCGGCGCCCGTTCCGAGCAGGCCCTAGTCGAGGTTCTGCAGGTCCTGCAGCAGGTCCCGGCTCGCGGCGCTGACCCGCGGCGCAACGCCCAGGTCGGTGAGCATGTCGGAGGCGGCCTGCATCTCGTCGGCGCGGCGGACGGCGTGCAGGCGGCTGCCCTCGACCAGCCGCCGCACGGTGCCGGCGTCGGCGCGCTGCAGTTCCTCGGCGATGTTGCCGCGCAGCCACTCCTCGCACCCGGCGGCGCGCCCGGCCTCCAGCGCCTCGACCACGGCGGCCGCCATCCCTTTGAAGAAGACGCTGCGCAGCAGCTTGCGCTCGGCGGCCAGACCGGCCGGCCCCTCCATCACCTCGACGCCCGCGCCCAGCGGCCCCAGTAGCTCGGCGCAGCGGGCGGCGCTCGGCCCGGAGGCGAGCATCGGGGTGCGCAGGCCTCGCCCGGGGACCGGTGTCATCAGGGCGATGTCGGCGAAGCCGATCCCCGCCTCGGCCGCGGTCTCGGCGAGCCGCCGCTTGAGCTGGGGCGCCGCGGTGTTCAGGTCGGCCCACACGGTGCCGGGGCCGGTTCCGGGCAGGCCGTTGTGCAGCGCGTCGAAGGCGGCCTTGGAGCTGTTGACGCTGAGCACGACGTCGCACCCGGAGGCGGCCGCCGCCTCGTCGGCCGCGTCGGCGACGCCCTCGGGCGCGCTCCTGGCCGGGTCGTAGCCCTGGACGCGCACGCCGGAGTCGCGGAGGTCGGCGGCGATCAGCCCGCCTGCCTCACCCAGGCCCAGTACGGCGATCCGGACGTCCCTCGCATGCTCGCCACTCACGGTCGGCTCCCCACAGTCGTCGGTCGAAGCAGGTCTACAGTAATCTGACAACGAAATTGGCGACAATATTGCCGATGGGCTATCGGGGCCGGCGGAGCACCGGGAAGCGAGGGATAGTGGCTACGAACCGCGGGGGATCGCGCTCGCAGCATACGGCCGGAAGTCGGGAGAGGGGCGCGGGGGGCTCTGTCGCCGCGGCGATCCGCGAGGGCATCACCAGCGGCGAGTTCGCGCCCGAGCAGCGCCTCGTCGAGGCGGACCTCTCGGCCCGGTTCGGTACCAGCCGCAGCGCGGTGCGCTCGGCGCTGCTCCAGCTCACCGAGGAGGGCCTGGTCGAGCGCGAGCAGAACCGGGGCGCGCGGGTCCGCGCGGTCTCGCTGGACGAGGCCGTGGAGATCTGCGAGGTGCGGATGATGCTGGAGGGCCTGTGCGCCGCGAAGGCCGCCGAGCGGGTGGACGACGCGCAGTCGGCCGAGCTGCGCGAGATCGGCGACCGGATGCAGCGCCTGGTCGGCGAGGGTGACGTGCTCGGTTACTCCGAGGCCAACCAGCTGCTGCACCGCCGCATCCGCGAGCTGAGCGGCCAGCACACCGCGGGCGCGGTCCTGGAGCGGCTGCGCGCGCAGAGCGTGCGCCACCAGTTCCGGCTGTCGCTGCAGCCCGGCCGGCCCGGTGTCTCGCTGCCCGAGCACCTGGCGATCATCGACGCCATCGGGTCCCACGACTGCGAGGCCGCCGAGCGGGCCATGCGCACGCACCTGGGCAGCGTCATCGGCGCGCTCAAGGAGGTCACTCCCGGCGGCGGCCTGCGGGTGTAGGCACCTGCCCGAGACCACGGGTTCCGGCGGCCCGGGACCGGCGGCGGCGCGGTCGCGCGGCCCGCTCCGGCGGGCGCGCGGCCGCGCTTTGTCATGTGCAAAGAGCCCCGCGAGGCGCCTCGACCAGCGGAGATCCGCACCACGTGAGCCTTGACACGTGTGATCAAAATTGTTAACAATTTCTTCAGTCATTATGTCGACACTGATTTGAGGCGGTATGACGGAGCATCCGACGCCATCGCCCAGGGCGCGGGAACTCGTCGCGGGGGCCTACGACACCCACATCCACGTCGCACCGGACGTGATGCGGCGGCGGATCGACGACCTCGCCCTGGCTCCGCGCTTCGCGGCGGTGGGACTGGCCGGTTTCGTACTGAAGTCGCACTACGTCCCCACCGCCGAGCGCGCCGCCGTGGTCAACGCGGCGGTGCCCGAGTGCCGCGCGGTCGGCGCGATCACGCTCAACGGCTCGGTCGGCGGCCTCAACCCCATCGCGGCCGACATCGCCGGCCGCGGCGGCGCCCAGGTCGTGTGGCTGCCCACGGTCGACAGCTCCAACCAGCGGGAGTGCACCGCGGCCATGCCCGACGGGGCCACGCCGCCGATGTGGGCGCAGCTCCAGGACGAGCTGCGTGCCGAGGGAATGGCCGCCGACCCGGTCGAGGTCCTCGACGCGGACGGCGGGGTCCGCGAGATCACGCGGCAGGTGCTGCGGGTCGTCGCCAAGCACGACATGACCCTGGCGACCGGCCACCTCAGCACCGGTGAGATCGAGGTCGTCACCCGCGCGGCGCTCGACGAGGGCGTGCGCCGCGTGGTGGTCACCCACCCGGAGTTCACCTCCCAGCGCGTGGCCGCCGAGCGCCAGCGCCGCCTGGCCGAGCAGGGCGTGCTGCTGGAGCGCTGCTTCACCACCCCCTACACCGGCAAGGTCGCGTGGCGCACCTGGGTCGACAACGTCCGCGCGGCCGGTCCGGAGAACTCCGTGCTCTCCAGCGACCTCGGCCAGCCGTTCAACCCCCCGGTCGAGGACGGTCTGGCCATCCTGGCCGACTGGCTCCTCGCCGAGGGCTTCACCGAATCCCAGATCCGCACCATGGCGGTGGCCAACTCCCGGTGGCTGGCCGGTGCCGACAGCGAGCGGGCCGGCGCCGCCACCGCCGCCCAGGAGGGGACCCAATGAGCAACCGACGCATGATGGTCGTGGGCGCCCACAGCGCCGACTTCGTCTGGCGCGCCGCCGGAGCCGTCGCCTGCCACACCGCCGCGGGCGGTGAGGCCGTCGTCGTCGCGCTGTCCTACGGGGAGCGCGGCGAGTCCGGGAAGCTCTGGGAGCAGCCGGGACAGACCGAGGAGAACGTCAAGCGCCTCCGCCACGCCGAGGCCGAGAAGGCCGCGGCCGCGGTCGGCGCCCGCTTCGAGGCGCTGGACCTGGGCGACTACCCGCTGACCGTGGGCCCCGAGGCCGTCGACCGCCTGGCTGAGATGATGCGCGACTTCGCGCCGCACGTGGTGCTCACCCACCCGGAGAAGGACCCCTTCAACCCCGACCACCCCGCGGCCCACGCCGCGGTGGCCCAGGCCCGGCTGCTGACCTCCGGCGCGGGGGTGGCCAGCGGGTTCCGCACCGCGCCGCCGTCGGAGTTCCTGGTCTTCGAGCCGCACCAGCCCGAGCTGTGCGGGTTCGTGCCCACGGTCTACGTCGACATCACCCCGGTTTTCGAGCAGAAGGTGGAGGCCATGTCGGCCATGGCGGCCCAGCAGTACCTGCAGGACTACTACCGACAGCGCGCCGACCAGCGCGGCAACCACGCGCGCAAGGTCACCGGCGACACCGGCATCCGCCAGGCCGAGGCGTTCCACCGGCTGCTGCCGAATGCGGTGGCGTCGCTGTGAGCGGGGCGACGCGAGCAGCGGTGGCCGAGCTCGCCGAGGCGGGGGTGGCCACCGTCTACGAGGCGGCCGGGCGCGCGGGCCTGATCGACATCGGCCTGGAGCCGCTGCTGCCCGGAAGCCGGGTGGCCGGCCCCGCGCGCATCGCGCTGTGCGGGCAGGACGACAACCGCGCCGTTCACGAGGTGATGTCGCGCCTGCAGCCGGGCGAGATCCTGGTGCTGACCATGCCCGAGCCCCGCCCGGTGGCGCTGTTCGGCGACCTGCTGGCCACGCAGGCCAAGGTCCGGGGCGCGGCCGGCGTGCTGGTCGACGCCTCCGTACGCGACGTCGCCGACCTGCGCGCGATGGGCCTGCCGGTGTGGACGCGCTGGCGGCGGGTGCGCGGCGCCACCAAGGACGTCCGCGGCTCCGTCGACGTCCCGGTTCGGCTGGGCGGCACCGGCGTCGCACCCGGCGACGTGGTGCTGCTCGACGACGACGGCGCGGCGGCGGTGCCGGCGGACCGGGTCGAGGCCACCGTGGAAGCGGTCCGCGCGCGGATCGCCAAAGAGGACGGCCTGCGGGAGCGCTGGCGCTCCGGAGAACTCAGTTACGACGCCTACGGCCTGCGGGCCGAGGACGACACGGCGGGCAGAGTGCGAGAATGAGCACGCTACTGGAAGTACGGGGCCTGACGAAGCAGTTCGTCAAGGACGACACCGGAATCGTGGCACTGCGCGACTTCGATCTGCAGGTGGAGCAGGGCAGCTTCGTCACGATCCTGGGGCGCAGCGGCTGCGGCAAGTCCACCGCCCTCAACCTGCTCTCCGGGCTGCTGCAGCCCACATCGGGCACCGTGACCTACAAGGGCGGCGCGGTCGACGGTCCCCGCACGGAGATCAGCTACCTGACCCAGAGCGACACCCTGATGCCCTGGCGGGACGTGCGCCGCAACGTCGAGATGCCCATGGAGATCAGCGGTGTCGGCGCCCGCGAGCGGCGGGACCGCGCCATGGAGCTGGTCGAGCGCGTCGGCCTGAGCGGGTTCGAGCACCACTACCCGCGCGAGCTCTCGGGCGGCATGCGGCGCCGGGTCAGCCTGGCCCGGATGCTGGTCGGCAACCCCGAGACCCTGCTGATGGACGAGCCGTTCGGCGCCCTGGACGCCCAGCTGCGCCTCGAACTGCAGACCGAACTGCTGCGGTTGTGGCAGGACAGCGGGCAGACGGTGGTGTTCGTGACCCACGACATCGAGGAGGCCCTGCTGCTCGGCGACCGCGTCGTGGTGCTGGGGCTGCGCGGGCGCCGCGTCCTCGACCGCGGGATCGACCTGCCCCGTCCGCGCGATCCCGACGAGCTGCGCGTGGAGCCGGCGTTCGTCGCGCTGCACCGGCAGATGACCGAAGCGCTGCGCGAGGGGGCGAGATGAGCACCATGACCGAATCGACGCAATCACCGAAGACCGGGGCCGAGTCCCGGGCCGACGTCGTAGCGCTGCAGCGCACCTGGTGGGAGCGCAACGGCCGCACCACCTCCATCTGGGCGGCGCGCATCGCGCTGATCGTCGCCCTGGTCGCGGTCTGGCAGCTGGCCGCCGGACGGCTCTTCGATGCCAGCTTCACCAGCCGGCCCACCGACATCTGGGCCCGCCTGGTCGACTGGAACGCCGACGGCACGCTGTGGATGCACTCCTGGATCACCCTCCAGGAAGTGGTCTACGGCTACGCGCTCGGCTCCGCCGGCGGCGCGCTGCTCGGGTTCGTGCTGGCGTCCGTGCCGACCTTCTACAAGGTCCTGGACCCCTTCATCATGGCGCTGTACGCCATACCGAAGGTGGCGCTGGCCCCGCTGTTCATCGTCTGGTTCGGGATCGAGATGGACATGAAGATCCTGCTCGCGGCGGTGACCGTCTTCTTCCTCGTCTTCCTCAACACCGCCGCCGGCGTGCGCGAGGTCGACCGCGGTCTCATCGACGCGGTGCGGCTCATGGGCGGCGGTCGCCGCGACATCGCGCTCAAGGTGGTGCTTCCCGCGTCGATGACCGGGATGCTCACCGGACTCAAGGTGGCGATCCCCTACGCACTGATCGGCGCCGTGATCGGCGAGCTGGTCGCGTCCAACCGCGGCCTGGGCTATCTGATCAGCAACTCCGCGGCCACGTTCGACACCGCGGGCGTGTTCGCCACACTCGTGGTGCTCAGCGTGATCGCCGCGATCCTCAACTTCCTCGTCGGACTTCTCGATCACCGCGTGAGCCGGTGGAAACCAGCGGAGGCACGGACATGACAACCACGACCAGGCCGCGCCGAGGGCGCGCGGCCGCTGCGGCAGGAGTGCTGTCGGCCCTGGTGTTCGCAACGAGCGCGTGCGCCGGCGGTGCCTCGGACACTCCCGAAGGCGTGCTCAACGTCGGGCAGATCAGCGACTCCGTCGCGTTCTTCCCCCTCTACGTCGCCGAGGAGCGCGGCTACTTCGAGGACGAGGGCGTCGAGCTCGGCGAGCGGCCCCGGCTGGGGACGGGCGCCAAGCTGGCCGCCGCCCTGCAGTCGGGCAGCATCGACCTGGGCGCCGGCGTCCTGACCGACGCGCTCAACCTCTACGGCAGGGACGACTCCACCGAGCTGACGGCGAGCCTGGTCGACAAGTACTACGTCGACATCATCGTCGGCGAGGACTTCGAGGGCCCCGGCCAGGACGCGCCGCTGGAGGAGCGCATCGACGCCCTGAAGGGCAAGAACATCGGCATCACCGGCCCCGGCAGCGGGACCGAGGCGCTGGTGGCCTACCTCTTCCAGAAGAACGGCATGGAGGCGGCCACCGACGCCAAGCTGGTCAACCTGGGCGCCGACCCGCCCGCGGCCCTGGGCGCGCTGGAGTCCGGCCAGGTCGACGCGCTGTCGTTCTTCCAGCCCGTCGCACAGCAGGCCGACGCCACCGGCGTGGGCAGCGCCTACATCTCGCCCTCGCGCGGCGACATCCCCGGGTTCGAGCACACCGCCCACGGTGTCGTCTTCACGACCGCCGACGTCCGCGAGCAGAAGTCCGAGGAGGTCGCGGGCTTCCAGCGCGCGATCGAACGGGCGAACAAGGACATCCGCGAGGACCCTGAGGTCGAGAAGCTGCTGGCCGAGTACATGGAGGGCATCGACGCCGACGCCCGCGCCGAGCTGCTGCCCATCATGCAGGAGGAGGTGCCCGACGGGATCGGCTTCCCCAAGGAGTCGGTCGAGGCGGCGCTGGAGTTCCACGAGTCCACCGGCCTGGTGGAGGACCCGCCCGGCTACACCGACATCGTCCCCAAGGACCTGCGCACCGAGTGAAGTGCCCCTGAACCGTTCACCCGCCCCCACGGCGCCCATCCGCGAACACCGTCCGCGGGTGGGCGCCGTCGTGTTCGCGCGGTCGGTGGAGCGGAGGTGGGAGCGCGGAGGCGGTCAGGGCTCCGGCGACTCCTCGGGGTCGGGCCGGGTGCGGATCTCGTGCAGGGTGACCTGCAGGTGGTGCTCCATGGCCGCGACGGCGTGGGCGGGGTCGCCGGTGAGGACGGCGTCGAGCACCACCTCGTGCTCGGTCGCGGAGGCGGCGGGGTCCTCGGCGGTGGCCAGGAAGCGGAGGTGGCTCCGCTCGCGGCTCTCGGCCAGCGACTGCTCCAGCGCGTCCAGGATCTGGGTCAGGCTCCGGTTGCCCGAGGCCGCCGCGAGCGCCTGGTGGAAGGCGACGTCGGTGCGCAGCCGCGTGGGCACGTCGAGCGGGTCGGCGCGCATCTCGGCGATGGCCTCGCGCGCGCGGGCGATGTGCTCGCGGGTCTGCTCCTCGTCCGGGCCGGCGATGCGCTGGGCCGCCAACCGGGCGCCGTGCACCTCCAGCGCCTTGCGGATCTCGGTGAACTCCATCAGCGCCCTGCGGTCGCGCAGCACCGACAGCGCCACGAAGTCCTCCACGGGCAGGGCGTTGGGCGAGGCGATGACCGCCGGCTTGCCCTGGCGGCGGTGGACGAGCCCCTTGGCCTCCAGGGTCTTCATGGCCTCGCGGAGCACGACCCGGCTCACACCGAAGCGCTCGGCCAGCTCCTTCTCCGAGGGCAGCCGGCCCCCCGGCTTGGCGTCGGGGCCCACGCACAGCTCCTCGATGAAGTCGACGACCTGTGCGGTCAGCGAGTGCGGCCGGGCGCGCTGGGGGCCGCTCCGTCCCGCGGGTTCCTGATCAGCCCGTCCCGCAGACGCTGCCCCCATCGTGTTTCGCCCCGCCCTTCGCGGATCGGTGTACCTGCGCCTTCAGCCTACAGAGCCGCCCGGCGCGGCGGTCGGGGGCGCAGCAGCCCACAGCACCCGGTGAGCTGCGCCACGCACCGCAGTGCCCCGGCGACGGCCCGCATTATTTCTGCGGACCCGTTGACTGCTTATCAGCTTGTATTACAAGATGACCGATGGATTCCGCGCGATCGTTCCTGCTCACGGCCCCAACCGGCCGCCGACCGGGGGCGCGGAACCGGTGCGGCGGCCGGCGCAGCGCCGCCACAAGCGGGGGACCCGCCGCCGCACATCGTCAGCCGCAGACTCACGGGGGAGCACGGGTGAACAGCGTGGACAGCACGGACAGGGAAATCTGCATGGGCGAATGGGACGGGCCCGGTCACCAGACGGGTGCCGTCGCCCCGCCCATCTTCCAGACCAGCCTGTTCACCAAGCCGTCCTTCGAGGAGTTCACCCGGCAGCAGGCGGCCGAGCACGAGAACTACGTCTACAGCCGGGGCACGAACCCCACCGTCGCGTTCCTGGAGGAGCGGCTGGCGCTGCTGGAGGGCGGCGAGGCCGCCAAGTGCTTCGGCTCCGGGATGGGGGCGATCAGCGCCGTCCTGGCGGGCCTGCTCAGAAGCGGCGACCACGTGCTGTTCGTCAACAACGTCTACGGTCCGACCCTGGAGCTGGCGGAGTACCTGCGCCGCTTCGGAATCGAGCACACCGTCCTGGCGGAGGCCACCGCCGACATCGAGGACCACCTCCGCGACGACACGGCGCTCATCTACGTCGAGAGCCCCGGCACCCTTCGGATGAAGGTGCTGGACGTGCCCGCGCTGACCCGCGTCGCGCGGCGCCGCGGAATCCGCACGGTCATGGACAACACCTGGTCGACCCCGCTGTTCCAGAAGCCGCTGGCGTCGGGCGTCGACATCGTCGTCCACTCCCTGACCAAGTACATCGGCGGGCACAGCGACGTCGTCGGAGGCGCGGCGATCGGCTCGCGCGAGGTGATCCGCGAGGTCTTCTACAACGGGCACCAGCTCTTCGGCTCGGTCATGTCGGCGCAGGAGGCGTCGCTGGTCCTGCGCGGCCTGCGCACGCTGCCGCTGCGCATGGAGGAGCACCAGCGCAACGCCCGCCGGGTGGTCGACCACCTGGCACAGCGCCCCGAGGTCCAGGCGGTGCACCATCCCCACGCCGACCACCGCCCCGACGAGGAGATCGTCCGCAGCCAGTTCACCGGGTTCTCCGGGCTGCTCAGCTTCGAGCTGGGCGACGCGACGTTCGAACGGGTCGCCGCGTTCGTCGACGGCCTGTCGCTGTTCCGCATCGGCACGAGCTGGGGCGGCTACGAAAGCCTCGTCACCGCACCGCTGCGGCCCGGCACGGAGGCGGAGCTGCGTTCCCGGGGGATCGCGCCGGGGACCGTCCGCCTGTCCGTCGGCCTCGAAGGCGCCGAACGCCAGATCGAGGACCTCGAAGGGGCGTTCGCCAAGCTGTAGCCGTCGCCCCGACCCACCCCCACCAGTACCGAGAGGATGCTTATGACTTCCCCCCAGGAGGAGACCAGAACACCGCCCCTACCGGGGGTGGCCATGGCCCTGGTCCCCGTGGCCGCGACCGTGGCGATCCTCGTCGGCGGGATCGGAGTGCTGAAGTACCCCGCCGAGCTGATGCTCATCTTCGCGGGCGTGGTGCTCTCCCTGTTCGCCGCCTGGTACGGCACGAGCCTGGCGCAGATCCTCACCGACATGGGCGAGAAGATCAAACGGGCGCTGCCCGCGATCCTCATCCTGCTCAGCATCGGCATGCTGATCGGCACCTGGATGATCTCCGGCACCATCCCGCTGATGGTCTACTACGGCCTGGAGCTGATCGACCCGGCCTACCTGTACGTCCTCGCGTTCATCGTCACCGGGATCGTCGCCACCTTCACCGGGACCTCGTGGGGCGCCGGCGGGACGATCGGCGTGGCCCTGATCGGCGTCGCGCAGACGATGGACGTCTCGGTGGCGATCACGGCGGGCGCCGTGGTGTCGGGCGCCTACTTCGGCGACAAGCTGTCCCCGCTGTCGGACACGACCAACATGAGTTCGCTGGCGGCCGGCGCCGACCTCTACGAGCACATCCGGCACATGCTCTACACCGCCCTGCCCTCGTCGCTGCTGGCGATCGCGGTGTTCCTGGTCGCGGGCAACTCCATCGGCGCCTCGTCGGTCGACCTCGGTGAAGTCGAAGGCACCCTCACCGAGCTGGAAGGGCTGTTCACCCTCAACCCGCTGCTGCTGGTCCCGCCGGCGCTGGTGCTGATCGGCTCGATCATGAAAAAGCCCCCGCTGGTGGTGCTGTTCGTGTCGTCGATGTCGGCGCTGGTGCTGGCCGTGCTGGTGCAGGGTTTCAGCGTCGCCGACCTCTTCGCCGCGACCGTCTCCGGCTTCACCACCGACATGCTGCCCGACGGCGGCGCCGTGTCGGACACGCTCACCGAGCTGCTGCAGCGCGGCGGGCTGTACTCGATGTACCAGTCGGCGTTCTTCGTCTTCTGTGCCTTCTTCTTCGCCGCCGCGCTGGAGAACTCCAACGTCCTGCGCGTCCTGCTCCGCCGGATGATCGAGGGGCTGCGCTCGACCGGCGGGCTGGTGTCCACCACCCTGCTGTCCGGGTTCGCCATCATCAACGGCACCTCCAACGCCCTCGTCACGTTCTTCCTGGTCAACGACCTCTATGGCGAGGCCTACAAGAAGCGGAACCTGCACCCGGTCAACCTGTCGCGCAGCATGGAGGACTCGGTCACCATCACCGAGGTGCTGATGCCGTGGACGGTCTCCGGGGTGTTCTTCGCGACCACGCTCGGGGTGGCCAACTTCGAGTTCCTGCCGTGGGCCGTCTTCAACTGGAGCGGCTTCGCCTTCTCGGTACTCCTGGCCGTCCTGGCGCCGCTGACCGGCGGGTTCGGCATCCGCCGCCGGCAGCCGGAGCCGGAACCGGAGCCGGAACCGGAGGTCGCGCAGCGCTGACCCCGCGGACGACCGCGCCGCCATCGGACCTGACGAGGGCCGCGGCGCGGTCGTCCCCGTCGGGGTCGGGCGCAGGGAAGCCGGTCACCGCGTCCGAGCGGACGGCCGCCCGGAGCCGGACGGCCGCCGGCCCGCGGTCCCTCAGAGGCCGAACAGGCGGGCGGCGTTGCCGTACAGGACCGCGCGCAGCCAGTCGTCGCCCCGATCCAAATCCCGCAGCGCCCGCAGCTGCTCGCTGTAGGGATAGGGGATGTTCGGGAAGTCGGTGCCGAGCAGGATCTTCTCCCGCAGGTCCCCCAGGCGCGGCAGCTCGGCGGCGGGGAACGGGGCGGTGCGCTCGGTGAAGCGGGTGAACACCATCGTCGTGTCCAGGTACACGTGCTCGTAGCGCTGGGCCAGGTCCATGAACTCGGTGTACTCCGGGGTTCCAAAATGCGCGACGACGGCCGTGAGGCGGGGGTGCTCGCGCAGGACCTCGGCGAACACGCCCGGGCCGGTGAAGCGCCCGCTCTGCGGTCCGGTGCCGCAGTGCACCACCACCGGCGTGCCGGAGTCGGCCAGCGCGCCCCAGACGCCGGAGAGCAGAGGGTCGCGCGGGTCGTAGCCGCCCACCTGCACGTGGGCCTTGAACACGCGGGCGCCCGCGCCGATCGCGTCGGCGACGTAGCCGGCGGCCCCCTCCTCCGGGAAGAACGTGGCGCTGTGCAGGCAGTCGGGGTGCTGCGCCGCGAAGTCGGCGCTCCAGGCGTTCAGCCATTCGGCCATGCGGGGCCGGTGCGGGTAGGCCAGCGCCGTGTAGCGCAGGACGCCGAACCCGCGCAGCAGCGCGACCCGCTCCTCGTCGCCGAGGCGGTAGGTGATCGGCCAGACGCCCTCGCCGAGGGCGTCGAAGAAGGCCCACACCTTGCGCAGCACGTTGTCGGGCATGAAGTGGGTGTGGACGTCGATCAGGCCCGGCAGCCCGAGACCGCGCCACAGCTCGCGCGTGGCGGCGGCCTCGGCGTCCCGCCGTTGGGAGTCGGTCGCATCCGCAGTCACTGCGGCCACTCTAGGCGCCGCCGCTGCACGCCGGCCGCGGCGCGTCCCGCCGCCGCACCGCACACCGCGGAGGTCCGAGGGCCGGGCGCTGCTCGCTGCGCGACGAGGAGGACGGGTACGGACGGTACACCGACCGTGGATACCGACTGGATGGTATGCCACGATGGCGGTGCGCCGCATCGGCGCCCCGTCTCCGGGGCGGCCGTGCCGGCGGCACGCCCGACCACGACGAGGAGGCCACGATGGCAGTCGACCCCGCCGGCTCCGACCTCGCACGCTTCGTGCGGGAGGACCCCGACGGACCGGTGGTGATGCTCAACCTGCTGCGGTTCACCCCGCACGGCCGGGCCTCCTACGCGGAGTACACGCGCAAGGCGCGGCCCTTCCTGGAGCGGTACGGAGCCGAACTGCTCTACGCCGGCGACGGCGCGGCGCCCCTGGTGGCCGAGGCAGGCCAGGACTGGGACGCGGTGCTGCTGGTGCGCTACCCGAGCCGGGAGGCGTTCGGCCGGATGGTCGCCGACCCGGAGTACCAGGAGATCACCGGACTGCGGTCCGGAGCTTTGGCCGAGGCGGTGCTGCAGCCGACCGTGCCCTGGACCTCGCGCGGCGGCGCCTGAGCGGGGCGCTGCGGCAGGGCGCGTCCGGCAGCCGCGGTGCGGCCCGGCGCGGGCCGTCGTCACGCAGGCCGGCGAAGCCACCGTCGCCACCAGCCGGATCACCGCCGACGGCGGAGCTGCTGCACGCCTTCGACCCGCCACCCGCCCGACGGCGCCACTTGGACGCCCGGCGATGAGCCCGGCGAGCTGGTGCAGCTCGAAGGGCCGGCGGTCGACCGGCGCACCGGCACCCTCTTCGCCTCATACCGACCGGAGCCCAGGTCCGGGTGCGCTCCCCTCCGCGGGCGGAGGGGAGCGCACTGCTGTGTCGGGCGCGGGGCGGCCCGCGGAGCCGCTCGGTGCGAGATGGGCTGCGGAACATCCGGAAGTATATCGAAACTATCGGCTTCTTTGAGTGGTCGGATTGTCCGGCCAGTGCGGGTGTCCAGGAAGAACATGGTCGCAGTGCTGCACCGGGTCAACGCATGTCGCCCCGAAAACTCCGAAAGTATTCCGGAAATTATTGACAGCTCGTGCGACCACACGAACACTGGCCGTACTGGCAGACCCGCCGGGCCGCGCGCCCGGCCCCTCCGCCAGACCGCACGAGGAGGAAACCCGAACATGAACACATCCCCCACAAAGCGGCGCACCCCCAGCCGCGTCCGCACAAGATCGCTCGTCGGCCGCGTCTCGGCGGCAGCGGTAGCGGTGGTCACGGCCACGATGATGCTGCCCGCTCCGGCAAGCGCGGCCGTCACCACCAACCAGACCGGCACCCACGACGGCTACTTCTACTCGTTCTGGACCGACAGCCAGGGCACGGTCTCCATGGAGCTGGGGTCCGGCGGCAACTACAGCACGCAGTGGAGCAATACCGGCAACTTCGTCGCAGGGAAGGGCTGGAGCACCGGCGGCCGCAGGACCGTGCAGTACTCGGGCAGCTTCAACCCGTCCGGCAACTCCTACCTGACGCTCTACGGCTGGACGAGGAACCCGCTCGTCGAGTACTACGTCGTGGACAACTGGGGCAGCTACCGGCCCGAAGGCGAGTACCAGGGCACGGTGACCAGCGACGGCGGCACCTACGACATCTACCGCACGATGCGCTACGACAAGCCCTCCATCGAGGGCACCGCCACGTTCCCGCAGTACTGGAGCGTCCGCCAGCAGAGGCGGACCGGCGGGACCATCACCGCGGGCAACCACTTCGACGCGTGGGCAAGCCACGGCATGAACCTCGGCAACCACGACTACATGATCATGGCGACCGAGGGCTTCCAGAGCAGCGGCAACTCCAACATCACGCTCGGCACCTCCGGCGGCGGAGGCGGCGGTGGCGGTGGTGGCGGCGGAGGAGGTGGCGGCGGTGGCGGATGCACCGCCTCGCTCTCCGCCGGCGAGCAGTGGGACGACCGCTACAACCTCAACGTCTCGGTCAGCGGTGCCAGCAGCTGGGAAGTGCGGGTCAACGTGCCGTCCCCGGCGAAGGTACTGGCGACCTGGAACGTGAACGCCGACTACCCCGACGCCCAGACCCTGGTCGCCTCGTCCAACGGCAACGGGAACAACTGGGGCATGACGATCGACCACAACGGCAACTGGACCTGGCCGTCGGTCTCCTGCAGCGCGAACTGACCTGACGACAGGCAGCACGCCTCAACCCGTGGCGCGGCGGCACCGGCCGCCGCGCCACGCCCGCCGGTTCAGGGCACGAGCAGGGTCTTGCCGACGCTGGTCCGGGACGCGATCGCGGCATGGGCCTCGCGGGCCTCGTCCAGGCGGAAGGTCTGACCGACGGTCGGCCTGAACCGGCCGGCCGCGGCCTCCGCCAGCGCCTCCTCGGCCCGCCGCCTCCTGCCGTCCCCGTCGAGGGAGGGCAGGTCGAACAGGCCGGTGACGCGCACCCCCTTCTCCCGCGCCTCCGCCGCATCGGTCTCGGCGAAGTCGCCGCCGGAGGCGCCGTAGGCGAGCAGGTGGCCGCCGCGCGCCGTGATGCCGAAGGCCTCCCGTCCAAGGCGGCCGCCCGCTCCGTCCAGGACGACATCGGGCCCCTTCCCCGACGTGGCCTCGCGGACCCGCCGGGTCCAGTCGGGCTCGGAGTAGTCGACCACGGCCTCCGCGCCCAGCTCGCGGGCCAGCGCGAGCTTGCGCGGGCCCCGGGCGGCTCCGATGACGCGGGCGCCCGCGCGGGCCGCCATCTGCACCAGCAGGCTGCCGGCGCCCCCGGCCGCCGCGTTCACCAGGACCCGGTCGCCGGCGGTGAAGCGGGCGGCCTCGGCGAGCTGCAGCGCCGTGGGGCCGTCGTGCAGCAGCGCCAGCGCGGCCTGGCCGTCCAGTCCGCCGGGCAGGCGGACGAGGTAGCGGGCCGGTGCGGCGACCAGCTCCGCGTAGCCGTCGGTCGGGGTCAGCGGCACGTGGGTCCCGGGATCGCGCTGCCCCGTCTCGGCGAGCACCTCGGCGCCCACGAGCCCGGGGTCCGCACCCTCTCCGACGGAGACGACCCGGCCCACCACCCCGCTGCCGGGGACGTAGGGCGGCCGCATCCGGAAGTACTCCCGCCCCCATCCCGAACGGAGCTGGGCGTCGAGGAACATGACGTCCGACGCCGCCACCGCGACGAGCACCTCGCCCGGACCGGCCTGCGGATCCGGCCGGTGCGCCGGACGCAGAACCTCGGGGCCGCCGAACCGCTCCGCCTCTGCAACACGCATGATCTGGTCGCCTTCCCGCTGCTGGTGACTGAACGACGCGCACCAGTCTTGTTCCTCAACCAAAGTTGAGGTCAACCGCGGGCCTCCCGCGCCCCGCGGTCACGCGCCCCGGTAAAGCCCGGCGGCCACAGCCCGGCGGGGTGCGGGAGGGGCTCTGTGGGGCGGGGTGGGTGCGACTCGGCGTTGGACGAGGCGCTGACCTGGCCGACGGTCCTCGGCGGTGTCGGCGTCGTAGTCTGCGTGGGCGTCGCCGTGCGCCGGCTCGGTACAGGCGCGGCCAGGAGGAAGCCCACGAGAGAGAAGGGGTCCCCGTGTTCACCGGACTCAGTGCTTTCCCGCTCACGCCGACCACCGACGCCGGGATCGACGAAGCGGCCTACGAGCGCATGGTCGGCCGGATCGCCGCCTCCGGCGCCGACTCGGTCGGCGCCCTCGGATCCACCGGCGGCTACGCCTACCTCGGCCGGCGGGAGCGTGCCCGCGCCGCCCGGTTGGCGGTGCGCAGCGCTGGCACCGTGCCGGTGATGGTCGGTATCGGTGCCCTGCGCACACGCGACGTGCTGGAGAACGCCGAGGACGCGCAGCAGGCCGGGGCCTCTGCTGTGCTGCTGGCGCCCATGACCTATCAGCCCCTCACCGATGACGAGGTGTTCGGGCTGTACGAGGACGTCGCCGCACACCTCTCGGTGCCCCTCGTCGTCTACGACAACCCGGTCACCACACACGTATCCTTCAGCGACGAGCTGCACGGCCGGATCGCGCACCTCCCGGGCGTCGCCTCGGTCAAGATCCCGCCGGTGCCCGCCGACCCGGGCGAGGCGCGCGCCCGCGTCGCCGGGCTGCGGGCGGCCGTACCCGCCGACGTGACGATCGGCGTCAGCGGGGACGGGGCGGGCGCGGACGGCCTGCTGGCCGGCTGCGACGCCTGGTACAGCGCCGTCGCCGGCGTCCTGCCCGAGGCCTGCCTCGCCGTCGCGCGGGCGGCCGCCGCGGGGGAGGCCGAGCGGGCCCGCGCCCTGTCGGCGGAACTGGATCCGCTGTGGGAGCTGTTCGTCCGCTACGGCAGCTACCGGGTGATATCAGCGATCGCCGTGGAGCTCGCTCTTGCCTGTGAGCCGAACCTGCCCCGCCCGGTCCGCCCGCTCGACGCAGCCGGCCGCCGCGCGGTCGCCGCGGCGCTCGACACGATAGGCCGGACCTCCTGACCGCCCGCTGCGCCCCCGAACCGCAGGACGCGGCAGCCGGGCCACGCCGCACCGCGGGGCCCGAAAGGCCGGCCGTGTCATTCGGGAGCGGCCCGGCGGCCGAAGCGGTCGCGGTCGGCCGCCGGGCCGAGGCCGGTCCTGCGCCGCATCAGGGTCCGCAGGCCGGCCGCCGTTCCCGGGCCGCTCGCGGCCGCCACCGCCTCCACGCGCACCTCCCCGCGCTCGACGAGGAAGCCCCGTCCTGGCACCAGGCGCCTCGATCGTTCTCGTCGAGGCCGGCGGCACGGTCAGCACCGGCGGCCGCTACGAGAAGAGCCCCGAGGCGTCGACTCCGCGCGCCGTCGCGAACCGGGCCGATGTCCGCACGAGCGGTCCGGGCCGCTCGTGCGGCGGCGCGGTGCGTCCGGCGCGAGCCTGGGTGCAGCGCGGCCACCCTCGGCCCTCCCCAGCGTGCCGCCGCGCGCCTACCGTGGCTTGCATGGACACGGACAACCCAATGGGACGGTTCCTGCGAGCGCGCCGCGGACTCGTGCGGCCGGAGGACGCCGGAATCCCGGCTGGGCCCCGGCGCCGGGTGGCGGGCCTGCGCCGGGAGGAGGTCGCGATGCTCGCGGGTGTGAGCACCGACTACTACGTGCGCCTGGAACAGGGCCGGGAGCGGCACCCCTCCGCGCAGGTCGTCGACGCCCTCGCCCGGACCTTGGACCTGGGCGAGGACGAGACCTCCCACCTGCACCGGCTGGCGCTCCCGCTGCCGGGCCGGCGCCGCCGCGCCGCACGGCGGGAGCAGGTGAGCGCGAACCTGGCCCGGATGATGGCGGCCTGGCCGCAGACCCCGGCCCTCGTGCTCGGCCGCCGCCTCACCGTGCTGGCGCACAACGCGCTGGGCGGCGCCCTGTTCGACGGCCACGCCTACAGCAGGGACCTGGTCCGGCTGGTGTTCCTCGATCCGGACGCCCGTGAGTTCTACCCGGACTGGGAACAGGTCGCCGCCAACACGGTCGGCGGCCTGCGCGCGGCCGTCGGGACGGACCGCGACGACCCGGAGCTGGTCGAGACCGTGGGGGAGCTGTCACTGCACAGCGCGGAGTTCCGCCGGCTGTGGGCCCGCCACGACATCCGGCAGAAGAGCCATGACACCAAGCGGTTCCGGCACCCCCTCGTCGGTGAGCTGACGCTGGGCTACGAGGCGCTGAGCGTCAACAGCGCCCCCGGCCAGCAGCTCGTGGTCTACCACGCCGAGCCGGGGAGTCCGTCCGCGCAGGCGCTGTCCCTGCTGGGCAGCCTGACCGCCGGCACCGGGAGCCCCGCCGGCGAGCGCGACCGCGTCCGCGAGTAGAGCCGCCTACCGCTCCACCCGCTCCACCGCACTGCCCGGCCGCACGGCGCCGCAGGCCGTACGGCCGGTCGACAGCGCTCTGCGGCCGAGAAGTCCTCCGCCCCCGGGCCCCGGGCGCGAACGGGCGCGGGCCCTCACCCGCGCCGCCCGTGCGCGTCGGCGCATGCGAGGTACCGCGGGATCGGCGGCGGCCGCCGGGTGCTCGCCGTCCTTCCACGTCGACATCGCCGCGGCGGCCGTCCGCGAGGGCTGCACGACGACGTCGCACAACGTTCCGCCGCGCGATGAACCTCGACGATGCGGCGACCGCCGCGTTCGCGCTGCCCCGGGGGCGGCAGCACGACCGCGTCCTCCCAGGAGGCGCGGGAGGACCTGCACCGCGCCCGGCGCCGCCCCGCCCGGCCCGGGGGCGCTGTGCAGCGGTCGTGACCAGCGCGGGAGAATGGTGGGCACCGACGACGGCCGCGGGTCAGCCGCCCCGCCGGTCCGGGTCCCGTGCGACGGTGCAAGGAGTTCCGATGAGCGCAGACGTCCCCACTGAACAGACGCATGCCTGCTGCGCCCCCGCTCGGGGCGAGGAGCGGGCCGCCGAGGGGCCGGTGCCCGTCGCCGAGGCGGCGGCCGCCGCTCCACCGCACGGCGGGTGGCGGGAGCCGGCGGGCGGAACGTTCCTCATGGGTACCGCCGACGGCCCTTACCCCGAGGACGGCGAAGGGCCGGTCCGGGAGGTGGCGCTCAGCCCGTTCGAGATCGCCGCCACAGCGGTCACCAACGCCGAGTTCGCGGCGTTCGTCGAGGGCACGGGCTATGCGACCGACGCCGAACGGTACGGCTGGTCGTTCGTCTTCGCGGGCTTCCTGCCGCGCCGTTTCCCGCCGACCCGAGGCGCCGCCGGCGCGCCGTGGTGGCGCCAGGTGCACAGCGCCGACTGGCGCCACCCGGAGGGCCCCGGCTCCGGGCTGCGCGGACGCCGGGACCACCCGGTCGTGCACGTCTCGCACGACGACGCGCTCGCCTATTGCCGGTGGGCCGGCACCCGGCTGCCGACCGAGGCGGAGTGGGAGTACGCGGCGCGGGGCGGCCTCTCCGGCCGGCCCTACCCGTGGGGCGACGAGCGCGAGCCGGGCGGCGAGCACCGGATGAACGTCTGGCAGGGGGAGTTCCCCGAGCGCAACACCGCCGCCGACGGCTATACCGGCACCTGCCCGGTGGACGCCTTCCCGCCCAACGGCTACGGGCTGTACAACACGACGGGCAACGTGTGGGAGTGGTGCGCGGACTGGTTCAACCCGCGCTACCACCGCAAGGGCCCGTGGACCGACCCCACGGGACCCCGCTACGGGCAGTCCCGGGTGCTCAAGGGCGGCTCGCACATGTGCCACGAGTCCTACTGCTTCCGCTACCGGACGTCGGCGCGGATGGGCAACTCCCCGGACAGCTCCAGCGGCAACACCGGGTTCCGCGTGGCGCGCTGACGCAGGCCCGGCAGCGGGCCGGTCACCGGGCGCACGGTGGCGGCCCCCGCTCCGGTGCGGGCCGCGCCCGCACCGGACCGGAGGCCTTGGGCTCCCATCGCCCGGGCGCGTGCGCGCCCGGGCGGCGGAGGCGTCAGCCGCCGTCGGCGGCGCGGCCGCGGCGGCGCCGGACGTAGATGCGGTCGCCCTTGGGCCCGGTCCACTCCATGCGCACGACACCGGGCACGGCGGCGTCGCCGATGCGCGCGGGATCGGACCAGTAGCCGGCGGCGGGGTTGCGGAAGAACGTCGCCCACAGCTTGCCGCGGTGGTCCTCGAACATGTTGTTGTGGCCGATCCCCACCCCGGCGGTCCACCTCCGGGAGTAGGGCCCCTCGAAGTTGTCGGAGACCGCCATCACCGTGTCGTACTGGAACTGCTCGCGGCCGTCACCGCGCGGGTCGTAGGCGTAGCGCGTGCCGCCGTCGGCCCCGGTCGACCTCCGGCTCCAGACGCTCTGCAGGAGGTAGTACCTGCCGCCGTGCTTGTGCACGTAGGCGCCCTCGATGTAGGGCTCGGGGGAGTAGGGCCGCTGCTGGAACGCCGGGAGGCCGGTCGCCGGGACGATGTCCTCCATGTCGTCCCGGAACCTGGCGTAGAGGTCGTTGTGCAGCACCAGCCACGCGTCGTCGCCCTCGGTGTAGATGCCGCCGTCGATGTGGTGGTAGGCCCCGGGCTCGATGAACCCCGGCCCGCCGATGAACGACTCGCCCAGGGGCTTCTCCAGGCTCCCCTCGATGAGCCGGTAGGGGCCTTCGACCCCGCCCTCGCTGACGAGTACGA
This sequence comes from Streptomonospora arabica, assembly GCF_039531585.1. Taxonomy (NCBI): domain Bacteria; kingdom Bacillati; phylum Actinomycetota; class Actinomycetes; order Streptosporangiales; family Nocardiopsidaceae; genus Streptomonospora; species Streptomonospora arabica. Next base: position 103,512 of record NZ_BAAAQI010000016.1, on the reverse strand, counting down.
AGGAGCCGACCTTCCGGGAGTGGTCGCCCATGCAGGCCGCGATGTACCAGGTGCCCCGGAAGTGGTGCACCTCCGGGGCCCAGGCCTGGCCGCGCTTGCCGAACCGCTCGTCGTACCAGTACTCCTGCCACGGCGCGACGACGGTGCGCCCGGCCCGGTTCTCGTCCACGAACTCCGGCGACCACACCTTGCCCTTCTCGGCGCCGGGCCTGATCCCTGTGGTGTCGGCCAGCCTCCACGGCCCGTGCAGCGACGGCGCCACCCACACGAAGATGCCGTCGTTGTAGGGAGCGGCCTTGTCGAGCCCGGGCACCCGCGAGGTGCCGGTGGCGACGTACATCGGGCGGTTGCCCACCACGAAGCAGTTCACGTAGGTGTCGCGCATCCAGACCCGGCCGAGCTCCTCGTCGCGGGGGCGCAGCTCCAGCGGCAGGAGGAAGGAGTTGTCCTCGCGCGGCCACAGGTCCTTGCGGATGTCGGCGAGGCCGTAGGGCTCGAGCTCGGGCCAGTTCGCCGGGTACCGGCCCTTCGCGGTGGAGCCCGGAGCCGCGTGGGCGGCGGTCGCGGGCAGCGCCGCCGCGGCGCCCAGGCCGGCGGCCGCCGCCAGCACGGAACGGCGGTCGATGTGCAACCTGTTCTCGGAGTCGGTCATCGGTCACGTCCTCCTTCGGCCCGCGCAGCGCCGGTGCCCTTCCGGGGCAGCGGTTCCGGCGCGCGGGGCCATCTGCTGTGCGCCGCCCGTGACCGGGCGACGCGGGGGGAAACAACGGGGTGTGCCTGCAGCGGAACGGCGTGGCCACGGGCGCGCGCCCGGGCGGGCGGACGGTCGGGCCCCTCCGGCCGGGAGCTAGGGGGTGGTGCCGGCGGGTTCGAACGCGCTGAGGCTGGGGTCGTAGTCGGCTTCGCCGATGTCGTACATCGACGTCATCCAGTGGTAGAAGTTGTCGCCCCGGTCGCGGAGCAGGTCGTACAGCCGCCGCATGAGGCGGCGCCGCGTCCGGGACATCTCCGGGTGCGTGTACCTGTTGCTCAGCTCGTGGGGGTCGTCGTGCAGGTCGTAGAGCTCGTTGACGGACTCGGGGTTGACGATGAGCTTGTAGCGGTCGTCGCGGATCATCCGCTGCGGGTAGGGGAAGTGGTGGCCGTGGAACTCGGCGAGCAGCTCGTCGGGCCAGTCGGGGCGCTCGCCGCGGACGAGCGGGAGCAGACTGCGGCTGTCCACCGCCGCCGACGTGTCGCACCCGGCGAGCTGCAGGACCGTGGCGGTGCAGTCGGTGAGGGTGACGAACTCGTCGCGCACCTGGGGCGGGGCTCCGGGCACGCGCACGATTCCGGGGATCCGGTAGATGTCCTCGTACATCGCGGGGCCCTTGTCGTGCAGTCGGTGGGCGCCGGTGAACTCGCCGTGGTCGGCGGTGAAGAACACCGACGTGTCCTCCGACAGTCCGAGCTCGTCCATCCGGTCGAGGATGCGGCCGATCTGGCCGTCGATGAGCGTGACGTAGCCCCAGTAGACGGCGATCAGCTTGCGGGTGACCTCGATCGGCATGGTGTCGAAGGTCCAGTGGGCGCTGTAGTTGCGCTGGACGCCGGGCTTGCCGTCGAAGGTCTCGGCGATCGAGGGCGGCAGCTCGACCAGGCCGGGGTCGTAGAGGTCGTAGTACTCGTCGGGCAGCAGATAGGGCAGGTGCGGCCCGAAGAAGTGGGTGGCCAGGAAGAACGGCCTGCCGTCGGCGGCGTACTTGTCGAGCTGCTCGATGGCGCGCGTGGCGAGGTAGTGCTCGAAGGTCGCCTCGACCGGCTGCTGCAGGCGGGCGGCCAGCAGGTTTCCGGGGTTGCCGTTGGGCGTGGTGCCGCGTACCGGGTCGGTGATCCGGTACGGCGGCAGACCGCGCTCCTGCAGGTAGGCCAGGTAGTCGGGGTGGTCGACCGGGTTGTGCCAGCCCTGCATGTCGGGGCCGTCGAACCCGTAGGAGGCCGCGTTGCGGTGGGTGCCGCCGTGGAACTTGCCGATCAGGCCGAGCTGGTAGTCCTGCTCGCGCAGTGCCTCGGGGAAGGTGAAGACGTCCTCGTTCAAGTCCTCCAGGTAGCCCACGTTGCGTTCGTAGTTGGCCAGCAGGCGGTGCCGGAACGGCGCTTGTCCGGTGAGCAGGCTGGCCCGCGCGGGCGTGCAGATGGCGGTGGGGGTGTAGCACCGGTCGAACCGGGTGCCGGTGGACGCCAGCCTGTCGATGTTGGGCGTGGCCACGTGCGGGTTCCCGTAGCAGCCCAGGGTGTCGACGCGGTGCTGGTCGGTCATGAGGAAGAGCAGGTTCACTTCTGGTACGCCTTCGTGTAGAGATCGCCGGTGTAGTAGTCCTCCGGGGCCGGGACGGACTGGAGCTGGCCGGTGTCCACGAAGAACTCGCTCAGTCCGTTGAGCCACTGGTCGGTGGTGCCGTCCTCGGTCGCCTTCACGAGGTCGGCGGTCGGCATGGTCTCGACGTTGGCCGCGTCCCGCTCGACGTCCTTCTCGGAGATCTCGAGCATCTCGGCGGTCTGGGCGATGGTCTCGTCGGGGTGCTCGGCCCGCCAGTCGTTGGCCTTCTGGAGCACGCCGATCACCTTGGTGGTGGTCTCCTCGTCGACGCCGTTGCCGCCGACGAAGGCGGTGGGGAAGGACTTGTCGCCCATGTCGCGGGTGCTGGCGACCTCGTTCAGCTCCGGCACCTTCTCCTTGATCGTGTCGATGAGCGGGTACCAGATCCCCGCGCCGTCGATCTGGCCGGAGGCGAAGGCGGAGACCACGGTGGAGGGCTCCATGGGCACCTTCTGGACGTCGCCGGGGGACATTCCGGCGTCTTCGAGCGCGAGGTTGAGCGCCATCTCGCCGGAGGTCCCCTCGGGCACGCCGACCTTCTTGCCCTTCAGCCCCTCGATCGAGGAGATGCCCGGCTGCGCGATGACGCGGTCGGCGTAGGCGAGGGTGTTGATGGCCACGACCTTGCACTTGCCGGATGCGGGCAGCCACATCGCGCCGGGGCCGATGTAGCCGAAGTCGAGGTCGCCGGCGCCCAGGGCCTGGATCTGCACGGGCCCGTTGGTGAAGGACTTGACGTCGACGTTCAGGTCGGCGTCCTCCCACAGGCCCTGGTTCTCGGCGATGGCCAGGAGGCTGGCGCCGTTGTAGTCGCTGATGTAGCCGAACTTGACGTCCGTGGCGCCTCCTTGGCCGGTGTCGGAGCCGCACGCCGTCATCGACAGTGAGGATACGGACACGGCGAGTATCGCGGCGAGGGTAGGGCGGGAAAAGCGCATGGGGGGTCGGTCCTTCCGTGGGATGGCGATGGGTTCTGTACGGGGTGGGCGGGCCGGGCGGTCCGGGGGAGCGGCCCCGGTCGCGGCGGGTGCGGCCCGGTCGGAGGGGACCGGCACCGCGCGCCGGCGCAGCGGGTCAGGGCGCGGGCGCGGGGGCCTCCTGGTGGTAGACGGAGTGCCACACCTCGTTGCGGATCCGGCTGAAGTCGGCGGAGAGCCGCACCTCCTCCGTCCGCGGGTAGGGGAGGTCCACGTCGATGATCCGGTGGATGCGGCCCGGCCGGGCCGCCATCACGATCACGCGCCGGGCGAGGTAGACGGCCTCGTCCACGTCGTGGGTGATGAACATGACGGTGCGCTGCTCCTTGGTCCAGGTCTCCAAGAGCTGGTCCTGCAGCTGGACCCGGGTGAGCGCGTCCAGGGCGCCGAAGGGCTCGTCCATGAGCAGCACCTGCGGGCTCACGGCGTAGGCGCGGGCGATGGCGCAGCGCTGCTTCATGCCGCCCGACAGCGTTTTGGGCAGGGCGTCGGCGAACTCCGTGAGCCCCACGAGGTCGATCGCCCGCTGCGCCCGGCGGGCGCGCTCGTCGGCGGAGATGCCGGCGATGCGCAGGCCGAACTCGACGTTGCGGCGCACGGTGAGCCAGGGGAACAGGGCGTACTGCTGGAAGATCACGCCGCGGTCCGGTCCGGGGCCCTCCACGCGCAGGCCGTCGACGAGCACCTCGCCCGAAGTCGGCTCGTCCAGCCCCGCCGCCAGGTTGAGCAGTGTGCTCTTGCCGCAGCCGGACGGGCCGACGACGGTGACGAACTCCCGGTCGGCGATCTCCAGGGACACGCCGTCGAGCGCGGTGAAGACGGAGTCCTTCATCGGGTAGGACTTCGCGGTGTCGCGGAATTCGATCTTGTTCTCGGGCTTGTCGGTCATCGGCGCTCCTGCCAGCCGGTGAGGCGCTTCTCGGCGAGCAGCAGCAGCCGGTCCATGGCCATACCGAGAACGCCGATGGCGATGAGGCCCACGAAGATGGTGGGCAGGTCGTAGTAGAGCTGGGCCTGCTGCATCCGGTAGCCGAGCCCCGCCTGGGCGGCGATCAGCTCGGCGGCGACCAGGGTGGCCCAGGAGGCGCCCAGCCCGGTCCGCATGCCGACCAGGATGAACGGGGCCGAAGCCGGGATGATGACCTTCACGAAGATGGTCCGGTCCGGCGCGCCCAGCACGCGTGCCGCATTGATCAGCGTGCGGTCGACGTTGACCACACCCTGCAGGGTCGACACCACGCTGAACAGGAAGGCAGCGAGGAAGATCACGAAGATCTTGGGCACCTCGCCGATCCCCAGGAGCACGATCGCCAGCGGGATCAGGGCCAGCGGCGGGACCATGCGGAAGAACTGGACGTAGGGCTCCAGCAGCCCCCGCGCCGTGGGGTACCAGCCCATGAGGAACCCGATCGGCACGGCGAGCGCGGTGCCGAGCGCGAAGCCGATGAACACCCGCCGCAGGCTCGCGGCGAGGTCGCCGGCGAGGGTCCCGTCGACGGCCATCTCGAACGCGCGCGAGGCGACCGTGAGCGGTCCGGGCAGGTCGGCGATCCCGAACAGGGACACCAGGCCCCAGACCGCCAGGCCGATCACGAGCGAGGCGAGGTTGAGGACGAGCGAGCGCCTCGGACGCCGTCCGGTGCTGCGCGGCCGGGGGCGCGCCGGCGCCTCCTTCTGCGGTGGGGTGATCACGGCCATGGATGCTCCGGCCGGGTCGGGGGGTTGCTCATGAGTCCTCCTCGGACTTCGCGTTCATGGGGTAGCGGGAAAGCACGGGCGATTCGTGGAGCACCAGGGCGATGGCCCCCAGGGCGCCGCCGGTCTCGCCGAGCGTCGCCGGGCGCAGGTCCACCCACTGCCGCGAGAGCGGCATGACGCGCGCCCGCAGCGCCTCCTCCAGGGGCTCCAGCAGTGCCGGCCCGGTCGCGGCCAGTTCGCCCCCGATCACGACGAGGCCGGGGCCGACCGCGTTGCACAGCCCGGCGAGCACGTCGCCGACCCGGGCGCCCACGTCGGCGAGCAGGTCACGGGCGGTCGCGTCGCCCTCGCGCAGCGCCGAGGCCAGCGCCGGGACGTCCTCGGCCGTGCCGCCGGCGGCGCGGTAGGCGTCCAGCACCGCGCCGGCGGAGGCCACGGTCTCCAGGCAGCCGGTGCCGCCGCACTCGCAGGGCTTCCCGTCCTCGACGACCTTGATGTGGCCGAACTCGCCGGACAGGCCCTGCGGTCCGCGGTGCAGCGAGCCGCCGAAGACCAGCCCGCCGCCGACGCCGTAGGAGAGCCGGAGGTAGACCATCTCCCGGCTCCCGGCCGCCGCGCCCCACGTGGCCTCGGCCAGGGCGGCGAGCCGCGTGTTGTTGTCGGTGACGACCGGAACCTCGAAGCGCTCGTGCAGCAGGTCGGGGAGGCCGTCCACACCGCGGGCGGGCGTGGCCTCGTCGCCCGGGTTGAAGACGGGGCCGACGACGCCGACGCCGACGGCGGTGAGCGAACCCAGGTCCAGGCTTCCGTCGCCCAGGGAGTGGACCAGCCGCCCGGCGAGGTCCACCCGCTCGGGCCAGGTCAGCTCGGCCGCGTGCGCGGCGCTCGCCGTGCCGATGACGTCGTGCGCGACGTTGACGGCGGCCACGTGGACGGCGCGGCGGGCGAAGTCGATGCCGATCACCTGGCCGGCGCCGGGGTTGAGGGTCAGCTTCTCCACGGGGCGCCCGCGCTTGCGCTCGGCGGGCTCGGGCAGGGAGGCGACCACGGCGCCGTTGGCGACGAGCTCGGCGACGATCTCGTAGAGGGTCGTCCTGGACAGCCCGCTGAGGCTGCCGAGACTGCTCCGGCTCAGGGGGCCGTGCTTGCTCAGCAGTTCGAGGACGAGCTCTTTGTGGCCACGTCTGAGTCGCGTCAGCGGGCCGGCCTGGGACGACATGCCGACAGCATGCGACCGGGGTGTGATTTTCGTCAAGACCCCGAAAAAAATAGGTGCGACAGGGTCGCCGGAGCGTGCGGGCCGCCTCACCGCAGGTGAGGGCGGGGAGGGCGGATTCGCGCTGCCGCCGGGCGGCACGACAAGACCCCCACGGCCCGGGGGTCGCGGGGGTCGCCGTCTCGCGGGGCGGTGGGCTACAGCTCCGCGGACTTCACCGCGTGCAGGAACGCCGCCCACTCGGCCGAGGGCATCTCCAGGCGGCCGGCGTCGCGGCGCTTGCTGTCACGCACAGCGGCGCCGTGCTCGGACGTGGCGGCGACCTCTACGCAATTGCCCCCCTTTTGGTTGCTGTAGCTACTCTTCTTCCACGTTCCTTCAACGACACTCACGTCCGGCCTCCTTGATCAGTTGCAGCGATTCGGCTTCCGGCAGCGCTGCACCGCGCAGGTCTCCGAAGTGCCGCACGTAGTTGCGCCTTACGTCCGCATTCTCCACGGGGCCGCCCGCTTCCCGTGTCTCCATGTAGAGCACTTCGGTCCCGTCTGGCATGGCGAGGAGGGTGAACTCTTCTGAGAGCCCGGGGTGACACTCGGCTCGTAGAGGGATGACTTGGATGATTGCGCGCGAGCCGTGCGATACCTCGACAAGCCGTTCAATCTGGCGGCCCATGGTCTCATGTCCGCCCGTGCGGCGACGGAGCACGGCCTCATCGAGGATGTAGACGAGTAGCGGCGGGGCATCGGATCTAAGGACGTCCTGCCGTGCAACGCGAGTATCGGTGCGTTCCTCTATCTCCCCTTCTGTCGCCACCCGGTCTCCGTCCCGCAAGATCCGGTGTGCATACTCCTTAGTTTGAAGCAGGCCAGGCACAACCATCGGACTGTAGGCCCTGATCTCTACAGCGGCGCGTTCCAGTTGATCGATGGCCGAGAACTCGGAGGGGATACCGCTGGACCTACTCGACGTCTCCCAAAGTCGGACCAGTGATCCGCTCGTCTCCAACGCGTTGTCGAGTTTGATCACATAGTCGTCTCTTGGTTGTCGTGTTCCGCGCTCGAAAGCACTGATCAAGGCGTGCGAGACCTGTATCCGCGCACCAAGATCACCTTGTGACAGGCCCGCTTGGACTCGCAGGCGGCGTAGCTCATTGCCAAACCGCACCCACTGCGGACGCACCTTGTCGACCATGTACAACAGTCTTCTACGCATCCATGAACGCGTTCAACCGGTATGGCAAAGCTTCTCCACATCAGTTAAACGGTGCACCAGTGTCGTTGAACGCCTATCCCCGGTCGCAGTGATTCAGCAAGGTTGGAATGCCACTGGCAAATAGACGGCCCTGCCGGTGCTTAGCGGGCACCGGGCAGGGCCTTGATCCCCGACCTGAGGAACGCAGGTGGAGACCCATGGCCAACCTTAGCGGCCCCATTCGGCACTACACGCCCGATACGCACCCACCGGCGCACGGTCCCTTTCCGGACCACGCCACCCCGGAGCCGATATGGCGCCGGAGCGGGCACCGCCGCAGGCGGCAGGCGATACGCCCCTACCTCCGGCACCCGCCCGAGCCGGAACACCCTGGGATCGGCCCCGGAGCGGAGCGCCGCGAGCGCACCGCACCCTCCGACGACATGGCCGAACTCGGCGTCCTGGCCCGCCTCCTCGTCGCCCGGCGCCCCGACCTGGCTCACCCCGTCCTCCCGGCCCGCGCTTGCGCCGAGGACCGTCCGGTCGCGCCCCGTGTCCCGCGCCCGCGCGCACCGGTCGACGCGAACGCGAACCGGGCCGCCGCCGTGCTGGAGGCCGACTTCGCCGACTGGGACATTACGGCCGAGGGCGGGGCCTGGTCGCGCGCCACCGCCGCGAGGGCCACGACGCCCGCCGCGAGAAGTGGGGCATGATCCCACCACCGTGCACGCCGACACCGCGGCGCAGATGCGCTACCGGCTGGAGACCCAGCGCACCTGCGATCGGGCGAGGCCGCTCCGTGAGCGCGCCCTACCGCTACAGGGGCGGCGGGCATGGCGAGATCGAGTCCCCGGGCACTGTCGCCGCTGACTACGCCGACGAGTGGGACATCCGCTGCTTCCTCTGGTGCGGCGGCGAATGGTGGACGGCCGAGCGGCACCGGCAGGTTCCCCAGGCCCCCGAGGACCCGCCCGACGCCGGTGCCGACCGCCTGTGCACCCGCTTCGCAGGCTGGTCCAGCCACGCCCGGATCCGCCTGTGGGTGGAAGCCCAGGCCGAGGCCCTGAAGACGAGCGACGACACCCTGAACACGACCTGACACCCTCGCCCGCGCTCCGTACCGGAAGGCTGTGAGCCCTTCTTGCACGATCGAGCGGGCTGCCCGGCTCCGCGCGGCCGGCGGCTGCTTTTTACGGCGCGCATACACCCCCTGTTCCGAGGGCAGCAGAACCCCTAAGGAAGCAATGCCGTACAGCGCAGCGCCGGGTTGCAGGCGGATTCTGACACTGGCTCCGCCCGAGAGGCCGACGCGCCAGGCGGTGGACGGTTGCGGTCGGCGCGTGGTCTCAAACCACGGGTGCGTGCCGAGGCTTCCAACAATGCACGGGAGTCTTCCCCAGGTTCGCCCGCGCTTCGCGTGGGCGAACCGCCGCTGTCCATTTGCGACAACTACAAGATCAACAGTGATGTGCCGCGTGTAGCCGCGTGGCCGCCCGCCGGCCCGCCGGGTTCCGAGACGCCTTCCGCGCCATCCCCCGAAGGCTGCACCGGTCACCCCTGCGGCTTGGTGCGCCGTCCCGGCTCCGGCAGCTCCCCTGTCTCCACCACGTCCTCCGCAAGGTCCCGCAGCTGACGTTGAGCCGTCCTTGTGCATCAGGGAGATCCCCGCGAACTCCGCACCGCCGATCTCGCGCCGAGCGCTGGCCGTGATGCCTCGCAGCGTCTCCTCCATCGAGGGAAGCTCAACCAGTTGCCCGGCCAGCCGGACAAGGGGCTGGGCAATATTCAGCGCGTCGCCGTCCACAGGGCGGTCCCCTCCTCCGAACACCGCCCGGAGTTCTTCGGTGCCCAAGGTCGGCTCGTTGGTGCCATTACCCACCACCGCGTAGGTAATCCCGTTTGCACCGTGTTCGGTTACGCGACCGCTGCAGGGCCGGGCGGGCGGATCCGCCTGCGCTGCAACAGTCGTGCTTCCCCGGCGGCCGCGCCCCCGCTGAAGCCGAACGGCGGAGCGGCTTGCCGGGCTGAGCGCGGCGCCGCGACGAGCGGCATGTCGGCCCGCGGGGACGCCGTCCGCGAGGGCCGGGTCGGCGGAGTCGGAGGCGGGTCAGCGCCAGCCGAGTTCGGGGGCGACGTAGCGCAGCAGGCTGTCGAGCACGTGGGCGTTGTAGTCCACGCCCAGCTGATTGGGCACGGTGAGCAGGAGCGTGTCCGCGGCGGCGACGGCCTCGTCGCGGGCCAGGTCCTCGACGAGTTTGTCCGGCTCGGCCGCGTAGGTCTTGCCGAACCGCGCGAGGCCGTCGTCGAGGTGGCCGACCTGGTCGGTGCTCCCGGCCTGCCGGCCGAAGAGCTGGTGGTCGAGCTCGCTCACCAGCGGGAAGACGCTGCGGCTCACCGAGACGCGGGGCTCGTGGGCATGGCCCGCCTTCTGCCACGCCTCCTTGAAGAGGCGGATCTGCTCGGCCTGCAGCTGGTGGAACGGCACACCGGTGTCCTCGGTGAGCAGCGTCGAGCTCATCAGGTGCATCCCCTGCCGGCCGGCCCATTCGGCGGTGGCGCGGGTGCCGGCGCCCCACCAGATCCGCTCGCGCAGGCCCGGGGAGTGCGGCTCGATCCGCAGCAGTCCCGGCGGGTTGGGAAACATCGGCCGCGGGTTCGGCTCGGCGAACCCCTCGCCCCTGAGGACGTCGAGCAGCTTCGCGGTGTGCTCCCGGGCCATGTCGGCGTCGGAGACGCCTTCGGCCGGGCGGTGCCCGAAGTACTCGTAGCCCTTGACGACCTGCTCGGGGGAGCCGCGGCTGATCCCGAGCTGGAGCCGCCCCCCGGCGATCAGGTCCGCGGCGCCGGCGTCCTCGGCCATGTACAGCGGGTTCTCGTAGCGCATGTCGATCACGCCGGTGCCGATCTCGATCCGCTCGGTCCGCGCCCCGATCGCCGCCAAAAGGGGGAAGGGCGACGCCAGTTGCCGGGCGAAGTGGTGCACCCGGAAGTACGCCCCGTCGGCGCCGACCTCCTCGGCGGCGACGGCCAGGTCGATCGACTGCAGCAGTGCGTCGGAGGCCGACTGCACGCGGGAGTGCGGCGAGGGTGTCCAGTGCCCGAAAGACAGGAATCCGATGTTCTTCACAGTTTGGCCAACACCGCGCGCACGCTGGTATTCCGACGGCGAGGCGGGAGAGGGTGCCGACCGGGATGCCGGTGGCTCCGACCGGCGTTCAGCATGTGCGTCCGCTGCGGCACCGCAGCTCCCGCAGACGCGGGCAGACGGCGCTGGGCACGGCGTCGAAGGCGTCGCTCATCCCGTACCGACCCGCGGATTTTGCGGTTCTCGCAAAGGACTTTGCCCTCATGTCCCCGGCGGAGCAGTTTGGGGTTCGGGAGGTGGTCACGGTGAGTCGAGACAACCGACGTAGGACGTCGCCGACCCGGCGGCCGACGTCCGCGCGGCGGCCGCCTCCGGCGCCGCCGCGGGCGCGATCAAGTCCGGTCCCACCGCCGAGGAGACCGACCGCGCGGTGGCGGTCGACGACGCCCCCTTCTCATCGGAGCCGGAGGCCCGCCTGTGCGAGCACCTCTGGGCGACCGGCGCCACGGCATCCGACCGCAGCAGACCAACGAGAGGCGAGGACGATGGAAGCACAGTCCTGGGACGAGAAGTACGCCGGCCGCGAGCAGATGTTCAGCGGTGCCCCCAATGCGGTGCTCGTCGCCGAAGCGGCCGACCTGGCGCCGGGGCAGGCGCTCGACGTGGGCTGCGGCGAGGGCGCCGACGCCCTCTGGCTGGCCCGGCGCGGATGGCTGGTGACGGCGATCGACGTCTCCGGGGTCGCCCTGCAGCGCGCCGCCGCCGCGGGTGCCGACGTCGCCGACCGCGTGGCGTGGCGGCGCGGCGACCTGACCACCATGCCGCCACCCGTCGGCGCGTTCGACCTGGTGTCCGTCCAGTACGTCCCGCTCCCGCGCAGTCCGGACCACGCCGCGCTGCGCGGCCTGCTGGCGGCCGTCGCCCCCGGCGGCACGCTGCTCGTCGGCAGCCACGACCTCGCCGACCTGCCGGAGCGCCTCGAGCACGGGGCCGCACCGGGCGGCTACTACCAGCCCGCCGACATCGCCCGGCTCCTCGGCTCCGACTGGAGCGTCCTGGTCGACGAGGCCCGTCCGCGGAACGTGCCCGCGCCCGCGGGCACACACCACACCCGCGACACCGTCCTCCGAGCACAGCGCCTGCCGTGACGAGCTCGCGTCCGAGCACCGGCGGCCGCCACGCCGGGGGAGGCGGGACTCGTCCGCTCCTCCCGGTGGAAACCGCCGAAGCCGCGCGCGTCCTGCCAGAGGGTGTCAGGGACAGGGAGTAGAACGAGCAGGGGAGGGAGCGGGCGGCCGGAACGAGGGGGCGCGGACACGGTGGGCGAAATGGGCGAGACGGACGGCACGGACGAGACGGGGCGGGCGGGCGGAGCCGGCGGGGCGCCGCTGAAGGGCAGGGTGGCCCTCGTAGCGGGGGCCACACGCGGGGCGGGCCGCGCCATCGCGGTGGAACTGGGCCGCGCGGGCGCGGCCGTCTACGCGACCGGTCGCACCACCCGGACCGCCCGATCGGAGATGGACCGGCCCGAGACGATCGAGGAGACCGCCGAGCTGGTCCAGGCCGCGGGCGGCACCGCCACCGCGATCGCGGCCGATCACCTCGACCCCGACCAGGTGCGTGCGGTGACCGAGCGTATCGACGCCGAGCAGGGCCGGCTGGACATCCTGGTCAACGACGTCTGGGGCGGTGACGTCTACACCGTCTTCGACAAGCGGCTGTGGGAGCTGTCCCTGGAGCAGGGCCTGCGCCAGCTGCGGCTGGGCGTCGACACCCACATCATCACCAGCCACTTCGCGCTGCCCCTGCTCAACCGCGAGCCCGGAGGCCTGGTCGTGGAGATGACCGACGGCACCGCCGAGGCCAACGCCGAGTACCGCTCCTCCGTCGGCTGCTTCTACGACCTGGCGAAGGTGTCGGTGCAGCGCCTGGCGCTGGCCCAGGCCGAGGAGATGCGGGCCGCCGGCGGCACCGCCGTCGCGGTGACCCCCGGGTGGCTGCGTTCGGAGATGATGCTGGACGCCTTCGGCGTCACCGAGGCGAACTGGCGCGACGCGGTCCGGCACCAGCCGCACTTCTGCATCTCCGAGAGCCCCGCCTACACCGGGCGCGCGGTCGCGGCCCTGGCCGCCGACCCCGACCGGGCCCGCTGGGCGGGCCGGACGGTCTCCAGCGGCGGGATGGCCCGGGTCTACGGATTCACCGACACCGACGGATCCCGCCCCGACGCCTGGCGCTACCTCGCCGAGGTCCAATGGGCGGGCCGGCCCGCCGACTGCACCGGCTACCGCTGAGCCTCCCGGCCCCGCCGCGGCGCCCCCGTGCTGCTCCCGGGGCACGACGGGCCTGCCGCGCGGTCGCGTGCGCAGCCGCCGCCCGCCGGGCGGTGGAGTCCGAACGCAGGCGAGAGGATCGGGAAGGCCGGTGCCGAAGCGCCGCCCGCCGGGCGGCGCCGCGGGTCGAGCCCGCCGAGCCGGGCGATCGGCCCCCCGGCGCGTCGCGGCTGAGGGCGCCTGCGACACGACTGCGACGCGGCGCGGACGGCCCGCCGACACCGGCACAGCACACTCGGCGCCATGACACCAGTTCCACCTGCCGCGGCCGCCGGGCCCGCCCCGGGGCCCTCCATCGGACCGACCGCCGAACCGGGCACCGGGGGAAAGGCCCACCTGCACGCGTTGGACGGGCTGCGCGGTGCGGCGATCCTCGGAGTGCTGCTGTTCCACACCGGGCACCTGTCCGGCGGCTTCCTCGGGGTGGACCTGTTCTTCGCCCTGTCCGGCTACCTCATCACCGACCTGCTGCTGCGGGAGGTCGCAGCGACCGGCACCGTGTCCCTGGCGGCCTTCTGGGGCAGGCGGATCCGCCGGCTGATGCCCGCGCTGGTGACCATGCTCGCCGCCGTCACCGTCCTGGTCTGGGCGGCGGGACCGCCCGACATGGTGCGGACGACGCTCGCCGACGGCCCGTGGGTTCAGCTCAACCTGGTCAACTGGCACCTGATCGCGGAGTCGGCGGGCTACTGGGACCGGTTCGGGGCGGAGCGGGTGTTCGAGCACCTGTGGAGCATCGCCGTCGAGGAGCAGTTCTACCTGGTCTGGCCGGCGGTCCTGCTGGTCGCCGCCCGGTCCGGGCGGCGGGCGGACCGCCGGGTCGCGGCCGTGGCGGTGCTGGCCTCCGCCGCGTCGCTGGTCCTGATGGTCGCAGTCGTCAGTCCGGCGGACCCGAGCCGCGTCTACACCGGTACCGACACCCGGGCGTTCTCGCTGCTGCTGGGCGCCGCGGTCGCCACCCGGCCGGCGCGTGCCGTGCTCGCGCGTGCGGTCGGCCGGTGGGCGGGTGCCGCCGCGGCGGTGGCGGCGGCCGGGATCACCGCCACGTGGCTGCTCGCCTCCGGTGCGGATTCGCTGTGGCTGTTCACCGGCGGGCTCTTCGCGCACTCCGCGGCCTCCGCCCTGCTGATCGGGCTGTGCGCGCAGTCGCCGCGGACGCCGGTGGCCAGGGCCCTCGCCTGGCGTCCGCTGCGGTGGTTCGGACTGGTCTCCTACAGCCTGTACCTGTGGCACTGGCCCGTCATCGTGCTGCTCTCGCCGGAGCGCACGGGACTCGGCGGATGGCCGCTTACGGCGCTGGTGTGCGGCGTCGCGACCGGTCTGGCCGCGCTGTCGAAGTACCTGATCGAAGACCCGATCAGGTTCCGCGCCGCGTGGGCCCGAGGGCGGAGCGGACTGGTCGCCTTCGCCGCCGCCATGATCGGCCTGGCCGTGCTGTGGGCGGCCCTGCCCGCTCCCGCTCCCCCCGCGGTCGACGTCACCGCGCTGGACTGATCACTCCATCAGCGGGCAGGAACGCCGCCGGTCCGAATCCGGGGCGGGCTGGGTGAAGCGGACCTGCACCTTCGTGCTCTGGGAGCCGCCGCTCTGCACATGGACCCCCAGCGCCGTGCACACCAGCTGGTCGGTCCCCAGCGCGGTCACGTCGTCGGCCGTCAGCGGCACGTGCAGCCGGATCACGCCCCGCCCGTAGGCAACGCCCACCCGGGTCATCGATACCGGGGCGATCTCCGTCCGCAGGCCGGAAGCCGCGCCGGGACCCGTCAACAGCAGCGACATCGCCTCGGGGACCGTGCCCAGGCCGCCGGTCCGCCGCTGGTCCGGCCGGAGCCCGCCGTCGGGTCCGACGAAGTACAGCGTCGGACCCGCCGCCACGCCGGTCGGCGCCTCGCCCGCGCCGGTGACGGCGGAGGGCTGGATCCCGCAGCCCGCCAGCACCACGACCGCCAATACCGGCCAGATCCGTTTGACCGCTCCTGTCACAGGTCCTCCAGGTCTCGGGGGAGCCGCAGCACGAACCGCGCACCGCCGCCCTCGGCGGTGTCCGCGGTGAGGTCGCCACCGTGCAGGCGGGCGTTCTCCAGCGCGATCGCCAGCCCGAGCCCGCTGCCGGGGGTGCGGGTGCGCGCCGGGTCGGCCTTGTAGAAGCGGTCGAACACGTGCGGCAGCACGTCGCCGGGCAGGCCGGGACCGCTGTCGGCGACCTCGATCCGCACCTGCCGGCGAGACGCCCGCACGCGCACCCGCACCGGCGGTTCGCCGTGCCGCAGCGCGTTGCCGACCAGGTTGGCCACCATGACGTCCAACCGGCGCCGGTCCAGCCGCAGCACGGCCCCCTCCGGCGCCTCCAGCTCGACGCGGTCCAGCCACCCCCGCGCGCGCAGGCAGTCCCGCACGGCGCCGGCCGCATCGACCTCCTCCGCCCGCAGCCGGGCGGTGCCGGCGTCGAAGCGCGACACCTCCATCAGGTCCTCGACGAGCGTGACCAGTCGGCGGGTCTCGGTGATCGCCATCTGCGCGGACTCCCGGTCGTCGGGCTCCATCCGGTCGGCGGCCGTTGCCAGCACCTCCATCACCGCCGTCAGCGTGCTCAGCGGGGTGCGCAGCTCGTGGGAGACGTCGGCGGCGAAGCGCCGGGCGTCGGCCTGCATGCGCCGCATCGCGTCCATCGACGACTGCACCGACTCGGCCATCTCGTTGACGGTCGCCGTCAGCTCGCCCAGCTCGTCGGCGCCCGGGGCCGGCGACCGCGCGTCGAGGTCGCCGGCGGCCAGCCGGCGGGCGGTGTCGCGCAGCTCGCGTACCGGTCGCAGCACGCTGCGCGCGGCCAGTAGCGCCAGCAGCACCGCCGGCGGCAGCGCCAGCGCGGCCGTGGCGACCGCGGACCCGGCGAGGCCGTCGATCCGCCGCTCGACGCCGGAGAGGTCGCGCACCGAGTACACCTCGATACCGGAGGGGGTGCGCTCTCCGTCCGGCGCGGTGATCATGACGGGCATCCCGACCAGCAGCCAGGGCCGGCCGTGGGCGGTGATCCGCTGGGTGACCGGGCGGTTCCGGTCCCGCACGGCGCTGCGCAGGGAACCGGTGACCAGACCGGTCCTGGAACCGCCGGCGGAGCGCATGCCGCGATAGGTCACCAGCGTGTTCCCGCCGACGGCCGCGCGCAGCCGGTCGAGTGCGCCCTGGTCGGGCGGATAGACCAGTTCGGGCGCGACCGCGCCGACCCGGTCAGCCGCGGTCTCGGTGATCCGCTGCTCGGTCGTGGCGACCAGCGCCCGGCTCGCCGATCCGGCGCTCGACCAGGCCGCCGCGCCCGCACCGAGCACGGTCACCAGAACGAAGGCGACCAGCAGTCGGGCGCGCAGCCCGCGCAGCCACGACCGCCCGGTCACAGGGGGCCGAACCGGTAACCGAAACCGCGCACGGTCTGCACGTACGCCGGGGCCGCCGGATCGTCCTCGACCTTCGCCCTCAGCCGCTGCACGCAGTTGTCGACCAGGCGGGAGTCGCCGAGGTAGTCGTGCTCCCACACCTCCTCCAGCAGCTGCCGGCGGCTGAACACCCGCCCGGGCGCCCGGGACAGGGTCAGCAGCAGCCGCAGCTCGGTCGGCGTCAGCGCCACGGCTTCGCCGCGCAGCGACACCGTCAGCCCCCGGGTGTCGATGCGCAGGTCGCGGTGGACCCGCACGCCCTCGGAGACCCCTGTGCTGCGGCGCAGCACCGCGCGGATCCGCGCGTCGAGCACCGAGGGCCGGGCCGGCTTGACGACGTAGTCGTCGGCGCCCGCCTCCAGGCCGCCGACCACGTCGACGTCGTCGCCGCGTGCGGTCAGGATGATCACCGGTATCTCGCCCGCCGTCCGGATGCGGTGGCACACCTCGAAGCCGTGCATGCCCGGCAGCATCAGGTCGAGCACCACCAGATCCGGCGCCGCCGAGCGCAGCTCGCGCAGGCCGTCCTCCCCCGTCGCCGCCGTGCGGACCTCGTGGCCGTGCCGGCCGAGCGCGAGCTGGAGGCCGCGCCGGACCAGGGGATCGTCCTCGACGAGCAGAATCGACGTCATCGCACCCAGTATGGACACCGGGCGGCCCGCGCCGCGGCCGCGGCGCACTCTTGCGACACGACCGCGACACGGCGGGGGAGGCGCAGGGACGGGGCGGCGGCAGTGTCGGAGCCATGAACAGGAAACCGATTCCCGCTCTCCGGCTGATCAGTCTGATCGGTCTCGTCCTGGTGGCCGCGGGGTGCTCCGGCCACTCCACGGCGTCGGACACCTCCGGACCGACCGGTGCGGCCGACTCTCCCTCCGGACCGGAGCTGTCCACGGTGCTCTTCCTCGGCGACTCCGTCGCCGCGGGCGAGGCGCTGCCGTTGGCGGCCGCGTTCGAGGCGAGCGACGTCGGATTCGAGTCCATCGCCTCCGACGGCGGCGGAAACGTCGTCGGACCGTTCTCCGACAAGAACTGGGAGAAGCTGCCCGGGCAGATCACCTCCGCAGAGCCCGACGTGGTCGTCTACCAGATCACGACCTACGACTGGGGGAGCCGCACGGAGCAGCGGGACGCCTACGACAGGCTGCTGAGCACGGTGACCGACGCCGGCGCGAGGCTGGTCTTCGTCACCTCGCCGCCGATCAAGCCCGACGACTTCTACCGGCCGCACATGGGCGAGTTGGAACGGGCCCCCGAGGCGGCCCGGACGGTCGCCGACTCGTCGGAGAAGGCCGTCCTGCTCGACGCCGGCGCCGTCTGGGGCGACACCTACCAGCAGGTCACAGACGGCAAGGCCTACCGCAGCGCCGACGGCATCCACACCTGCCCGCAGGGGGCCGCCCGCTTCACCGAGTGGCTGCTCGGCGAACTGGCGAAGCGGTACTCCGGCTTCACCCCCGCCGACGCCCAGGAGTGGGCCAACACCGGCTGGTCCGCGGACGAGCACTTCACCAACTGCTGACCGGGGCCGGTCCCAGGCGGGCCTCCCGGGCGCGGCGGCGATCCGGGAGGCCCGGTCTCCTCAGCCGATCAGGTCGCGGCGGCGCAGGCCGGCCAGGCCCGCCGCGCACAGCCCGGCCGCGAGGGCCGTGAGGACGATCAGCGTGGCGGCGCCGGGCACGCCCAGGAACGGCAGCACGTGCGAGAACGGTGAGAACGCCAGGAACAGCCAGCTCGGCCAGCCCAGATGCTGGCCGAACTCCACAGTGAGCGCGACAACCAGCGCGCCGTAGGCCACCACGGGCGCGGCGCGGCCCGCCAGGCCGCAGGCGGCCATGGCGATGCCCACCATCACCCACACGGCCGGGATGAGGCGCACGGTGATCGCGAGCATGGCGGACGCGTCGTCGGCGCCCAGGGCGAACCCCAGGCCCACCACCACCAGCAGCACCGCGGGCACGGCCAGCGCCGCCGCGAGGTGCCCGGCGGCCCAGCGCAGCCGGCTGACCGGAGTGGACAGCAGCAGTGCGGCGTGCCCGTCGTCCTCCTCCGCCCGGATCCGCAGCACGGTCTGGAGCGAGTACAGCGTGATCGGGAAGACGGTGGTGAAGGCGATGTAGACGAACAGGACGTCGGCCGGGTCGGCCGACCCCGTCGCCGCCGCCCACTCGGCCATCCGGTCGCTGGTGGCGTACTGGTCCATGGCGGCCGACCCCACCAGGGCCGTGGGCACGCAGATGGCGGCCGTGCCCGCGACCCACGCCAGCGCCATCGCCCGGTGCTGCCGCCAGGCCAGCCCGAACGTGCCGCTCAGCCCGCGCGGTGCGGTGGTGGGGCCGGGGCGTGAGGCCAGCACCCCGGAACCGAGGTCGCGGCGCTCGGACAGGAGGAGCGCCACGCGCACGAGGACCACGACCAGGGCCGCGACCAGCAGGAACGGCCACCAGCGGTCCGCCGCGAACGGCTGGGTGCGCTGCAGCCAGCCGTTCGGCGTCAGCCACCCCAGCCAGGTCAGGCCGGGTCCGGCGAGATCGGAGACCCCGCGGACGAAGTGCAGCCCCATGAAGGCGGCGAAGGCGCCGACGATCGCCGCGCGCGGCCCGGACGTCAGCTGCGCCGCGACCACCGCCATGGCAGCCGAGATCCACACCGCGCTCCCGACCACGAGGCCGAAGATCAGCGATCCGGTGGCGGGCATGCGGGAGGCCAGCATCGCCGCGCTGGTGAGCACCGCCAGAAGCGCGCCCGCAGCGAACACGACGAGCAGCGCCGCGGCCAGCGGGGCGTGGCGTCCCACCGCTGTCGAGCCCACCAGCTCGCGCCGGCCGGCCTGCTCGTCGGTGCGGGTGTGCCGCACCGTGAAAACCACCGCGCCGAGCGCCGCGAGAATGGTCGCGGCGCCGAACGTCTCCTGCACCAGCAGCGCGTTGATGTCGGTGCCGTAGGCCGGCCCCTGGAACAGCTTGTACATCGGGACGTCGGTCATGACCTGGTCATAGCGCGCCTGGCGGGCCGCGGCGGTCGGATACAGCGACGCGTAGGTGCCGCCCGTCCGCCCGGCGGCCACGCCCCAGCTCAGCAGCAGCCACACGGCGAGCATGACGCGGTCGCGCCGCAGCAGCAGCCGGGCCAGCATGCCGGCTCCGGTGAACGTGCCGCCGGCGCCCGCCGGCGCCCGCCGGCGCACCCGGCGCGAGTGCGGCCGCGCTCATCGGGCCGCCGTTCCCAGTCCGCGGCCCCGGTCGGCGGGTGCGCCCGGTTCGGCCTGGTAGTGGCGCAGGAACAGCTCCTCCAGCGTGGGCGGTTGTACCGTGACGTCGACCAGTCCCAGTGAGTGGAGGTGGACCAGGACGTCGCCGACCCGGTCGGTGTCGACCTGGAGGCGCACGTGGCGGCCCTCGGTCCGCAGGCCGTCCACCCCGGCCAGTCCGCTCAGCCCGCTCGGTTCGGCGGCCAGCTCGGCCGAGACCGAGGAGCGGGTGAGGTGGCGCAGCTCGGACAGGGCGCCCGCCTCGACCGTCCGGCCGGCGCGGACGATCGTCACCCGGTCGCACACCGCCTCGACCTCGGAGAGGATGTGGCTGGAGAGCAGGACGGTGCGGCCCCGGGCGCGCTCCTCGGCGATGCACTCGCGAAAGACCGCCTCCATCAGCGGGTCCAGTCCCGAGGTCGGCTCGTCGAGCAGCAGAAGCTCGGCGTCTCCGGCCAGGGCCGCGATGAGCGCCACCTTCTGCCGGTTGCCGGTGGAGTAGGTGCGGCACCTCCTGCTCGGGTCGAGTGCGAAGCGCTGCACGAGGTCGTCGCGGCGCCGCCGGTCGGCACCGCCGCGCAGCCGCCCCAGCAGGTCGATGACCTCGCCGCCGGTGAGACCGGGCCACAGGGCGACGTCGCCGGGGACGTAGGCCAGGCGCCGGTGCAGCTCGACGGCCTTCTCCCAGGGGTCCCCGCCGAGCAGCCGCACCGTGCCCGAGTCCGGGCGGCTCAGGCCGAGCAGGATCCGCAGTGTGGTGGACTTGCCCGCCCCGTTCGGGCCGAGGAAGCCGTGCACCTCGCCCGGTCGGACGGCCATGTCCAGGCCGTCCAGGGCGCGTGTGGTGCCGAAGGTCTTCACCAGCCCGGTGATGTCAACGGTCTCGGTCATCGTCGGGTCCGTTCTGTGACGTGGAGGTGCCGCGCTGGTAGGTGTGCGCCGCGTCGCGGATGGCCGTTCCGGTGTCGGAGGCCGCGAACTCGGCCATGGAGGCGTAGACGTCGAACATCGCCAGGCCGATTCGTGCCGTGTTCTCGGCGGCCAGCACGTCGGCGCCCATGCGTCGGGAGAGGTGCCGGTGCAGCACGACCGTCGCCTGGTGCATCGCGGCCATGACCGCCGCGGCGTCGCGCACCCGGTCGGAGCCGGGCGGGAAGCGCTCGGGCCAGGTCCGGCTCAAGAACGCCTCGGCGGCCGAGGCGCCGCTGTCGAAGAACGACGCGGCCGAAGGGGAGCCGTCGACCATGGCGCGGGCGACGTAGCGCAGGATCAGCGGGCTGTGCTGGAACATCCGGGAGAGGAAGTCGGGGTCGGTGATCTCGCCGCCGGTGACGCCCAGGCCGTCGAGGCTGCCCAGGGTCTCGGCGGCGTAGGTGTCGCACGCCTGCCGCAGGGCGTCCTTCGCGCCGAAGTGGTGCTGGACGAGCCCGATCGAGACCCCCGCGGCCTCGGCCACGCCCTTGAGGGTCGCGCCGGCGAACCCGTGTTCGGCGAACTGCGCGAGTGCGGCGTCTCTGATGCGTGCCCGCGCGGTCAGATCCTCGGGCGGCCGGTCGCCTGGCCTGTTTGCTGTAACCACGTATTTGAGACTATATGAGTTTATTGCTTCTTGTCCATGACGTATTGCCGGCGCCGACGTTCGCTGACCGCATCCGCCGCGCCGGCGGCCGCCGGGCCCTGCCCGGCTGCGTCACCTCGGGGGCCGCCCCGGCGCCCGGACTTCTCCTCACCCCGCGGACGGCGACCCGCTGAGGGTTGAACGGTGTTCACGTCGGTGCCAGGCTGACCGCATGCAGTCGACCCGGGCGGACGAGGCGACCGAGGCGGCGGCGCACCCCGGGCGCAGCGGTTTTCGCCGGGTTCACAGCCCCGGGCGGCACCTTCGGCGCCTCGCGACACGGGGCGTCGTCTTCATCGGCTCCAGGCGGCACGGCCGCTCCAGCGTCGGCTGACCGGTAGGGGGAGTATGACGAGGGTGATCGGCACGGCCGCGGAACTGCGCGAACATGTGAAACCACCTGTGCGGGCGATCGCGGAGAAGGGCATCGACCACATCGACGCCGAGTCGCGCCGCTTCATCGAACTGAGCCCGTTCTTCCTGCTGGCGACCGCGGCCGAGGACGGATCGTGCGACGTCTCGCCCCGCGGCGACCTGCCCGGAAGCGTCCTGGTGCTCGACGACCGCACGCTGGCGTTCGCCGACCGCAAGGGCAACCGCCGCCTTGACAGCCTGGAGAACATCCTCCAGTGCCCGCACGTGGGCATGCTGTTCCTCGTGCCGGGCTCGGGGGACACCGTGCGGGTCAACGGCGGCGCCCGAATCGTCGCCGAAGCCCCTTACCTGGAGCGGATGGCCATGCGGGGCGTCACGCCCGGACTGGCGGTCGAGGTGACGGTCGAGGAACTGTTCCTGCACTGCAGCCGGGCTTTCGCCCGCTCGTCGCTGTGGGACGCAGACACCTGGCCCGAGCGCGCGGAGGTGCCCAGCGCGGGAAGGATCGCCCGCAGCCAGGCCGGTTCGAAACTCCCCGCCGCGGTGTTCGACGCCGTCCTCGACCGCGCCGCCCGCGACCCGTACTGATCCGCTCCCCGGCCTTCCGGGGGAAGGGACGACCGCCCCGCCGCCGGACCGGCCCGCGGGAAGGACTGGGACGGCCTCCGCGAGCGGCTCGACCTGCAGAACGAGCCCGACACCGCCTGACCGCGGGGCCCGCGCCGGGAGCGCAGGTGCTCCACGGTGTCGCGGCGGCACCCGCCGCCGCAGCGGCTCCCGGGCGCGGAGCGCTAGGCGCGGTCGCGGGAGGCGTCCGCGTGGGCGAGTGCGCTGGGCGTGAGGCGGCCGACGATCGCCGGCGCCTCCTGGACGAGCGCGTCGTCGGTGAGCGCCTCCACCATGAACAGCGCGAAGTCCACCCGGCGCGTCCGGTCGCTGGCCAGGACCGGGTCGCCGACATGCCGGCTCCACGCGGGCAGCCCCTGGCTCTCGCCCTCCTCCAGGGTGCTGCCGCGCACCACGGTCCACCGGGTGTCGCTGGCGAACACCCGGCGGCACGCCTCCACCTGGTCGTCGATCTCGACGTAGCGGAGGAGTCTGCCCAGCAGGGAGGCGATCCGCAGGGCCGCCTTGAACGCCCGCGAGTACGTGTCCCCGCCGTCGCGCGTGATGTGCCAGCCGCAGGAGAAGACCAGGCGCGCGTCCGGCCGCGCGTGGTCGAGCACCGCCTGCGCCGTGCCCGACGCGTACTGCTGCACGCCCCAAGGCACCAGAACGGTCAGTACACCGTCGCACCCGGCGACCGCGCGCCGGATCACGTCCGGATCGTTCGTGGGCCCCGCGACGACGGTCATCCGGCCCTCGAACTCCGCCAGCTTCGGCACGCTGCGCTCGCGGCAGACGCCGACCACCTCGTAGCCGCGTTCCAGCGCGTGCTGGACCATGTACCTCCCGAGCTTCCCGGAAGCCCCGACGATGCAAACCCTCTTCACCCGATCCGTGCCCATGGCGCAGTCCTTTCGCCGGTGTGTGTACCTTACGCTATAAGACACGTTAGCCTTATCCTGTAAGTCGAACAAGAGGCGCGAAGGGAGGAACGGATGCGCGAGGGAGGCGAAGGCCGCCGCAGGATGTCGGCGCGCACCCCGCTCAGTCGCGAGCGCGTGATCCGCACGGCGGTGGCGGTGGCGGACGAGAAGGGCTCGGCCGCGCTCACCATGCGGGCCATCGCCGAACCGCTGGGCGTCGAGGCGATGTCGCTCTACCATCACGTCGCAGGCCGGGAGGACGTCCTCGACGGCATGGTGGACGCGGTCTTCGGCGAGATCGACCTGCCGCCGGGCGGTACGGACTGGAAGAGCGCCATGCGCCACCGCGCAACCTCCGTCCGCGCCGTGCTCCGGAGCCATCCCTGGGCCGTCGGCCTGATGGACTCCCGCTCCCGGCCCGGTCCCGCGACCCTGCGCCACCACGACGCCGTCATCGGCGCCTTGCGCGCCGGCGGGTTCTCCGTCCGGATGGCCGCGCACGCCTTCTCCCTGATCGACAGCTACCTGTACGGCTTCGTGATCCAGGAGCTGAGCCTGCCGTTCAGCGGCTCGGCTGAGCTGGAGGAGGTCGCGGGCGCCATCCTGCAGGGGATGCCCGCCGACACCTACCCCCACCTCACCGAGCTCGCCGAGTACGCCCTCGGCCCCGGATACGACTACGCCGACGAGTTCACGTTCGGACTCGCCCGCATCCTCGACTCCCTGCACCCCGACGAAGGTGCGGGCGCTTAGTCTCCGCGGTCTCCGCGTCCGCGCCGGTCCCCGTGCTTGCGGGCTCCCTCCACCGCGAACGGCGCCGCCGCGCGGCAAAGCGGCGGCAAAGCGAACAACCGCCGCTCACCGGGGGCTTTTCCGCGGCGCGGCCGGCTGCGCAATAAACCGTTCCGGTGCGATCGGAGCCGGGCCGTGCGGCGCCGACATCGCCGCGTGCGCCGCCCGTCGCGCCCACCTCCGGAGAGTGCGCTGCGCATTCTCTGCGAAAACGACGCGACGGCGCGGGGAATTCGGAGTCCGCTGCGGCGTTCAAGTGCGGCCCGGTTCTCGGGATAACGCGACGCGACGCCACGCGGGGGTAAAAACCGCGAATGATTGGGAAAGGGGGTTGGTTCGCCCTCGGAGGGCGCGCAGACTGGGGCTAGAGGACTGCGAGTTGGGTGATCGGCCGGTTCGGTTTCCGGTTGGCGGTCGGCTGCTCGGGTCCCGAAGGTGATACGTCCGTAAAGCGCGGGCGGTTTTCGGTAAGGGGGCGAAAAATGACCACCGCGAACCGTGGCGAGGTCGAGGCCGACATCAAGAACACGCTGGGTATCGTGCCGCACTTCTTTTCCCAAATTCCCGACGAACTGATGGCGCCGGAATGGGAGATCTTCAAGCGGCTCGAACTGGGTGAGACGCTTATCCCGAACAAGTACAAGGAACTCATGGGCGTCGCACTGCATGCCGAGACCAAGTGCCAGTACTGCACCCTCTTCCACACCGAGGCGGCGAAACTGTTCGGCGCGTCGGACGAGGAGATCCAGGAGGCCGTCCACTACGCCAAGAACAGCCTGGGCTGGAGCGCCTACCTGAACGGCATGCAGGAGGACCACGAGACCTTCAGCAGCGAGCTCGCCCAGATCGGCGAGTACCTCGGCTCCCCGGGCTGACCGTGCGACTGGAACGAGAGCGGCTGACCGTGCTCCGGGCGACCCTGCACGCGCACGAGCTCGCGACCCTGATGGCCGCCGCGCGGTACGTGGTGCACAGCGCGCCGACCGGTATGCCCGAGGAGGCGCGCCTGCAGCTCGCGCGCGTGCTCGACGACTACGACGAGCAGGTTCGGCGCCTGCCTCCGCACGCCCCGAAGGGGCCCGGCACGAAGCACGGTCCGCCGCCCGGACAGGTGCCGTGACAGGCCGCACGGCCGGCCACGGCACCACCGCCCGCGGACGCGCTTTTCGAGCCCGCGTCCAGTCGGGTTACCAGGCCAGTTCGACGGAGCAGGCGTTGAGGCCGGAACCCGCACCCATCAGCAGGACCCGATCGCCGCGTTCGAGGCCGCCGGCGTGGGCGGCCAGGGTGAACGGGATGGTCGCGGGGCCCATGTTCCCGTAGGTCGGGAAGGTCAGCGGCACACGTCCGGGATCGATCCCCATCGCGGCGCACATCTCCCGGGTGTGGGCGGTGGAGACCTGGTGGGAGATGTAGCAGTCCATGTCCGACCAGCCGAACGACGCGGGCACGGCGGCCCAGGCGGCGGCGGCGATGGAGGCTCCCGCGTCGAGCAGTCCCTTCGCGTCGGTGCTCATGCCGTCGAGGTCGCCCACGCACAGCCGGTGGTGCTCGGTGTGGGCGCGGGTGGAGGCGGCCAGCAACGGGTGCCCCGCGGGGTGCTGGTCGCGCCGCCCCAGGACCATGGCGGCGGCGCCGGAGCCCAGGGTGAGGGTGGCGAACTGGGTGAGGACGTCCTCGCGGGTGGCGTCCTCGCGTGCCAGGCGTTCCAGCGTCCTGGTCTGCATGGGCCGCGCGCATTCGCCGTCGACGATCAGCGCGTGCCCGATGCGGCCGGCGTCGATCATCGTGGCCGCCAGCTCGACGGCGTTGAGGAAGCCGAGGCAGGCGTTGCCCAGGTCGAAGTTGAGGCAGCTGGTCGGCAGGCCGAGCGCGTGGTGCACCGCGACGGCCGACGCCGGTTCGAGGTGGGCGCGGCTGACCGAGGTGTCGATCAGCAGCCCGACCTCATCGGCGCTGATTCCGGCCTCGGCGAGTGCCTTGGCCCCGGCCATGGTGGCGGCGTCGGTGAAGCTGACGTCGCGGGGCCACCACCGGCGTTCGCGGACGCCTGCGACGCTCTCCAGCAGTCCCGGGCGAAGCCGCAGCCGTGCGTAGGTCGCGGCCAGCCGCTCGTCGAACTCGGCGGAGGAGACCACGTGCGGGGCCTCGAGACCGCAGGTGGTCACCACCGCGGTGTTCTCGTAGCGCTGGGTGTGGTTGCCGGCGGCCGAGCCGCTGTCGCGGCCGTGGGCGGGTTCCGTCGCCGGTGTCTGCGTCATGTGGTTCCCCTCCGAGGAGTTCGATATGGCGTCTGGGCGGCTGTGGCCGCGGTCGGGTCCGAACGGGGCGGCGTTCCGCACCGGCTCAACAGGGCGCGGCGCAACGGCCCGGTCGCCGGGGGCTGCCCCGCCGAACCGCGCGGATGCGCCGGCCGGGACGCGACTCTGCGCATCCGCATCGCGACGTTGCGCATCCGCCTGGTGCGGCAGCACCGGCTCAGGCTCCCCTCCTGTGCCCGAAGCCGGTGTACAGCGGAATCGTCGCGAACCGCCCGCGGCGGCCGCGGCGGCGACCGCCCCGGTCGGCATCACCGGCCCCGCAAGGGCCAGCAGCGGCAGTATGGCGGTTCGCCGACCCTGTGTGAGCGTGAACAGCGAAAACGGCCCCGAACGATCGTCGTCTCCGGGTTCGTGCGTCCAGCGGCGCCCGCCGCCGCGGGGGACGGGGAACGGCGCGGCGGGGTGTGCGGCCGGGGCGCGCGGGCGCTGCGAGTGCGCAGGAAAGTCCGGCGGCGGGGTGTGCGGCCGGGCGCGGAAGCCCCGCGCCGACACCGGGTCGCGCCTCGCGCGGTACGGCCGCCCGGGCCGCCCGGGGCGGCGCGGTCCTAGCCCTTTCCGCCCTCGTCGTCGGGGCGTTGCACCACCGCTTCGGGCCGGGGTCGTGGCGCATGGCGGAGACGCGCTCGTCCTGCCTGCGGGGCTGTCGGCGCGTCTCGCGCTGCGTTCGGCCCGTGACCGTTAGTGTCCTCGGATCCGCGGGTAGCGGCCGGCGAGCGCGGGAGGAGTAGTCAATGAGTCATGAGCCGACACCCAGCCGTGCGGCGATCAAGGGGCACCCCATCCATCCGATGCTGATCGCGCTGCCGATCGGGCTGGTCATCGCCGCGTTGGCCGCGGACATCGGGTATCTGGCCGAAGGGTCGCGGGCCTGGGCCCTGGCCGGCCTGTGGCTGGTCGGCGGCGGGTTCTTCAGCGGTCTGGTGGCGGCCGTACCCGGTTTCGTGGACTTCATCGGGAGCCGGAAGATCCGCAAGCACGCGAAGGCGCTGCGGCACGGAGCCGCCAACGGCGTCGTGCTGGTTCTGCTGCTGGTCTCCTTCCTGCTGAGGATTCCCGATCCGGAAGGCGCGGTCCTGCCGCCGGGGCTGATACTTTCGGCGCTCAGCACGGCGATTCTCGGCTATTCGGGATGGTTGGGCGGCGAGCTGTCCTACAGGCACATGTTCGGCGTCAACCCCTCGTAGCAGGGGCGCGGCGCGGCCGCCGTCCGGACCGGGGCGGCCTGCACCTGCCCGACCTCCCGTCCGCGAGGTGGCGGTCGGCGAACGGCCGCACAGCGGCCCGGGCACAGGTTCAGCCGTGCTCGGCTCGCGCGGGCTGCTCGGTCGGAACCAGCGCCTCGTCCGCGCCCTGGATTTCGGCCATCAGCCGCTGCGCCTCCAACAGAAGCCCGCCGCGGATGCGGTCGTCGAACAGGTCGACCTCGCCGGCCGCGTCCGAGGCCACCAGCTCCTCCAGCACCTCCCGTGCGCGGGAGCTCTCCTGTTCCAGCGCCGAGAGCGCCCGGTCCAGGTGGTCGGGATCGATGTCGGCCAACCGGTCCAGGCTGCGGTGCAGCTGCGCCAGGAACTGCCCGTAGCGCCGGAGGAACGCCGGCTCCGCGTCGTCGCCGTCCCGGCTGATGCGGCGCAGGATGGTCGCGATCGAGCGGATGCGCTCGCCGGTGGCCGCCAGGCGGTCGGCCAGTTCGAAGTAGCCGTCCAGCGACGGCCGGGTGCGCATGAGCAGCCGGCGCGGATTCCACCGCAGGCTGCGCCGCCCCTCGTCCAGCGCCTCGCGCACCCGCGTCCCCATCCCCTCCAGGCGCCGCGCCCGCTGCCACCATTCGTCGGCCTCGTCTTCGGCGGGCGGTCGCTGCTGGATGATGCCGGCGACCTCGCCGACCAGGTCGCCGGAGGAGCGGGCGAGGTTGGTGACGCCGTACTCGGCGCGGCGGTAGCGCAGCGGCGGCAGCACGAGGATGTTGACCACCAGGCCGATGGCGCACCCGACGAGCACGAGGCCCACCAGCTGCGCGAGCATGCCCATGCGGTCGGCGGCGCCGTCGTCGCTGATGAACACCGAGTAGGCGAAGAACGCCGCGGTGGTCACCAGCTGGCCTTGAGCGCCCAGCCTCGACCACCGGCCGATGACGAGGGCGACCGTGGCCACGACCGCGAACGTCCACAGCCGCGGCTCGAACACGAACCCCAGCAGCCCTTGCAGGCACACGCCCAGCACCGCGGCCCCGACGAACCGCAGCGACCGCGCCAACGACTCCCGCACGGTGGCGTGGACCATCACCACGGCGGCGAAGGGGGCGAAGGCCGGTGATGTGGCCTGCAGCAGCGTATGGGAGACCGCCCAGGCGGCGGTGGCGGCCAGCGCGGACTTGGCGACCGTCACGACGGCGGTCCGCTCGGGGCCGGCGTGGCGCCACGCGCGCAATGCGCTGCTGCTCAGACGGACCCGGGCCGTACGGCGCGGGACGTCGTCGGCGGATGTGGATCGGGGCATGGAACGCACCTCGCGGGGGTCGGGTAACCGGGGATGCGCGAGCGCCTACCCGGGAACGGGTAAAAGGCGACGCCCGTGCCGGGGAGGCGATTGCCACCCGATCGCCTCGGCCGCGGAATGCGAGTGGTGTAATCCAGGGCTGATCCGACGTCCTCGGGGTGACGATTCCCGCAGGTCACACGATGGCCGTCCGGCGACGCCCGTCCGGGCGGCTCACAGGATGCGGGAGAACAGCACCAGGATGTTGCTCGAGTAGACGCCGACGAACGCCGCCGCGGTGAGGGCGGTCGCGGCCGTGCCCAGCAGGATGGAACGCGGGTCGGGGAAGCGCCGCACACAGGCCCAGGCGAGCAGCGCCGTTCCCGCGGCGACGGAGCCGGACCAGTAGAGGGGCGAGGTGGTGTCGGCGATGTAGAGCAGCCCGTACACGCCCTCGCCGACCAGCACACCGCTCATGGCGCCTATCGCCGCGGGAGCGAGCCCGCTCCGGCGGCGCACGGTGGCGGCGCCCCAGCCCAGCACCGGGCCCACCACCACGGCCGCCGTCAGCCAGAAGGCCGTCGCGACCGGCGAGGCGGTATAGCCGCGCAGCACCGAGGCGAGGTCGTAGCCCAGGACCATGGCCGCCAGCGACAGCGACGCCGCGAGCATGCACAGCCACGGGCGCGGGCCGCGCATCGCCAGCAGGAACGCGATCAGGCTCCACGACCCGGCCGAGTTGGCCAGCGGCGCGAGCGCGGACGGCAGCAGGCCCTGCCCGTGGGAGGTCAGACAGCCGACGAGGAGTCCCCCGCCGACCGCCGTCGCCAGCGGCGGCAGCGCGGTCCCGGCGGAGGAAGCCGCCTCAGCGTCGGTGGTCATGGTCTCGGCTCCTTCATCCGTCGTCGGGTCACGGCACCGAGTGCGCCACGCTACAGCAGCGGGAAGGCCGGCGGATCCGGGGCCAGGACGTCGACCGGAGCGGCCGAGCACGGCTTTCGGCACCGCCGTATGTGCTTTCGGGAGAGGAGGGAAACCCGCGGCGGTGCGGCCTTCTGTACCCGGCGGTAATGGAGGAATTCACTGCGGAACGACCGCCCGGCCTTCACCTCCGGAATGCGCGCGAAACCGGTTCACCGCAGCCCCGTCGAGCGCGGCCGCCCCCTCCCGCTGTCGCGAACCGCGGGGCGGGGGCGGCCGTACGTCACTGCGCCTCGGTCGCCGACGCCTGCGGCTCGGGGGCCGTGACCGGGCGTACCAGGAGCAGGAGGGCCGCGGCCGCGACGAAGATCCCGCCGACCACCACGTAGAGCGCCTGCGGCGTCCAGCCGAGGTCGAGGAGCGCTCCGGCGGCGGTGGGAGAGACGATCGCGCCGATCCGGCCGATGCCGATGGCGGTGCCCACGCCGGTCGTACGCACGCCCGGTCCGTAGACGGCCGGGGCCAGCGCGTACAGGCCGGCGATGCAGCCGTTGGCGAACAGCCCGATGAACGCGCCCAGCAGGAACGCCGCGGCCAGTACCGACGTCGAGGCGATGAACACCCCCAGCAGGACCGCGGTGAGCACCATGTAGCCGATCAGCACCGACCGCAGCGCGAACCGCGCCGCAAGCAGGCCCAGGGCGGCCGCGCCCAGGATGCCGCCGACGTTGAGTAGGGTGCCGCCGGTGATGCCCTGGTCGGCCGAGAGCCCGGCCTCGGTCAGCAGCGTGGGCGTCCAGCTCGTGATGAAGTAGAACCCGGCCATGGCCAGGAAGAACAGCAGCCACAGCAGCAGCGTGGTGCGGCGGTGGTCGGCGGCCACCAGCCGCAGGAACCCGGCGCCCATGTTGTTCGGGGCGTGCTCGGGGGCCGGGAGAACCTCAAGCGGTTCGCGCCGCATCCGGCGGGCCAGGGTGTTGACGCGCTCTAATGCCCGGGCGGGGCGGCGGGTGGTGAGGAAGTCCAGCGACTCCGGCAGGAGCAGCAGGACCAGCGGGATCAGCGCCGCCGTGCATACACCGCCGAACAGGAACACCGAGCGCCAGCCGAACTGGTCGATGAGGACCACCGCGGCCACACCGCCGCCGGTGGCGCCGATGGCATAGCCCGTGGAGTTGAGGCTGACCGCGAGGCCGCGCCAGCGTTTCGAGGCGTACTCGCTGGCGATGACGTTGCTGCCGGCCAGGATGCCGCCGATGCCGATGCCGGTGAGCACCCGCAGTATCCCCAGGTGCAGCATCGACTGGCTGACTCCGGAGAGCAGCATGCCCGCGCTGGCCAGAACCAGGCACAGCACGATCATCGGGCGGCGGCCGATCCGGTCGGCCCACGGCGCCAGCAGCATCGAACCGGCGGCCATGCCGACCAGTCCCGCGCTGAGCAGGAGGCCGAGCTGGGCGCCGGACAGGCCCCACTCGGTCTGCACCGCCCGCCCCGTGAAGGCCATGACCAGGACGTCGAAGCCGTCGAGCACGTTGAGCAGCCAGCACACGGCGACCGCTGTCCACTGGAATCCCGACATCGTGCCGGTGTCGAGTTCGGTGCGCAGTGACCGGGCCATCAGGCGGCGTCCCGGCCGGTGAGCGGGCTGAGGGGGGATGGAACACGCATCGGAGCACTCCCTGTGTCGCGTGTCAGGGACGGGGGTCGCGACATCGATGGCTGCAGAACCGAGCGCCCCGCGGTTCGAGCGCACGGCGGCGCGTTCCATAGTGCGCCTGTCGACGGCGAAGGTAAACCGCCTTTTCGGAATGCGGAAGACCCGTATCGCCGGGGCTGCGGCGACGGCGCGCCCGCTCGGCCCCGCCGCCGTCCGGGCGCCGCCCCCGGAGAGCGAAGGTGCCTCGCAGGCTGCGGCCGGTGCGGTCGGCCGGACCGTCCACGTGCGGGCGGCGGCCGGGGCAGGGCGGACGCCGGCGGCGGTCCTCAGCCGGTGTAGGTGCCGCCGAACCGTGCGGGAACCAGGTCGGCGCGCTCGGCGCCGGTCCGGATCAGGTCGAGGATCACCTCGGCCACCCACTCGGGCGGGTGCGGCTGCGGCGCATGGCTGGACTCCAAGCGCGAAGCCGACGCCTGGCCCGCGCGGACGGAGTCGATGAACTGGAGGGCCGCGTTCCGTCGATGAGGACGTGGGCGTAGCGGCGCCACAGGTGGGGGTGGACCGCGGCGTCGTCGCGGAGCACCTTCGACGCGACATGGATGTGCGGATCGTCGCCGCCATGGGTTCTCCCTGCTCGCGCGGCCGGACCGAACCTGCTCAGGGAAGCACGCGGTAGGTCACGTGCGTGACGGAGGTCGCCGCACGCGACTCCGCCTGTTCGAGCCCCAGCGGCGGAACACCGTCGAACAGCCGCGTGCCGGCGCCGAGCGTGAACGGCACGATGTGCAGCCGCAGCTCGTCGATCAGGCCTGCCGCGAGGTACTGGTTGGCGGTGGTCGCGCCGCCCTGGACCGCGACGTCGCCGTCCCCGGCCGCTTCGCGCGCGCGTGCCAGCGCGGACTCGATTCCGTCGGTGACGAAGTGGAACGTGGTGCCGCCGTCCATCGGCTGCGGATCGCGCGGGTGGTGGGTGAGCACGAAGACCGGGCCGTGAAACGGCGGATCGTCGCCCCACCAGCCGTTCCACTCCCGGTCCCACTCGCCGCGCACGGGGCCGAACATGTTGCGGCCCATGATGAACGCCCGGGCGGCCGTCATCCGGTTGACCTCCGCCCGGTTCTCTTCGGAGGTTCCGGCGAACCAGGCGTGCAGCCTGCCGCCCCAGCCGTCGCCGCCGTCGTCGCCGAAGGGGCGCTCCTCGCTCTGGTTGAGCCCGGCCGAGTACCCGTCGACCGAGACCGACAAGTCGCAGGTCACTCTCGCCCTACGTGTGGTCATCGCCCTGCCCTCCCCGTGGCGGCCGGCCGTCGCCTTCGCGGCGAACCACCGCTCACGCATCAGCATGGTGCATGGACGGCCCCCGCCGGAAGGACATCCGCCGGACAATCGCAAGGGCCGAGTTCCCAGGACGGGCGGGCTACAGGCGCGGCGGCCGACGGGCCGCAGCACAGCCGACCTCGCACGCGGGGAGGGGCGGACCGGGCCGCATGGGGCCCGAAATAGCGACCGCAGCGGCCGCCTCGGGCAGTCCCATCACCGGCCGTGAACGCCGACCGGCGCGGTAGCCCGGCGGTCGGCGTTCACGGCCGGGGCACTAGTGCGCGGCGTCGTATTCGGCGACGATCGAGGCCGGGATGCGCCCGCGGTCGTTGACCTGCTTGCCCTGCTGCTTGGCCCACTCCCGGATCACGGCGGTGCGCTCCCGGTTGCTGGGCTGGTTCTTGCGCTTGGATCCGCCGCCCTTGGGCGCGCGGATCTTGCGGGCGGACTCGACGAACGGCGCGATCGCTGTTCTCAACTTGTCGGCGTTCTCCGAATTGAGATCGATCTCATAGGAGGTTCCATCGAGTCCGAAGGACACGGTTTCCTCGGCCTCGCCTCCCTCGACGTCGTCGTAAAGAAGTACCTGTACCTTCTGCGCCACTGTGCCTCCTCGAATGCCGGCATTGCCGGGCCGCGGAACGGCATCCGGCGCCGAGCGCGCCGGGCTGCTTACCGCTGCGCGACGGCGACCCGGGTGCCCTGGCTGGACGGTGGTTCCGGCCCGAGCGCGAGGGCTGCGGCCGCCCTCGCCGGCGCCTCTGCAAATGCTGCCCGTCGGCAACTCTTTCACGGTTCCTATTTCCTATTCCTACGGCAGGAACGCGTTTCACGTCAAGCCGGGCGCGCTGCCTTGGCGCATTCGAATCCCGGAAGGAGGGGAATGCGGGCCGGAAAGCCGCGCCGCGCGTCGGGGAAATGACGCGGCCTGGCAGGCGCCCCCGGGTTTTCCCGCGTTCGCGGCCGCCGCGGACTCGGGCGACAAGCGGCGCGTATTCGGCGGGTGCTGCACCCGCCGGACTTAGGCGGGCCCGGTCGGGTGGGTGCGGCACTCCCGGACACCGCACGGCCTGGCGCCGCACTCGCCGCTTCCCCAGAATCGGCAGCACGAGACCGCAAACAGGGAAGAGCAGGGATTGAGCAGGGATGAGGAGCAACACGTTGCGCGAAGCGGACCAGCCCGGCGCCGATGTCATCGGCATGTGGGTCACTGCGGACGGCTACATCCGGCAGGAGCTGCGCGCCGACGGGCGCTATGACGAGGCGCGCGGCGACCGGCGCAGCGCCTACACCGGCCGGTACACCGTGCGCGGAAACCACCTGGACTACGTGGACGACACCGGCTTCACCGCGACCGGGGACATTCGCGACGGCGTGCTCTACCACGAGCACCTCGTCCTCTACCGCGAAGACCGGGAGGTCACAAAGTAAGCACCGCGCGCCCCTGCGGCCCGTCGGCGCCCGGCCCTTGGCCCCACCGGCGGCGAGCCCGGTGCCGCCGGCTGGGTGTGCTGCCGCTTGGCCGGCCGCCCGCCCGGCTCCGGAGGACTCGCCGGGCCGGGCGGGCGGCTCGTGCCATCGGGGGTGCGGGCCCCGGCTCAGCCGGACGAGCCCTTCGGGCCGGCGGAGCCGCCGGGCTCGGACGCGCCCCCGTCGTCGTCGATCGTCGGGCTGATGTCGAACCGGAACTCCCCCTCGTGCTCGTCCACGCCCTGCTGGACCGCGGCTTCGACGACCTCCACCCGCTTGTTGTCCAGCAGCATCATCGGGTCGCTGCGCAGATCCTTCATGAGGGCGACGCAGAGCAGGACCATGACCAGCGCGAACGGCAGGGCCCCGAGGAACGTCAGGTTCTCGATGCCCGATAGTGCGTCCTTGCCGCCCGCGATCAGCATGATCGCGGCCACGGCGCCGGTGGCCGCACCCCAGAAGATGACCACGGTCCGCCGCGGCTCGATGGTTCCGCGCTGGGAGAGCGTCCCCATGACGATCGACGCGGCGTCGGCTCCGGAGACGAAGAAGATCGCCACCAGGACCATCACGATGACCGTGGTGATCCCGGTGAGGGGGAGGTGCTCCAGCACCGCGAAGGCCTGGGCTTCCGCCTCGCCCGCCCCGAACACGTCGGCGCCGCCGCGCTGGAGGTCGATCGAGGCGCCGCCGAAGATCGCGAACCACACCACACTGACCGTGCTGGGCACCAGGAGCACCCCGGTGATGAACTGCCTGATGGTGCGCCCGCGGCTGATCCGCGCGATGAACATCCCGACGAACGGGGTCCAGGAGATCCACCAGGCCCAGTAGAACACGGTCCAGGTGCCCAGCCACTTGTCCATTTCGCGGCCGCCGGTGGCTCCGGAGCGCGAGGCCATGTCGCCGAAGTCGGCGATGTAGCTCCCGATGCTCGTGGGCACCAGGTTGAGCATGAACACGGTCGGCCCCATCACGAAGACGAAGACCGCCAGGAGGCCGGCGAGCACCATGTTGGTGTTGGACAGCCACTGGATACCCCGGGAGACGCCGGAGACGGCCGAGATGACGAAGC
The DNA here is from genome assembly GCF_039531585.1 of Streptomonospora arabica. Lineage (NCBI taxonomy): Bacteria > Bacillati > Actinomycetota > Actinomycetes > Streptosporangiales > Nocardiopsidaceae > Streptomonospora > Streptomonospora arabica. Next base: position 68,416 of record NZ_BAAAQI010000016.1, on the reverse strand, counting down.
AGATGGTCAGCACCACGATGATGACCACCAGGACCGTGTTGCTCGCACTGTCGATCCACCCGGACTCCTGCATGCCCGAGCGGATCTGCAGGGTGCCGATCCCCAGCGAGGCCGCGGAACCGAACAGCGTGGCGAACAGCGCCAGGATGTCGATCAGCTTGCCGACGGGCCCGGCGGCGCTGCTCCGCCCGAGCAGTGGGGCGAACACCGAACTGATCAGCTGCGTGCGGCCGCGGCGGAAACTGGCGTAGGCGATGGCCAGGCCGACGACGGCGTAGATCGACCAGGGGTGCAGTGTCCAGTGGAACAGGGTGGTGGCCATCGCCGTCTCGATGGCCGCCTCGCTGCCGCCGTCCACCGTTCCCGGCGGCGGTTTGACGAAATGGGTGAGGGGCTCGCTGACGCCGAAGAACATCAGGCCGATCCCCATGCCGGCGCTGAACATCATGGCGATCCACGAGACGGTGCGGAACTCCGGCTCCTCGCCGTCCTTGCCGAGGGGGATCCGCCCGTAGCGGCTCACCGCCAGCCAGACCACGAAGACGACGAACGCCGTGGTCGCCAGCACCAGGCCCCACCCGGTGTTCCGCAGGAGCCAGTCGAGCGCGGTCTGGGCCGACGAGGCGAGCGTATCCTTCGATACGACCCCCCACCCGACCAGGACGAACATGATGACCGCGTTCACCCCGAAGACGATCCAGTCGGTACGGATCCGCGGTGCCGGTTGCGCCGTCGCGCTGTCGGTGGTCGGTTCTCCCGCGGGATCTCGTCGGTCGGGTGACGGGGAATTCTTCATTCGCTGATACTCCGGTGCCGATAGATGGTGCCTCTCCTGTTTTTCGTTTCTGCGGGGTTCCGCGAAAGTCCGTGTCGGACGCCGGAGAGAAGAGCGCTCCTGTGCCTCGGTTCCTCGCCTGCGGTGGTCGGCAGGTTTCGGAGCGTGTCCGCCGCGGTGCGCGGAACGCGGCTGCGCCGACGCGTTCGCGCGCTCGGCCGCTGCCGTCCTCGGATGCCGTACATCGTGACCTGGGTGGAGTCGCCGCTGGGAACGCCGTACAGCCGCCCCGCGATCCTCGAAATGCGACGATCCGATCCGGCAGCGGCTGTCGACCCGCAATGGTAGACGCCGTCGGCTTCTTCCCGGTTCCGGGGGAGAGTCGGTGTGGTTCGGAAGCGGCAGGGCGGGCGGACGGCTGCAGGGAATCGCGGAACGGTGAAGAACGCACCGCCCCCGCGAATGCACGGGATCGCCGCCTCGCCGCCCGGGTCGAGCAGTGCCGCCTCGCCATCGCTACCGCGCCGGCAGTGCCCGGTGCCGCGTTCGGGTACAGGGCCTGCTGGACCGGGGCGGAAGCGACGCCGCTGTCTCGGCGGCGGGCGCAAGGGACGCGGCGCCGATTCCACACCCGCCTGCTGCGTGGGGCGCGCCGGTCGGGGAGGGGACGGAACGCCGCCGTGCTCGGAACCGGCGCGGATCGGCGGCCGGGGCTCCGGCATTCCGGCCGATGCGCGCGCCCAGCTTCCCCCGGCCGTCCGGAACCCGGTTGCGAAACGCTGGCAGTTCGACAGGGGCGGCGTCTGTGCGCCCACAGCGCACTCCGCGGCAACCTGGGCGCGCCCCGGACGCCGGTTACCGCGGGGCACGCGGCAACGGCGGGGCCCGCGCGTCCGGAAGTACTCCCCGTGCGCCGGCCCCCCGCATCCAGCCGGGCCGCGGAGGCGGGTGCGGTTGCGTTGCGCTGGGCCCCTCCTTCTCGCCGGAGCCGGATGAGGGATGTAACTTTCCTACTTGATATGTGACACTACGGGTGGAAATTTTACGTCGCAGGGAACTCCTGCGGCCGGGCGCACGCCTCGGAAGGGTGCTCCAGCTCATGGCCACTACTGACACCAGCGGGGCCGACAGTCCGGTGCAATCGGAGGGTCCGATCCGCGACCTGCGGGCCGACCTCACCTCGTTGGCGACCGAGGCCCGCCGGAGCGATCTGAGCGGTATCGACCGGATGGCCACCGAGGCCATCGTGCGCACCATGAACGCCGAGGACGCGACCGTGGCACCCGCGGTGGGAGCCGCGGCCGGAGCCATCGCCGCGGCCGTGGACGCCATCGCCGCCCGAATGGCCGCCGGCGGCCGGCTCGTGTACGTCGGCGCGGGAACCGCGGGCCGACTGGGAGTGCTGGACGCCTCGGAGTGCCCGCCCACGTTCAACACCGATCCGGAGCAGGTGATCGGGCTGATCGCCGGCGGGCCGGCGGCGATCGACAGCGCGGTCGAGGGAGCCGAGGACGACGAGCGGGCCGCCGTCGCCGATCTGGACGCGCTGGGCCTCGCCGCCGAGGACACCGTGGTGGGCGTCTCCGCCTCCGGGCGGACTCCCTACACCGTCGCGGCGGTCGCCTGCGCCGCCGAACGCGGCGCCCTCACTGTCGGCGTCTCCTCCAACCCGGGCTCACCCCTGGGCGCGGCCGCCGCCCACCCGATCGAGATCGACACCGGTCCCGAGCTGCTCGCCGGCTCGACCCGCCTGAAGGCGGGAACCGCGCAGAAGCTCGTGCTGAACACGCTCTCCACCGTCGCCATGATCCGCATGGGCAAGACCTACGGCAACCTCATGGTCGACGTCCGCAGCTCCAACGAGAAGCTGCGTGCCCGTGCGCACCGGATCGTGGAGATGGCCACCGGTGCGGGCGGCGACGAGGTGCACCGGGCCCTGTCCGCGAGCGGCGGCGACGTCAAGACCGCCATCCTCACCATCCTCGGCCGCGTCGACGCAGCGGAGGCGGCCCGCCTCCTCGGCGCCTGCGGCGGTCGGCTCCGCGAGGCGGTCGAAGCGGCCGCCCCCGGGGGCTGACGCCCCCGCACACCCCCCACCCCCGAGCCCGGAAGGAAGCTGGCAATGAGTGACTCGGGTGCCACCGGACACGCGGCGACAGCACGGGAGCTGCTCGCGCTGGTCGGCGGCGAGCACAACGTCACCTCCGTCACCAACTGCATCAGCCGGCTGCGGATCGGCGTCGCCGACCGCGCCCGCGTCCGTGAGCAGGACATCCGCGACCACCCCAAGGTCCTCGGCGTGGTCGACGACGAGACCTTTCAGATCGTGCTGGGCCCGGCCGCGGTGTCGAAGGTCGCCGAGGAGTTCGCCCGGCTCGTCGACTTCGAACGCGTCGGCGCGGGCGGCGGGAGCGGCGCGGACTCCGCGGCGGCGGAGGGGGCGGCGTCCGGCGCGGGTTCGGACGCCGACGCGCTGGCCGCCAAGGGCCAGGCGATCCGGGCCGAGAACAAGCGGCGCAACGCCACCCCGTTCAAGCTGTTCCTGCGGAGCATCGCCAACATCTTCGTACCGCTGATCCCCGCGCTGATCGCCTGCGGCATCCTGGCCGGGGTGACCGGCGTGTTCACCAACCTGGGCTGGCTGACGCCCGTCCTGCCCGCGCTGGACGCGATCGCCAAGGGGTTCATGTCCCTGATCATGGTCTTCGTGGGCGTGAACACCGCCAAGGAGTTCGGCGGCACCCCGATTCTGGGCGGCGCGGTCGCCGCGATCATCCCCTTCGCCGGTGTGGCCGACATCCAGGCCTTCGGCGCCGAACTGGCGCCCGGCCAGGGCGGTGTGCTGGGGGCCCTGGGCGCGGCGGCGCTGTGCGCCTACGTCGAACGCTGGACCCGCCGGTGGGTGCCCGGCACCCTGGACATCCTCATCACCCCTACCGTCGCGGTCCTGGTCTCGGGTCTGGTCACGGTGTACGGGCTGATGTTCGTGGCCGGAGAGGTGTCGGCGGCCATCGGAGTGGCGGCCGACTGGCTGCTGGGCCAGGCCGGGGCGCTGGCCGGGCTGATCCTGGGCGGCTTGTTCCTGCCCCTGGTCATGCTGGGCCTGCACCAGGCGCTCATCCCGATCCACACGACTCTGATCGGTGTGGACGGCTACACCGTGCTGCTTCCGGTGCTGGCGATGGCCGGCGCGGGGCAGGTCGGCGCGGCCGCGGCCCTGTATGTGCGGCTCAAGCACAACGAGGGGATCCGCAGCACCATCCGCTCGGCGCTTCCCGCCGGCCTGCTCGGTGTGGGCGAACCGCTGATCTACGGCGTGACTCTGCCGCTGGGCCGCCCGTTCCTGACCGCCTGCGCCGGCGGCGCGGCCGGCGGGAGCTTTCTGGGCCTGGCCAACCAGTTGGGGGTGAGCGCGGGCTCGACCGCGATCGGCCCCTCCGGGCTGGCCCTGTTCCCCCTGCTGCAGGGCAGCCGGGGCATCGGCGCCGCGGTCCTGGTCTACGGCCTGGGCCTTGTGGTCGGCTACATCGCCGGGTTCGTGCTCACCTACTTCTTCGGGCTGAGCCGCCAGGCCGCGGCCGAGCTGAACGCGGCCGAGCGCATCGCGCCGGACTCCTCGCCCGCCGACGCTCCCACGGCCCAGGCGCAGCCGGACGGGGACGGGTCCCGACGCGCGGACGCACCCGCCGCGTCGGGGAGCTGACGCCCCGGGCGGATCACCGGTCGGCGGGGCCGGGCACCGGCGGCCGACCGCGTCCGGCTGCGCCTGGGCCGGACGGCTGCGGAGGGCCGCGTGCCGGGCGCCGTCCCGCCGTGCCCGGTCCTGGCACAGGCGGAGGCCGTGCCCGCCTTCGGCGCCCGGGGCCAGACGGAAAGCGCCCCGGACGGGCGCCCTCCACCCGGTGCGGAACCGCTTGATGGCCGCGCCCGGCCGTGGCGTATGTTTGCCGTGTGCCGCACAGACCGACCAAGGGCGACCGCCCCCGGCGCCTGCGAGCCGAACAGGCGGGACCGCCTCTGGCCTACCACGGGGAAGGCCCGGTGTGGTGTCCCGCCGACGGCTGCCTGCGGTGGATGGACATGCTGGCCGGCGACATCCTGGCGCGCCGCCACACCGACGGGGCCATCGAGCGCACCGCCGTCGGCCGCGTCGCCGCCGCCGCCCGCCCCCGCCAAAACGGCGGTTTCGTCGTGGCGGTGGAGCGCGGCTTCGCGCTCATCGAACCCGGTTCCGCCGAGGTCCACCGCCTTCCGGAGCTGTGGAGCGATCCCCAGGTGCGGATGAACGAGGGCGGGTGCGATCTCCACGGCCGCTTCTACTGCGGATCCATGGACTACGGCGCCGCGCCGGGACGCGGAGCGCTGTACCGGCTCGACCCGGACCTCAGCGCGACCCGGATCCTCGACGGGGTCACCATCTCCAACGGGCTGGCGTGGACACCCTCCGGCGACCGTGCCTACTACGTCGACACGCCCACGCACCGCGTCGACGCCTTCGACGTCGCCCCGGACGGGGAGCTGGGCGAACGGCGCGCCTTCGTGGAGATCCCGCCCGAGCAGGGCAACCCCGACGGCATCTGCCTGGACACCGAGGGCGGTGTCTGGGTGGCGCTGTGGGACGGCGCCGCCGTCCACCGCTACACCTCCGGCGGGCGGCTGGACACCGTGGTGGAACTGCCCGTTCCGCGCCCGACCGCCTGCACCTTCGCGGGCCCCGACCTGTCCGAGCTGTACATCACCACCTCGGCGGAGAACCTCGACACAGAGCGGTGGCCGCAGGCGGGCGCCCTGTTCCGGGTCGTGCCGGGTGCGGTCGGCATGGCGCCCCTGGAGTTCGCCGGCTGAACCGGCGAGCCGGGCGGGGCCGCCGAAGGCGGCTACGCGATCCCCGCCCGATGGACACGCCGCCTCTCCGCATACGCCGGTGAGGGGGCAGGTGGGCGACCGGTCGCCCGAGCCGCGGTCCGCAGGCCGCCGCTTCCGCGTCCACCCGGGCCGACGCCGCCTTCACCTCCCTGCTCTGAGTAGATCGGGCTCGTCGTTCCGCAATGTTCCCTATCATTCCATAACATGGTCTACGATCGGGACGTAAAGGGAGTGATGGTGGATTCCATGCCAGGGGGTTCGACCTGCGCTCGACGGCGACCGTGAGGAGGAGGCCGTGTCTCAGCGGCTCTACTCGGTGGACCAGGTGGCGGACCTGCTGGGCCTGCACGTCAAGACGGTGCGCAGCTACGTGCGCGACGGGCGGCTACCGGCGGCGCGCATCGGCAAGCAGTACCGGATCACCCATGAGAGCCTTGAGGCGTTCACCGGAGGCACCGTCGCCGCCGCGCCCGGTGCCGCGGCCCGGCGGCGGCACGTCGACGTGTCGAGCATCGTCGAGATCGACGCGATCGGCCCCAAGGACGCCCACCGTGTCACCACCCTGCTGACGGGAGCCGCCGGCGGGAACACCGACGGTCGGCGGCTGCGCTTCGAGACCTCCTACGACGAAGAGCGGGCCCGGCTGAAGGTCGTCGTCCTCGGCGGCCTGAGCGAGACCACGCGCGTCCTGGAACTCGTCGGGACGGTGGTCGAACCGTGAACACACCCCAGGGGATCTACCGGAGCGAAGCCGGTGCACGGGCCGTCCACGACCATTACCGGGGCCTGCTGGAGCGGTGGCCGGTACCGAACACGCACGTCCGGGTGCCCACCCGGGAAGGCGAGACGTTCGCCGTGGCCTGCGGGCCCGAGACCGCGCCGCCCGTGGTCCTGCTGCACGGGTCGGGGACGAACACGGCGATGTGGATGGGCGACGCCGCCGTCTGGGCCGAGCACTTCCGCGTCTACGCCGTGGACGTGATCGGCGAGCCCGGCTTCAGCGCACCGTCCCGGCCGCCGCTGGGATCGGCGGCCTACGCCGGTTGGCTGGACGAGGTGCTGGACGGCCTCGGCGTCGCACGCGCGGCGGTCGTCGGCGCCTCCCTCGGCGGATGGCTGGCCCTGGACTACGCGACGCGGCGGCCCGAGCGCGTCACCCGCCTGGCGCTGCTGTGCCCGGGCGGTATCGGCAGGCAGAAGTCGGGATGGATGCTCAAGGCCCTGCTGCTGCGGCCGTTCGGACAGTGGGGACAGCGCAGGACGCTGGAGGCGGTCGCCGGTCTGCGGGGAGCCGGGACGAGGGAGTTCCTCGACTCGATGGCCCTGACGTTCGCCCACTTCAGGCCCCGCATGGAGAGGCTGCCCGCCTTCTCCGACGACGCCCTTCGCGGGCTGCCCATGCCCGTTCTCGCCGTCGTCGGGGCCCACGACGCGATGCTCGACTCGCACGAGACCGCCCGCCGGTTGCGACGGTGTGTTCCGCACGCGACCGTCCACGTCCTGCGCGACGCCGCGCACTCCATCGTGGGACAGGCGTCGACCGTCCACCACTTCCTGCGCGAACCGTCCGGGACGTAGCCGCGGACGGTCCGGCGGGCTTGGCGGGGTTGACGGGCTTGGCGGGGTTGACGGGTCGACGGACTCCTCCCGGTCCCGGCCGCCTTTCCCGCGACCGGGCTTGGCCGGGCACCCCGCGCGTTATAGCGTCGGTCCGAGTCGCGCCGCCGCCGCATCGCGCGAGGTTCGTTCGACGGGAACCGGGACGGAGACCATGTCGGGAGAAGTGCCGCCCACCGGGGAGGGAGCCGGTCCCGGCTCGTCGCCCGAGCTCCGGGTCTCCCATGCGGACCGCGACCGTGTGGCCGATGTGCTGCGTATCGCGGCCGGCGACGGCCTGCTGACGGCGGACGAGTTGGACGAGCGGCTGGAGGCCGCCCTGTCGGCGCGGACCGTGAGCGAACTGGCCGTTCTCACCGCTGACCTGCCGCCGGTGGCGGCGACGGTCGGAGAGGCCAAGGACGTCGTTCGAATCGAGCAGGTGCACAGCGCCGGGGTCGAGCGCGCGGGCCGCTGGGTGGTGCCGCGGAGGCTGGAGCTGGCGGTGCAGTGGTGCAGCGTGACACTCGACTTCACCGAGGCCGTGGTCACGCAGGGCACCGTGCGGATCGACGTGGACATGGCGGGCAAGACCCTGACGCTGGTCACCAGACCGGGCATCGTGGTCGATACCGACGGTCTGCGGCTGGCGCACAGCAAGGTCAAGCACCGTCGGGCGCCGACCGATCCCGATACGCCCGTCACTCTGCGGGTGGAGCTGGTCGGCCAGAAGGTTTTCGGGCGCGTGGTGGTACGACCCGCGCGGCGGACCTTCGCGCAATGGCTGCTGCGGAGGCCGGGGCCTCCGCGCTAGCGGCCGCTGAGCCCTCCTCACCCGCCACGGCGGGGCCGGCGCTTCCCGGGCAGGCGCTGGAGCGGAGGGCCTCGCCGCGCTGAAGGCGGCCGCGCCCGGCCACGCCCAGGAGGTCCGGCGCCTGTTCGTCGACCGGCTCACCGCCGACGAGCTCGACCGGTTCGCCGACATCGCCGCCAAGGTCCTCCACGGCCTGCGCGAGGACCCGCCGACCCGTTAGCCCGTGCCCGCCCGCTGAGGGCCGTGCGCTGCTGCGCAAGGGCCCGGACCCGCTCCGGATCCTCGGGTCGCACAAGCCCGGGCGGTCGAGCGGTTCACCCGTGAACGTGCGGGCGGGCATTGCGGCGCCGGGCGGCGTGCCGGGCCTGCTGCGCGCCCCGTTCGGCGATATTCTCGGGTTCTTCCTGGGAGAACCGGCCGCGCCGGCGGAGTACCGCTTCGCGCGTCCGACGGCGGCGGGCGCATTCTCCGGGGCCTTCGCGTGGCGGTCGGCGTTCTCTCAGCGGAGGTTTGCGCAAGTGCGGGGGCGGTAGGCGAGTCGGCGGTACACCAAGCGGTCGCTGACACGGGCGGCCGAAACGCCGGCTCTTCGCCCGCGCTCGGCGGCACCGTCCGGAATGCACGGTCCCGGACACGCCGACGCGGCGTGCCGACCGCAGCCGCCGATCGGTCCTCGAAACAGCCTCGGCAAGCGCGAAGGAAAAACAGGAGCTTCCCGTCTTCGGCGGAACCCGGCAGGAGCGACGCACGCGACTCGTGGTCGAGGAGGCCGACATTGACTGCATCCGGATCGAGGGTGCGCCCCCGGGGCGACCGGAAGCACCACGAAGCGTCCTGTCCGGCGGCATGCGGGGACGCGTGTCTGCGTGAGGCCGTCACCCGGCATCTCGAGGACTTCCTGGGTCGGCGGAGCCCCGCCGTCGCGGGCCTGGACGTGGACTTCGCCGACGAGGTCCTCGACCGGCTGGCCCGGTTCGTCGTCGAGGGAGGCAAGCGAGTCCGGCCGACCTTCGCCTGGTGGGGCTGGCGTGCCGCGGGCGGCGCCGACGACGGTCCCGAAGCCGCCTCTGCGCTGCGTGCCGCCTCCGCGCTGGAACTCGTCCAGGCGTTCGCGCTCTTCCAGGACGACGTCATGGACAGGTCCGAGGTACGCCGCGGCGAGCCCGCTGTCCACGTGCGGTTCGCGAACGACCACCGCTCGAAGCGGTGGCTCGGAGACCCCGACCACTATGGGCAGAGCGCGGCCCTGCTCGCCGGCGATCTGGCCCTGGTCTGGGCGGAGGACATGTTCACCGAAGCCCTGAGCCATATGCCCGACGCCCGGGAGCGGGCACGTGGACCCTGGCGCGCCATGCACACGGAGATGGTGGTCGGCCAGTTCCTCGACATGCGCTCCCAGGCGCGGGGCGATACGGCCGAGTCCACCCCGCTGCGGGTCAACCGGCTGAAGACGGCCGCCTACAGCGCCGAGCGCCCGCTGCACCTGGGCGCGGCCCTGGCCGACGCGAACGAGAAGGTCGTCCAGGCCCTGCGCAGGTACGGGGAGGCGGTCGGTTCCGCCTACCAGTTGCGCGACGACCTGCTCGACCTGTACGGCGAACCCGCGCAGACGGGTAAGGCGGTCGGCGCCGACCTGCGGGAGGGCAAACGTACTCTGCTCCTGGCCGTGGGCCTGCGGCGCGCGCGCGAACGCGGGGACCGCGAGGCGGTGCGGATGCTGGACTCGGCGATCGGCGACCCCGGGCTCCCCGACGCCGACGTGCGCGCGGTCGCCGACCTCTTGGCGGCCCTGGGGGCCAAGAAGGCCGTGGAACAGCGTCTCGCCGCGCTTCTGCGCGAGGGAACGCGTTCCCTCGCAGACGCGCCCATCACCCCGGTGGCCTACGAGGAGCTCCGGCGGCGGGCGGACGGGGCGATCACACGCGCGACCTGACCGAACCGGTGGCGCGTGCTGGTGACGGCCGGCAGCCGACAGCGGCGCGACTCTCGGTACAGGCCCGGATACGCGTTCCGGAATCGGTCCGACAGAGAAGAGAGCCATGAAGCCGAGCGCATCTCAGCTGCGTACCGTTCCTGGCCGCACCGACCACGTCGTCGTCGTGGGCGCCGGCCTGTCGGGACTCGCCGCCGCGCTGCACTTGCTGGGAGCCGGGCGGTCCGTGGCGGTCGTCGAACGCGACGGGCATCCGGGAGGGCGCGCCGGCCGCGACGATGCAGACGGTTTCCGCATGGACACAGGGCCGACGGTACTCACCATGCCGCACCTGATCGACGAGGCCCTCTCGGCCGTGGGCGACTCCCTCGACCGCCGCTTGGACCTCGTCCGGCTCGACCCCGCCTATCGTGCCCGATTCGCCGACGGCTCCACCATCGACGTGCACACGGACGCGGAGTCCATGGCCGAGGAGGTCGCCCGCAAGGCCGGCGGCCGGGAGGCCCGGGGTTACCTGCGCCTGCGCGGCTGGCTGGGCCGGCTGTACCGGCTCCAGATGCGGTCGTTCATCGACGCGAACTTCGACTCGCCGCTGCAGCTGCTCACCCCGGAGCTCGCCCACCTGGCCGCCATGGGCGGTTTCGGGCGCCTCGCACCGGCCATCGGGCGCTTCGTGTCCGACGAGCGACTGCGCCGCATCTTCTCGTTCCAGTCCCTCTACGCCGGAGTGGCCCCGCAGCAGGCGATGGCGGCCTATGCGGTCATCGCCTACATGGACACCGTCGCGGGCGTGTACTTCCCCATGGGCGGCATGAGGGCGCTGAGCGACGCGCTCGCCGACGCCGTCGTCGCCGCCGGAGGAACCCTCCACTTCGGCCAGGAGGTGCGGCGCCTGGTGCGCCGCGGCGACAGGGTTACGGCGGTCGAGACGGCCGAAGGCCTCCGACTCGACTGCGACGCCGTTGTACTCACCCCCGATCTGCCCATGGCCTACCGCCTGCTCGGGCGAACCCCGTGGCGCCCGGTCCCGTTGCGGTTCTCGCCCTCCGCCGTGGTCCTGCACGCCGGGGTCGACCGCGCGTGGGCCGAGACGCCGCACCACACCATCTCCTTCGGCGCCGCCTGGGAGCAGACCTTCGACGAGATCTGCCGACGCGGCACGACCATGAGCGACCCCTCTCTGCTCGTCACCCGCCCCACGGCCACGGATGCCGCACTGGCGCCCCCCGGGCGCGACCTGTACTACGTGCTGGCACCGTGCCCCAACCTGCGCACCGGCGGGATCGACTGGCGGCGCGCGGCGGACGGCTACCGCGACAGCCTCGTCCGCACGCTGGAGCGGCGCGGGCTGGAGGGGTTCGGAGCCGCGATCGTGACCGAGCGGCTGACCACTCCGCTGGAGTGGTCGCGCAGAGGCATGGCCTACGGCACCCCCTTCGCCACGGCGCACACGTTCGCCCAGACGGGCCCGTTCCGGCCGCGCAACCGCGTAGCGGGCACCGAAAACGCGGTCCTTGCCGGGTGCGGCACCACGCCCGGAGTCGGACTCCCCACAGCCCTGGTGTCCGGGAAGCTGGCGGCCGCCCGGATCGCGGGCGGGGCAGCCGTGGGGAAGGGGGCACGGTGATCGCGAGAGGAGCGGCCGCCGAGCTCGACGCGGCGGGCGTCACCGGGACCGCACTGCGCCGGGACTACGCGTGCAGCCGCGCTCTGCACGCCCGGCACGGGCGCACGTACTACCTGGCCACTCGGGTCCTTCCCGCCGGGCGGAGACCGGGGATCCACGCCTTGTACGGATTCGCCAGGTGGGTCGACGACCTGGTCGACGAACCCGAACCGGGGCGGACGGCGGAGCACAGTGCGGCGCTGCTCGAAGGCGTCGAGCGGGATCTGGACGCGGCCCTGTCCGGCGGGCGGGCGCAGGCTCCGCCGGTGCGGGCCCTGGCCGACACCGCCCGGCGCTACGAAATCCCCGCGGAGTACTTCGCCGCGTTCATGGGGTCCATGCGCGCGGACCTGACCGTCACCGACTACGCCGACTTCGCGGAACTCAATGCGTACATGTACGGCTCGGCCGCCGTGATCGGCCTGCAGGTGCTTCCCGTCCTGGGGACCGTGGTGCCCCGGGCCGAAGCGGCGCCGCACGCGGCGGCGCTGGGTACGGCCTTCCAGTTGACCAACTTCCTGCGCGACCTCGCCGAAGACCTCGACCGGGGGCGGGTCTACCTTCCGGCCGACGTGCTCGCCTGCCACGGTGTCGACCGAGACCTGCTGATGCGCTGCCGCCGTACGCGCGTCCAGGACACCCGTGTCCGCCGGGCCCTGGCGGAGGTGGTCGCCTTCAACCGCGCGGTCTACCGCGAAGCCGAGCCGGGGTGCGCGATGCTCTCTGCGGTCGCGCGGCCGTGTGTCGAAACGGCCCTGCGGTTGTACCGGGGCATCCTGGACGAGATCGAGGACGCCGGGTACGACGTATGGTCGCGGCGCCACCGCGTCGCGCGCTCCCGCCGCGTGCGCACCGCGGTGCCGGCGCTGGCCAGGGCCTGGGCGGCACGCGGGCTCAGCGCGTGACCCGCCCGCGCACCCGGCGCCGGTGATGTGGAGGAGGAACATGCCCGGTTTCGAGCCCAGACGGTTCCCCTTGCGTCGACTGCCCGCGACGCGGTGGAGCCGCCAGCGCCCCTCGTGGCGCGAGGCGTCCCCCGCGGTGATCGGCGACGCTGTCAAACGTGCGCTGGCGCGTCCTTCCGGGAACTGGTACGTGCTCGCCGCCAGCGCGGACGTTCGTCGGGACCGCCCCTTCGGGCGGATGGTCGCCGGCAGCGAGATCGTCGCCTGGCGGGACGGCGAGGGGCGCCTGCACGCGGCGCCCGGCGCCTGTCCGCACTTGGGAGCACCGCTGTGCCGGGGCGCCGTCGACGCGGGGAGACTGGTGTGCCGCTGGCACGGCCTGGACCTGGGGCCGGAGGGGTTCCCCGGGTGGCAGCCCTATCCCGCCTACGACGACGGGACGCTGGCATGGGTCCGCCTGGACCGGATCGGCGGCGAAGAACCGCTCGCCCGCCCCGTCCTCCCCGAGCGGCCCGCCTCCGCCACCACCCTCGCGGCGGTGGAGAGCCTGGCCGGACGGTGCGAACCCGAGGACCTGGTGGCCAACAGGCTCGACCCCTGGCACGGGTCGTGGTTCCACCCCTACTCCTTCGTGGGTCTGCGCGTCACCGAGACGGCGTCGGGAAGCGACCCGGACCCCGACCGGATGGTCGCGGAGGTGGCGTTCAAGGTGGCCGGCCGGTGGGGAGTGCCCGTGCGGGCCGCGTTCAGCTGCCCGGAACCGCGCACCGTGGCCATGCACATCATCGAAGGCGAGGGCGAGGGGAGCGTGGTCGAGACCCACGCGACCCCCTTGGGCGTTCGCGGCGGTGTCCCCACGACAGCGGTCGTCGAGGCCACCATCGCCTCCTCCGAGCGGCCCGGTTTCGCCCTGGCCGCACGTGCCGCGCCGGTGGTGCGCCCCCTGATGCGCGCGGCCGCCCGGCGCCTGTGGCGCGACGACATCTCGTATGCGGAGCGGCGCTACGCGCTGCGGACGTCGGGCCACTGGCCCGGCTGAGCCCCGGCGCGCCCCCAGCGGGCCAGCGCCCGCATCGGCGCCCAGCGACCCCGGCTGGGCACGCTCCACAGCCGGTGACCGGGCAGTCCCCAGCCGGCGAGCAACTCGTTGGCGGCCATCAGCCCGCTGGTCGCGGCGCGCTCCATGAGGGCGACCGGGAGGTCCACACGGACGTGGTCGCCCGCTACCACCAGCCCGGGGTCGGGGGTGGCGGGGGCCAGCCGGTGCTCGTAGCCGCCCGGTGGGAAGAGGGCGCAGTCCGCGCGGAGTTCGTGGCGCTGGTCCACGACGCCCGCCCGCGCGGTCTCCGGGAAGACCCGGTGCAGTTGGGCGATCAGGCGCTGCTGCTCGACGTGTACGTCGCAGGATTCCGGCAGCGCGTAGGCGTGCAGCTCCACGACCGAACCGCCGGTGCGCCGCGCCCACTGGGCGGCCTCGTCCTCGAAGCGCTCCAGCACGCTGATGTTGTCGAGCGTGGGGTAGCCGGCGGTCCCCAGAAAACCGGGGCGTTCGGCGCGTACAGGCCGGTCCAGCCACAGCCGGCTCACCAGGAAGGGCGGGGCGCTGGGCGCGGCGAGGACGCGGCGGCGCCAGTCCTGTGCGCCCAAGGCGGGAGAGCCGGCGGTCAGCCGCCGCAGGCCGGCGATGTCCGTGGCGAGGACGACGGCGTCGAACTCCTCGGCGGCCCCGCCCTCCGGGTGGACGGCGAAGCGGCGCCGGATTCCCGGAGCGATCTCGGAGACGGGTGTCGAAAGCCGCTGCCCCACCCCGCGGCGTGCGAGGTAGGAGGACCAGGGATCCCAGAGGGCCTGGGGATAGGGCGCGTTGGCGACGTCGAACAGCAGGCCTTCACTGGAGCCGAGGAAGTACACATGGAACATGACGGCGAGCTCGGCCGCCGAGAGCCGCGCAGGGTCGGCGAAGAAGCTGCGCGAGAACACCTCGAAGGCCAGGTGCCGGGCGCGCGGAGGGAAGCGGATCGCCTCCAGCAGCGCGGGCGCGTCCCGGTGGTCCAGGCGCCGGTAGACGCCGGGGACGTCGACGTCGAGGAGCTGGAGGGCGGCGGCGAGGTTGACCCGGGCCAGTTCGCGGGCGGGAAAGCTCCGACTGCGCACCGCCAGCGCGAATGCGTTCAGCGGCGGGGAGGCCGGAAGCCCGGTAAAGCCGTCGCGGAGGCCGTTCGCGTGCACGAGCGGATAGTCGGGCAGAGGGCTGAGCATGCCCAGGGCGGGGTCCAGGCGTGCCAGCAGCGCCCGCAGGTTGTAGTACTGGCGGAAGAAGGCGTGGAAACCGCGGCTCATCGTCGCTTCGCTGCCGTCGCCGAGGGTGGTCGGCCACCCCCGCAGGCGCCCGCCGAGGCCGGGTTCGCGCTCGAAGACGGTGGTCGACACGCCGCGTTCGGACAGTCCCGTGGCCGCGGCCAGTCCCGCGATGCCGCCGCCCACGACCGCCGTTCTCGGAGCGGTTGCGGGCCGTGCTGCCCGGGGAGCGGCGGGGGCGACCTCCTCGGCCCGGGGGTCGGCCGGAGCCCACATCACCGGGAGCCGGAGGGAGCGGGCGCCGTGCCGGCGAAGGTGTGCACGATGCCTCGCTGCCAGCCGCCCAGCGCCTGGGTGCGGACGTTCTCCAGTCCCGCCTCGCGCATCCGTCGACGCAGGCGCGCGGCGCCGTCGAACTCCAGGACGCTGCGCCACAGGTAGCGGTACAGCGCGGACCGGCCGGTCGCGACGCATCCGAGGGGGATGATCACCCCCCAGCAGACCAGCGACCACACGCAGCGCGCCGCCACCGAGTCGGCGACGGAGTACTCGTGCAGCACGATTCCGCCCCCGGGCTTGAGCAGGTCGCGCACCGCCGCCAGAGCGGCATCGGTGTCGGGGCAGTTGCGCAGCAGGTAGGCGGCGAAGACCGCGTCGGAGGGGCCGCCCAGGGCGCCCGCGGCCAGGTCTTCGGCGCGGGCGTGCACGAAGCGGACCCGGGGTCCCCAGCGCTTGGCGCGGGCCCGGGCGAGCATGCCCTCGGACGCGTCAACACCGATGATCTCGGCACGGGGGTACTCGCGGGCGAGGGCGGCGGTGGAGGCGCCTGTTCCGCAGCCGAGGTCGAGTACGCGGAGCCCCTCCCCGCCCCGCGGGAGTCCGAGCCTGCGCGCCGACGCGCGCAGGTGCCGGTGGTACCCCGGGTTCGCCGCGACGAGCAGGTCGTAGGCTGCGGCGGCGCGGTCGAACTCGTCCCCCACCCGGCCGGCCTTCATCGCGCGGACCGTCTTTGCCATGATCCTCCGAGCCGAAGCGAAAGGAACCGGTCTTTGTGCCAGGCTAACCGCCATGCGGGTATTCGACTTGCTCATCGTCGGTGCCGGCGCGGCCGGCCTCAGCCTGGCCCACGCCGCCGCGGGGATCGTGCTGCCCGGCGTCGGCACGCCGCAGATCGCCCTCGTCGAACCGCCGGCGGGAGCGCCGCGTCCGAACGAGCGCACGTGGTGCTTCTGGGAGCACGGCGCCGGCCCGTGGGACGAGGTCCTGGCCGCCCGGTGGGACACCCTGTCGGTCGTCTCGCCCACGGGCGCCCGGCATGGGCAGTCGATCGGTCCCCAGTCCTACAAGATGCTCCGCTCCCGGGACTTCGAAGACCACGTCCGCGGGCGCATGGGGCCCGGCGTCCACGAGTACGCGGCGACGGTGGAGGCGATCGACGACGGTTTTGACCACGCGACGGTGCACGCGTCGCGAGCCGACGGTTCTCCGCTCTCGCTCACGGCGCGCCGGGTCTTCGACTCCCGCCCGCTGACTGCTCCGCCCGCCGCCCGCACGACGCTGCTGCAGCACTTCCGCGGATGGTTCGTGCACACCGGGCACGACGCCTTCGACCCCGGCTCCGCCGTGCTGATGGACCTGCGCACCGCCCAGCCGCGGCGCGGCGTCTCGTTCGGCTACGTGCTTCCGCTCTCTCCCCGGGAGGCGCTGGTGGAGTACACGGAGTTCACCCGCCGGGTCCTCGACGACGCGGGCTATGAAGCGGCTCTGCACCACTACACCGCGGAGGTGCTCGGCTTGGAGCGGTTCACGGTCTCGGCCTCCGAGCAAGGGGTCATCCCCATGACGGACGGCGGCTTCGCGACGCGGGCGGGGCGGCGCGTCTTCCGCATGGGTGCGGCCGGCGGTGCGACCCGACCGTCCACCGGCTACACCTTCAGCGGCATCCAGCGCCAGGTCGCCTCGGTGGTGCGCTCTCTGGAACGCGGCCGCCTGCCCCTGCCGCCGATCCCGCACAGCCGTCGGCACCTGGCCATGGACGCCGTGCTGCTGCGCGCCCTGGACTCCGGGCGCCTGGACGGCGCGGCGTTCTTCGCCCGGCTCTTCGCACGCAACGACATGCGCGACGTGCTGGACTTCTTGGATGGGCGGTCGGGGTTGGGGCGCGAGCTGCTCGTGGGGGCGACGGCCCCCGTCGTGCCGATGTCGGTGACGATGCTGGAGTGCGCGTTCCGTTCCCCGCGCCCGATGCGCAGTCCACCCTGACGGCGCGCCTTGCGGAGCGTGCACCGATGCCGCGCGCGGATGCCGACCGCCCAGGCGGCCACGCGACCGCCGGCTACGCGGGCTCCTCACCCAGGTAGAAGGCGGTGGTGCGGTCCGCGGCCGCGGCGGCGTCCTCCCGGGGTGTTCCGGTGCGCACCGACGCCTCGCCCCAGCGCTCGCTCGCGGCACGGATGAACCGCCGGACGGGCGCGGTCCGGGCGAAGGCGTCGGGATCGTCGGGGCGGTCCTCCCCGGCGACCAGGTGCAGCACCAGACCCAGCAGGGCGAGGTCCCAGCCCACCCCTGTCGCGCCCGGTCCGAAGCGGGCCCAGAACGCGGAGTCGGCGTCGCCGGTGTGCTGGTGCTCCAGGGTGAGCCGTACCCGGTCCCCCTCCGGGGCGAGGTGCACGGCCACCTGGCTGGACTCCCCGGCGAACTCCCACGTCACCGTGAAGGACCGCGGCGGATCGCAGGCCACCACCTCGCCGGAGGCGTTGTCCTCGACCTGGTAGCGGCCTCCCAGCCGCAGGTCGCCGCTGACCGGTGCGAACCAGCGCCCGAGCCGGTCGGGCTGTGTGCAGGCCTCCCACAGGTCCTCCAGCGTGGTCGGATAGGACTGGCTGATGGTCTGAACCGTGTGCTGCCTGTTCCCCTCGCGATCGACGGCGAGGTCGCGGCGCACCTCCTCCGCCTGCGAGGCGATGATCTTGTCGGACGGCCCGGTCATGGCTGCTCCTCGTCGTCGGACGGCGCCGGCGTGGCGCCGTCTCGTCGTGCCTTCTTGCCGCGGGCGATCTCGGTGCCGAGCGCATCCAGGCGCGGTGCCCAGAATCGCCGGAACGGATCCAGCCACTCGTCGACGCTGCGCAGCGGCTCCGGGTCCAGCGAGTACACCCGGTGGGTCCCCTCGGCCCGCATGTCCGTGAACCCCGACTCCCGGAGCACCTTGAGGTGCTGGGACACCGCCGGCTGGCTGATCCCGAACTCTTCGCCGATCACGCGGACGACGTCGCCGGCCGGCATCTCGCCGCCGGCCAGCAGCTCGAGGATGCGTCTGCGGACAGGGTCACCGAGAACGTCGAAGGCGTGCACACGACCAGAATAAGCACCGCCCAATATAAGTCAAGGGTGATATTTCTACGCTGCGCGCGCCCGGCGGCCGCTCCGGGGCGCCGCGGTGGGATCTGCCCTGTTCAGCGGTGGCCGGCGCCCGCGGTGGTGCCGGACCCCGGCTGGGGCGTCGGGTCGAGGACGGCCCGCGACTCGTCGACCAGGCCGGTCAGGTGGGCGACCTCGGCCTCGGTCAGGTGCTCGGCGACCTCTGCGGCCGCGACGTTGGCGCGCAGATGGTCGGGGTTGGTCGTGCCGGGGATGGCGACCACGGCATCGGAGCGGCGCCTCCAGCGGTCCGCCCGTCCGGGGGTTCCGCGTTCCGGTCGGGAGGAGCGCGGCCGTGCGCGGCGCGTGACGAGCGCGGGCCGACCGGAGAACCGGACGGCCCGCGCCGCGGAGAGGCCGGGCGGAGGTCACACGGCCAGTTCTTCCTTGGCCGCCGGGCTGGAGTCGGGGTCGTACCGGCGCAGGCCGACCAGGACGAGTGCGCAGGTGGCGACCACCATGGCGGCACCGACGTAGAGCTGGGTCGCCGAGGCGCCGGCGTCGTTGAGCATGCCCGCGACGGTCGGGGACAGGATGGCTCCGATGCGCCCCATCCCGAGCGCCCAGCCCATGCCGACGCTGCGGATGTTGGCCGGGTAGAGCGCCGGGCCGACGGTGTACGCACCGGCGATGCAGCCGTTGATCAGGGCGCCGACGACGACGCCGATGCCGAACCCGAGCCACAGAGTCGAGGTGCTCAGGATGAAGACGACCATCATCGCGGCGGAGAGCAGGGAGAACCCGATCAGCACCACCCGCGGCGTACGCATCCGGGCGGCGACTCCGTAGAGGATCGAGCCGACGGTGCCGCCGATGGAGATCGCCATCCCGGCGGTCACGGCGGCGCCCTCGGAGAGGCCTTCCTCGACCAGCAGCGTGGGTGTCCAGCTGTTCACGAAGTAGAAGCCGAACATGATCGTGATGAAGGTGATCCAGAGCAGAACGGTCGGGGGCAGCCGCTGCTTGAGCCACCCCGAAGCGGCCCGCTCGCCTCCCGTGCGGGCGGCGGCGGCCTGGTCGAGGTCGGTGTCGGTGAGGACCTCCATCCGCATCCGGGCCAGTGTCCGGTTGATCCGTGCCAGGGCGCCGCTCGGGCGCTTCTGCTCGAGGAAGGCGACCGACTCGGGAAGGATGGCGGCGATGACGACCAGGGCGAGCAGGGTGCCGAAACCACCGGCGTAGAAGACGATCCGCCAGTCACCGCCGACCGCGGCCTTCGCGACCAGGCTCGCCACAGTGGCACCGATGCCGTACCCGGCGGTGTAGATGCCGATGGCCAAACCGCGGTTCCTGGCGTTGGAGAACTCGCTGGCCATCACGTTCGTGCTGGCCAGGATGCCGCCGACACCGATGCCGGTGACGAGGCGGAAGACGCCCATGACCGTCACCGAGGGCGCCATCGCCGCGCCGAACATGCCGATCGTGCCGAGGGCGAGGCTGAGCAGGATCAGCGGGCGCCGACCGACCAGGTCGGCGAACGGAGCGAGCAGCATCGAGCCGATCGCCATCCCGATCAGACCGACCGAGACCAGCAGCCCGAACTGCGATCCGGTCAGCCCGAACTCCTCGGTGACCGAGGGCCCCGTGAAGGCGACCGCCATCACGTCGAAGCCGTCCAGGCAGTTCATGAAGGTACAGAGGGCGATGATCAGCCATTGGTAGCCGCTCATCGGTGTCTGCGATATGCGTGCGGTGATGTTCATGGGGTGTCCAGGTGGTGGGGGTCCGGGTGCAGGCGGCGGCGCGCCGGGTCAGGTGAGGTGCAGGGAGAGGACGGCGGGACGGGCCTGGCCGCTGCCGGCCGCCGCCCGGGAGACGCAGAGGCACAGGCTGCTCGAGCGCTCCTTCTGGGACTCGCTCAGGAAGATGTCGCGGTGGTCGATGGTGCCGGTCGAGTTGACCACCTTGGCCAGGCACAACCCGCACTCGCCCTTGCGGCAGTCCGAGAGCGTGTCCACGCCGGCCGCCGCGAGGGCGTCGAGGATCGAGGTGTCGGGTGCGACGGTGATCTCCCGGTCGAGCTGGGGGAGGCGTACCACGAACTCCTCGGCCGGGTGCCGGCCGCTGGAACCGAACGTCTCGAAGCGCAGGTTGGTCGTCGGCAGGCCGTGCTCGGCCCAGGTCCGCGAGACGGCGTCCATGAGCCCGATCGGACCGCACATGTACAGCTCGGTGGTCGCGGCGGCGGGCGCCTGGGCGATCCCGGCGACGAGGCCGCCGACCGCCAGCGAGGTGCCCTCGTCGTCGACGTGGACACGCACCCGATCGCCGTGCTCGGCGACCAGGTCGTCGAGGTAGGCCATCACGGCGCGGCTGCGGCCGGCGAGCACCAGCTCGTAGTCGGCGCCGCGGCGGCGCAGCGCGGAGGCCATCGCCACCAGCGCGGTGACGCCGATACCGCCGGCCACGAGTACGTAGCGGGTGGCGCCGACCGCGAGCGGGAAGTTCTGGAGCGGTCCGGTGACGGCCACCTCGTCTGCGACCCGCAGCCGGTGCATCGCCGCGGAGCCGCCGCGCGAGGTCGGGGAGAGCTGCACACTGAGTGTCAGCCTGCGGCCGCCGTCCTCGGAGCGCACCACGGAGTAGGAGCGCACCCGGCGGGCGCCGCTGCCGGTCTCGACGTCGATGTGTGTGCCGGGCGCGGCGTGCTCGGGATGCTCGGGTTCGAGGACGATGCGGCGTACACCCTCGGCGGCGTCGGCGACCTCGACCACCCGGGCCCGTTGCCAGCGGGCCCGGGCCTGCACCGCCACCTCAAGCCCCTCGGCCGGAAGCCGGTGCGGAGGAGGGACGGCCTTCCGCCGCGAGCATGCGCTCCAGGATCTGGCGTACCCACATGCCGCCGGCGTCGATGTTGAGGCTGTAGAACTCGTGCTCGGGGTTGGCGTCGATGGCCCGCTGCTGCGCGCGCAGCATGTCCTCGTCCTCGCCGAAGACCCCGTGCACACCTTGGCGCAGCTGGGTGGTGATGGTCTGGCTGTCCAGGCGGTAGTTGCGCATGAACGCCCAGAAGTAGTGGCAGGAGCGGTCGGTCTCCGGGGTGATCGTGTTCATCACGTACCCGTTCACGCCCTGGCTGCGGTCGCCCTCGGGCGCACCGGTACCGGCCTTCGCCACACCGACGTCGATGCAGATCGTGCCCGGGGCCTCGAACCTGATGATCTGCCACCGGTCGACCCTGCCCTCGAACCCGGGGAACTTGTCGCGCATGTTCTTCAGCCAGAACGGCGGCGGCGCGATGTCGCGCATCCAGCGTGTGACCGTGACGGTGTCGCCCTCGTGGGTCACGTCGAACTCGGCCCCGGACAGCTCCTCCTGCCCGATGCTCGAAGAGTGCACGAACTCCTCGTGGGTGAGGTCCATCAGGTTGTCGAGGACGAGCTGGTAGTTGCACTCGGCGTGGATGGTCTCGCCGTCGCCGGCCCAGGCCGGGTCGTCCATCTGGTGCATGTCGGGCACGGCGGTCGGGTCGGCCAGGTCCGGGTCTCCGACCCACACCCAGACGTACCGGTAGCGCTCGACAACGGGGTAGGAGGGGACGACCGCGCTGGGGTTGATCGTCTCCTGCGCCGGCATCCCCGTGCAGCGACCGCTCGCGTTGTAGCGCAGTCCGTGGTACGGGCACTGCAGTTCGTCGCCCAGGACCCTGCCCTTGGACAGCGGTGCGAGCCGGTGCCAGCAGGCGTCGGCGAGGGCGACGGCGCGGCCCTCGCTGTTGCGCCACAACGCCAGCGGAACGCCGGCGACGGTGCGCGCCAGCGGCTGCTTGCCGGTGACCTCGTGGTCCCAGGCCGCGACATACCAGGCGTTGCGGGGGTGGTTGAAGATCTTCGCCGCCGCGGCGGTCGGTGGGGCGGTGTCCGCCAGGGGAGAGGAGGCGGTGAGGGTCATGGAAACTCCCTATGAAGAGAGGTATGTGTTGCGCGGCTCACAAGCTACCTATGGATATAGTTAGTTGGCAAGGACGGACAGCGCCACCGAATCGGAGAGGCGGGGCCGGTGTCACTGCGTTACGCGCTGATCGCACTGCTCACAGGTCGGTCGATGACCGGGTACGACATCTCCAAGAGCTTCAGCCGCTCAGTGGCGCACGTCTGGCATGCGCCCGACTCGCAGATCTATCCCGAGCTCAACCGGATGGAGCGCGACGGGCTGCTCACGTCGGTCGAGGTGCCCTGGGGCAAGAAGGGGACGAAGAAGGAGTACCACGTCACCGACGCCGGGCTGGCCGACTTCCGCGCCTGGATGGAGTCGCCCCTGGTACCGCAGCGGCAGCGCGATCCGGCGTACCTGAAGGCGGCCTACTTCGACTTCGCCGATCCCGCGGCCGTGCGGGAGCAGCTGCGGCAGCAGCAGGCGTACTGGGAGGAGCAGCTGCGCATGCTCGAAGGCACCCGGGCCACCCTGCTCGACCGCAGCCACCCCACCCTGGCGGCTCGCCTCTCCACGCTGAACGAGCGGGATGCCGAGCTCGCGGTGCGCTACAAGGTGTACGCCTACGACGGCCTCATCGCCCGTGCCCGCACCGAGCTGGCCTGGATCGCGGACGGGTTCGCGCTTCTCGAGGAACTGCACGGCCGCTGACCCCCGAAGGCGCCGACCTGCCGCCACCGGCGCTTCCGGCCGGTGCGAACGAGGGGACGCCGATCGAGCCGCGCAGGTCGTCGTGCTCGGTGCCGGACTCGACACCCGCGCGCTGCGCCTCGCGCACGGCAGCGCGTTCGCTCCGGGGCGCCAGACCCTGGGCGACAACGCCTCCCCGGTCGACGAACTGATCGTCACCTGGTGAGAGCGGAGAATCCGATGCACGTGACCGGAGACCGGCGAGTCTGTGTGGGAGCGGGACAGTGCGTACTCGCCGCTCCCGACGTGTTCGACCAGGACGAGGACCACGGCCTCGTCCTGGTGCTGCAGGAGGAACCCGGCGACGACCAGCGTGAGGCCGTCGACCACGCGGAAGCCGCATGCCCGTCGGGCGCCGTGCACGTGGACTGATCACGGCAGGTCATGCGCGCGCAGAAGAGGGCGACCCCGACGCGGCGCGGGCGAGGATCCGCGTGCGGCGCCCCGGGATGTTAAAAATAGTTGACATCGTGTCTGTCCTGGTTTACATTCCTGGTGTCAAGTTCGTTTTACATCGGGGAGGGCACGTGTCACTCGAAGAGAGGCGGGTGTGGACGTACGCCGCCGTCACCCTGGTGGTGTCAGCGGTGTACGCCGCAGTCATCCTCGCGCGGGTCGCCGCAGGCCCCGTCGCCGATGTGGACTACGTCCGCCCGATGCTCCTGGCCATCGGCGCCGCGCTGGTACTGAACACGGTCGTCGGCCCGCATGGCCGGGAGCGGCGCGACGAGCGCGACGCCGAGATCTACCGGCACGGTGAGCACATCGGCTTCTACGTGCTCGCTGCGGTCGCCGCGGCGGCGCTGGTGCTGACCCTGGCCCAGTTCGCGCACTTCTGGATCGCCAACACGCTTTACCTGGCGTTCGTGCTGAACGCCCTCACGTCTTCGGCCGTGAAGATCTCCGCGTACCGGCGGGGTTTCTAGCATGGCCAAGCGCACCCGCGTCACCAACTCCATCCGCTCTCTGCGATTCGCCAGCGGCGAGATGACCCAGGCGGACCTGGCCGAACGCATCGGCGTCACCCGCCAGACCGTGATCGCCATCGAGCAGGGGCGCTACTCGCCCTCGCTGGAGGTCGCCTTCCAGATCGCACGGGTCTTCGGCACCCCGCTCGAAGAGGTCTTCCAGTATCCCGACGCGCCCGATGGCGACCACGCCTGAGCACGACCGCCCGGGCTCCGCCTTTTGCGCTCCCTTCCGCGGTCGCCGACCGCGCCCGCCGACCGTCTCGCCCGCATCGGGCGGAGAGGACTGCGCCATGTCCCCACAGCCATCCAGCGCCGCTCCCGCGACCACCATGAGAGCGGCCGTCTGCCGCCGCTACGGATCCCCCGACGTGCTGAGCGTCGCTGAGGTCCCCCGCCCGCGCCCCGGCGGCGGCGAGCTGCTGGTGCGGGTGCGCATCAGCGCCGTCACCCCCACCGACTGCGCCGCCCGCTCCGCCCGCCCCGCCTTCGCCCGGCTGGCCTTCGGGCTGCGCAAACCGCGCAACCCGGTCCTGGGCGGGCTCGTCGTCGGAACGGTCGCGGAGACCGGGCCCGGAGCCACGGGGTTCGCCCCGGGCGACGACGTCGTCGCCGAGACCGGCGCGGCGATGGGCGCCCACGCCGAGTACGCCCGCGTATCGGCTGCCGGGGCGCTGCACCGGCCGCCGGGCCTGCCCGAGGAGGACGCGGCCGCCGTGGCCGACGGCGGGCTGACCGCGCTGCCCTTCCTCCGCGACCACGCGCGCCTGGCGAGCGGTCAGCGCATCCTCGTCAACGGCGCCTCGGGGGCCGTCGGCAGCGCGGCCGTCCAGCTGGCCCGTTACTACGGCGCGGAGGTCACCGGTGTCTGCAGCGGCGCCAACGCCGAGCTCGTGTCCTCGCTGGGCGCCGGCGAGGTGATCGACTACACCGAGCAGGACTTCACTCGCGTCGGGGAGCGCTTCGACGTCGTCTTCGACGCCGTGGGCACCGGCTCCTACGGCCGGTGCCGTCGCCTGCTCCGTCCGGGCGGCGTCTACCTCACCACCGTGCCCGGTGCCGCGATCCTCCTGCACACCCTGCAGACGCGCCTGTTCGGCAACCGAAGGGCCCGCCTGGCGCTGACCGGGCTGCGCTCGCAGGCGGAGCGTGCCGCCGACCTCGCGGTGCTCACCCGTCTGGCGGTGGAGGGGCGGCTCGCGCCGGTCGTCGACGGCCGCTTCCCGCTCGACGGCATCCGGCAGGCCCACCGGCGCGTCGACTCGGGCCGCAAGCGCGGCACCGTCCTCCTCACGGTCCGTTAGATCCGATGCAGCCGGGTGGAAGTGAGGTGAATCGACGGACGGGCGAGGGGTAGCGGCCGTCGTCACCGGGCCCGCGTCCGAGCGGGCCGCCGCCGAGGCGGCCGCGCTGGCCGTTCACTTTCACAGGGGAGTCGTCCGTGTTCCGCCACACCAGTGATCTGCAGTTCGAAGCCAAGCCGGAAAAGCCCGACGCGCTGTATGCGATGAAGCTCCAGGAGCTCATCGGTGGCGCCTTCGGTGAGATGACAGTGACGATGCAGTACCTGTTCCAGGGCTGGAACTGCCGGATGGAGGGCAAGTACAAGGACCTGATCATGGACATCGCCACCGAGGAGATCGGGCATGTCGAGATGATCGCGACCATGGTGGGCCGCCTCCTCGAAGGGGCCCCGGACGACGTCACCGCCGAGGCCGTCAAGGAACCGGCCGTGGCGGCCGTGGTGGGCGGGATGAACCCGCAGCAGGCCATCGTCGGCGGCGGGGGCGCGCTGCCGGTCGACTCCGCGGGGACTCCGTGGAACGGCAAGTACATCGTGGCCAGCGGCAACCTGATGGCCGACTTCCGGGCCAACGTCGCCGCGGAGTCCCAGGGGCGGCTGCAGACGGCGCGGCTCTACCACATGACCGACGACCCGGGCGTGAAGGCGATGCTGCAGTTCAACCTGGCTCGGGACACCGTGCACCAGAACGAGTGGCTGGCCGCGATCGAGCAGCTGCAGGAGGACGGCCTGGAAGGTCCCGTGGCTCCCGACGACCTGTTCGAGGAGGAGAACCAGGCCCACGCCCGCACCCACTGGCACCTGTCCGACGGAGGCGAGGCCGACCAGGGGCCCTGGGCCTCGGGGCAGGCGCCCGACGGGCGGCACTCGTTCGAGTACATGGCCGATCCCGCCGCGCTGGGCGGCAAGGCCTCGGCGCCGGCGCCCCGGCCGCACCAGTACGTCACCTCGCGCACCGACGCCTCGGGCGGGCCCCACGTGCCGGGCCAGGCGCGCGGCGTCGCCGGCAGGATCAAGGACACCTTGCAGTAGCGGTAACGGAGAAGGAAGAGGGCCCGGGGTGCGGGCGGCCGCCCGCACCCCGGGCCGCGGATCGCGCGGTCGTCCCGGGCCGTCCGACCAGCGAGGGCATCGCAGACGGCGCGGATCGCGCGGTGGGCGTGCGCCCGCGTTGGACCGGGCCGACCACCGCGGGCGCACGCCGCCGAGCCCGGGTTCTGCCACGTCGCGCGGCGCGGATCGGCACCCGCTACGACAGGCTCCGTCGCGGTACCCCGCGGTGGAGCCGTGCTGAGGACGTGCTGGAGGCGATCGTCGCCCGGCTCGACGCTTTTTGGAGTCCCCAGGGGCAGGTGGGGGAGTCAGACCTGCCCGGCTCCGCCGTCGGCGGCGAGCGCGGAGCCGTTGACGTAGCTTGAGGCGTCCGAGGCCAGGAACGTGGCGGCTGCGGCGATCTCCTCCGGGGCGCCCATCCGTCCCAGAGGGATCATCTCCTTGGCCCGCTCCCGAGCCTCCGAGGGGACGAGGTCGAGCATGCCCGGGGTGGGGACCATGCCCGGCGAGAGCACGTTGACGCGGAAGCCGTACCGGCGCGAGCTGTGGGCCCAGCCGCGGGCCAGGTTGTGCACCGCGGCCTTGGACGCACCGTAGATCTCCAGGCCGTGCTGCGGGTGTGTCGCGGCGGTCGAGCCGGTCAAGATGATGGAGGCCCCTGCTCGAAGCAGCGGCAGCGCCTTCTGGACCGTGAAGATCGTTCCCTTGACGTTGGTGGCGAACAGGCCGTCGACCTGCTCTTCGGTCACTTCACCCAACCGGGTTGTCGTGCCGATGCCGGCGTTGGCGACCACGACGTCGACGTGTCCGGCCTGCTCGCGGACGGTCTCGTAGAGAGCGTCGAGATCGGCGGGCACGGAAGAGTCGCAGACCACGGCGGTCACGCCTTCGCCGAGCTCGGCGACTGCCGTGTCGAGCGATTCCTTGCGCCGGCCGGTGATGAACACCCTCGCGCCCTCGTCGCGGAAGGCCCGCGCGATCGCGAGCCCGATGCCGCTGCTGCCGCCGGTGACCACGGCCACCTTGCCTGTCAGGACGGCCACGCCGCCCACCTCCTTGAGTTATGGACTGGATCGTCCACAACTCTGTCCTATCTGGACTGATTGGTCAATATCTCGTGCAGTGGCTCGCCGAGCGGGGCTTCACGGCCTTGCTCGTCGGGCCACCCGGGGGCGCCCTGAAAGCGGGGCGAAAGCAGGGCGGCCGCGAAGCGGACCGCCGGTTGTGGCCCATCGGGTCCAGAACTCGTAGAGTTGGGTGATGCCTCGACCTCGGGAGTTCGACGAAGACCGCGTCGTCGTCGCTGTCCGCGACGAGTTCTGGAACAAGGGCTACGCAGCGACGTCGATGGACGACCTGCTGCGCGTGAGTGGGCTGGGCAAGGGCAGCCTTTACGGGGCCTTCGGGGACAAGCACAGCCTCTTCCTGCGGGTCCTACGCGACTACGACGACGCGAACCTGCTGATGCTGCGCGAGCGTCTGGAGTCCGCGCCACGAGGGGTCGACCTGGTGCGCGAGTTCGTGCTCAGCATGACCGGCGACCCGACCGGAGCGGCCGCGCGGCGGGGCTGCCTGCTGGCCAACAGCATCGCCGAACTCGCCGCCAGCGCCCCGGACGTCGCAGCCGAGGCCCGCCGCAGCTACGACGCGGTCATCACCGTCCTCACCGAGGCGCTCGAGCGCGCCCAGCGCGAAGGCGACGTCGACCCCGACGCCAACGCTGGCGAGGTTGCCCGCGCGGTCCTCGCCGCCCAACTCGGAGTCATCGCGCTCGGCCGTACCGGGATGGACGTCGAGGTGCTCACCGCAGTGGGGCAATCCGCCCTGAGCCGGTTGCTGCCCGCGCCGGCGCAGTAGCCGACCGGCCACCGACCTGTGTCGCGGGAACAGAGCGCTGAAGGCACCGCGCCCGCGGGAGTGCACCGATGCGCAACAGCACCGTGGTCGGGAACAGGTGCGGGTCCCGCACACGCGGGAGTGAAGCAGGAGCCGCCGCGCGTTTGTGGCGGGGGCCGCCCGCGAGGTTTTACATCGCGGTGAGCTTGGATCCAAGCTGAGCGCAGAGGTGGACTTCAGGTCTTCACGGCCCGTGGCCTGTGACCACTGCGCATCACGGAGCGAAAAAATCATCCTCCATGGGCCGCGGCGGCGGTGATGACGGCCTCCACACCGAAGCGCAGGCGTTCTTCAAAGGGCTCATTGACGGCTCGGGCACCCAGGCGGTGTAGGGACGGGTAATCCTGCTCGGAAAAGACGAGTCGTCCACCTGGAGGCATCCCGCTGCGACCGGCCTGCTCCTCCAGAGTCAGCCCCAACACCAGGTAGTGAATGCTCCAGACGCTTCGTGCAGCGGTTGCCTCATCGGCGGCGAGCTGCAGGGTGGCGGCGGCGAGGATGTCCGCGGCACGCAGCGTATTCGCCTGGAAGGCGTCGGTGCCGGCCACCAGTCGAGCCCCGTCACGCCGGGAGAGCATGACGGCGCGGAGTCCTGCGGCCAAGGCGTGGACTCGCTGCCGGGGGGCGTCAGGCAGGCCATCGAGGTCGAGGTCGCCGAGGACGGCGTCGGCCATCAGCTCGAACAGGTGCGCCTTGGTGCGCACCTGGTAAGAGACGGTGTTCAGGTGGGCATCGAGTCGTTTGGCGACGCCGCGCAGGGTGACCTTCTCGATGCCCTCTTCGTCCAGCAGATCCAGGGCCGCCTGGACCACCCCTTCTCTGTTGTGGCGCTGCTGAACCATGTGCTCCTCCGTTGGCCTTGTGCTCCACAGTAATCGGCCGCACGCCGCTCCCCGATTGAGACTTGGTCACCGACCAAGTACTTTGGGGGGCGAAAGAGCTCCGGCTTGTAGAGATCACGGCACTGAGGACGAAGGAGCGACTATGCGAATCCTGATCAACGGTGCAGGCGTGGCCGGACTGAGCGCCGGGATCGACCTGGCGCGCGTCGGGCACGAGGTCGAGATTGTCGAGCGGGCGAACCACCTGCGCACCAACGGCTCGCCCATCGATGTGCGTGGCGAGGCCATCGACACCGCGCGCAGCATGGGCATCCTCGACGCGGTGCAGGAACACCGGATCACCATGACCGAGGAGACGAAGTTCATCGACCGGTCCGGCGCGCCCGTCGCCCCCTTGGTCCGGCAGGAGATCGACGAATCCTCCGCAGACATCGAGATCCCCCGTGAGGATCTGATGAACATCCTGCACCGGGCCCTGCCCGAGCAGGTCAGCCTGCGCTTCGAGGAGTCCGTCCGGACGCTGGCCGATAGCGGGGACCGGGTCGCGGTCGCCTTCGCCTCCGGCCGCGAGGCCGCCTACGACATCGTCGTCGGCGCCGACGGGGTGCACTCGACGGTGCGTCGGCTGGTGTTCGGCCCCGAGAAGGAGTTCACCAAACACCTCGGGATGTACGTTGCGCTCGGGGATGCATCCGACCAGGCGACACCCGGCGACCGCACGACGGAGGTCCTCAACCTGCCGGGCCGCATGGCCGGCCTGGCCCGCTACCGCGACAAAGCTCTGGCACTCTTCCAGTTCCGCTCCGAACCGATCGACTACGACCACCGTGATCTGGCTGCGCAGAAGCGCATTCTGGCCGAGGCCTTCGCCGGCGTCGACGACTGGAAGGTCCCCACGCTGCTCAAGACCGCGCAGGACGACCCCGAGCTCTACTTCGACGCGATCGCCCAGATTCACATGTCGACCTGGCACCGCGGACGGGTCGTGCTGATCGGGGACGCCGCGCACTGCGCGACCCCGATGGCCGGGCGCGGCGCCTCATTGGCCATGCTCGGGGCGTGGATGCTCACCGAGGAGCTTGGACACCGGGGCGATGACCTCGAGGCGGCCTTCAGCGCCTACGAGCGGCGTCTGCGCCCGCACGCGGAGGCAGCCCAAGAGTTCGCGCTCAGCGGGGCCGACCTTGTGGTGCCCGCCTCATGGGAGGCCATCGAGGCGCGCAACACCCGGCTGCGGGCGGCGCAGTCGCTCTAGGCGGTCGTCCCTGGCCGACGAGGACCGCACGCGAGAACGGACCCGCCGAACTCTCCGGGGTCAGCACGAGCGGCCTCCACCGCGACCGGCAGGACCCCACCGGCGCTGGTCGCCGGTGTGCCCGTGACCTTCGCCGCCGACCTCGTCGGCTTCCGCGAAGACCCCTGCTATGAAACCGAGCCGGACCTGGATTTGCGCACCCCGCGGAAAAGGCTGAGTGCAGCTCGCGGCGCGGTCCTGGTCGCAGTATGGGCCCGCCCTGGTCCCTGTAGGCGGGGAGCTGGACCGGAAACACCGCATCGCGGTGTTCTGACCCGCGGATATGTGGCGCGCCTGGCAGGATTCGAACTTGCGGCCGTCGGATCAGCACCGGACCGGGACGCAGGGCGGTTCCCGGGGGTGCGCGGGTGCGCGGCCGATGTCCGCGCACCCGCGCACCAGGTCCGGATCGGTACTCCCGGGGTCTTACTCTTCGGCGCCGTGCGCCGGCGCCGGCCACCTGCCGAGATCCCGCCACCGCGGAGCGGGTTGGTGCCGGCGCTCTTCGGCAACATCCGGCGCGGTCCCGCCGCGCCTGGCCGCCGGGGTCGACGTCACGGTGGTCGCGGCCTATTCGGGCCGCTTCGCCACCGCCTTCCCCGCCGAGCGAAGTGTTCCAAGGCGCCGCAGACGGCGGCGACGGTCCGCACCGTCTACCAGGCGGACAGGTCCCGCGCTTCGGTGGTCGCGGAAACCGTATCGAACCGGCGGACCCGGCCGCCCTCTCCGAACCGCGGCCAGCCGGGGTCCCCGGTGCGGGCGAAGGCGGTCCACGCCGCATGCATCTCCTTGGCCAACGCTTCCGGCGGCTCCTCCGGCCCCGTCAATCCCTGCGCGCCGCGCAGCCCCGGAGTCTCCAGCCCGTCGAACACGAACGGCAGCTCCATCGCGTGCGCCGCCCCGAGCTGCGCGTCGAGAGCGGTCGACCGCCAGGCGAACTCGTAGACGTGAGCGCCGCCGTGCGCCTCGGCGAGCCTGCGGGAGCCCAAGCCGAACAGCGCGTCGCCGAGGATGGCCGACCGCAGCTCGCCGGGCCCGGCGTCCGGCCGCTGCGCCTGGTAGGCCGCGACGAGCCGGTCGGGGTCGCCGTGGGCGCGGGCCGCGGTCGCGTGCACGTCCTCGGCGGTCGAGGCGGGCAGGTCGCCATGCGGCGCGAGGTAGAGGTTGCCTTCCTCGGCGTTGGTTCCCACGAGCAGGTCGACATCGGCCAGGCGGCATTCGGCCGGTTGGCGGTCCAGCACCAGACTGAACGGGCTGAGTCCCATGAGCGGGTCGAAGCGGTCGGCGGTGCGCAGGTCGGTCCCGGCGAGTCGGGGGACGACCGCGACCAGGTCCTCGTCGGGGACCGCGGCGAAGCCCTCCGCGTCCGGTGCCACGCCCAGCGCCTCTGCGGCCGCTCGGGCCACCCGGGCGCCCTGCTCGGGGGAGAACGCGCCCAGTCCGCTGCCGCTCTGCACGATCGCCCGGTGGAACAGGCCTTCGGCCCGGGGATCGGCGAGCACACCGGCGACCGTGGTCGCGCCCGCCGACTGGCCGGCCAAGGTCACGTTTGCGGGGTCGCCGCCGAAGGCCGCGATGTTGCGCTGCACCCACTCCAGGGCCGCGAGCACGTCGAGCAGCCCTCGATTGCGCGGCGCCCCGGGCAGGTCCAGGAACCCGGCGACACCGAGCCGGTAGTTCAACGCAACCAGCACGACGCCGTCGCGGGCGAAGGCGGCGCCGTCGTGCACCGGTGCGCGGTTGGAGCCGGCGACGAACCCGCCACCGTGCACGAACACCAGCACCGGGCTGCGTTCGGCCCTGCGCGGGGCCCAGATGTTGACGGTCATGTACTCCTCCCCCTGCTCGTCGCCCCGCACCCAGCCGGGACCGAAGTAGGGCGCCATGTCGAGTCGTCCGAAGGAGTCCCGGCGGGGTTGCGGCGCGGTGGGCCCCGGCCGCGTCGCGTCGCGCACGTGCGTCCAGGGGCGGGGCGGCGAGGGCGGGGAGAACCGGTCGGCGCCGGCGGGCGGCGCCGCGTAGGGGACGGACAGGAAGCGGGCCGCGGAATCGTCGGCGTTGCCGCGGACTGCCCCCTCGGTGGTCGCCACGATCGGATCGGACACTGTGCACTCCCGTATCTGTTACTCGCTGGTGCCGGGTTCGGCGTCGCCGTTGTCGGTGCCGGCTCGCCGCGGCGAGCCGGTCGGGCGTCAGATCCGGGCGAACGGCGCCCACTCCTTGATCGCGAACTTGCCGCCGTCCCGGGCGACCTCCGCCCCACCGCGTCCGCCCAGGTGGGCGGGGAACACCAGCGCACGGGTGTCGGCGGCTTCGCCCAGCAGCCGGCGCCGGGTGGCGCGGGACTCCGCCGGGTTCTCGCAGAAGCAACTGTTGGTTTCGGGCTCCACGATCTGCAGCGCGGAGTGCACCAGGTCGCCGACGAACAGCGCCCGGTCGCCGCCCGAAGCCAGCCGCACCGCCGAGGAGCCCGGGGTGTGCCCCGGCGCGGGCTCCAGGCGAAGGTTGCCGTCGATGGTGTGGCCCTCCTCCCACAACTGCGCCTGCCCGGCCGCGTACACCGGGGCCACGCTGTCCTCGAACACGTTCTGGTTGCCGCGGCCCAGGTTCGGCGTGTGGCCGTTCGCGGGATTCCAGAAGTCGAAGTCCGCTTTCGGCATCAGGTAGGTGGCGTTGGGAAAGGTCGGCACCCACTCGCGGCCCGAGAGGCGTGTGTTCCAGCCCACATGGTCGACGTGGAGATGGGTGTTGACCACCAGGTCCACGTCCTCGGGCGCGACACCGGCCCGGGCCAGCTCGCCGAGGAACCCGCTCTCCCTGCGGCTCCAGACCGGCGAGTAGGGGCGTTCCTTGTGGTTGCCCACACCGGTGTCGATCAGGATGGTCCTGCCTTCGCTGCGCAGCAGCCAGGTCTGGATGGCGCTCACGACGACGTCGGAGTCGGCGTCGACGAAGTCGGGCGTGAGCCAGGGACCGTGTTTGCGCCAGGCGTCCTCCGGCGCCTCGGGGAAGAAGGTTCGCGGAGCGATGTCCACGGACCCGAAGTACTCCACGACTCGGGCGACCGTGACTTCACCCAGCACGACTTCCTGCTCCTGTTTCCGTTCCTGCATGTTGGTCCTGTTCGTGCTCGGCGTCGTTTCCCGGTCAGGATCCGGCGGCCTGTGTCGTGCCAGCCAGCCCTGTGATGTGCGTATCCACGGCAGGGTCAGGCTCGCGGCTCCATAGCCGGAGGGCCGTGCCTAGGCTGTTGCCATGACGACTTCTCAGGCGGCCGGGCAGACGGTCGCAGGTCGGATCGGCGACTTCCTACGGGCGCGGCGGGCGCGGTTGCAGCCCGACGACGCGGGTTTGGCGGCACTGCCCGGGCGCAGGCGCGTGGCCGGGCTGCGGCGTGAGGAGCTTGCGCAGTTGGCGGGGGTCAGCGTGTCGTACTACACGCGGCTGGAGCAGGGGCACTCGGTCAACGCGTCCGACGCCGTACTGGACGCGATCGCGCGGGCGCTGCGGTTGGACGAACACGAGGCCGAGCACCTGCGGGAACTCGCTGCGCGGCGCCCCCGGCACCTCAAGCAGCCGCCGCCGGAGCGGGTCGACTCCCCGACCCGCGAGCTGATGCGCTCGCTGGGCGACGTGCCCGCGATGGTCCTGGGCCGCCGCACCGACGTGCTCGCCTGGAACCCGATGGCCCGGGCTCTGCTCGCCGGGCACGTGGACCCCGCCGCGCCGGACCGCCTCGAGGACCGGCCGAACCTGGCACGGATGCTGTTCCTGGATCCCTACATCCGGGACCTGTACGTCGACTGGGAGTACAAGGCGCGAGCGGTTGTGGGGAGCCTGCGGCTGGTCGCGGGCCGCCACCCCGAGGACGCGCTGCTGGCCTCATTGGTCGGCGAGCTGTCAGCGCAGTCGCAGGAGTTCGCCGACCTGTGGGGCGACCACCGAGTCCAGCCCTGCGAGGCGGACCGCTACCGGCTGCGCCACCCGCTGGTCGGCGAACTCACCGTTACGCAGCAGCTCCTCGCGGTCGCCCGCTCACCCGAGCAGTCGGTGACGGTGGTGACCACGGAAGAGGGCTCCGCAGCGGCCGACTCGCTCAAGCTGCTGTCCCGGTTCGCGGGACCGGGCACCGATGGAAAAGCCGGAGCCGACCGCCCCTTGCGGTACCCGACGCAGGGATGACCGAAGCCGCCGACATGCCGTGCAGCTCCGCCCGGAAAGCGGGCTGCCCCTCGCGTATGCGGCACGAAAACCCCCGTCGAGGCACCCGATGCGAGGAGGGCCGGCCACCTGGCCGACGAGCGGCCGTCCCGCCGGCGGCGTCGTCGACGCCGCCGAGGCGGGCGCCAGGCTGCGCGAGCTGACGAAAACCTGATGGGGCGCCCCAGCGCACCTGTGCTACGGAATCCCGCAGGGAGGAACTCGATCCAGCATTCGAGCAGCAGTCGTTGGAGGCCGACCCAATGACTCGAAGTTTGACGTCGGGGGCGGATGCAGAACTGGCGCGGGGGCCCGCTTTGTCACCGGCGCGTGTAGCCGAAGCCTTCGCCCCCGGGACTCGGGGGTCGGTCCGGGGTAGCGGGCTTGGGTCCGTCCCCGGCGGATAGGCGGAGGAGCATCCATGCTGTCCCTGAAAAGATGCGTTGCGTACGCTTCCTGTGGACGTATCCGTAACCGTCGCGAAAGTGCCATGGCCCAGCTCCCTCCTTCGGCTCCCGCGGCAGGTCGGCGCCGAACACGGCGCGACCGGTCGGGGTCCGCGGCCCGCCACGTGCATGCCACGGATCGGCGCCGAACGACTCACCGGCGCCGACGGCCCCGGCGGTGCCCTCATCAGCCCCGGCGTCCTCGCCCGGTCTGCGGGCGTGGAGCCGGTCGCCCCGGCGGGGGCGGGACCCGCGCCGCCTGGGGCACGCTGCGCGACCGCACCGCCGCCTACGGCCCGCAGGCCATCACCGTCCGCGGCCGTGTGGCCGTCCCGGTGATGCGCCCACCGCCGCCGGGCTCGCCCACGGCTCGCCCGTGCCGGCGCCGAGGAGGTGCGCCTCACCGGCACCCCCCACGCGGACGGCCGGGCCCTGGCCTCCGGCAGCTACGCCCCGCGTGACGGCAGCGTGCTGCACATGCCCCGAACGCCGCCCCGCCGATACGTAAAGGAGGGTTGCGTGGCGACCATGATCTCCGACCTGCGCGACTGGATCCGCGACCACGACCCGCACGTGCGCGCCGCCGTGGAACTGCTCATCGCCCACAACGACGCCGTGTGGCTGCGCCGTGAGGACTTCGTGGACCGCTTCGTCGACGACGACGGCCACAACACCGTCATCGACTTCGCCACCCTGGCCGCCGCCCTGGAGGCCGGGACCGCCCCCGGCGCCTGTGAGACCGAGGCCGGCGTCCTGCGCCTGGCCGCCGACCTCGGCACCGACCGGTGGGGCATCCGCCAGATGTCCGACGCCGCGGTGCACCGGGTGCGCGTGGCCATCGCCGTCGCCACCGAGTAGCCCCGGCCGCCCCCGTTTCGAGCAGGGCCGCCGAGGCAGCGCACGCCTCGGCCACGCACAGTCGCAGATCCCCCTGTGCGGCCGGCCCACGCTCCGAAAGCGCGCCACGCCGGCTCAGCCGCGTTCCTCCGGTTCCCTCAACCAAGCTGCCTCGAACCGGCTGCTCGGCCGGTCCCCGGCACATCACCCCCCGGTAGCCGTGCCGGCCTCGACGGGCCCGCGCTCGACGCGCCCGTGACTGCCTCTGGGAGCCTGTCCTTCCCTCGCGAAGACCGGAAACTTATCGCGGCCGAAGTAGACACGCCTGGCTCGTGCTGCTAACTTTATTCCCGCGGCCGCAGAAGTACACGGCCGGACCGCCGGATAGGCCGGTGGAGAGCAGGACGGCCCGACGGTGTGCACGCGCATCACGGCACCGGGGCCGGTAGCAACGCAGTACAGAGGTAGAGCAGTAACGCACTACCGGATATCCCGCTCGCACAGGGGATTCCGCAGCAGAAGCAAGGTCGCGGTAAGGCTCGACCGGCGCGGGTGGTTGTACGGCGCCGGGGGCCGGTAGGACCGCAGTACAGAAGTAGAGCAGTGCACGAAACGAGAATCGAGAGGTAGGTGCCATCAGGATCGCCCGGACGCAGCACGATTCGCGCCCGGGTACCGCAGGGCCTTTGTTCGAAAGAAGGTGGTCCACGGTCATACAACCGCGATCCCCGCGATCCCGTCCCAGCCTGTCCTCGGGAAGCGGAAGACCGGCAGCGGCCGGTGGATGGTAGTGAACTCTCGGGCCCCAGCGCCGTGCGGCGCTGGGGCCCTCGACGTGCGTTCAGGAGAAGGAAGAGAGCGCTTGACTCGTCCCGACACCGGTGACCGGTTCGACGATGACGACTACCCCGCCTACACCGTGGGCAGCGCGGCCGAGATGATCGGCGCCACGCCGGCCTTCCTGCGCGCCCTGGGCCAGGCCCAGCTGATCGAGCCTCGGCGCTCGGAGGGTGGGCACCGCCGCTACTCCCGCTATCAGCTCCGACTCGCCGCGCGGGCGCGCGACCTCGTGGACGAGGGCACCTCGATCGAGGCCGCGTGCCGGATCATCGTCCTGGAGGACCAGCTGGAGGAGGCTCAGCGCATCAACGAGGAGCTACGCGCCACCGATCCGCCCACGGAGTGAGGCTGTGCCGCGCGCCGCGTCCCAAGCTCGCCGAAGCACCGACAGCCCTCGCCGCAATCGGCGCGCGGCCCGCATCCTCACGGGTTTGGCGCCGTGCTCAAGCCTGGGGGCCGTGGTGCCAGCGGGTGGTCGGAATCCGCCCTCCGGTCGCGGTGGTGCGGCGGGGACGCAGCGGGCAAAGCCCGCACCGGTGGCCGAACGCGCCCTTGCGCTGGCGGTGCCGCCCGCCCTCGGGCCCACCGAGCCACCGTGCCGCCAGGGCACCCTCAGGTGGCCGGTGGCACAAGAGCTATCGCCCAGCCCCCGTTCTGACAAAGAACAGATGAGCGTGAACTATTGGGGCATAAACCATGAACAAGGGGCCCGGTAAGGGAATTCCGATGGACGGAAGGACTCCTATATTCCCTGGCGTTCTGTTTGTGGTGGGGCTTAGCCAGGGCGGCCGGGACATCACATCCGGGGCGCCCGGTAGCGTGCGCACATCGTGGCGACGGCGTCGTCGACCGCAGCGTCCACCTCGGCCGGGGGCGGGGCCCAGTCGACGACGAGCAGTCGCGGCCAGAGGATGTAGTTCGAGATCATGCCCATGAACTGGGTGGTGGCCATGACCGGGTCCTCGATGCGGGCCGTCCCGGTGTCGTGCTCCGCGGCGAGGTAGCGCTGGACGGACTCGAAGAACGGCATCTTGCCGAGGTCGAAGTGGGTCGTGGCGAGCGCGGGGAATCGGGGCATCTCGGCGATGACGATTCGGTAGAGGCCGACCATCTCCGGTCGGGACATGAGCGCGGCGTACCGGCGGCCGTACTCCCGCAGCCCGCGCTCGAGGTCGCCGGGCCGGGGGGCGGGGCGCTGGTCGTCGTCCGTGCTCCAGTGCTCGGTGACCATGGCCTCGAACAGGTTCGCCTTGGTGGGGAACTGTTTGAAGAGGGTGGCCTTGGACACCTCCGCAGCCTCGGCGACCCGGGCTAGGGAGGTGCCGGCGTAGCCGTTGTCAAGGAACAGGCCTGTGGCCGCGCTGATGATCGCTGCTCGCTTCTGCTGCGCGAGCTGCTGGTGGTAGGTCCCGGTCCTCGTCGCCATGGGTCCATGATGCCCCACGTTGTGAGGTGAGTCGCTTGACTCACCTTTGTTCCGCACCTACCTTTGCGGTAAGGCGAGTCACTTGACTCATATCTAGCGAAGGGCGCGCTCATGCAGCGATTCGAGAACAGGACGGTCATCGTCACCGGTGCAGGGGGCGGGATGGGCAGCAGTCACGTGCGTGCCTTCCACGCTGAGGGGGCCAACGTCGTGGTGGCCGACCGGGACCCGGAACGCGGCGCGAAGCTCGCCGCAGAACTCGGTCCGCGGGCGATGGACGTGCGGCTGGACGTCACCAGCGAGACACAGTGGGCGGCAGCCGTCACGGCAGCCCAGGAACGCTTCGGACCGGTGTCTGTGCTGGTGAACAACGCGGGCATCCAGCAAGCGGCAGCGCCGGTCGAGCACACCGATCTGAGCACCTTCACGCGCGCCATGGACGTCAATGTGACGGGCCAGTTTCTCGGCATCCGCGCGGTGACGCCCTCGATGCGCGAGGCCGGGGGCTCGATCATCAACATCGCCTCGACCATGGCCAACGTGGGTACGCCGTACTACGCGGCCTACACGGCCAGCAAATGGGCCGTGCGCGGCTTGACCAGGACCGCGGCGCTGGAGCTCGGCCGGGACGGGATCCGGGTCAACGCGGTGCACCCCGGCGTGGTCTCGACACCGTTGATCAATACCCCGGCAGAGCCGGGTGAGCGCCCGATCTCGGACTTCTATTCGCCGGAGCCGTATGCGGTCCCGCGCATCGGCCGGCCCGAAGACGTCTCCCGCCTGCTCCTGTTCGTGGCGTCCGACGACGCGTCGTACGCGACCGGCTCGGAGTTCGTGGTCGACGGCGGGCTGCTGCTCGGGCCTGCTCTGCAGTACGGGGCGGCCTGAGGGACGCCGCGGTCCGGGCGGCGATCGGGATCGCGCCCGCGGCCACGACGCGGGAGGGGATCGTCGACATCACCGCGACCGGCCGACGTACCGGCCTGCCGCCGCATCGAACCGTCACGGTCCTCGCCCGAATCGTCGGCCACCAAGGCCGGCCGTTCGGTCGCTCATGTACTTCCGTGCGAGTACGCGTCGCCTCCCGCGGGCGGAGGCGGCCGCCGGCGGCCGTCGGCATCGTGGTGGACACCAACCACTCATCGGAGGTCTCGTGTCCCCACGTCCAGATTCCACGGTCGTCGATCAGCAGGCCGAAAGCGCGCTGTCACCCAACGCTGATGACGCTGCGGCCATGCTCGTCGGCGCAGTCAAGCGATACGGCTCCGGCCCGTCTGCCGTCGTCGCTCTCGACGACGTCACCATCGCGTTCCCGGCGGGGAAGTTCACGGCTGTGATGGGCCCGTCGGGTTCGGGAAAGTCGACGATGATGCACTGCGCCGCCGGGCTGGACCAACTGGCGTCGGGCCGCGCCTTCGTCGGCAACACCGATCTGTCGACCCTCGACGACCGCGAACTGACCCTGCTGCGCCGAGAACGGATCGGGTTCGTGTTCCAGACGCTCAATCTCGTTGGGACCCTCACGGCCGAGGAGAACATCCG
Organism: Streptomonospora arabica; assembly: GCF_039531585.1. Taxonomy (NCBI): domain Bacteria; kingdom Bacillati; phylum Actinomycetota; class Actinomycetes; order Streptosporangiales; family Nocardiopsidaceae; genus Streptomonospora; species Streptomonospora arabica. The sequence continues at coordinate 28,873 of NZ_BAAAQI010000016.1, read as the reverse complement.
CCTGCCGTTGACGTTGTCGGGCCGCCGGCCGAGCGATGGAGTGCTCGATCAGGTCGTGTCGATGCTGGGCCTCGGTGATCGCCTGCATCATCGGCCGACGGAGCTCTCAGGCGGCCAGCAACAGCGCGTCGCCATCGCCCGAGCGCTGGTCGCCCGGCCACACGTGGTGTTCGCCGACGAGCCCACCGGCAACCTCGACACCCGGTCCGGACAGGAGATCCTCGGATACCTGCGATCAGCGGTCGACAGGCATCATCAGTCGATCGTGATGGTCACGCACGATCCCAACGCCGCAGCCTGGGCGGACCACGTCGTGTTCGTCGTCGACGGCAGAGTGCACGACGTAATGGATCGCCCGTCGGCCGATTCGGTGCTCGACGTGATGAAGGGCCTGGGGCGATGAGCCAGATGGTGCGGAGCGCGGCCCGGAGCGTGTTCGCGAGCCGGGGTCGGTTCCTGCTCACAGGCACGGCGATCGCACTGTCGGTGGCGTTCCTCGTCGCGACGCTGGTGCTGTCCGACTCGATGCGCGGCCGAGCTGCCGGCGACATCGCCGAAGCGATGGCCGGGACGGACGCCGTGGTGCAGGGCGTTTCCCTCGGCGAACCCGGCGGAGGTCCGGGAGACCCTGCCAGGTCGGTTCGGCAATCACTGGATCCCGACATCACCGAGCGCGTGGCCGCGGTCGACGGCGTCGACGGGGCCGCCTCGCAATGGACCGGCTTCGCGAAGCTGGTCGTCGACGGATCGGCGGTCGGGGCCGGCACGGCTAACGACGTCGGTCGCAACTGGATCGCCGACCCGGCGCTCAATCCGTTCCGGCTCGCGAGCGGGCGACCACCGACCGGGGTCGGTGAGATCGTGATCGACCGCTCGCTCGCCGATGACGCAGGCGTGGCTCGGGGTGACGTCGTCAAGGTCCTGACCGCGTCGGGGATGCACGACGCGACCATCACCGGTATCGCGACGTTCGGGTCGGCGGACGCGGCGCCGCTGAAGCGAACGGTTCTGTTGCCCGACGGAGCGATGTCCGCCTGGCTCGACATGAACGCGCCGACCGAGGTGGTCGTCGACGTCGCGGAGAGTGCCGACCGCACCGGGGTGCTCGGCCGCCTGGCGGCGCTGTCCGACGCCGAGGTCGTCGACGGACGCGACTACATCCGGACGATGCAGAACGCCGCGACTTCACCGCTGCAGTTCCTGAACGTGTTCCTCCTGGCCTTCGCCGTGGTCGCGATTCTGATCGGCGTGACGATCATCTACAACACGTTCGCGCTCACCGTCGCCCGCCGCCGCCGGGAGTCGGGACTGCTGCGTGCGATCGGTGCGGAACGACGCCAAGTGCTCGGCGGAGTGGTGATCGAGGCGGTGTTCGTCGGAACGATCGCCACGCTCATCGGCCTCGTATGCGGGGTCGCGGGAGTGGACGCGCTGCGCTGGGTCGTCGGACTCACCGGGGTCAGCCTGATCACCGGGCCGGCGATCGTGAGCCCGACCTCGATCGCGATCGCCGCGACCGTCGGTATCGGCACAACGATCCTCTCGGCATGGATCCCGGCCCGCCGCGCGGCGGCGACACCCCCGATCGAGGCACTGCGTGAGAGCGCGGCGGAACCCCGGGTCGTGAGCCGAGCGCGGACTGCAAGCGGACTCGTGCTCGCCGCGGCGGCGATCGCTGGAGGAGCTGCTGCTGTGGTTGGCTCGAACCCGGTGTGGCTCGTGCTCGCTACTGCCATTGTCCCGGCGCTCGTGCTGTGCGGCCCGGCGATCGTGACAGCTTCAGCACGTTGGAGCTCTCCAGCGGCCCGCCGCGCCGCCGGTGTGTCCGGCTCGATCGCAGCGGGCAACCTGGCTGCGAGCCCCCGCCGATCGGCATCGACGGCGCTCGCGCTCATGCTCGGAACCGCGATGGTGACGCTGTTCTCGATCTTCGCGAGCTCACTGGCGAGCGCGGTGGGAACGGACGTCCGTGAGGGGCTGCAGGCGGACCTGGTGGTCACGTCGGCGACCCCCGACTTCTCGACGATCGACCCCACCCTGGCCGACCGGATGGCAGCGCTGTCCGACGTCGACTCGGTAACTGCGCTGTCGATCGCCGAAGGGGTGGTGGCAGGGAAAGCCGAGGCGATCGGCGGTATCGACCCGACGGCGCTGCCCACCATGTACGACCTCGCCCCGATCGCCGGCGACCTCGCCGACCTGAGCTCGGGAGGCGTGGCCGTGGTCGGTGACGACCCGGCGCGGCTTGGCGAAACCCTGAGAATCGAGTTCGAACGATCGACCATCGAAGCGCCGATCGTTGCCGTGGTCGAAAGGAGCACCGGCGGTTTCGAAGCTCCGGCCTACTTCGTCGACCGTGCGACGCTCGACGCCTCGCTCGGTCATCTGCTCGATGCGCAGGTTTTCGTCGACCTCGCCGACGGAGCGGTGGCGGACGCCGAGGAAGACGTGCGGGCCCTGGTCCAAGATGCGCCCGGGTCGTTCCTGGCGACCCGGGAAGAACACATCGCCAGCAGCGGGAGCGACGTCGCTGCGTTCGGAAACTTCATCGACGGGATGCTCATTCTGGCGAGCCTCATCGCGCTTCTCGGAGTCGCCAACACAACAGCGCTCGCGATCAATGAACGCTTCGGAGAGATCGGGCTGCTGCGAGCGGTCGGGGCGTCTCGGCGGGAGCTGCGTCGCATCGTGCGGCTCGAGGCGGCACTCCTGTCGTTCGTTGCAGCATCGATCGGTATCGCCGTCGGAGCCGGCGTCGGCTGGGCGATGATCGATGTCACTGGAGGCGCGGAGATCCCGTACGTCATCGTACCCTGGCTCCGTCTGGCGGTGACGCTGATCGTCGCGGTCGCAGCGGGCGTGGTCGCTGCAGCGTGGCCCGCGTTCCGGGTCTCCCGGGTGCCCGTGCTCGAGCTGGTGAGCCGGGACCGCTGATGCCCCGAGGTCCAGTACCGGGACCGGGCGCTCCCGACCGGTCCCGGTACAGAGACCTCCTGTGGGAGTACGCGCACGCCATCGGTCGCGACGAGGATGGTGCCATGACGCTTACGGATCACCGCACCGGCCGCGCCGATCTCGCTGCGCTCGTCGCCGCGTTGGCGGTGTCGATCGGCGTGTTCGTCTTCGACCCGGACGTCCTGGCCGGACGGCAGCTCCTCGGCGTCGCGATCGCGGCCGTCGCCGCAGTGCTGCTCCTCGTCGCCGGCCGGTTCGGTCGGGTCACCGTCGTGGCGATCGGTGTGCTGACCGTCGTCACCTTCGTATGGACCTCCAGCCCGGTCGCGCTGGGACCGATGCTCGCCGTGGCGCTGTACCGCCTCGTGCGCCGAAGCGAGGATCGCTCTGCGGTCTGGTTCGGATCGTTCGTCGCGATCGTCGTCGCCGGCTTCGGGGCGCAGGCCGGCAATGAGCCGTTCTGGTTCGAATGGGTCACCTACTCAGCCGTTCTCCTGCTCCCGATCGCCGCCGCCGACGCCCGCCGCTCCAACCTGCGGCGTCGAGCCGACAGATGGGAACGCCAGGTCGCCGAGCGGCTCCAGGCGGAACGCCTTCGCATCGCGTACGACCTGCACGACATCGTCGCCCATTCGCTGTCGGCGATCACCGTCCAGTCCGGCATCGCCGCCCACGGGTTCGAGCGCGATCCCGCCGCCGCTCACACCGCGCTCGTCGAGATCAACGACGCAGGCAGACGATCGCTCGACGAGCTGAGATCCCTCCTCGGGCTCCTCCGGTCCGACGAGTCGGTCCCGCTTCGCCCGATACCGGCGGCCACCACCACCCTCGGCGACGTCGTCGCCGCCGCCGGGCACTCCAGGGAGGTCGAGGTGGTCGAGGACGGTCACTACCCCGCGGGCGTGACGGAGAGCACCGTGGTGACGGTGCACCGCATCGTGCACGAGTGCCTGGTCAACGTCGCCCGCCACGCCGGCGACGTCCCCACGATCGTCCGGCTCCGGCACGCAGACGGCGGGGTGCACGTCACCGTGTCGAACGACGCCCCGGCCACCGCACGCGTTACGACGGCGGGCACCGGCATCGGTCTGGTCGCGATCCGCGAGCGAGCGGAGCTCCTCGGTGGCACCGTCCACGCCGAACCCACCGACAACGGCGGGTTCGCGGTGCACGCGTTCGTGCCGTACCAGGTTCCCGGCGGGTGGGAGGCATGACCCCTCGGCTCGACGCGCCTGCCGTGGCGAGGCGCGACATCCGCGTGCTGCTCGCCGACGACCAGGAGTTGGTGCGCCGCGGGTTCGCATCACTGCTCGCCGGCGAACCCGGCATCGAGGTCGTCGGTGAGGTCGGCGACGGCGCGCAGGCGATCGCCGAGACCCGGCGGACACGCCCCGACGTCGTGCTGATGGACATCCGCATGCCTCGCATGGACGGGCTCGACGCGACGCGGGCGATCTGCGGCGACGAACGGCTCAACGCCACCAAGGTGCTCGTGCTCACCACTTTCGCGCTCGATGAGTACGTCTACGAGGCGCTCAGAGTCGGTGCCTCCGGTTTCCTGCTCAAGGACACCCCACCGCGACTTCTGCTCGAGGCCATCGCCGCCGCCGACGACGGGGACGTCCTCATCTCACCGGCGATGGCCAAGCGGTTGGTCGCCGACTTCGTTCGCCGACCGATCATGCGTCCCGGCGACTCGGGTCCTCTCGATGTCCTGAGCGAGCGAGAGCGCGAGGTACTCGCCGAGGTCGCACGCGGCAAGACCAACTCCGAGATCGGCGAGTCGCTCTACATGTCGCCGCTCACGGCGAAGACGCACGTCAGTCGCATCCTCGGCAAGCTGAACGCGCGCGACCGCGCCCAGCTCGTGATCATCGGATACGAGACCGGACTCGTCAGCCCCGGCGAGTGAGTCTCAATGAGGCGTGCGGGCCTGAGTCTTCAGAACCCTTACGAGCGCCGTGTCGGGTTCATCGGTTCGCGCCAGGGTGTGTCCCGGTGCCGGGAGCGATGAGTCGGTGGACGGCTTCGACCAGACAATCCTCACCCGCGCCGGGCGTATGGTCCGGGCCGCCCACGATGTTGCCGACGGCCAGTGCCTGGACGTGGTTCAGGAGAGCCGCGGCCGGGATCGAGGCCGTGATCTTGTCGGCCTGCTGTGCCTTCTTGATGGCGGCGGTCTTGGCGGCCACTGCTTCGGCGGCGCGGGGAAGGCCGGCGACCGACGTGCCGAGTTCCAGCCGCTGCCACAATGCGAGCCGCATCAGCACCGGGTTGTGCACGTAGAACTCTCTTAGCGCGACGGCATAGCCCGGCAGATCCTCGGCGTCGAGCGCGACAGCCTGTTGAGCGCGGACGACGTGCTCCTCGAGTACTGCTTCGAAGAGGCCGGCCTTGTTGCCGAAATGCGCGTAGAGCATCCGCTGGTTGCGGTCGGCTGCGGTGGCGATGCGGCCCACACGTGCGCCGGCGTAGCCATGTTCGGCGAACTCGACGGTCGCCGCGTCGAGAATGCGTTGTCGGGTACGTGCGGAGTCCCGCTCCGCCTTCTCCGGTTCGCTCATCCCTTCAGTCCTGAAGGCAATCTATGAGCCGAGCTCGCGCCAGCGGTCGTCCTCCGCGGCGAGGCGCTGACCGGCGGCGGCCTGAGCGAACTCGACACCGTCGGCACCGAGCGCGAGACGTCGGGGCGGGGCGTCCATCGTGGTGAGGCCGACGATGACGCGAGTAGCCTCGTCGGGATCTCCAGCTTGGTGGCCGCGTAGCGTGCCCGGGTAGCGTGCGCTCTCTCCCACGGTCTGATCGTACCGCTCGTTGAACGGCAGGACGGCCATGGAACCTTCGGAGAGGATCTCCGTGCGCAGGTTGCCTGGCTCCACGATCGAGAGCCTGAGGCCGAACGGGGCGATGTCCTCCGCGAGCGGCAGTGAGAAAGCTCGTGGCCGCTGCCTTCGCCGCCGGGTAGGAGGCCGGCACCGGCGTACCCATCTGGAAGCCGAGGGGCGGCACCTGGATGAATCGTCCGGTCGGCTCTGACGTACTACCGCCGGGTGCGCACTATGGACTATAGTAAGTATGAAGTTACTTACTTCAAGGAGGCTGACATGACAGACGTGGCCACGGAATTTTTGGCGCGCCTCGGGACGGGTGACGCGGCAGGCGCGATGCAGCTCACGACGGACGACTTCCATTGGACGGTGGGGGGCAAGCCGGGTGGCGGGTTCGCCCTTGCGGGGACTTACGATCGCGCCGGGTACCTGGAGATGCTGGGACGGGCTGCGGCGTCACTGCCGGCAGGCCCGCGGATCGAGGTCGTCTCCGCGACGCAGACGGAGGAGCGGGCCGTGGTCGAGACCCACGTGGTCGGTGTCTCTGCGGACGGAGTCGACTACGACAACCGGGTGGTGTGCGTCTTCGAGCTCAGCGGAGGCAAGATCGCCGCCGTCCGGGAATACTTGGACACGATCCACGCGGCCGCGGTGTTCACTCGCTGACCGGTGACGAGGGGCAGGCGCGTATCGCGGCCCGCCCTCGTTTTGGCTTTGTGACCAGCGCTGTCGTGCCCACTGCTACTCTGCAACCGCCCAGGGGCGGTGCCGGTCCTTCGACTACGCGGAGCACGATGAAAGGCGCTCGCTGCCGCACCGACGAGTCCTCGCCGCCGGGCCCGACCCGGCCGCAACATCGGCGGAAGTAGCGTCTCCAGCGCCAACGCTCTCCGCGGCGACTGACTTGTGGCTCAGCGACCACGCGAACGCAGTCGCAGACGTCGAAGGTATTCAGTTGGGGTGCACCCATGGTGTTTGCGGAAGGCTCGGACGAAGTGACTGCTGTCGGCGAACTGCCAGCGAGCCGCGACTTGCGTGACGGTGTATCCGGCGGCCAACTCACGACGGGCTTCCTCCAGGCGCCGGCGCCGCAGGTAGGAGCCGACCGATTCAGCGGTAGACGCGAACGCGCGGCTCAGTGTTCGCACGGAAACGTTCAGTTCGCGCGCTAGCATCCCAGGTGTCAGTTCCGACTGAGTGAGTCTCTGGTCGGCGATTTCGCGGGCGGCTAGAACAAGTGCCGGCGCAAAAGTCGGCTCGGCGCCGTCGACGTAACAGCGCACTACGCCTCGGGCCAACTCGATCAGTGCATTACGCGCCGCATTGAGGCCTACTTCGGTGAGGTCATTGATGGTGTCGAGCAGCACACTCGCGTAGGCCAACAGCAGACGCACCTCAGGCGCGGCGGCTGAACCGATGATCGACTCGGACGCTTCCTTCGCGATTTCCGCAGGCAATCCAACCGTCAAGCCCGATGTACGCGGAAGCATCTTGTAGCCGATCAGACCTGTGGAGCGGCGCAACATGAAGCGACATGCGCCGAGGGCGATCTCTCCCGAGCCGTATCGGAGCGTCCAGGCGCCGCGCCGCACAATGAACAAACGAAGAACGTCCTCGCCGTCCCGAGGCGTTTCCATATCCAACCCGATCGTCGTGGCGAAGTCGGTGACGGTGACATCCATGGCCTGAAACTCGCGAGTATGTACGTGGCTTTCCAGGTCACCATTCGCAATGGACACCCGCGCAGCGGCGCAATTGCTCGCCTGCTCGCCGACTGCTCGCATGGTTACCTCATCTCACCTGGCCCGGAGGTTCCACGACGTGGCTTCCAGGTCCAAGCTGTATACCAGCAGTGCTGTTTGACTGTTCCCTGCGCGAGACAGGAAGAAGGAGCATGCCTTGAACGAAGTCGAAGAATCCACCCACGGTGGTACCACAGTGGTGACGGTCAACAGCCATGATGCCGCTCGACAGGCACTGTCCGAGCGAGCTGTCACCAAAAACCTTGACGCCTCCGCGATGGGTCTGACACAAGACCTGTATGACGCCACGATACGCCACATGCTGTTCCTGGACCCGCCAGACCACACTCGCCTGCGCCGCTTGATCTCGACGGCCCTCACCTCACAACGGATCGAAACGATGCGTCCGCGCGTCGAGCAGATTGCACACGAACTGCTCGACGCAATAGAGGGCCGCGAGACGGTCGACCTCATCCCGGCCTACGCGTGGCCGCTGCCGTTCCAGGTCATTTGCGACCTGCTCGGCATCCCCTCCAGCAGCCGCGACGAGTTCCGCACCTGGACCGACATCGCGGCTGACCCTGCTCAACAGTCAGCACGGGCCGTCCAGTTGACCCGGTTGCTCGCGGTCATCCGGGAACTCGTCGCTGACCAGCGCGCACACCCGGGCGACGGCCTGCTCAGTGAGTTGATCGCGGCTCGTGACGGCCAAGAACGGCTTTCGGAGAACGAGCTGACCTCGATGGTCTTCATGTTGATGGTCGCCGGGACCGAGACCACCATCAACCTGATCGGCAACGGCGTATACCGACTGCTTGAGGACCGAAGCCGGTGGGACCGGGCGCGTGTGGACCCGCGACTGCTGACCACCGCGATCGAGGAGTTCGTGCGATTCGACTCACCCGCCGCCTCGACCACCTCCCGAATCGCCACCGAGACGTTCGATCTCGCGGGCCACATCGTCCAGGCCGGCACCCCCGTCGTCGTTAGCCTGGAAAAAGCGAATCGAGACGAAAACCGATTCCCCAGTGCGGACCAGCTACAGCTCGATCGTCGTCAGAACCCGCACCTCGGCTTCGGGCACGGGATCCACTACTGCCTCGGTGCACCGTTGGCCCGTCTGGAGGCCGAGGTCGCGTACACCGTGCTGATGACACGTTTCCCCAGTCTCGACCTAGCTGTCCCGGCGTCCGAACTGACTTGGCGCCACGACTTCATGCACTGCCTGCACCGCCTACCTGTCCGAGTACGAGCGACACCCGGTAAATGACGGAATCCGACCCACTATTGCGCCATAGCCGTCGTACCTCATCCGGTTTCCGTCCATCACGCCTGTCCTCCCACCGGCTGGCACAATCGCCGACCTCGGAAGTGATCGCGACGCCATTGGCTCGAGCTCGGCACCGGCGGTCGGCAGACCCACGACCGAGGGCAATCGCTCCGTGAACCATGGGAGTCACGGGCTTCGCCTGAGTGCTAAGCGCTCTGAGTCGCCCTCTTCCGGGTCGCCGCCAGGCGGAAGAACCTCCCGGTGAGTCGTGCGACCGTCCGGGTCCAGGACCTCTACCGGGCCGGCCTTCCCTCCGAGGTCATCCGCGAGGTCATTCCGTGCATCGGGCCGGAGCCGCCCCAGGATGAGGATGTGTGCGCCGCGCTCGTCGATCGCGTCCGACACATTCGCGACCAGTTGGCCTATCAGGAACGGCAGCTCGCCGAGCGACGCGAGATGCTTGAGCGCTACCTTTCAGGCGCCGCAACCCCGACCGGCCTTGCCGCCACCGCCCGTGCTTCTCACCCATCGTGTAGCCCGGCACCGGATCACGAGGTCCGCCTGCCAGAGTAGTGACCTGCCTACTCGCCGACATTCTCGGCTTGATTAGCTGAGGTGGTCAGCTTTGCACCGTAGGGCGGACGACGACTTCGCTGACGTCGATGCCGTCGGGTTGCTCTATCGCGTATCCGATGGCGGAGGCGATGGCGGAGGGTGGCATGGCGATCTCGTCGCGTTGCTTGATCATCGCCGTCGCCGTTTCAGGGCTCGCCCCTTTACCTACGCCCTCCGTGTTGGTGAAACCCGGCGAGACGAGGGTGACCCGCAGATCAGGACCGGCCTCCTGCCGCAGCCCTTCGGTCAGCACTTTCACCGCGGTCTTGGTGGCCGCGTAAACGGCTTGGGGAGACTTCACGATGTAGGCCGCAGTGGAGGCGACGTTGACAAAATGGCCAGAACGCTGCTGCCGGAAGATGGGCAGCGCCGCCCCGATGCCGTTCAGCAGGCCCGTGATGTGAGTGGCGACCATGGAGTCCCAGTCATCTTGACGCAGTTCGTCGAATGGCGAGACTGCCATCGTGCCGGCGTTGGAGACCAGAACATCGAGGCGACCGAAGCGATCGAGTGCTGCATCGGTCAGTCGCTTCAGGTCGTCGCGACGGGTGACATCGACGATGACCCCGACGGCCGAGCCGCCTTGCGCCGTGATGCGATCCACCACAGCCTGCAGCCGGGCCTCTCGCCGCGCTCCGAGCACCAGGTGAGCGCCTTGTGTCGCTAAATGGATCGCCGTCGCCTCCCCGATGCCACTGCTGGCACCCGTGAGCGCGACGACCTTACCTCTAATGCCTGACAAAGCCACTTCCTTCGCGAGGAGCATGCGGGTCCATGCGGTCACCTATAGTGATGTGGGGGCTCGCCCACTTTAATAGTGTAAGTGGGTGCGCCTCCACTTAGCAAGCGGGTGAGACGTCGGAAGGCGGCAAGTAGTCATGGCGGACGCAGCGCAGCGACGGTTGCCCAGGGCCGATGCACGGCGCAACCGGGAGAGGATCCTCGCGGCCGCGGTACGCGTGTTCACAACGGACGGCCTTGACGCTCATCTGGAGCGCATCGCCAAAGAGGCAGGAGTGGGCAGTGCCACGCTGTACCGCAACTTTCCCACCCGCGAAGCACTGATCGAGGCCACCTACCGCCACGAGGTCGCCGAGCTGTGCGACGCGGTGCCCGACTTGCTGGCAACGAAGCCGCCTTTCGAGGCACTTCGCGCCTGGACACGTCTGTTCCTGGACTACGCGACTGCCAAGTACGGCATGATCGACGCACTGCGCGCGATTGCCGCCAAGGGCAACAATCCTTATGGCAACAGCCGGGAAATGATCCAGGCCGCACTGAACTCCCTCATGGATGCCTGCGCGACCGCCACGACGATCCGCACCGACGTCACCTCTATCGATGTCGCCGCTGCACTCGAAGGTATCGCCCTCACCTCGGCTGGTCCCGAACACCGGCAACGGGCCGAACGTTTGCTCGATCTGACCCTGGACGGCCTGCAAGCACGCCCTTCGCCGAGAATCTCTGACTAGTGGTGATGTGTCGGCACGCTGGTAACAGCCGACACGCCTGCGGCAGCGGTTGAACAAGAAGAGGGCCTTCTGATCCCGGTGCGGATTGCGACATCTACGCCGATACTCAGCAGGCCCTCGTGTGCCACCGCAACGCCCCGCTGACCCCCGCCGGCAGACTCCGCCTGGCCCGGTGCGTCGAAGAGGACGGCTGAGGCCGCCGCCAAGCGGCCGAACGCCTCTGCCTCGGCTATCTCAACCCCACCGCCTATGAAGCCACCCGATACCAGTCAGTCGATCAGGTAGCGCGATCACACCTCATCGACCTTGGCCGTCAAAACGGGGCAACCCCACAGCCGGATCGCCATGTCGGTGCCCCCGTCGAGCGTCGGCCGCGCCGGCCCTGTCCTTTACCGGTGCTGGCGCGGTCGCCTCCTCGCTCGCACTCGCGCGCGACGTGGACGTGCGGGCCCACCCCCACCCCGACTTGCGGTCGTGGCTCGCCGGTCCTCACTCGTCGCTGTCAGACTGAGCCTTCAAACGTGGGTTGTGGACAGGGTCCACCAGCGTGACCTCCTCGATCACCTCGAATCTGCCGTCCGGCGCAAGACTGCCGAATACGTAGGACTCACGCGTTTGCCGGGTTCCGTCATTCATCTCGATCGTAAGCACGTGGCGGTCCGCGTATGCATATCCGTCGACCAACTCGTCCAGCAGTTCAATCGTCGCCAGACGAACCATTGTTCGGATGCGGGCGAGATTCTGCGCGATCGCCGGCCACTCAGCCCAGACGCCGTCGGTCCGCTGCCGATAGGCGGGGACGAAATGTCTGGCCATCACCTCTTCTACCGGGGTCTCCCGTTCGTTCAGAAGCTCCTCGACCACGATCGCCATACTTCTCATCGATCTCCTCCAACAGTGGCGCATACCGGGTATGCCATTGACTTAACCACCACCCGAATAGCGACACCATGCGCGACCAGCCCGGTTACATACGCGGAAGGCTCAACCAACGCGAACTAACATGATGGTCGTGGACACAATCAGCAGCGCCCTCAGCAGCGTTCGCGCGGGAAGGGCCAACGGTCGCCGACTGCGCGGGTCGGGTGCTTGGGGCATGCGGTTCCCGAGCTTCGCCGGGATCGGGTTCCACGTTCTCCTTCGCGGCGAAGCATGGCTGGTCGCCGCAGGGACACCACCTGCCCGTCTGCGTCCGGGCGACCTCGTTATCGCACCGAACGGCGCTGAGCATGGCCTCGGTCACGCACCGACCCGGCTGGACAAGCTGCCGGTGTTCCCGGCCACCGACCTTCCTGCGCCTCGGTCGGCGGACACTGAGTTCCTGTGCGGCGCGTACCGACTCGACCATGGCCGGCTCCATCCGGTACTGCGCGGACTGCCCAAAACCATCGTGGTGTCGCCAGACCGCACCCATCACCCAGAACTCGCGACGCTCGTGAGCCTGCTGGAAAACGACGTCGCACAGGTCCGGCAGGGCAACTGGGTGACCCGGTCCGCGCTGGTCGATCTCGTACTGGTCCACGCCCTACGCCACTGGTACGACGCCCCCGACGCCACGGGCATGACGGCGACGGCCGACCCGGCCATCGCCGCAGCTTTGGACCGGATCCACGAGCGCCCTCAACATGCATGGGGCGTCGAACAGCTCGCCGGCGTGGCGGGCATGTCGCGCACGTCGTTCAACCGGCGTTTCACCCTCCAGGTCGGACTGCCACCGATGACCTACGTGACCTACTGGCGGCTCGCCTGCGCCGCCCGCTTGCTCAGACAGACCACCTTCGGGCTGGCCACGATCGCCCGTCAGGTCGGCTACTCCAACGAGTTCGCATTCGCCACCGCGTTCAGCCGCGAGTACGGTCTCGCTCCCGGCCGATTCCGCAATCACCCGGACCCACTTCCGAGATGACCACGCAAACTGCAAACGAAAGACCACGACGCATTGCGCGCCAATCTCATCTCCCCATCTCGTGTGCTCGAACGCGTCGGCGACACACGGATTTCATTTTGCGAGTCCAGATCACAGCCTCGTACTGACCCCGCGAAACCGTCCCTGACACAAAGAAGTCCCTGGTAAGTGAGTTGACGACCAAGAAAACCGCCACCAGGGACTTTGATGCTGTTCCACCGCGCCTGCCTGCCGTTGTCACCCCCGACGCCGAATCTCGCCGCCTGCACCCGCAAACCACCGCCGAACGGCCCGGTCGCGGCGGCGCCGACTCGATCCGGCCCAGCACGCTCTATTCGTGGGCGAGGGCCAGAAGTCCGGTGTCGCGGTCGAACCACGCCGCGGCGGGGGGAACCGTGACCGATGCGGCACAATTGCAATGTGACTCACGTCACCTTTCAGTGAGAACCGATCGCGGATCCGCCGCGTCTTGCCAAACGTGAGAAAAACGCGGGGAGGGATCGAGTCGGCCGACGAAGCCGACCTCGTCCGCTTGGTTGCCAAGGGGGACCGGGCGGCTTTCGAGGAGCTGTACCGCCGGACCTCGCCATGGCTGGCCCTACGCTTGCGGCGCCGATGCAGCGATGAGCAGATCGTGGCCGATGTGCTGCAGGAGTCCTACCTCGCCGTATGGCGGGCGGCGGGAAGTTTTGCCGGGACAGCGGTGGACGGCAGCGCCGCGGGGTGGCTGTGGACCATCGCCGCGCGTCGGCTCGTGGACGCGTTCCGGCGCCGTGCGCGGTATGTGCATCCGCCTCCGGAAGCCGCCGAACCGGTGGCCGCCCCAGCCGCGGAGGACGAAGCGCTGGCCGGAGCGGTCAGCGGCGAATTGGGAAGCGCGTTGAACACGCTGGCACCCGAACTGCGGCAGGTGCTGCAGGCCATGGTGCTCGACGGGCTGTCGGTGCGGGAGACCTCCGTGCTGCTGGGACTGCCGGAGGGAACCGTGAAGACTCGGGCGCGCCGGGCGCGGATCATCATGCGGGAGGCACTGTCATGAACGACCAGCACAAGGCGCATGCTTCCATCGAGCTGATCCGCCGCTACGCGCGCGCTGACGCGATCGCCAGCGAGGTGCTGTGGTCGCTGGAATCGCATCTGGAATCCTGCCCGTCCTGTCGCGCCCGCCTCGCCGAGGAGGTGCCCGGCCAGGCGCCCCGGACGGCGGCGCTGGTCGATCGAACCTGGGAAGCACTGGCACCGTCCCTGACCACCGGCCCGCCCGTACCCCGCCGGGGGCGGCTGGCACGGTTGGCGGGCTGGACCTCGCCGGTGATGCTTCCGTGGGTCGTCGGTGCGGCACTGGTGGCAGTGCTGGCTGTGGCCGTCGATTCGTTCTTCGCTGTCCCCGGAGGCCGTCCGCTGGTGCTGCTGCTGGCCCCGGTCGTTCCGGTGCTCGGCATCGCCGCAGTATGGACGAAAAGTCTCGATCCGGCATATGAACTGGTGGCCGCGACCCCGCGAGCAGGGCTTTATCTGCTGCTGCGGCGCACGGTAGCCGTGCTGGCAGTGGTGATGCCGGTGCTGGTCGTCGCGGGCCTCACCCTAGGCACGTCATCGGTGGTCTGGTTACTGCCGTGTCTGGCCTGCACGGCCGTAACCCTCGCGCTCGGCAGCGTCATCAGGTTGGAGCGCGCTGCCGTTGTGGTCGTGACGCTGTGGTCGCTGGGTGTGCTCGCCCCCGGCCTGCTGACGTCGCAACTGCCGGTAGCGGTCGCCCCGGTGGCCGTTCCGGTGTGGGGCGCCGTCTTCGCGGTCGCAGCCGCGGTGCTGATACTGCGCGCCAGGTCGTTCGCCCGGGTGTGAGAGCAGCCGGAATCCAAGCCCGTATCCAAGTCGGAAACCCAGCAGGTGGAGAAGACAGGAGAGATGTGATGGCACGCGTGGTGGGGGCGGCCGAGACCGCCCCGGCGAACCACGCCTGGGAGATCCGCGCCGAAGGGCTGCGGGTCGCCGCCGGGCGGCGGATGGCCGTGGACGGGATCGATCTGGCGTTCGGCACGGGAGTGCATGGCCTACTGGGTCCCAATGGGGCAGGCAAGACCACTTTGATGCGGGCGCTGGCCACGGTACTGCGCCCGGCAGGCGGTGGCCTGGAGCTGCTCGGCGAGTCCGTCAGAGGGCGCGTCGATCTGCGCCGCATACGGCGCCAGATCGGGTATCTGCCGCAAGACTTCGGTTTCTACCGCAGGTTCACCGTCCGCGAGTTCGTCGAGTACATGGCATGGCTCAAGGAGGTACCCAAGAGCGGTATAGCCGATGCGGTGCAGCATGCCATCGAAAAAGTCGGTATGGCAGACCGGGCCGATGACCGGATGAAAACGCTCTCTGGCGGCATGGCGCGCCGGGCCGGAATCGCCCAGGCCATCGTGAACGGCCCGCGGGTCCTGCTGCTCGATGAGCCGACCGCGGGCCTGGACCCATCGCAGCGCATGCAGTTCAGGCAGTTGCTGCGCGGGCTGAGCGAGGACACCTGCACGGTGGTGTCGACGCACCTGGTGGAGGACGTCGCCACCGTGTGCACCGATGTGGCACTTGTCGATGAGGGGCGCCTGGTGTTCCAAGGGCGAGCGGCCGATCTCGCCGCTGCGGGCAGCGGCACCGATTCCGGTGACAGCCCGAGCGAGCGCGGATATTCGGCCCTGCTGGCCCGCCACCACGCCACCGGGGAGGGAGCACGATGAGCGCGAGGATTCTGCGCACCGAGCTGCGCCGCTCAACCGCACCGTGGATCTGCTTGGCCTTGGCCGTGCTCACACTGGCCCTGCTGTACCTGCTCCCCGGCCCCTGGGCCAAGGGGACCGGCGCGTGGGACCAGCAGTGGCAGGGACTCGTGCAATGGCAGCGGTTCATGCTCATGTTCACCTGGCCGGTGGTGGTCGGCCTCGGTGCCTGGCAGGGCACTCGGCAGCACCGTTCGCGGATGGACGAGGTACTTTCCAGCACGCCGCGATCCCCGTGGCAGCGCTCGGCGACGCTCGCGGCAGCGGTGGCGATCGGCTTGACCGTCGCCTGCACAGCGATATTCGCGGTAGGGGCGGCGCAGGTGGCCTCGGCCACCAGCTATTTCTCGCTCTCCTGGCTGGCCGTGTTCGCCGTCGGTGTTCTCGCGCTGGTCGCGGGGAGCCTGCTGGGAATGGGGCTCGGCCACCTCTTGCCGTATATGGTGACGCCGCCGCTCGTGGCGGTCGGCGGCTACGCGCTGGTCATGATGCTGCTGAATATCGGGATTTCCGTAGAGGCCGGTTCCGACCCGTGGCGCATGAAAGTGGCGCTGCTTTCACCGGCACTCGACGGTGCCGAGAGCGCCTACAGGCTGGTGGCCCACCAGGTGAGCCTTGCCCAGGCGCTGTGGTTCCTCGGTATCGCCGCGACCGGGTTCGTCCTGCTGGCGGCGCGGGGTTCCTGGACAAGGATCGCCTCAGCGGTGCCCGGTCTCCTCGGCGGTGTGCTGGCCATGGTCCTGCTACCGGGCCAGGCGAGCGCGGCCTACCCCCACGACACCCAAGCGGCGGCGCTGGTGTGCGACGAGGACGGGCCGCGGGTGTGCGTAACCCGGGCGCACGAGCACCTGCTGGACGATTTCGCCGGTACCGCCGGGCAGGCGCTCGCCAAGCTCGCAGTCCTGCCGGAAGCGCCGACCTCGGTGGAGGAAGTACCCGCTTTCGGTAATGAGGAGCGGGCTTCGCTGCCACGGACCGCGGACACGGTCTCGGTGAGCTCCGACATACTGATGCGGTTCGAGCAGAGTGGAGAAGGGGAGTCCGATGGTGGGGACGGGCTGCTTAGGGCGCTCCTCGCCGGCGCCGGAACCCCGGCCTGCGGCGTTGAGGAGACGGAGATCTCCGCGCGCATCGTCACGGCCAACTGGCTGCTGGGTGCGGAACTACAGCCGATACCGATCCTGTACCCGTGGATCTCCGAGGACAGCTCCGCCTATCAGGAGATGGTGCGCCCGGCCTGGGAAACGCTGCGGTCCCTACCGCGCGAGGAGCAGGTACGCCGGGTCGCCGCCGTGCGCGAGGCCGGACTCACCTGCGAGGGCGACCAGCTCGATCTCCTCACCCAAGGGGTGAACCCTCGATGAGATGGGTGACCCTCTATACCCGGTCCCGGCAGCTACCGATCGCACTGCTCGGGTTCCTGGCCGGGGCCGTCCTTCTGTGGGGACTCACCCTCTGGTGGGGGGCCGACCAGACCGGTAGCCGACTGATGAGCGTGACGATGGTACTGGGGGTGGCCGCGGCTTCGGCCGGTCTGTGCGGGTTCGATGCCGCATGTGAGCGTACGGCTTCCTTCACCTGGCCGCCCCGGCGTGCCGCGCACCTGGTCGCCCTCGCCGCGATGGCAGCGGCCGGCCCCCTTGCGGTGGACGTATTGGCCGATTCCCATCTGCAGACCGAGGCGATCGTCAGAGACGCCGCCGGTCTGGCCGGTCTGGCCGGGGTCGGCGCGGTTCTGGCCGGCGGTTCGTTCGGCTGGTGCTTTCCCTTCGGGGCAACCCTACTGGCGAACGTGCCGATCGAGGCGGACTCGGATGCGCTGCGGGTACTGACCTGGCTGGTGCAGCCCGCGGACAGCGCCGCGGCGATGACCACCGCACTCGTGTTCGCCGCCGTGGGGGTGATCGGTTACGCGGCATGGGGGCCTCGACCTGCATGAGCGTCACACTCACCCTTTGACGGCCCCAGCCGTCGTCCCGCCGATTGCGCGGCGCGGCTGGGCATCGGTCAACGACGTCGAGCTCGCTCTCGCCGAGTACGTCGACTGGTACAACCACCGGCGCCTCCACGGCGAGCTGGGCCAGCGCGCTCCCGCCGAGGTCGAGGCCGCTCACCGCATGAGCGGCTACGATCAGTCCGCCGAGCCCGCACGGGCCGGCTGACAGTCAACGACGCCTGCAACAAACTCAGGGCGCAACACCTGCACCGCCCGTGCTGCTGCCCACACCGCTGGCCAACGACGCCACCAAAGGCAGCACGGGACGGCGGGGCTCGCGGGGCGATCCCACCCTGGCCGCAGCGGTCGCGCTGCTGCCCATCGCCACCACTGCTCGCTGACCCGCCCGGCCACCGCCGACCGGGCCGCGCCCGGCCGCACCCACGGGCACCGCACCGACACGGCGTGGGGCCCCTACGCCCCCGCCATCGCGTCCTGGGCCGCCGTGGTCGGGCGCGGCGCCCCCGCCCCCACCGAGCCCTGCCGCACCGGAAATCCGCGGCTGGCCGCCGACTTCGTCGAATGGATGATGGGCCTGGACACGGGCTGGGTCACCGACCCCGACCTGGGCCTGTCCCGCCGGGCGCAGCTGCGCGCCCTGGGCAACGGCGTCGTATCCCTGCAGGCCGCCCACGCCCTCGCACGGCTGCTGAGCGACCAGCGATCGGCGAGCCCATCGGTGCACTGAGCACACCCCCACCGCACCGCGCCCATCGGCTAGCCCTCTGCCCGCCGTGACCGCTTCGCCGGGCCGCGCCCGCGGCCCGGCGCCACCGACAAGGGACGCCCCAATGCGAATCGCTGATGCCCCAGCCCGCGCGCGCATCACCGCCGACCTGCACGCCCTCGCCGACTTCCTGCAGACCCGCCCTGCGGTTCCCGTGCCCGAGATCACCCGCCTCGAGCTGGCCTACTTCCCCTCCGGCTCCGACAGCGACCAGATCATCGAGGTCGACCGGGCGGCCGAGGCGCTAGGCACCGTCGCCCGGTGGCAGGGCGCGCACTACGTCGCCCACCACCGCATCGGCGCGGCCGCCTACCGGGCCGTGGCCATCCCCAGCAAGGCCTGCCGCGCCCACGAGGCCCTCATGAGCTACCACGGCGCCATCGACCCCGCCCCCTTCATCTAGATGGTTAATTCCAGGGGGTCCCGGGCCTGAACATGAGACGAGGGAGTTCAATGCCGAGTCGTGACACAAGACCTGAACTCCCTCGCCCGATCACTCTACGACACCATCGACCACCTGATCAGCCAGCACCCGGACCTGGCACCCCGGCGCCCCGGCACCGGCTTCCAACCCCGCCTCAGCGACGCCGGCGCGCCAAAGCCGACGAGCGCACCACCCTGACCGGGATGCTGGAGGCCGAGACCGACCTGGTCTCCCGCCGCCCCGGCCAAACGCTGATCGCCGACAAGAACTACTACGGACGCGCGTTCGAGCAGGAGCTGGGCCAGGCCGGCCTGAGCTTGCTGCGTCCGGCCCGCAAGGGCGAGCCCCCGCGGGCCGGATCGAGGTTGTTCCGGCCGCTGCGGCAGGTCATCGAGTCCATCAACCAGACGTTCAAGGGCCGGTTGGACCTGGAGCGCCACGGCGGCCGCACGCCGGGCGGGGTCATCGTCCGGGTGCTTCAGCGCATTTTCGCTCTGACTGCCGCCGTCTGGCACAACGACCGCACCGGGCAGCCCGTCCTACGGTCGTTGACCGCCTACGATCACTAACCCCCTGGAATTACTCATCTAGCCCGAGAGCGACCGCTTCGCCGAGCGGGCCCGGGAGCGCGACGCCGCGATCCCGCCCTGCCCCACCCCCTCCCCGCGGGGCACCGGCGGGCGCCACCCAACGTAGGCGCGCGCCCGCCGGGCCCCTTTCGCCACTGTCACCCGGCCGCTGAGGAGGAGCGTGTCCACCGAGCTGCAGCGCATCCAGCGCGCAGGACGCACCCTCGACTACGCCCTAACCGCGGTCGCCGCAGGAGCCCTGGCGTTTTCGACTGTCAACGTCGCCCTGCTGGCCATCGCCCACGGCGTGCCCGCCTGGATCGCCTGGCTGCTGGAGCCCCTGGTCGGCATCGCCCTGTGGGCGGTGCTCTCCTCCGACGCGGTCCTTTCCCGCTACGGCCGCAGCGCTGGCGCCTGGGCGTGGTGCCTGCGCACCTTCGCCGGCGTGGCCACCCTGACCCTCAACGTGTGGAGCTCGGTGTTCTCCGGTTTCGGGCGCCACCTGGTCTGGGCGCCGGATCCGGCCGGGATCCTGCTGCACGCAATCGCGCCGCTGCTGCTAATCCTGCTGGCCGAGGCGGCGCCCCGCTACCGGGCGGCCTTCGCCGCCATCACCGCCGAGCTGACCGTCCCCGCCCCGGTCCCGCAGCCGCCGGCGGCCCCACCCGCCGCCGGCGCCAAGACCGCACCATTCGAAGCGCCCGAAGCCCCCCGCCACGCTTCCGCCTCGTCTCGGTCCTCCCTCCCTTCCCTGGACGCGGGGGAGCAATTGGTCGATCCCGCCTCTCCCCGCACCGGTCTCCACCCTCCCCCCGACGCTTCGGGCCCCGCCCCCTCGCGGCGCAGCCGCCGCGAGCGCACCGACGCCCGCGCCCGCGCGATCCTCCTGCTCGAGCCCGACATCACCGGTGCCGACCTCGCCCGCCGCCTGGGCGTGGCCCCGCGCAGCGGCCAACGCATCCTCGAACGCATCACCGCGGAGGAAACATGACCCCTCGTCGTGCCCCCGGCCCGGGCACCCGCCGCACCAACGCTTTCCCGGGATCCCGCATTCGACTCGCCCATCGGCTTGCGTCACAGGCCCAAGGCGCGCCTGAATCCCATCGGGCCCCGGCCGGGCCCGCCACCCGGCCTCACCCCCATCTGCGGGGACGGGGGTGAGGCCGGTGGTGCCCGAGCCGCTCACCGCCGAGGAGCTGGCCCAGCTGCCGACGGTGCTGGATCCGCCCGCCGCCGGGCGCCTGCTGGGCATCGGGCGCACCAGCACCTACACCCTGCTGGCCACCGGCCAGTTCCCCGCACCCGCATTCAAAGCGGGCCGGCGCTGGCGCATCCCCGCCGCCGGGGTGTGCCGTTTGCTCGGCCTGACCTACCCGCCCGACGCGACCGACAAGGAGGATTAGGTATGCCCCGGAACCGCGACGGCAGCGTGTTCAAACGCTGCAGCTGCACCCACCCGCACACCGGCACCCGGCTGGGAGCGGGCTGCCCCAAGCTCAAGCGCGCCAACGGCGCCTGGAGCCCCACCCACGGCACGTGGGGCTATCAGATCGAGCTGCCGCCCACACACGCCGGCACCCGGCGCCAAGCCCGCCGCGCGGGGCTGGCCACCCGTGAGGAGGCCGCCGAGGCCCTGCAGCACGTCGCCACCCTGCTGGACCTGGCCGACGACGAGCACATCGCCGTCCAGGTCGCCGACCTCATTCAGAAAACCCTGCGCGAGCGCCGGGAGTTGCCCGCCACCGCCGAGGTGCGGCGCCGCCTGCTGGGCGGGGCCGACCCCGCCGCCGAGGCGCCCACCGTGCAGCAGTGGCTGACCGAGTGGGTGGCCACCCACGAGTTGGCGGAAAGCACCCGGCGCGCCTATCAGAGCCACATCACCCACTACTTCATCCCGCACCTGGGGCCCATCCGGCTGGACCGGCTGCGCTCCCTCCACGTCCAGGCCGTCTTCGACGCGATTCAGGAACGCAACGACCACATCCGCGCCTGCCGCGGCTCCGAGGATGAGAAGGCCCGCGCCCGGGTCCGCGGGATGCGGATCGCCACACCGGCCACCCAGCAGCGCATTCGCGCCACTCTGCGCAGCGCCCTCAACGCCGCCCTGGCCCGCCCCGACATCCCGCTGCAGCACAATCCGGCCTGCCACCTCAGCCTGCCCAGCGCGCCGCGCCCGCGCCCGCGGGTGTGGACCCGGGCACGCCTGGAGCAGTGGCGCCGCACCGGCGAGGTCCCCTCGCCGGTGATGCTGTGGACCCCCGAGCAGACCGCCGCGTTCCTGCGCGCCGCCGGGGACCAGCGGCTGTACGCCCTGTTTCACCTGCTGGTGCACCGCGGGCTGCGCCGCGGCGAGGCGGTCGGGCTGCCCTGGGCCGAGACCCGGCTGGAAGAGGCGGCCATCGACATTCGCACCGCCGTGGTCGAGCTGGACTGGGACATGCTCACCACGGTTCCCAAGACCCCGGCCGGGGAGCGCACCGTCACCCTGGATGAGGCCACCACCGTCCTACTGCAGCGCTGGCGCGCCCGCCAGGCCGAAGAACGCCTGGCTGCGGGGCCGGGCTGGCACGACAGCGGGCTGGTGTTCACCAACCCCGACGGCACCGGGCTGCGCCCCTCCTGGGTCAGCGACGAGTTCGCCCGCATCGTCGCCCGCGCCGATCTCCCGCCGATCCGCCTGCACGACCTGCGCCACGGCGCCGCCTCGCTGGGCCTGGCGGCGGGGGTCGACATCAAGGTGGTCTCGGCCGAGCTGGGCCATTCCACTACCACGTTCACCCAGGACACCTACCAGACCGTGTTCCCCGAGGTCGCGCGGGAGGCCGCCGAGGCCACCGCCGGGCTCCTCGCCAACACGGCCACGGCCGGTGCGCGCCCGCGCTGAGATGTCCGCGGCGCGCCCGCCCCCCGGGGTGGGGCCGACGCCTCGCCCCTACGCGCGTTGTCGATCCCGACTGGAAGGAGACGCCCATGGCTGCCGCTTCCCGCAGCGTGCATCTGAGCGATCCCGTCCTCGCTCAGGACATCCTGCTGGCCATCCTCGTCGACTCCATCGCCGGCCACCCCTGCGAGCGGCTCCTGGCCGCCCTGGCGCGGATGGTTACCGCCCACGTCAACGACCGCCTGCCACCGGGCTACACCTGGGTGCCGGTCTATGCCGCCCTGATCGGCCCCTACGGCGAGCGCTCCGGCCCCACTTTTGAGGAGATGGAGCGGCTCATTCGCCACAGCTTCGCCGACTTCCAACTCCTCATGCCCGGCAGCCGCGACCGCTGACACCCCCGCCCCCACCGCCGATTGCGGTCGGGGCGGACCCAGCAGGCCGCCCACGACCTGCAGGAGGCGCGGCTCACCCCCGCTTGCGCGGGGCGGACACTTCACGCTTGGCCTGGGCTTCCGCGACGCCGCTGGGTGTGACCTGGATCAACAAATCGGCCCGGGGAGTCTTGACGCGGGCAACCGCGAAACCTACGGTTGACGTCCAAGAACTTGAAACGTTTCAAATTTTAAATCGCCCTTCAGGCATCCTTCTGAGCTGCGACGTTCTTGTGAGACCGGTTCAAGGAACGTGTAAGGACCCCCTCCGTGACTCGACACGTCCACCCCGCGCCCGCCCCCGCGGCGTCTCCGCCCGTGAAGCTGGCGCCCGCCCGAGCCTCCCGCCGGCCGCCGCCGGTAGGCCGCGTCCCCTGGTACTTCCTGATGCCCGCCCTACTGTTCTACGCCTTCGTGCTGCTGGTCCCCAGCGGCCAAGGCGCGGTCTACGCCTTCACCGACTGGGATGGCCTCAGCCGTGACTTCTCCTTCGTGGGGCTGGCCAACTTCCGCGAGCTGCTCGATGACGACGCCGCCCGGGGCGCCGTCGTCAACACGGTTCTGATCGCGTTCGCCGTCACCCTCGTGCAGAACGCCGTCGGCCTGCTGCTCGCACTTGGCGTCGACAGCCTGATCAAGACCCGCAACGTGCTGCGCATCCTGTTCTTCGCACCCGCGGTGATGACGCCGGTGGTCACCAGCTACCTGTGGCGCTACCTCTACGCCCCCAACGGCGCGATCAACTCCACGCTGGAGGGGCTGGGCCTCGGCGCGCTCACGCAGAACTGGCTGGGTGATCCTGATTTGGCGATCTGGTCGGTCATCGCCACGGTGATCTGGCAGTTCTCCGGCTACTCCATGGTGATCTTCCTGGCCGGGCTACAGGGCGTGCCCCGAGAGCTGCGCGAGGCCGCGGCCGTGGACGGCGCTGGACCCGCGCGCCGGTTCTGGTACGTCATCCGGCCCCTGCTGCTGCCCGCGCTGACCATCAACCTGATGCTGTCGATGATCAACAGCCTGAAGATGTTCGACCAGGTCTGGGTGCTCACCGGAGGCGGTCCCGGCCAGGCCACCGAGACCATGTCGACCCTAATCTACCGCAACGCCTTCCAATTCGGCGAGTACGCCTACAGCACCGCTGTAGCCCTCGTGCTGACCGCCCTGGTCGCGGTGATCTCCGTAGTCCAGTACCGCGCGATGGCGCGGCAGGAGCGTGCTGCCCGATGAACCGCTACACCTGGCGCACCCTGGTTCTCGAGGCGGTCATGATCGCCGCCGCCGCGGTCTTCGCCTTCCCCCTGTACATCCTCGTCAACCTGTCGCTGCGCGAACCGGGCGATCCAGCCCCGGCGATGGTGCCCACCGCCGACCCGACGCTGGGCAACTACGCCGACGCCTGGCAGCAGGCCGGCCTGGGCGGCGCCATCGTCAACAGCGCAGTGGTCACCGTGCTGAGCGTGCTGGTCATCGTGACCGTCTCCGCGCTGGCGGCCTACCCGCTGGCGCGGGTCAGCGCCGCCTGGTCGCGGGTGACGTTCGTGCTGGTGATGTTCGGGCTGCTGCTGCCCTTCCAACTCGCGCTGATCCCGCTGTATCAGACGATGCGCGACCTCGGCCTGCTCGGGACGGTCTGGTCGCTGGTGCTGTTCTACTCCGGGCTGCAGGTGCCGTTCTCGGTCTTCCTCTACACCGGGTTCCTGCGGGCGCTGCCGCGCGACTACGAGGAGGCGGCGCTGATCGACGGGTGCGGCCCGCTGACCGCGTTCCGCAGCGTGGTGTTCCCGCTGCTGAGGCCCATCACCGGCACCGTCGTCATTCTGAACACGATCTTCGTCTGGAACGACTTCTTGACCCCGCTGCTCTACCTCAGCGGCAGCACGCAGCAGACCATTCCGGTCGCGATCTTCGGATTCGTCGGCCAGTACACCTCGCAGTGGCAGCTCGTCTTCGCCGGGTTGGTGATCGGCGTCGCGCCGATCCTGGCCGCCTACTTCCTCATGCAACGCCACATCATCAAGGGATTCGCCGGAGGGATCAAAGGTTGACCACGTCTTCTAGCGCGCTCGCGCCCTACCACCTGCAGTGCGAGCAGCGCAGCGAACCGCTCGGCCTGGGCGAGCCGCATCCCCGCCTGCGGTGGCGGCTGCGCTCCGACCGCCGCGGCGACGCGCCCGCAGCCTACCGGCTGCGTGTGTGGCGGTGCCGCCCCGACGGCGAGGCCGACCGGCCGGTGTGGGAGCCGGACTGGACCGGCTCCGAAGACAGCACCGGCGCGTCCTACGACGGGCAGCCGCTGGAGTCGTCCACCCGCTACGGGTGGAGCGTGCAGGTGCGCGACACCGACGGCGGCGAAAGCGCGCCGGTCACCTCCTGGTTCGAGACCGGTCTGCTGCACGCCGACGAGTGGAGCGCCTCCTGGATCGGGCGCGCCCCCCGCACCGCGCCGAAGATGGAACCTCCGCAGGACGTGCCGATCTCGGCGGCGCTGGCCGACATCGATCCGGCCGCCCACCTGCGCCGCGACTACTACAGCGAGCAGACTCCGGTCCGGGCGCGCGCCTACGTCACCGCCCGCGGCCTCTACGAACTGCGCATCAACGGCGAGCGCGTGGGCGACGCCGAACTCGCGCCCGGCTGGGTGGACTACCGCTACCGCCAGCCCTACCAGTCCTACGACGTCACCCACTTGGTCGCCGAAGGCGCCAATACCGTCGCGGCCGTGCTGGCGGACGGCTGGTGGAGCGGCTACGTCGGCATGGAGCGGCGCCGCCAGGGCCGCCACTACGGCCCGGCGCCGCGGCTGCTCGTCCAGCTCGTGATCGACTACGCCGACGGCTCCCGCCGGGCCGTGGTCAGCGACGGCGACTGGACGGAGTCGCCCGGCGACGTTGTGGCCGCGGACCTGCTGATGGGCGAGTACCGCGATGCCCGGCTCGAACCCCGCGGCTGGGACCGCCCTGGATTCGACGACACCGACTGGGTCCCCGCCGGCGTCTTCGGCCGCGATCACGGCCTGCTGGTGGCCGAGCGCGACGAGCCCGTCCGCGTGACCGAGGAGCTTCCCGCCGTGAGCATCCAGCGTCTCGGCCCCGACCGGTGGATCGCCGACTTCGGCCAGAACGCGGTGGGACGCGTCCGGCTGAGGTTGCGCGAGCCGGAGGGGACCCGCGTGGTGCTGCGCCATGCCGAGGTCCTCGACGAGAAGGGGGAGCTGTACACCGCCAACCTGCGCACTGCCGAGGCCGTCGACACTTACGTCTGCGCCGGTGAGGCCGGCGGCGAGGTGTTCGAGCCCTCGTTCACGGTCCACGGGTTCCGCTACGCCGAGATCAGCGGACCGTCGCGCGCACCCGAGGCTTTTGAGGTCACAGCCCGGGTGCTGCACAACCAGCTCGACTGGACCGGGGAGTTCGCCTGCTCCGACGCCACGGTCGACCGGTTGATGCGCAACATCCGCTGGGGCCAGCGGGGCAACTTCGTCGCGGTGCCCACCGACTGCCCGCAACGCGACGAACGTCTCGGCTGGACCGCCGACGCGCAGATCTTCGCGCCCACCGCCTGCCTCAACGCCGACGCCGGCGCCTTCTTCGCCCGTTGGATGGACGACGTCGTCGACGCCCAGACCGCCGAGGGAGCCTTCACCGACGTCGCCCCGCTGCTACTGCTGGAGCGGGAGGGAGCACCGGCCTGGGGTGACGCCGGGGTCATCCTCCCCTGGCACCTATACCGCGCCTACGGCGACGCGCGCCTGCTGGAGCGCTGCTATCCGGCGATGACCCGCTGGGTCGAGCACATCCGCCGCGACAACCCCGACCTGATCTGGCGCAACTCCACCGGCAACCACTACGGCGACTGGTTGCAGGTCGGCGTGCACACGGCACGCGACGTGCTCGCCACCGCCTACTTTGCCAACAGCGCACACCTGGTCTCCCGCGCCGCGGCGGCCACCGGCCGCGACGACGACGCCCGCCGCTACGCGGACCTCGCCGCCCGGATCACCGCCGCGTTCCGCGCAGCATTCGTCACCGCCGACGGCCGGATCGAGGGCGAGACCCAGACCGCCTACCTGCTGGCGCTGGCCTTCGACCTGCTCACCCCCGAGCAGGGGGAGGCGGCCGCCGGGCATCTGGTCGCCGACATCGAGGCCCGCGGTCGCTCGCTGACCACCGGGTTCGTCGGGGTGGCACTGCTGTGCCCGGTGCTGGTCGAGATCGGGCGCGCGGACCTGGCCTATGCGCTGCTGCACGACGACCGCTACCCCTCTTGGGGCTACTCCATCGCCCACGGCGCCACCACGATCTGGGAGCGCTGGGACGGCTGGACCGACGAGGGCGGGTTCCAGTCGGCCGAGATGAACTCGTTCAACCACTACTCGCTCGGCTCCATCGGGGCCTGGCTCTACCGGCACGTCGCCGGAATCGACCAGACCGCCGACTCGGTCGGCTACGCCGAGCTGCTCCTCGCCCCGCGCCCCGGGGGGCGGCTCACCTGGGCCCGCGCATCCTACGAATCGGTGCGCGGCCGCGTCGAGTCCCACTGGCGCATCGACGGCGACACCCTCACCCTCGACGTCCTCGTCCCGCCCGGTGCCCGGGCGACCGTCCGCGTCCCCACCCACGCCCCCGATCAGGTCGCCGAATCCGGGGTGCCCGTGGAGGAGCAGGCGGGCATTGCCGTCCTGGGAGAGGGCCCCGACCACCTCCTGCTCGGCGCCGGATCCGGCGCCTACACGTTCACCGCACCCGCACCCGCACCCGCCGCCGCGTGATGCCCACGCGCCGGCTCCGTCCCCTCCCGACACAGCACTACGGAGATCCCCATGAGAACGCGCCGACTC
Source organism: Streptomonospora arabica (assembly GCF_039531585.1). Lineage (NCBI taxonomy): Bacteria > Bacillati > Actinomycetota > Actinomycetes > Streptosporangiales > Nocardiopsidaceae > Streptomonospora > Streptomonospora arabica. Next base: position 1,455 of record NZ_BAAAQI010000016.1, on the reverse strand, counting down.
CTTCCCGCGGCGGCCCTGGCGCCGCTGGTCCTGGCCAGCGCCTGCGCCGCCGGTCCCGACGCATCGCAGGAAAACGCCCCCAACAGCCTTAAGATCGCCTCGGTGGCCACCGACCGCGCTTCCACCGAAGCCGTCATCGAGGCGTTCCAGAAAGCCAACCCCGACGTCGAGATCGAGACCAGCTTCGCCGATACCGACCAGTATCAGGCCACCCTGCGCACCCAGCTCTCCTCGGGAACTGCGCCCGACGTGTTCTTCGCCTGGCCCGGCAACGGCAACCCCGGCGCGGTAGCGTCGATCGCACCGGACGGTTACCTGGCCGACCTCTCCGACGCCTCCTGGGCCGGGAAGATCCCCGACGGGTTCCGCTCGGTCACGCAGGTCGACGGTAAGACCTACATCCTGCCGATGACCGCTGCCGGCATCGGCGCCCTCTACAACAAGGAGGCGATGGAGGCCATCGGCACCGAACCCCCCGAGACCTGGTCGCAGGTGCTCGACATGTGCTCCGCCGCCCAGGACGAGGGCAAGGTCGCCTTCGCGCTGGGCGCACAAACCCCGTGGGTGACCCAGCTCGTGGACTACGCGCTGGCCGCAACCCTCGTCTACGGCGAGACCCCCGACTTCGCCGAGCGCATGCAGCAGGGTGACGCCACCTTCACCGGATCGGCGTGGCAGACCGCCATGGAACAGTACCTGCAGATGAAAGAGGAGGGCTGCTTCAACGAGGACCCGGTGGGCACCAGCTTCGAGAACTCCCTCCAACAGGTCGCCACCGGCGACGCGGTCGCGGTCGTGCAGGTCACCTCCAGCCTCAACCAGCTGCGCTCCCAGGCCAAGGACACCGAGTTCGGCATGTTCGCCTTGCCCGCCACTGACGATCCCGACGAGACGCTGATGCCCGGAGCGGCCGGCGGCGCCTACGGGGCCAACGCCGAGGCCGCCAACCCCGAATTGGCCGAGCGGTTCCTGGACTTCATGGCCAAGCCCGAAAGCGTGGCGCTGTATGCGGAGACCGCCGGCGCCCTGCCCGGGATGCCCACCGACGCCTACGAGCTCGACCCGGTTCTTGCGCCGACGCAGGAGTTCCAGGACTCCGGTCGCACGGTGCCGTTCATGGACCAGCGCTGGCCCAACGCCGAGGTGCAGTCGGTGCACCTGACCGGCGTCCAGGAACTGCTCACCGGCCAGGCCAACCCCAACGCGGTGCTGGCCGACATGGACGACGCCTACACCGAGGAGTAGCTCCGTGAGGTCGGCGTACAGCGCCGCCTCCTGCAGCAGCGGGCCGCAACCCCCGTCCGGCGGGGGTGCGGCCCGCTGCCCGTTGCAGCAGAGGTGCGCCCGACCGTGGGGAGCCGCCGCGTCGATGGGAGCGCCAGCATCCCGGACCGGCATTTCGCCGGTGCGGGATGCGCCTTGCCCCGTCGGAGAGCACCACGAACGGGCATGAGG